>NZ_JBFPKN010000149.1:0-506 GCF_040948805.1 Paraburkholderia sp. BR13439 | reverse complement strand
GCCGGCGTCGTCGACGGCTAGGTGCCGCTGCTTCTTCAATAGTGTTCACGTGTCCACCTATTTAAGTGAACACGATGCTCCCAAGACTTTCACCGTGACTCAAGATGGGATGACCGGGCGCTTACGATTGAAGCGCTTTCAGCGCTAATTCGTTCGTCGACGTGGCCAGTTTGGCGATAGCCTCTCGCGGGCTTCGGAAGCGCCTCGATCTCGCTCTTCAGGTCGGCGACTTGCACTGTGTTTGCGCTTGTGGCGATCATATGGGATGGCAACGCGTTCGCCGATATAGGAGCCTTGACAGCTAAATCCATGCCGAACGATTTTCCGCTGGGCGCGGGCTGGCTAGAGGCAAGTGATCATCGCATACCTCGCCGAAGACTTAGAGGGTGTTAGGCACTTTTGCTAAGGGTTGCAAAGTGAACAAGCATAAGCACGGAGAAGACGACGAAGTGCAAGCCAGCCAGAGTTTCGGGCAATCGCTCGTAGTCTCGTGCGAGTCGGCGGAA
>NZ_JBFPKN010000148.1:0-517 GCF_040948805.1 Paraburkholderia sp. BR13439 | reverse complement strand
TCACCGGAGACATGCACAGCATCAACAAGATGAATTTCGCGGCCATGTACTGGTTCGAGATGGACTTTGCGCCGCGCTTCACCAACCTGCAAGCACAGCTAAAACATCTGTTTTGCGGCGACGACATCGAGCAGTACGACAATTTCCTGATCAAACCCGCTGGACAGATCGACTTGCTCGCCATCTGCGACGATCCGTGTGTCTTCGAACAGATCATCGCGTCACTCAGCGTGAAGGAAATGAGCCAGCAGGCACTGGTTCGCAAGCTTTGCGCATTGTCTCCACGTCACCGCACGCGCCGTGCCGTCTTCGAGTTCGATAAACTCGTGCGCAGCATCTACACGCTGCGCTACATGCGCGACCCGCAACTGCAGCGCAACGTCCATCGTTCGCAGAACCGGATCGAAGCGTATCACGCGCTGCGCGGCTTCATCGCCGAGGTCAGTGGCAGAAAGCACCTGATCGGCAAGACCGATCACGACATTGCGATCAATAACGAGTGCGGCCGGCTGCTGGC
>NZ_JBFPKN010000147.1:0-519 GCF_040948805.1 Paraburkholderia sp. BR13439 | reverse complement strand
TCGCCGACAGCCGTGCAGGCGAGCATGCCCGCGCGTTCCTCGCTGGCTGGCAGGGCAAACTGGTATGCGACGACTACAGTGGTTACAAGGCTGGATTCCAGCAGGGCATCACTGAAATTGGATGTGCGGCGCACGCGAGACGCAAGTTCTTCGATCTGCACGCCAATCACAGCAGTCAGATCGCCGCGCAGGCGCTGCCGTTCTTCGCTGCGCTTTACGACATCGAGCGCGACGCTGCAATGCTGCAAGCCGATGAACGCCAAAAGCTCCGACAGAGTCGGGCCAAACCGGTCTGCGACGCACTACACGAATGGATGATGGCGCAGCGCAAGCTGGTGTCGGAAGGTTCTGCAATTGCCAAAGCGCTGGATTACAGTCTTAAACGATGGGATGCGCTGACCCGCTATCTCGATGACGGTCACGTGCCTATAGACAACAACTGGGTCGAAAATCAGATACGTCCTTGGGCTATCGGCAGGTCGAACTGGTTGTTTGCCGGTTCGCTTCGAGCCGGCCAAC
>NZ_JBFPKN010000146.1:0-524 GCF_040948805.1 Paraburkholderia sp. BR13439 | reverse complement strand
CGATACAATCACAACCCTGATTCACCTACTCACACACCCATCTCCAGGTACGCTTTCGTGAATCTCTTTACTACTTCTTCCTGATTGTTAAAGAACGACAGCCGATATCACGATTGGATCGTGTACCACGCTGACTGGCTCAATCGCCAATGCGTAACGCTCTGCATCCAGCAGAACCCTGCGCATTGAGGATTGGTGGAGGATGACGGGATCGAACCGACGACCCCCTGCTTGCAAAGCAGGTGCTCTCCCAGCTGAGCTAATCCCCCGGTCATACACCACTCAAGGGTGTCCCAGTCAGCACCACAGACAAAGATGGTGGGTCTGGATGGATTCGAACCATCGACCCCCGCCTTATCAAGACGGTGCTCTAACCGACTGAGCTACAGACCCCTGCGTCTGTCTGCGTTGCTTCTCTAAACCACAGCCGATAAGCGTGAGCGCTTGCGCAGCAATGCAAGCTCTGGAAAGGAGGTGATCCAGCCGCACCTTCCGATACGGCTACCTTGTTACGACTTCACCCC
>NZ_JBFPKN010000145.1:0-525 GCF_040948805.1 Paraburkholderia sp. BR13439 | reverse complement strand
GGGGTGAAGTCGTAACAAGGTAGCCGTATCGGAAGGTGCGGCTGGATCACCTCCTTTCCAGAGCTTGCATTGCTGCGCAAGCGCTCACGCTTATCGGCTGTGGTTTAGAGAAGCAACGCAGACAGACTCAGGGGTCTGTAGCTCAGTCGGTTAGAGCACCGTCTTGATAAGGCGGGGGTCGATGGTTCGAATCCATCCAGACCCACCATCTTTGTCTGTGGTGCTGACTGGGACACCCTTGAGTAGGGTATGACCGGGGGATTAGCTCAGCTGGGAGAGCACCTGCTTTGCAAGCAGGGGGTCGTCGGTTCGATCCCGTCATCCTCCACCAATCCTCAATGCGCAGGGTTCTGCCTGGATGCAGAGCGTTGCGCATTGGCGATTGAGCCAGTCAGCGCGGTACACGATCCAATCGTGATATCGGCTGTCGTTCTTTAACAATCAGGAAGAAGTAGTAAAGAGATTCACGAAAGCGTACCTGGAGATGGGTGTGTGAGTAGGTGAATCAGGGTTGTGATTGTATCG
>NZ_JBFPKN010000144.1:0-536 GCF_040948805.1 Paraburkholderia sp. BR13439 | reverse complement strand
ACTGGAACTGCAGCAACGGCTGCTGCGCGAATGCGAACGACTGGCGCTCGTCGAGCAGCAACTGGCGACACTGGAGAAGGAGCGGCTCGAGAGTCTCCCCGAGTCCGCGCGCGAGCGAATCGATCGCACGCCTCACACGCCTGAGCGGCATTGGGGCCGTTGGTGGCTCGCGACTGGCACTGGAGCTGTTCTGGCGGCAGTTTAGCAACCGTCGCCAGGTCGGCGCTTGCGTGGGCCTCGCGCCTCAGCCTTACGACAGTGGTGAGAGCCAGGTCGACCAGGGCGTCAGCAAGCAAGGCAATCGGCGAGTGCGGGCACTACTGATCGAGATGGCATGGTCGTGGATCCGTTACCAGCCAGACAGCGTCCTGACGCATTGGTTCTCGCAGCGAACAGCAGGCACGGGTCCCAATCGTCGCGGTCGCACGACGTCTCGCGATTGCACTATGGCGGTACTTAAAGGACGGCGTAGTTCCCGAAGGAGCATGATTGAAGCACCGTAGATCAGTAGCGCGAACGATAAATCTGTAACGCGG
>NZ_JBFPKN010000143.1:0-547 GCF_040948805.1 Paraburkholderia sp. BR13439 | reverse complement strand
CATGCAGACGAGTCTGCCAGAACCCCGGAGAGCGCGAAAGCGCGACCGTATACGTACCGAACGTCCTCAAACGACACGGATCACACCGTCCGCGCCGATGCGCTGCCATGGCAAACCCACCACCAGAGCGGCCAGTTGTTCCTGTGTGAGCGCGCGTTGCTTTGGCTCGCTACCAGCGTGCGGCCAGGTGAACTGCCCCTGATTCAGCCGTCGCGCTGCCAGCCAGATGCCAATCCCATCGTGTACCAGCACCTTCAGACGGTTGGCCCGCCGGTTGGCGAACAGGTACGCATGGTGCGGATGCGCGGCGCCGAACACGGAGATTACCCGACCCAGTGCCGTATCAAAGCCGGCCCGCATGTCCAGCGGGTCAACTGCCAGCCACACCTGGTCAATGCGGATCATGCGAGCCACTCGCGTAGCCACGCGGCGCATTGCGCTGCCTCCGAGGTTGGCCAGCTAACCGTGATCGACTGGTCCGCGCGACGCACCTCGACGCGAATCTCAGTTGTACGCGTGTTTCGCGTCTCAAGTGGCAGCGGTACAA
>NZ_JBFPKN010000142.1:0-568 GCF_040948805.1 Paraburkholderia sp. BR13439 | reverse complement strand
CCACACCGAGAAGCTCGGCCCAGATCTGTGCCAGCGTGATCTCGACCTCGCCTTGCGGCGCCTCATAGGCGCGATGCGCATACGCCTCATCGTCCGGCGCCGGCAGCGCCTTGCGATCGAGCTTGCCATTCACCGTCAGCGGCAGCGCCGCCAGCCGCACAAACGCCGCCGGCACCATGTAGTCCGGCAGGTGCGCACTTATGTGTGCGCGCAAGGCGCCGGCAAGTTCGCTTCCATCCAGCCCGTTCGAAGCTGCTTCAGGCGCACATACCACATAGGCCACCAGCCGCTTCTCGCCGGCACCGTCCTGCTGCGCCACCACCACCGCATCGCGCACCCAGGCATGCTCGATGAGCCGCGCCGCAATCTCCCCCGGCTCGATGCGGAAGCCGCGGATCTTCACCTGGTCATCGTTGCGGCCCAAAAACTCAAGATTGCCGTCCGGCAGATAGCGCGCCAGATCGCCAGTGCGGTACAGCCGGTCGCCCTCGACAAAGGGACTGCCGATGAACCGCTCCGCGGTCAGCTCGGGCCGGTTCAGATAACCGCGCGCCACCCCCGCCCCGCC
>NZ_JBFPKN010000141.1:0-574 GCF_040948805.1 Paraburkholderia sp. BR13439 | reverse complement strand
GACGGCGTAGGCTGCCGTGATGGATTCCTTGTGGACATCCAGACCGACGTACACCGTGTTATCGTGTCCCATGCTGGCCTCCGTGCTGGAAATCGCCGGGTGTCGCCCTCGTGCACACCATGCGGCTCTGGCAGCAATGCTAACCCGCGTCTGGTTTCTCACGGCGGGCCAGCCACCACCTCACGGAAAGTCATACTGCCTCAACCGGTCGCATTGACTCATCGGAATTGCAACTCGCGCTGACCTGTTGCCTCACGTAGTTTGCTATCCGCCGGATTGTCCGGCGGGAGCGGCATGAGGTGACAAGGAAAATCAGCATGGCGACACGCAAGGAGTTGGTTGCAGCATTGCAATTGCGGTATGGCAGCGCGACGTACGGCGACCGTATCAGGATTCTCGATGAGTTCGTGGCTTTGACTGGGTATCACCGCAAGCATGCCATCCGGCGGCACTGTCACGTTGGCGAGGTAGTCACGTAAGATGTCACGATGAAGAAAAGAAAATCGCTTTATCACGGCCACCGGTTCCCGGCGGCAATCATTAGTCTCGCGGTTCGGTGGTATTTCCGGTTCCA
>NZ_JBFPKN010000140.1:0-580 GCF_040948805.1 Paraburkholderia sp. BR13439 | reverse complement strand
GGAACGTGCGTCGATACAGCGCATCCGCTCGGAATTTCGTAAAAGGTGCAACCCACAACCGTTTCGGTCGGCCCGTATTCATTCACCATCCTGGCGCCAGGCTGAACCCTGCGCCACAACTCGACTGTTGAATGCGACAGCGCTTCACCACCGATAACAAGCAGGTCAACCTGGCTGGTCATCGGGCCCGCCAGCATCTGTTGTCCAAGCGCGTCCAGATGGCTCGGGGTAACGTTGACCAGCCCGCATGCCGAGCTGGCCTGTACCTTTAGTCCCGCGACCTCATCGCGTTCCCGTACCAGCCGTGCATGACCACCGCAGATCAGCGGTGCAAACAGGCTGTTGATCGTCGCATCGAACGCCAGGGAAGAAGAAACGATCGAGGATGATCGTGGCGCGTAAGCTTCACAGGCCCACGCAAGATAATTGGCCACTCCACGATGTTCAACCATGACGCCCTTGGGCGTGCCGGTGGAGCCCGACGTGTAGATCACATAGGCCAGATGGTGCGGACCCAGGCCCAGCGCGCGCGCATCCGGATCCGATGCCGGCTGCCCGGCCCACGCCGGCGACTGCGCCT
>NZ_JBFPKN010000013.1:0-272541 GCF_040948805.1 Paraburkholderia sp. BR13439 | reverse complement strand
TTGAGCTGTCTTCTTTGCCTACTTTCTTTGCAGCAGCAAAGAAAGTAGGTGCCGCCCCGCACAGGGGCAACGCTAATAGACCGATAACACAACAAGGAAAGGCCAAAGAAGCCAGAACAACGACAAAAAAGCGCCGCCCCCGCCGGGGCATATAATGTCCCCCGAACTGCGCTCCGCGAAAAAAATGCCTGACCTCCTCTCCAATCTAAACCCCGAACAACACGCCGCCGTAACGCTCCCGAACGAGCCCGCCCTGATCCTGGCGGGCGCCGGCAGCGGCAAAACCCGCGTCCTGATCACCCGCATCGCGTGGCTGATCCAGCAAGGCCTCGCGTCCCCCGCGACCGTCCTCGCGGTGACCTTCACCAACAAAGCCGCCCGCGAAATGATGGCGCGCCTCTCGGCGCTCTTGCCGATCGACACGCGCGGCATGTGGATCGGCACGTTCCACGGCCTGTGCAACCGGATGCTGCGCGCGCATCACCGCGACGCCGGGCTGCCCGCCACGTTCCAGATTCTCGACACCGCAGACCAACTGTCGGCGATCAAGCGTCTGTTGAAGGGCCTCAACATCGACGACGAAAAGTACCCGGCGAAAAATCTCCAGTACTTCATCAACAACGCGAAAGAGCAGGGCCTGCGCCCCAAAGACGTCGACGCCACCGACAACTTCAACCGCAAGTTCGTCGAGCTCTACGAAGCCTACGATCAGCAATGCCAGCGCGAAGGCGTGGTCGACTTTCCCGAACTGCTGCTGCGCTGCTACGAACTGCTCGCGCACAATCCGCCGCTGCGCGCGCATTACCAGGCGCGCTTCAGGCACATCCTGGTGGACGAGTTTCAGGACACCAACAAGCTGCAATACGCGTGGCTCAAGCTGCTCGCGGGTCAGCAAAACGCGATCTTCGCGGTTGGTGACGACGACCAGTCGATCTACGCGTTCCGCGGCGCGAACGTCGGCAACATGCGCGACTTCGAGCACGAGTTCAACGTGCGCAATCTGATCAAGCTCGAACAGAACTACCGCTCGCACGGCCATATTCTCGATGCCGCGAATCAGCTGATCGCGAACAACTCGCGCCGCCTCGGCAAGAATCTGCGCACGGACGCCGGCCACGGCGAACCGGTGCGCGTCTATGAATCGGCGACCGATTCGCAGGAGGCCGGCTGGATCGTCGAAGAGATCCGCGCGCTGATCAACACCGGTCTGTCGCGCAGCGAAATCGCCGTGCTCTACCGCAGCAACGCGCAGTCGCGCACGATCGAGCACACGCTCGTCAACGCGGGCATCGCGTACCGCGTGTACGGCGGCCTGCGCTTTTTCGAGCGTCAGGAAGTCAAGCACGCGCTCGCGTACCTTCGCCTGATCGACAACCCCAACGACGACACCGCGTTCGGCCGCGTCGTCAATTTCCCGACCCGCGGCATCGGCGCGCGTTCGATCGAACAGCTCGCCGACGCGGCGCGTCTGTACAACTGCTCGATGGCCGCGGCGATTCCGTACGTCGCGGGCAAGGCGGGCTCGAGCCTCGCCGCGTTCGCGAACCTGGTCGGCAAGATGCGCGCCGACACGCAGCAGATGAGCCTGCCGGAGACCGTCGAGTACGTGGTCCGCGCGAGCGGTCTCGCCGACTTCTATCAGAACGAGCGCGAAGGCCAGGAGCGGCTCGAGAACTTGCAGGAACTCGTCAACGCGGCCGCCGCGTTCGTCAGCGAGGAAGGCTACGGGCTCGATACGCCCGCGCGTTCGATCCCGCTGCGCCCAGGCGCCAGCGCCGCGCCCGAACTCGCGGTCGCGACCGACGATCCGAACACGGTGGTCCTCGACGCCCCGGGCATCGCCGATCCCGCGCAAAACCCCGACACGATGACGCCGCTCGCGGGCTTCCTGTCGCACGCATCGCTCGAAGCGGGCGACAACCAGGCGCAGGCCGGCCAGGAAGCGGTGCAGCTGATGACGGTGCACGCGGCAAAGGGGCTCGAATTCACCGCGGTGTTCATCACCGGTCTCGAAGAAGGGCTGTTCCCGCACGAGAACAGCGCGATGGAGGCGGACGGCCTCGAAGAAGAGCGGCGTCTCATGTATGTCGCGATCACGCGCGCGAAGGAGCGGCTGTATCTGTCGTTCGCGCAGAGCCGGATGCTGCACGGTCAGACCCGCTACAACATCCGCTCGCGTTTCTTCGACGAATTGCCGCAGGAAACGCTGAAGTGGCTCACGCCGAAGGTCGAGGCGGGCTCGCGCTGGGGCGGTCGCTCGGACAACGCCGGCTACGGGCGCGACTGGTTTGCACGGCCGGGCTACGGCGGCGGTTCGGCGGCGGCGGTGACCTCGGCGCCGGCACCCGCCTTCGCGAACGAGCAGCGCGCGGCCGAAACGGGCTTTCGCGTCGGCCAGCAGGTGTTCCACACGAAGTTCGGCGAAGGCACGATCACCGCACTCGAAGGCAACGGCACCGACGCGAAAGCGCAGGTCCGCTTCAAACGGCACGGCGAAAAGTGGCTGGCGCTGGCGGTAGCTAAATTGCAGGCGGTCGAATGAGCAAGCCCTTGAACGTCAGCCACGGTGCACGGCGTCCCCTCGGCATTCTGGCCGCGTTGCCGCAGGAACTCGGTGACCTGATCGAAGCGATGCGCGCCGAGTCCGGCGTGCGCACGGTCAAGTACGGCCAGCGTGACTACCACGTCGGCACCGTGCACGGCACGCCGTGTGTCGTCACGCTCGCGCGCGTCGGCAAGGTCGCGGCGGCCGCGACGGTCAGCGCGCTGATTCACGCGTTCGATGTCGATGCCGTCGTGTTCACCGGTGTCGCGGGAGGGGTCGGGGTCGATGTGCATGTCGGCGATATCGTCGTCGCGAGCACGCTGATGCAGCACGATGTCGATGCGTCGCCGCTGTTTCCGCGCTTCGAGGTGCCGCTGCTCGGCATGTCGCGCTTCGCCGCCGATACAGCACTCGCCGATCGTCTCATGCTCGCATGCGAGCAGTTCGTCGCCGAAGAGGGCGCGGCATGCGCGGCCCGGTTCGGCACGCGCGAGCCGCGTGTGCATCGCGGCTTGATCGTCAGCGGCGATCAGTTCGTCGCGAGCGCGGCGGCCGTCGCGGCGCTGCGCAACGCGCTGCCCGACGCGCTCGCGGTCGAGATGGAGGGCGCGGCGATCGCGCAAGTCTGCTACGAGTACGGCGTGCTGTGCGCGGTCGTGCGCACGATCTCCGATACCGCCGACGACCACGCGCCCGGATCGTTCATGTCGTTTCTGACCGGCATCGCGGGCACGTATTCGAACGCGATCCTCGCGCGCTTTCTGGGCACGCGCCACGCCGCGGGCTGAGCGCCCGCTGGTTTATTTCTTCGTGCCGTCGCCGAGCGCGTCGCGCACCTGCTGTAGCGCGGCCGGATCTTCGATCGTTGGCAGATCGCCCGGCTCGCGTCCCTCGGCGAGCGCCGCGATAGCGCGGCGCAATAGCTTGCCGGAGCGCGTCTTCGGCAGCATCGATACCATCACCACGCGTGCGGGCCGCGCAATCGAACCGAGATGGCGGTCGACCGTCATCGTCAGCTCGGCCGCCAGCCGCGCTCGCTCGCTCGGGTCGCCTTCACTTTGCGCGCCGCGCAGCACGACGAAGGCCATCGCCGCCTGACCCTTGACCGGATCGGTCACGCCGACCACCGCGACTTCCGCGACGGCCGCGTGGCTCGACAGCGCCTCCTCGATCTCGCGCGTGCCGAGCCGATGGCCCGCGACGTTGATCACATCGTCGGTGCGGCCGAGGATCGTCACATAGCCGTCTTCGTCCTGCACGCCCCAGTCGAACGTCGAATAGACCTGCTGGTTCGGCACGCTCGACCAGTAGGTGCCGACGAAGCGCTTGTCGTCGCCCCACACCGTCGACATGCAGCCCGGCGGCAGCGGATAGTCGAGCGTCAGCACGCCTTTCTCGCCGGGCGCACAGGGCTCGCCGGTCAACTCGTCGCGCACGGTCAGGCTATAGCCGACCGACGGCACGCCCGGCGAGCCGAACTTGGTCGGCAGTACCTCGATGCCACGCGGAATCGCGAGCATCGGCCAGCCGGTTTCGGTCTGCCAGTAGTTGTCTATCACCGGCTTGTTCAGCGCGCTCGAGATCCATTCGGCGGTCGGTTCGTCGAGCGGTTCGCCGGCGAGAAACAGCGTGCGCAGGCTCGACAGATCGGCTGCCTTCATCAGCGCCGGGTCCTGCTTCTTCAGCACGCGTATCGCGGTCGGCGCGGTGAACATCAGGTTGATCTTGTGCTGTTCGACGAGGCGCCACCAGATGCCGCCGTCCGGGCGAATCGGCGTGCCTTCGTACATCACGGTGGTCAGCCCCGCGATCAGCGGCGCGTACACGATGTAGCTGTGGCCGACCACCCAGCCGACGTCGGACGCGGTGAACATTGTGTCGCCGGACTTGCCCTCGAAGATGTATTCCATCGATGCCGCGAGCGCGACCGCATAGCCGCCGACATCGCGCTGCACGCCCTTCGGCTTGCCGGTCGTGCCCGACGTGTATAGCACGTACGACGGCTCGTTCGATTCGAGCCATTCGCACGGCACGTGGGCGTCGAAGAACTGTTCGCGCAGCGGCTCGTAGGCGACGAGGTAGGGCGCATTCAGGCGCTCGGGCGCGAGCTGCCGGTCGATCAGCAGCACGTGCGGCGTCTTGTGCTTCGCGCGCGACAGCGCTTCGTCGACGAGCGGCGTGTAGTCGACCACTTTGCCGCCGCGCGCGCCGGCGTCGGCGGTCACGATCAGCACCGGCTTGGCGTCGTCGATACGCGCGGCGAGGTTCGGCGCCGCGAAGCCGCCGAACACGACCGAGTGGATCGCGCCGAGCCGCGCGCAGGCGAGCATCGCGAACAGCGCCTCGGGGATCATCGGCAGATAGATCAGCACGACGTCGCCGCGCTTCGCGCCCAGCGAACGCATGACCGCGGCCATGCGGTTGATTTCGGCGTACAGCTCGGCGTAAGTGTACTGGCGCTCGATGCCGGTTTCGGTCGATACGTAGACCAGCGCGTTTTGCTGTGCGCGCTCGGCCAGATGGCGGTCGACCGCGTTATGACAGAGGTTCGTGCGGCCGCCGACGAACCAGCGCGCGAATGGCGGCTTCGAGCGGTCGAGCACGGTGCCGAATGGCGTGTGCCAGTGAATCCGCTGGGCTTCTTCGCGCCAGAAGGCTTCGGGGTGTTCGATCGAGCGGCGGTGGAAATCGCGGTAGCGGGTCATCGGCGGCGATCCTCGTGCGGCGGGAGTGGACGGGGGTATGAAACGGCCGTGCAATTTGCGCGCCCGGCGCGGCGCGGGTTATCCGCACAAGCATAGCTACGGGCGGGAGGGTGAGCAAGCTGGTTCGCCGCAAGGGCGAAGAGCAACAGGAAAAAATCGTTGTTCCTCAGATTCATCCGTCGCCCATATCCAGGTTTCTCGATGCCAGGTAGGGTGGAGACGGCCAACGTGGCACATCGCTTTTACCCCAAACATGGAGGTTTGCTTGCCCAATCGATACGCTTCCGAGCGTGGTAGTCCGCGTGTTCCGGCCTGCGCGAGGTCTCAGGTGTTTCTACGCTTTGATGGTCGTTTTTTGATCATGAGTGGTCAGGTTTCCCGCAACTATGCGGCAGTGTCCGGCAGAACGGATAGCAGGGGCAAATCCGATTATTCGTCGATGCGTCAGCGCGAAGAGGGTGTGGGTCCGATTCCGCCCGGTCAATACTGGATTGATCCTTCGCAGATGTGGGAGAACCATTGGTACAACCTTGCTCCGCGTGCCGCATGGGGCGATCATCGGATCACGATTCATGTCTATCCGGGAACTCAGACATTTGGACGCGGAGGGTTCTTTATTCACGGTGGCACGCATGCGGGGAGCGCGGGTTGTGTCAACCTGCATGCTGGGATGGAAACTTTCGTGCGCGACCTGAAGGAGGCGGGGACGCCGTCGCCGCATTGCTACATTCCACTAACGGTCAGGTACTGACATGCGGAAAACCAGATTTGTCCGTGTTTTCGCTGGCGTAGTTTTACTTTCCATTGCAGTTGCTGTCGTCGCGTTCAACGTGGTCAACCTTAACGAAGCGTATGGAAACGGCGAGCCCTACTATTCGCGTACGACGAACATGGACAAGTGGACTGATCCTTTGCCAGTGCTGGGCGTCGTCGACGGTGTTGCGGTTGTCGTAGTTGCCGTGGGTTTTTTTACGTGGAGACGGATGCGGGTCTAAGGCGCGGGTGGTCTTCTTTGCGGTGTTGGCCTTTGCTTGCTGGCTTGTCGGTCTATTGGCGTTGCCCCTGTGCGGGGCGGCACCTACTTTCTTTGCTGCTGCAAAGAAGGTAGGCAAAGAAGACAGCTCAAACCGCTAACTCTTAAGCGGGTCCCTCGGTCCGCGTGAGGTAGTGGTGCATCTGGAATCCGTGCCCCCGCACACTCGACGGCAGTGACAAAGCCGTCATCCATCCCACTCCGCACTTCGTGCGTCGCGGACGGGTCTGCCTGGGGAACCGGCGGGCTTGCCCGCGCAGCGGGAGCCCTCGGCTGCGCCTCGGCGAGGCGCCGAAACAACGAGGGGTTTTGGAGCGGGGATTCGGCGCGCGGAGCGCCGCCGGAAGAATGACTGCCGTGTCACGAACGCGGAATGTGCGGGAGCACGGATTCCAGATGCACCACTACCTCACGCGGACCGAGGGACCCGCTTAAGAGTTAGCGGTTTGAGCTGTCTTCTTTGCCTACTTTCTTTGCAGCAGCAAAGAAAGTAGGTGCCGCCCCGCACAGGGGCAACGCTAATAGACCGATAACAAAGCAAGGAAAGGCCAACACCCTGTGAAGAACGAAAGGCCCATCCCACAGCGATATCACCCCTTCACCCGCTTCTCTTCAACATCCGGCAACAAAACAGTGAGCACCCCAATCAACGGCAAAAACGAACAAACCTTATAAACAAACCCAATACTGGTAGCGTCAGCCAACTGCCCAAGCACCGCGGCGCCAACGCCGCCCAACCCAAACGCAAAACCAAAGAACAACCCGGCAACCATTCCCACCTTCCCAGGAATCAATTCCTGCGCATAAACAAGAATCGCCGAGAACGCGGAAGCGAGCACCACCCCGATCACAACAGTCAGCACCCCGGTCCAGAACAGACTCGCATACGGCAGCAGCAGCGTGAAAGGCGCGACGCCAAGAATCGACACCCAGATCACATATTTACGCCCGATCCTGTCGCCGATCGGCCCGCCGATCACCGTCCCCGCCGCGACCGCCGCGAGGAACACGAACAGATGAATCTGCGCGGCCTGCACCGACAGATGGAACTTGTCGATCAGATAGAACGTGAAATAGCTGTTGATGCTCGCGAGGTAGAAGTACTTGGAGAACACCAGCAGCACCAGCACGCTCATCGCGAGGATGATCTTGTTACGCGGCAGCGCCGCCTGCGCCGCGTGGCCACGCGCCTTCCTGACCGACGGATGCCGCTTGTACCAGCGGCCGATCTGCGTGAGCACGACGATCGCCACGAGCGCCGCCGCCGAGAACCACGCAATGCTGCGCTGGCCATGCGGAATCACGATCAGCGCGGCAAGCAGCGGCCCGAGCGACGAACCCGCATTGCCGCCGACCTGGAACAGCGACTGCGCGAGACCGTGACGGCCGCCCGACGCCATCCGCGCGACCCGCGACGACTCCGGATGAAACACCGACGACCCGCAGCCGACCAGCGCCGCGGCGACCAGCAGCACGCTGAAGTTCGGCGCAACCGACATCAGCAGCAGACCAGCAAGCGTGAAGCCCATGCCGACCGGCAGCGAGTACGGCTTCGGATGCTTGTCGGTATAGCTGCCGACGAGCGGTTGCAGCAGCGACGCGGTGATCTGGTAGGTCAGCGTGATCAGACCGATCTGCCCGAACGACAACGAAAAGTTGTCCTTGAACATCGGGTAGATGGCGAGGATCAGCGACTGGATCATGTCGTTGAGCAGGTGCGAAAAGCTGATTGCACCAAGCACGGAATACACGGTGCGCTGCACCTTGGCGGCCGCCGGCACGGCGGCGGCCGGGGACGCGCTCGCCCCCGTGGCGGATGCGCCGGCGAGGGCGCTTTTATCGAGGCTGGTTTCCATACGCGAGTAGAAGAAAATCAGGCAAATGTGAGAGAAAAAATCGGCGCTGGAACCGGTGCGGCAGCGCGCTTCGTAGGCGCGTTCCGCAAACCGCTGCGTCATTTGGTCGCGGCAACCGGCGTTTTGACTATTCAGCCGAAGTTTAATGTGGCCGGAGCGAATTGTAAGGACAAGTTTTGTCGCGAATCGGACATGGGGCCGGATGACTTCGCTTTCGCTGGCGAATGGCGAATCGTCTGCTCTGCGCTGTCGAGGCATTTGTGGCGGGTTTTTGTCTGCGGTATAAAGCGCTCGCGAATGCGCGGCTCACGAAGCGGCGCGTCGAACATGGGACCGGGAACGGCCGGCGGCGCGCGATCCGTCGCCGTCTGATCGCGCGACATTCAAGATCGCGCGGCAGGCTGCCGTAGACCCGGGAGAGACAAGCGGGGACGCCGGAACCGACCTTTCCGGCGCGTCGACACGTGGGGATTGGGGATTATGGAAGCAGTGGCACACAGCGCGGCGGCAACGAAGTTCAACGGCCTGTCGGTAAAGGCGACGCTGCGGATCGCGTTCGCGATCCTGCTCGCCGGCACACTGCTGATCGGCGTGTTTTCGCTGCTGCAGATCGGCCGGCTGAACGCGTCCGCGCAATCGATCTACGACCAGGGCCACGTCGCGAGCCGCGCCGCCGAGGAAGCGCGCGGCCACATGCTGCGCGCGAGCCGCGCGCAAAAAATGCTACTGACTGCAACCACCGCGAAGGAGCGCGACGAACTCGGCGCCGACATCGAGCGCGGCCTCGCCGGTCTGAACGAACAACTGCGCACGCTGCAGCAGTACGTCGATCCGTCCGACGCGAGGGCGGTCGCCGCGCAGAAGGCGTTCGCCGCGGCGATCGGGACCTGGAGCACCCATCTGCGCGACTTCGTCACGCTCGTGAAAGCGCAGCCGCTCGATCTGTCGCAGATGAACTGGCAGGTCGGCACGCAGGACGTGTCGCTGCTCGTCGAAACCGGCAAGCTCGAAAAGCTCGTCGACGAACTGGTCACCCAGCGCGGCACCGCCGCGAAGGCGACGATCGACGCGTCCGGCTTCATCTACCAGTCGTCGTTCGTGATGATCGCGGTGATGACGCTCGCACTGATCGTGCTCGCGTTCGGCATCGCGGCGTGGGTCGTGCGGCGGCTCACCGCGCAGCTCGGCGGCGAGCCCGCGTACGCGAAGGAAATCGCGCGCCGCATCGCCGCGGGCGATCTGTCGAACCGCATCGCGCTCGGCGGCAAGGACCGTTCGAGCATGCTGTTCGCGCTGTCCGATATGCAAAGCGGACTCGCGACGACGGTCGCCGACATCGCGTCGAGCGCCGATGCGATCGCGACCGCGTCCGGACAGATTTCGATGGGCAACCTGGACCTGTCGCAACGCACCGAGCAGCAGGCGCTCGCGCTGGAGCGCACCGCGAGCAGCATGGAACAGCTGACGTCGACGGTGCGTCAGAACGCCGACAACGCGAAGCAGGCGAGCACACTCGCGAACAACGCGTCGGAGATCGCCGAGCAGGGCGGCGCGGTCGTGAGCCGCGTGGTCGCGACGATGAACGACATCAACGACAGCGCGCACAGCATCGGCGACATCATCGGCGTGATCGAGGGAATCGCATTCCAGACCAACATCCTCGCGCTGAACGCGGCCGTCGAGGCGGCGCGCGCGGGCGAGGAGGGGCGCGGCTTTTCGGTGGTGGCGGCGGAAGTGCGCAATCTCGCCCAACGGAGTGCTGCGGCCGCGAAGGAGATCAAGGGCTTGATCCAGACGTCGGTCGAGCGCGTCGGCAACGGCTCGACGCTGGCCGCGGACGCCGGTCAGACGATGGACGAAGTCGTCAAGGCCGTGAAGCGCGTGACCGACATCATCGGCGAGATTTCGGCGGCGTCGTCCGAGCAGAGCGCCGGTATCGAGGCGATCAATCTCGCGGTCACGCAGATGGACGCGGGCACGCAGCAGAACGCCGCGCTGGTGGAGGAGGCCACCGCCGCGGCCCGCTCGCTCGACGATCAGGCGCGCGGGCTGAAGGCGATGGTGGGGCAGTTCCGGCTGTAAATAGCTGCGCGGTGGGAGCTGGGGGCCGCTCGCGGCCGTACTGCCACCATGCAGGTCGTGCCCGCCGCCAGCATCAGATCGGCCGGCATCGAGTCGATCTTCACGCGCACCGGCACGCGCTGCGCGAGGCGCTTCGGCCGGATCGCTGACGCGCACGAGCGGCAGCCTGGCTTCCTCGAAATAGCCATACACCCAGAACGAGTGACTATCGACGATCGCGAGCTTCGCGGCGCCTGCGGTCGCATAGTCGCAGCGGAACACCGCGAGGTTCGTCGAAAGCTGAGAACATTTTGGGCGGTCGCCCATGTACGGACTGCCTGTCGCACGGTAATTATCTGACTGCTGCCAACCCCGGCAGCGACTTCAGATAGACCAACGACACACCTATGTCCCTGTCCGTATTTGAGATGCACTCCGTGGAGCTGTTCTGCCAGCGGCCACCGGGTGCCTGTTATGTCATCTGCGACGAATGGCGCTATAAAGCGTGCCTCGGCAAGGCCGCAGACCGTCAGAAGGCCAAGGCGGAGACCCGGGAATTTCTTGAGATTGCCGAACTGAATCACAGGAAGTGGGAGGAGGACCGGGAACTGGTCAGGCGGATCCAGAAGAGTGGCTGGCTGTTTTTCCATAGCGCGCGGCACCGTAACCCTGACACCGATGGCTGGTGGGTCATCGTTGCTCTTCTCGAAGAGGTTCGCCGGGGCAAACTGCTTGCCATTCGAGGTCCGCGTAATGGCCTGTTTCCGTCACCTTACCGCAGCACGCCGTTAAGAAATCCCGTAGCGAGGACCGGCAGTCATCCGGACGGCGAACCCATTCGGTCCGTCAAGTATGATCCGGCCACCTGGCAAGCCCAGTTAGCCGCTGCGCGCGCAGCCAGGGCGACATCGCCACACATCGAGATACCACAGGCACTGACCAAGGCGCAGCGGTGGCAGACGCGCAAGGCGCTGATTGCGACGGGCAATGCGGCCATGTCCGGGCGCGTGCGGGCGGCGGCTGAACGGCTCGCGCGCAACAATGTCGCGGTGGAGAAGGCCAGACTCTCCGATCATGTCTACGAGCCGTCCGGGCCGGTGCCGGAAGGGTGGGCGAACCGCAGCGGGGATAGGGAGTTTCTAGATCGGTATGGCTTGAAGCCAAAAGACCTGAAGATCAAGGGCTCGGACTTCAGGGCGCAGCTATACGAACCGGATGCGGCGGTCTTCGGTAACGATATGAAGCCCGCCCTCGCGTTCAAGGGAACCGAAATGACGAGTCTGGCCGACTGGTCGAACAACCTCAGCCAGAGCATGGATATGGAATCGCCCTATTACAACAGAGCCGTCAATATAGGTAAGAATTTAGCCTTCTCAACAGAACCTATCGACATCACAGGTCACTCGCTGGGCGGTGGCCTGTGTTCGGCTGCATCCGTCGCCAGCGGCAAGGAATGCTGGAGCTTCAACGCCGCCGGTCTGCACCCGAAGACGGTCGAACACTACGGCGGCCAGGTCACGCCATCGAACATCAATGCCTACCATGTGAACGGCGACATTCTGACCGTCGCACAGACCTGGACTCCGCTGCCCGGTGCAGCCGGTACTCCCTATCTCCTTCCCGGCAGCGGCTCGCCCGTGTCGCGGCACTTCATCACGCAGGCAATTGACGGCATTGAGCAGCAGAAGGCGGAGGACATCACCGTACTTGAAACACTGTCATAACGAGGCTGAAAGCGATGAAAAGACTCAGCCGAATCCTTATCCTGCCGGTGCTGTTACTGGCGCTATCCCCTGTGGTTCATGCAATGAAAAAATTTCCCGCCACTGATTTTTTTAGCGGCCCGCAACTCGAACTGGCGCAGGCCATCGAACGCGGCGACATGGAGCAGGTCCGGCGACTGGCACCAAAGACGGATCTGAACACGCCCGGACGCAAGAACATGACGATGCTGTTTTTTGCGTTCCAGGAGGCATTGCAGCGCGACCCGCATCGGCTCGCGGTTGCGTCGGAGGTGGTGAAGGCCGGAGCCGATCCCTTGCAGGAAGTGCCGGATTTTGGTGACCCACTCGGAGTCATGCTCAACAGCTCTCACCCGGAATTCCTGCATGCCATGCTGGACGGCGGTGTTGATCCAAATTTGATTTCAGAAGGCACCCCGATAATTTTTGATGTTGCAAAGGAGTCGACATCCGCCTCACTCAAGCTGCTGGTGGAGCGTGGCGCGGATCTGAACCGGCGCGATTCGTTGCGTAATTCAGTGCTATTTGAAGCATTAATGAACAATGCACTCGACCAGATCGACTACCTTCTCGATCACGGCGCGAACCCGTCCACTTACAACATCAACGGCGTATCGTTCCCATTCGCGCTTTCTCATGACATCAACAGAAACGCCCCCGCGCCTGATTCACCGGCCTACAGGAAGCTGGTCGAAATCCGGGATCGCATCATCAGGATGGGCGTGAAATGGCCTCCCGAGACTCCGGAACAGATAAGAGCACGTTGGGGAGCCAATCCTCCGCGCCGGCTCGATGACAGCAAGCTTCCGCTGCCTTGAGGCAGCTTCACGCTGGCGAGAGGGTAGGATTCTTTAAACCGCCTCGCACACGACAAGGCGGATAGGGCTGAAGGCGATGATGAGGCAGTTCCGCCTATAAGAAAGCGGCGCCGGCGTCAGCTCGCATTGGTCGACGGTGAGTGGGAGCCCGAACCCGTCCCCGGCCGCACGACCACCGTGCAGGTCGTGCCCGCCGCCAGCATCACATCGGCCGGCACCGAGTCGATCTTCACGCGCACCGGCACGCGCTGCGCGAGGCGCACCCAGTTGAAGGTCGGATTCACGTCCGCGAGCAGTTCGTGGCTTTGCGGATTGTCGCGGTCGTAGATGCCGCGCGAGATGCTCTCCACGTGGCCTTGCAGCGTGCCGCCGCTCATCAGCCGCACTTCGGCCAGATCGCCGATGCGCACGTGCGGCAGCTTGGTTTCCTCGAAGTAGCCATACACCCAGAACGAGTGACTATCGACGATCGCGAGCTTCGCGGTGCCGGCCGTCGCATAGTCGCCGCGGAACACCGAGAGGTTCGTCACGTAGCCGTCAACCGGCGACACGACGCGCGTGCGCTCGAGGTTCAGCTTCGCGGCGTCGAGCGCGGCGAGTGCCTGCTGATAGGCGGCATCGGCGGCGGACGCGGTATGCGTCGCGTTTTCGCGGGCCTCCTTCGACACCACCTGCGAATCCATGTCGGCACGCCGTTGCGCGTCGTCGCGCTTCATCTGCAATTCGGCCTTGCGCGCGGCCACCGCGGCCTGCGCCTGCTCGACAGCGATCTGATAGTGCGACGGATCGATCTGCATCAGCAGGTCGCCCTTCTTCACGAACTGGTTGTCCTTGACCGGCAGATCGACGATCGCGCCCGACACGTCCGGCGCGACGTTGACGATTTCGGCGCGTACGCGGCCGTCGCGCGTCCACGGTTCGTCCATGTAATGGACCCACAGCACGCGGCCAATCAGGATCGCGACGATGAAAATGACGGCTGTCGCGATGAAGCCCACAAGATTTCGGATGGTCATGTTTCGACTCTGATCAACGATAAGCGGCGAGGCCGAGAAGGCCGCACACGGACACGAGCAAGCTCGCCCGGAACAGGGAGGGATGCCACACCACGCGATAGAGGCCCGTACAGGCGATCACGCGATCGAGTAGCCAGGTCAGCGCGGCGCCCGCGATGAACAGCAGCAGAATGGCCGGCACGTAGGCATCGAGCACGGCGATATCACGCGGCATGAGAAGCTCCTTCTTCTTCTGAGATGTCCGCCCGCGCGCCGATCGCCGAGGCGAGCGGCGACTGCGGATCGAGCAGCGCGGTAAGAATGAAATGCAGTTGACTGAGAATGCGCAGCAGTTGATGGCGTTCTTCGCGCGATGGCGTGAAGCCGGCCATCAGTTGCTGCACTTGTTCGATCGCATCGGCGGTCGCCGCGAGCGCACGCGCGAAGTGCTGTTCCCGCGGCCGCTCGAACAGCGCCGCGAGCGCATCGCGCAGCGAGCGCAGTGCGACGCGCCACGGCGCCGCCTTGTGGTAGCGCGCCTCGTTGGGCAGCGTCGCGATTTCGCGGCGCAGGTCGATCACCGCGTTGCCGACCTCCAGCACCGAAAACAGCCAGCGCAGCGTGTCGCGCTTCGTTTCGGGCTCGTTCTGCGACAGCGAGTTGATCTGGAACATCAGATCGCGCGCGCCGCTCTCGAAGCGCGAGCGCACGCGCGCAAGACTCGCGCGGCCAGCCAGCACCACCTGGCGGCGCAGGTCGACGAGCAGGCGGTTGCGCAGCCACGGCGTGGACGGCGGCAGCAGCACCGCGAAAGCGATCGACGCCACCAGCATCGACAGCACCAGCGCGAGCGCGTCGTTCATGAACGAGCTCGGGTCGTAGTGAATCACGTTGTCGGGGCCGGCGAGGAAGCAGAAGAAGATGCAATAGCCGACGCCGTAGCCCGCGAGCTTCGCACGCGTGGTCATGAACACGCCGAGCAGCAGGAACGGCGTGAGCGCGACGCACAGCATCACGAAGCCGTCGATGTGCGGATACACGCCGAACACCGCGGTCATGCCCATCAGCGTCGCGAGCACCGTGCCACCGGCCATCTGGAAGGCGGTGCGCTTCGGGTCCGGCGACGACGACGCGAGCGCGCACACGGCCGCCGCGTCCAGCGTCAGCGTCGAGCCGCTCGGCCACGCGGTCGCGATCCAGAACGCGCCGAGCACCAGCATCACGATGGCCGCGCGCAGGCCCGCGACGCCAGCGGCGATCGCGTTGGTTTTCGGTTCGTAGCGCTCGATCCAGCGTTCGCGCGCGTGCGTGTCGACCGCGAGCGACGCGTAGGTCGCCGCGTACGCGTGCAGGTCGTCGATGAAGCGGTACAGTAGTTCGGCGCCCGTGTCGAAATCGAGCAACGGCGCGTCGGGATGCGTTTCGAGCTCGTCGCGCGTCGCGCGCACGCGTTTCGGCAATTCGCTCCTGTAGGTGTCGAGCTGCGCCGCGGCGTGCGCGGCGTCGACCGCGCTCAGCACCGGCTCGCCCGACTTCGCGAGCAACGGCGCGATCTCCTTGAAGTACGGCTCGAGCGCGTCGATCGCAATCGACGCGCCGTGGGTGCCGTTCTCGCGCAGACGGTTCATCAGCTGATGCAGCGCGTGAAAGCGCGTCGACGCGGTCATGAACTCGCTGTTCAGACGCGCGAGGCGTCCGCCGCGCATCCGCGAATCGGGACCTTCGAACATGGCGATGCTGCGCGCGGCCTCGAAGCCGACGATGTCGGCGACGAAGCGCGCATTGGTCGCCTCGATCTGCGCGCGGTCGTTGCGGCCGGCCAGCGACGCCGACACGTATTCGACGAAGGCCGAGAAGCGCGCGCGCACGGTGCTGCGCATCTGCTGGCCGGCGAATTGCGGAAACACGAGGCCGCTTACCGCGCCCGCGCAGATGATGCCGATCACGACTTCGGCGACCCGTGTGAGCGCGCTGAGAAACGCGCCGTCCGGATGCTGCCACGCGGGGATGCCGATCAGCGCGGCTGTGTAGCCGGCCAGCACGAAGCCGTACGAACGGAAGTTGCGATTGCGCGCGGCGCCGGCGGTGCAGATGCCGACCCAGATCGCGGTCGTAATCAGAAACAGCTCCGGCTGCTGCGCGAACAGGCCGATCAGCGCGAGCATCACGACCAGACCGACCAGCGTGCCGCAGATCCGGTAGAAGCTCTTCGCGAACACGGCGCCGCTTTGCGGCTGCATCACGATGAACACGGTGGTCATCGCGGTGCGCGGCTGCGGCAGATCGAGTTTCATCGCGATGCCGAGCGCGAGGAAACACGCGGCGAGCGATTTGAACAGGTACATCCACACGAGGCCGTCGGTGCGCGCCCACTGGGCGGCGGCTTCGTAGAGCGCGGGGAACGACGCGGGGCGCGCGGTCGACGGGGAGGGCGACGAGGACATGGCCTTTCTTACTCGGACGCGGGCGCGTTCGGGGCGCGCGAGGCGGTGGTGGCGGTGGTGACTGCGTTCGTGCTGGCGTTGGCGTTCGCATCCGCCTTCGCCTTCGCCGTGCCGTTATCCGCCGAGCCGCGCTTGCCTTCGTTGCTGCCCTTGCCATGCGCCGGCAACGTTTCGTTATCCCGCGGACCGTTGGCCGGATCGTCGAGACCGCCGCCGAGCGCCGTCATCAGCGACGCATGCGCGCCAAGACGCTCGGCCTGCACCTTGGCGACGCCTTCCTGCGCACGCAGCAACTGGTTTTGCGCGACCAGCACGTTCAGATAGTCGGTCAAGCCGCGCCGGAAGCCCTCGCGCGACAGATCGTAGTTCCTGCGCGCGGCAGCGACCGAGCGGTCGGCGTCGTCGGCCTGGGTGGTCAGCGAACGGATGCGGATCACCTGGTCGGAAATGTCCTTCAGCGCGGTGACGATCGACTGGTTGTAGCGCTCGACCGCTTCGTCGTAGCCCGCCGACGCGGCGCCGAGCTGCGAGCGCAGCCGGCCGCCGTCGAAGATCGGCAGCGTCAGCGCGGGGCCCACGCTCCAGCTATGCGACGGACTCTTCAGGAACTGGAACAGCGGCCCCATCGCCGCATAACCGCCGATCGACGCGAGCAGGTTGATGTCCGGATAGAACCCGGCCTTGGCGACGTCGATGCCGCGCGCCTGTGCGGCGACCGTCCAGCGCGCCGCGACCACGTCGGGGCGGTGGCCGATCAGATCCGCGGGCAGCGCGGCCGGCAAACCGGCGGGCGCGGCGAGCGACAACGTCGGGCGCTGGATCGCGTCGCCGGCGCCTGGACCCTTGCCCGCGAGCGCGGCCAACTGATTGCGTCCGAGCGCGATCTTTTCCTGGATCGCGTCGATCTGGCGCTCGTACTCGGGCATCGGCGTTTCGGCCTGGCTCACTTCGAGCTGCGTGCCGATGCCGCCCTTCAGGCGCCGGTTCGCGAGGTCGACGATTTGCTGCTGTTGTTGCAGCGTGGCCTTCGCGATATCGAGCAGCGCGTAGTTCAGCGACATTTCGATATAGGTGCGCACGACGTTCGCTTGCAGCTCGAGCTGCGCGGCGCGCGCGTCGGCGGCGCTCGCGTGTGCGAGGTCGAGCGCGCGCTCGGCGGCGTTCTTGTCTTTGCCCCAAAAGTCGAGGTGATAGGAGAGGCCGAGCGTGCCGGTGTTGTTCCACGACTGCTCGCCAGCTAGCGGCCCCGGCCCGTAGAACACGTTGTCGGGCCACTGCTCGCGCTGGATCGACAGGCTGCCGTTGACTTGCGGCGCGAGCGCCGCGCGCGCGACACCGGCCATCGACGCCGCCTCGCGCACGCGCGCCTGGGCGACCGCGAGACTCGGATTGCCGCCCTGTGCGTCCGCGATCCACCGGTTCAGCTGCGGATCGTCATAGGCGCGCCACCAGTCGGCGGCGGGCCACTGCGCATCGGCGTTGGCGGCGCGAATCGCGTTGCCGGCGTCGAGCGATGAAGGATTGATCGTGCGCGTTTGCGGCGCCACGCCCCCGGGACTTGCGCATCCGGCGATTGTTAATAGGATCGTAAGAACCGAGGCTGCGGCGATCCCTTTGTGTACCGGAGACTGCACGATTTCCTCCAAATTTGACTATAGAACCTTGTGCGCAATTATATTTTTCGATCAATTGCGGAATAACCGGTAAAGATGCAAGGCATTTTTACGAGACATGAGATAATGGCCATTGCTGATCGTGTAACAATCGCTGCCGATTTTTCGCAAATGTGCTGCATGGGATCGGAGCAAGGGCTAGAGCGCCAACTCCGGTCGACAGAGGAAGGTATGGACACGCTTCAAAACATGCGCGTATTCGTCCGCGTCGTCGAAGCGGGCAGCTTCACGGGCGCCGCGCAACATCTGAATACGACGACGGCCTACGCGTCGCGCGCGGTTTCCGATCTGGAAGCGCATCTGCGCACGCGGCTGTTGAACCGGACCACGCGCCGCATCGCGCTGACCGAAGCGGGCGAGCGCTATCTGCAGCGCTGCGAGCAGATCCTCGCGTACGTGGATCAGGCGGAGGCCGAGGCGAGCGACGCGCACGCGCGCCCGTCCGGCAAGCTGAAGGTTCACGCGATGACGAGCTTCGGCCAGCACTACGTGGTGCCGGCCGTGAGCCGTTACCAGCAGCGCTACCCGGACGTGCATGTCGAACTGACGCTCGCGCAGCGCATGCCGGATCTGCTCGACGAAGGCTTCGACGTGTCGCTGACGCTCGCCACCGTCCTGCCGGACTCGGGGCTCGTGTCGCAGCGCATTGGCAGCGCGTTCAGCATTGCGTGCGCGTCGCCTGCGTATCTCGAGCGGCGCGGCGTGCCGCAAACACCCGCGGACCTCGCGCAGCACACCTGCCTGCAGATGGTGACGCCGGTGTACCCGCCCGACAAATGGACCTTCGACGGCCCGAACGGCGAGGAAGTCGTGTCGCTCGGCTCGGCGACGTTCCAGGTGAACGTGGCCGAGGCGATGGTCGTGGCTGTCGCCCAGGGCATGGGCATCGCGCTGATTCCGATCTACTCGGCGATTAGTGGTTTGCGCAGCGGTGAACTGGTGTGGCTGCTGCCCGAGTACACGTCGCAGCAGATGAATCTGTATGCGCTGTATCCGTCGCGGCAGTATCTCGATGCGAAGATCCGCACATGGGTCGAATTCCTGCGCGACGAGTTGCCCTCGACGCTGGCGGCGGATCAGGAAGAATTGCGGCAGTTCGCGCGAACCTGAACGTTCTGCTCGTCAAGCGTTGACGTTCGAAGGGCGCGCGACATGACAGCCTGTTACACACGCGCCGCGTCGCAACATTTCTTTACTTCTGCCGCGCAGTCGATTTGTTAACGTGTCGTTCACGCGTCGCCGCTCTGGCCGGACGCGCTGGATTCGCCGCCGTTCGGCACCTCGCAACCACTGAAGGACGACACATCCATGGATACGCACCTGATGATCGGCTTGGCCGTCATGTTCGGATTGATCGGCGTCGCCGCGTCGCGCGATTTGCTGCGCCGCATGCGTGTACAGCAGCCGCGGCTCGTGCCGGTCGAAGTCGAGTCACAGGATGCGCCGCGGCGAGAGCGGTGAGCGGGCCCGCTAGAACCAGCTAGATCTCGACGACCTTGTCCCACGCAAACAGCGGGTTTTCCCACTCGCGCGTGCGCCGGTCGAAATAGCCGCGCGGATTGCACACCACACGCGTGCCGTCCACCACATAGTCGAACGATGTATGCGTGTGGCCGTGAATCCACAACGCGACAGGCGCGCGCACGAGCTCCGGCAGGTGATTGACGAAGCCCGCCGACACGCGGTCCTCGGCAAAGCGCTCGGCGAGACTCAGCCGATGCGGTGCATGGTGCGTGACCACGATCGTTTGGCCGGCGAATGGTTTGGTCAGCTCGCTTTCGAGCCACGCGCGCGCATGCTGGTGCAGCGCGAGCGAATCGGCCGGCGTGAAGTCGCGCGCGGCATCGCGAGGGTCGTGCGGCCAGTTCATCTCGATCAGCCCGCGATAATCGAGCATGACGCGCCGCGCGGCGACGATCGATTCCTCGATTGCTTCGGGCGTCGCGCCGTACAGCGCAAAGTCTGTCCACAACGTCGTGCCGAGCACGCGCCAGCGTCCCTGGCTATCGACGAGCGTGGCGTTGTTCAGCACGTGCACGTTATCGACCTGTGCGGCCGCGTCGAGCGTCGCGCTCTCCAGCGCGCCGAACTCGCCGTCGTAATACTCGTGATTGCCCGGTACGTAGACGACCGGCACCGTGTCGTCGAACGCCTGCGCGGCCCAGCGCGGGCCGGCCGCGTGGTTGTGAATGTCGCCCGCCAGCACGACCAGATCCGCCTGCGCATGCGGGATCAGTTCAGGCTCGTCGTTTTCCAGATGCAGATCGGACAGCACGCGAATCTTCACGGACGCGACTCCTGCGAAACGCCGCCGCGCCGGATCGCGGTGGCTTCAAACATTAGCGTAGCACCTTGCCCGGATTCATCAGGTTCAGCGGATCGAGCGCCTGCTTGATCGCGCGCATCATCCGCACCTCGACGTCCTGTTTGTAGTGCGCGGCTTCGTCGATCTTCAGCTGGCCAAGTCCGTGTTCCGCGCTGATGCTGCCGCGGTGCCCATTCACGCTGTCGTAGACGATCCGGTTGATCGGGCTCTGGTACTGGCGCAGAAACGCCTTCGCATCGACGCCCTCGGGCGCCTGCACGTTGTAGTGCAGATTGCCGTCGCCGAGATGGCCGAACGTGACCATGCGCGCGCCCGGCGCGGCTTGCGCGATCGCGGCATCGGTCGCTTCGATGAAGTGGCCGATGCGTGAGATCGGCACCGCGATGTCGTGCTTGATGTTCAGGCCTTCCTCGGCCTGCGCGAGCGGAATGTGCTCGCGCAGATTCCAGAACGCGCGCGACTGCGCGAGGTTTTCCGCGACCACGGCGTCTTCGACGAGACCCTGTTCGAGCGCGGTTTCCATCAGCCCCTCGAACAGCCTGCGCGCGTGCTCTTCGCTTTCGCTGTCCGACAGTTCGAGCAGCACGATTTGCGCATGCGGTTCGGCGAACGGATAACGCATCTGTTCGAAATGCCGGCCAACGAGGCGCAGGCAGAAATCCGACATCAGTTCGAAGCCGGTCAGGAGCGGCCCGGCGACGCGTTGCGTGAGCGCGAGAAAATCGAGCGCCGCATGCGGCGATGCGAGCGCGGCGAGCGCGGTCACGCGCGCGGCCGGCTGCGGATGCAGCTTCATCACCGCGGCGGTGATCAGGCCGAGCGTGCCTTCCGCGCCGATGAACAGGTCGCGTAGATCGTAGCCGGTGTTGTCCTTGCGCAGCCCGCGCAGGCCGTCCCACAGGTCGCCTTGCGGCGTCACCACTTCGAGGCCGAGGCACAGCTCGCGCGTGGTGCCATAGCGCAGCACGCCGGTGCCGCCCGCGTTGGTCGACAGATTGCCGCCGATCGTGCAGCTGCCTTCGGCGGCGAGGCTCAGCGCAAACAGACGCCCGGCCGCTTCGGCGTGCTTCTGCACGTCGGCGAGGATCACGCCGGCTTCGACGGTGATCGTGTTGTTGTGCGGATCGATGTCGCGCACGCGATTCAGGCGACGCAGGCTGATGACCGCCTGCGCGCCGCTGGCGTCAGGTGTCGCGCCGCCTGCGAGGCCGGTGTTGCCGCCCTGCGGCACCAGCGCGACGCGATGTTCGACCGCGAGCCTGACGAGCGCGGCGGCTTGCGCGGACGTGGCCGGGCACAGCACCGCGCAGGCCGCGCCGGTGTAGCGGCGGCGCCAGTCGGTCAGAAAGGGAGCGGTGTCGTGCAGATCGGTCAGGACGTGAGCCGCGCCGATGGCGTCGCAGCAGGCGGCGAGAAAAGCGGTGTGTTTCATGTGGATCGGTTGACGGTTTTGAGGCTTGGACGTCAGCGGGGCGGGGTTGGTTCGCCGGTGGTTTGCTTTGCAGCCTGCTTTGCGGCTTGCTTCGCGGCTCGTTTCGCGGCTCGTTTCGCCGCGCGCTTGAACGGCCCGACATACGCGAGCGCGCAGGCGAAGAAGACCACGGCGAGCGCCGCTTGCAGCCAGCCGAGCCGCGCGCCCAAGCCATGATCGCTCCAGCCGCGCACGACGCCTTCGGCGAAATACAGCAGGATCAGCATCGACGCCCATTGCATCGTATAGAGCCGACGTCGCCACACGCCGGGCAACGCGGAGAGCAACGGCAACGCCTTCAGCACGAGCAGCGAGCCGCCAGGCCGCAATGGCGCGAGCCACCATTCCCATGCGACCGCCAGCACGATCATCGCGACCAGTGTGAAAGCGGCGACGAGCGCGGCGGCCGCTTTGGGCTGCACGGGTACGATGGTTGTGGTTGCCGACGTGCTTGCGAATTCCGCGCCGCAGGCGTCCCGACGGGCGTCGTCGCGTTCGGTTGGTTGCGGATGCGGGTCGTTCACGGCTTTGCGCTCACGGCCGTTCGGACATCGACGCCGCCGTGCGCGCAACGCGCGCACCCAGCGCAATGGCCAGCGTCCGTTCGTCGGCGGAGATGCCATGGCCGGCCGTGCCCGCGCGCGCGAAATGCGACGCGCCGTACGGCGTACCACCGGTTTGCGTGGTGGTCAGCGTGCTCTCCGTGTACGGAATGCCGACGATCAGCATGCCGTGATGGAGCAGCGGCAGCATCATCGACAGCAGCGTGGATTCCTGGCCGCCGTGCAGGCTGCCGGTCGACGTGAACACGCAGGCCGGCTTGCCCGACAGCGCGCCGGATAGCCACTGCGGCGTGGTGCCGTCGAGAAAGTATTTGAGCGCGGCCGCCATGTTGCCGAAGCGGGTCGGTGAGCCGAGCGCGAGGCCCGCGCATTCTTCGAGGTCACGCAGCTCGACGTACGGGGGTCCTTCGGCGGGGATGTCCGGCTCGCTCGCCTCGCAGACCGTGGAAACCGCCGGTACGGTGCGCACGCGCGCCTGCATGCCGGGGACGCTGTCGACGCCGTGCGCGATCGCCAGCGCGAGCTCGCGCGTGGCGCCGTGACGGCTGTAATAAAGCACGAGAATGTCTTTCATAGGCCTCATCATTGAACGGGTATTATAGGGGTTCGGTCCGTTGCACAGGCCATTCATAGCCGTTCGGCCAGGAGGTTCGGCCAAACGCCGCAAGGGATTCCCGCAGTCCCGTTCTGACGGTTCAGCAAGCAAGGAGGCAGGTTTGTTGGTTAGGGTGCGTTTCGATCTCGACACGCTCAAACGGCTCGCGCAATTCGCCGCGCAACGCATCGGCGAGGACCGGATTCCGCAGGTCGCGGGCAGCCTGACGTTCACCACGATGCTCGCGCTCGTGCCGCTCGCCACCGTCGCGTTTGCGCTGTTCACCGCGTTTCCGATCTTCAGCTCGTTCCAGGCGTCGCTGCAGTTCTTTCTTGCCGATCACCTGATGCCCGCGCAACTGAACGATCAGATCTTCAAGTATCTGAACCAGTTCGCGTCGAAGGCCAAAGGGCTGACCACGATCGGCATGATCATTCTGTTCGTCACCGCGGTGATGACGATGATGACCGTCGAGTCCGCGTTCAACGTGATCTGGCGCGTGCGCAAGGCGCGGCCCGTCGCGCAGCGCATTCTCGTGTACTGGGCGATCATCACGCTCGGTCCGATCCTGATCGGCGTGAGCCTGTCCATCTCGTCGTATCTGTTCACGCAATCGATGTCGTTTAGCGCCGCGCAGCGCATCACACCGCTGATCGAATGGGCGCTCGCGAGCGCCACGCTGCCGTTCACGATGCTCGCGTTCACGATTCTTTACGTTTATTTGCCGAACTGCCGCGTCGAATGGCGCGACGCTGTGGTCGGCGGCGTGATCGCCGCGGTCGCGTTCGAGCTCGCCAAGCGCGGTTTCGGCTACTACGTGCGCCGTATTCCGACCTATACGGCGGTGTACGGCGCGTTCGCCGCGGTGCCGCTGTTCCTGGTGTGGATGTACCTCTGCTGGTTCATCACGCTGACCGGAGCGATGATCGCATCGGCGTTGCCGGCGATCCGCATCGGTCAGTTTCACCGCCCGGTGTTCTATGGCAGCAATCTGTTCGATTCGCTCGAATTGCTCGCGCGGCTGTGCGAAGCGCGTGAGGGCGGCAGACGTGGCTACACGATGCCCGAGCTTGCGCGCATGCTTCGCCGCGACAAGGATACGACGCTGATGCTGCTGCAGCGTCTCGAGGAGATCGAATGGATCGCGCGGCTGGAGGAGGACCATACCGGCCCGCACTACGTGCTGCTCGCGAACCCGGCGCAGGTGACCGTGCAGCGGCTGTACGACCTGTTCGTGATCGACCGCGCGGAGCTTACGTATCAGCTCGAACTCGACTCCACGCGGGTTGACGGCGGCATGCTGCTCGCCGCGCTCGACAACGACCAGCTGAAGGTGACGCTCGCCGCGCTCCTTGCCTCGCGCGCGGCGGCAAGGGCGGCGCGACCCGGAAACGAGCGCGTGGCGGCTTCGATGCCGCACCAGGCGGCGTGACAGGGCGGCTCGACTTCGAGCCGCGTTGGTAAAACTACAACGAAATCTTCCCCACGCAGATGTCCTTGAACATCACCCAGTCGCCCATCAGGCTGTAAAGGGGATGACGGAAGGTGGCCGGCTTGTTCTTTTCGAAGAAGAAATGGCCGACCCACGCGAAGCCATAGCCGCACACCACGGCCGCCGGCAGCCATACCCAGTTGCCGGTGGCGAGCGCCATCGCGAGAAAGCCAATGACTCCGAGCGAGCCGACGAAATGCAGCCGCCGCGACGCGATGTTGCGATGCTCGCTCAGGTAGTACGGATAAAACTCCGCGAAGCTCGCGAAGTGATCGGTATGTGCTGTATGAGCCATAACGGCCTCCGGAGGCTGAAAAAGACAGCTTCAATCATTCTCCGGCGATCGCCTGCCTAACGCAACCTGGCCATTCGGCCGATGGCGCGGCGGGTTCGGCGTGGATATCGTCGTGATTCAGCGCGCTTAGTGCAGTGCCCGCGTGGCGAAGCTGTACAGCGCATCGAGCGTCGCGTCGGGTTGCTCGGTCATCAACGCGTGGCCCGCATCGAGCGTGACGGTGTCGACCGGCGTGCCCGCCTGCGCGAGCGCATCGGCGAGCGCTTTCGCCGCGCGCGGCGGCGTCATCGCGTCGCGGCGGCCGACGATCAGGCGCGTCGCGCAACGCACCTGCGCCGCGCGGGCGAGGCCGTCCGCATAGGTATGGCAGGCGGTGAAATCGGTGTGGAACAGATGCGGCTCGCCGCTGGCGGACACGTGCTCCATCAGCCGCTGGTTCATACCGTGCAGCCAGAAGCCGGGGCCGGGGCACGAGGGCTTCGCGGCGAGCGTCGAATGCGACCACTGGTTGACCATGTCGATCGCCTCGGGCTCGCGATTGAGCGCCGCGTCGAGCAGCGCGTCGGAGACCGTCATCGGCAGCGCGGTCGCGAGCAGCGCAAGATGCGTGGCGCGCTGCGGATAGCGGCCGGCGAAGTCGAGCGCGATCAGCGAGCCCATGCTGTGACCGGCGACGAACGCACGCGTGACGCCCACGGCATCGAGCAGCGCGGCGAGCCAGTCGGCCAGCGCGGCGATGCTGGCGAGCGCGGGGCCGGCGCTGCGTCGGTGGCCCGGCAGGTCGAGCGCGAGCACGCCGAAGCCGTGATGCGCGAAATAGCGGCTTTGCAGTGCCCACACGCTGTGATCGTGCTCGGCGCCGTGGATGAACACGGCGGTCGGCAGGCCCGCGTCGAAGGGTTTGCCGCCGGTGTAGGCGTAGGCCGGTTTGCCTTGGACGGTGACGATCATGGGGACTCCGGGCGGGCGGGGGCGTTCGTGGCGGTGGGCGTCGCAGCGGCGGTTCTTTGCGCGGCCTTCAGCGCGCGCTTGAGATCGTCGATCAGGTCATCCGGATCTTCGAGCCCGATCGACAGACGGATCGTGCCTTCGGTGATACCGGCCGCGGCGAGCGCGGCGGCATCCATGCGGAAGTGCGTCGTCGATGCCGGGTGGATCACCAGCGAGCGCGCGTCGCCGACGTTCGCGAGGTGCGAGAACAGCGTCAGCGCTTCGATGAAGGCGCGCCCGGCCGCGCGGTCGCCGCGCAGGTTGAAGCTGAACACCGCGCCGGCGCCGCGCGGTAGCAGCCGCTTCGCGAGCGCGTGGTCGGGATGCGTCGGCAGCTCGGGATAGGCAACCGATTCGACCACCGCATGAGCGGCGAGAAACTCCACCACGCGGCGTGTGTTGGCGACGTGCCGCTCCATGCGCAACGGCAGCGTCTCGATGCCTTGCAGCAGTTGCCACGCGGCCTGCGGATGCAGGCACGCGCCGAAATCGCGCAAGCCTTCGCGCCGCGCGCGCAGCAGGAACGGCGCGACGGTGCTTTCCTCGGCGAACACCATGCCGTGGAAACCGTCGTATGGCTCGGTGAACTCGGGAAAGAGGCCGGAAGCCTCGAAGTCGAACGTGCCGCCGTCGACCAGCACGCCGCCGATCGTCGTGCCGTGGCCGCCGAGAAACTTGGTCGCCGAGTGGTAGACGAAGTCGGCGCCGTGCTCGAACGGGCGCAGCAGGTAGGGCGTCGTGAAGGTCGAATCGACCAGCAGCGGCACGCGGTGCGCGTGTGCGATCTGCGCGAGCGCGGCGATGTCGAGCACCTCGAGGCCCGGATTGCCGAGCGTTTCGCCGAATAGCAGGCGCGTGTTGGGGCGCAGCGCGGCGCGCCACGCGTCGAGGTCGCCGGGCTTCACGAAGGTGGTCTCGATACCGAAGCGCCGCAGCGTGTAGTGCAGCAGATTGTGCGAGCCGCCGTACAGCGCGCTCGACGCGACGATGTGGGAGCCGGCGCCCATCAGCGTCGCGATCGCCAGATGCAGCGCGGCCTGGCCGCTCGCGGTGCCGATCGCGCCGGCGCCGTTTTCGAGCGCGGCGACGCGCTCTTCGAACACGGCGACGGTCGGATTCGAGATGCGCGAGTAGACGTGGCCGGCGCGCTCCATGTTGAACAGCGCGGCGGCGTGGTCCGAGTCGCGGAACGAAAACGACGTGGTCTGGTAGATCGGCGTCGCGCGCGCGCCGGTGGTGGGGTCGGGGGCAGCGCCGGCGTGCAGCGCAAGCGTATCGAAACGGTTGGCGGACATCGTGTGCGGCGGGCCGCGAGGGGCCACGCGAATGATCAGGGTAGGCCGGCCATCCTATCATTGGCGCGCGCCGCTTCAAGCGCGGTTTTCCCGTGGGGTGGACCACGGATTTGTGCGGCTCGTGCCGGGAGCGGGGCATGCTCGCTATCTGGAAGTCAGATGAATTGGAGCCCCCGAAACCCCGCCGAGCCTTGGCTGGCGGGCCGCTTTCCTTTTATGGGCCTTTCCGATAGGATCGAAACAACCATTTAATGCACTGCAAGATTGGCGGTACCAGGAGATAGATCATGCGAGTCAGCGACATTCTTAAAGTCAAGGGCAACACCCTTTTTACGGTCACGCCGGATACCACGCTGCATGACGCCGTCATTACCATGGCCGAGCACGACATCGGCTCGCTCGTCGTGATGGAGTACGGCGACCTCGTCGGCATGCTGACGTTTCGTGAAATCATTCTGACCTTGAGGGAAAACGGCGGCAGCGTCGGTACCTCGACGATCCGCAAGGTGATGGACGACCATCCGCTCACCTGCACGCCCGAAACCGACGTCAACGAAGTGCGCCGCATGATGCTCGAGCATCACGTGCGTTATCTGCCGGTCATGGAAAGCCGCACGCTGATGGGCGTCATCTCGTTTTACGACGTCGCGAAGGCGGTGGTCGAGGAGCAGGGGTTCGAGAATCGCATGCTGAAGGCCTATATCCGCGACTGGCCGGAAGAGCAGGAAGGACAGGATCAGCAGCCGGCGCGTTGATGCGCGTGGCTCGAAGGTCGCGCTCCGGCCGTCGCCGCGAGCGCGAATCCCCCGACAGGGCGCGCGCGCAAGCGGGCGCTTTTTTGTGTCCGGGCCGGTGCCCGGATCTGGAGCGCGCGTCGCACCGGCCCGTTTGTCCGCCGCTCCGCGCGCTTCATCGCCATTTTCCGCGCCGTTGTTCTGACTTCATGAACGATCGTCCGTTGCCTGCCGCCCGCCGCGCCGCTCGCGCGCACGAAGCGCACGAATCCCAGTTCCGCCTGCTCCGCCAGCGCCGTTTCGCGCCGTTCTTCTGGACACAGTTTCTCGGCGCGATGAACGACAACGTGTTCAAGATCGGCTTCACGTCGCTCGTCACCTATCAGGCAGCGCGGTTTTCGGGCGTCGATCCGAAAACCGCGGCGTTCCTGATCTCCGCGATTTTCATTCTGCCGTTCTTGCTGTTCTCGGCCACTTCCGGCCAGATCGCGGACAAGTACGACAAGGCCTTGCTCACGCGTCTCGTCAAGACTTTCGAGATCGCGGTGATGCTGGTCGGCGGCGCGGGCTTCTGGCTGCATAGCGCGCCGCTGCTGTATCTGTGCACGTTCCTGATGGGCGTGCATTCGACCGTATTCGGGCCGGTCAAGTACTCGTATCTGCCGCAGCATCTGTCGAAGGCCGAATTGGTCGGCGGCAATGGCATGATCGAGATGGGCACCTTCGTCGCGATCCTGGTCGGCACGATCGTCGGCGGCGCGGGCGCCGGGTTCGCCGAGCATGGCGCGGTGGTGCTCGCTGGCGCGTGTGTCGCGATCGCGCTGATCGGGCGCGGCGTGTCCGGCTTCGTGCCGGCTACGCCCGCGCCGCAGCCCGGCTTGCGCATCAACTGGAACCCGGTCAGCGAAACGTGGCGCAATCTGAAGCTCGCGCACGAAAACCGCACGGTGTTTCTGAGCCTGCTCGGCATCTCGTGGCTGTGGTTCGTCGGTGCGACGTTCCTCGCGTCGTTTTTCAATTTTGCGAAGGACGTGCTGTCCGCCGATCCGGACGTCGTGACCGTGCTGCTCGCCACGTTTTCGATCGGCATCGGCATTGGCTCGCTGCTGTGCGAACGGCTGTCGAAGCGGCGGATCGAAGTCGGCCTCGTGCCGCTCGGCTCGATCGGCATGAGCGTGTTCGCGATCGATCTTTTTTTTGCGAGCCATGCGCTGCCGCCGGTGGGGCATCTGCTCAGCGTCGGGGAATTTCTCGCGCGGCTCGCGCATTGGCGCGTGCTCGCCGATCTGTTCCTGCTCGCGATGTTTGGCGGCTTCTACAGCGTGCCGCTGTATGCGCTGATTCAGAGCCGTAGTCAGCCGAGTCATCGCGCGCGCATCATCGCCGCGAACAATATCCTCAACTCGCTGTTCATGATCGTGTCGGCGTTGATGGCGATGGGCCTGACCGCCGCGGGCTTCGGCATTCCGGCAATTTTTCTCGTCACCGCGCTGCTGAACGTGGTGGTCGCAGGCTACATCTATTCGCTCGTGCCCGAGTTTCTGCTGCGCTTCGTTGCGTGGCTGCTCGTGCATACGTTTTACCGGCTCCGGCTCGTGCACGCCGAGCGGATTCCGGAGCGCGGCGCGGCGGTGCTCGTGTGCAACCACGTCAGTTTCGTCGATGCGATCGTCATCATGGCCGAAAGCCCGCGGCCGATCCGCTTCGTGATGGACCATCAAATCTTCCGCTCGCCGTTCGTCGGCTGGCTGTTCCGGCACGCGAAGGCGATTCCGATCGCGCCCGCGCATCAGGACGCGGCGCTGCTCGCGCGTGCGTACGATCTGTGCGCGCGGGCGCTCGCGGACGGCGAACTCGTCTGCATCTTTCCCGAAGGCAAGCTGACGCGCACCGGTGAACTGAACCCGTTTCGCCACGGCGTCGCCGAGATCGTCAGACGCACGCCGGCGCCGGTTATTCCGATGGCGCTGCGTGGTCTGTGGGGCAGCGTGTTTTCGCGCGCGGTCGATGCCCACTGGCCGCGTCCGCTCAGAAAGGGCGTGATGAGCCGGCTGAGCCTCGCGGTCGGCGAGCCGATCGACCCGGCGCTCGCGACGCCGGAAACACTGCAGCAGATCGTGACCGAGCTGCGCGGCGCGCGCAGATAGCCTTGGGTCGGTGCGCGGATGCCGAGGTCGCTAGCTCGTCCACTATCACCCGCATTCGGCCGCGCTGTCGCCACGCCGGTCTTCGGGGCGAGCGGGCTGGCATAATAGCGTTCTCCCCGAATTTCTTTGGACGACGCTCATGTCCGGCAACACGCTCGGTACGCTTTTCACTGTCACGACCTTCGGCGAATCGCACGGCCCCGCTATCGGCTGCGTGATCGACGGCTGCCCGCCGGGCATGGCGCTCAACGAAGCCGATATCCAGTTCGAACTCGATCGCCGCAAGCCGGGCACGTCGCGTCACGTGACGCAGCGCCAGGAAGAGGACAAGGTCGAGATCCTGTCGGGCGTGTTCGAAGGTCACACCACCGGCGCGCCGATCGCACTGCTGATCCGCAATACCGACCAGCGCAGCAAGGACTACGGCAACATCGCCGAGACGTTCCGCCCGGGCCACGCCGACTACACGTACTGGCAGAAGTACGGCATTCGCGATTACCGCGGCGGCGGCCGCTCGTCGGCACGCCTGACGGCGCCGACGGTCGCGGCGGGCGCGGTGGCGAAGAAGTGGCTGCGCGAGAAGTTCGGCACCGAGATTCGCGGCTATATGGCCGCGCTCGGCGAGATCGACGTGCCGTTCGTCGATTGGGCGCAGGTGCGCGAAAACCCGTTCTTCGTGCCGAATGCGCAGATCGTTCCGCAGCTCGAGACGTATATGGACGCGCTGCGCAAGGACGGTGATTCGATCGGCGCGCGCATCAACGTGGTCGCCTCCGGTGTGCCGGTCGGCCTCGGCGAGCCGCTGTTCGACCGCCTCGACGCCGACATCGCGCACGCGATGATGGGCATCAACGCGGTGAAGGGCGTCGAGATCGGCGCGGGCTTCGCGAGCGTTGCGCAACGCGGCTCGGTGCATGGCGACGAGCTGACGCCGGAGGGCTTCGTCGGCAATCACGCGGGCGGGGTGCTGGGCGGCATTTCGACGGGACAGGACATCACAGTGTCGATCGCGATCAAACCGACCTCGAGCATTCGCACGCCGCGCCGTTCGATCGACAAGGCGGGACAGCCGGTGGTCGTCGAAACCTTCGGGCGGCACGACCCGTGCGTCGGCATTCGCGCGACGCCGATCGCCGAGTCGATGCTTGCGCTCGTGCTGATCGACCACGCGCTGCGCCATCGCGCGCAATGCGGCGATGTGGCCGTGAGTACGCCGAAGATCGCGGCGAGCGCGCCGTAACGCTGACGCGGCCCCGAGATTGGCGGCGCACGAGCCGCCATGAAAATGAACAGGGAAGGGGACGGACGAAACGCGCGAGAATGCGCGCAGACGAAGGCGCGAACGCGCTATCGGAATTTGCCTTTGCGACGCTGCCGCTTATCGCACAGCGCCGCAAAAGCAAACAGCACAACAATTACATGTTCGGATAGTTTGGACCGCCACCGCCTTCCGGCGTGACCCACACGATATTCTGCGTCGGGTCCTTGATATCGCAGGTCTTGCAGTGCACGCAGTTCTGCGCATTGATGACGAGCCGCTCGTTGCCTTCGTCGTTCTTCACGAACTCGTACACGCCGGCCGGGCAATAACGCGACTCCGGTCCGGCGTAAGTCTGCCAGTTCACGTTGACCGGCACGGTCGGATCTTTCAGCGTCAGGTGCGCCGGCTGATTTTCCTCGTGGTTCGTGTTCGAGATGAACACCGAAGAGAGCCGGTCGAACGTCAGCTTGCCGTCCGGCTTCGGATACGTGATCGGCTTGCACTGCGAAGCCGGCTTCAGCATCTCGTGATCGGAATGCTGGTGATGCAGCGTCCAGGGCACGTTACCGCCGAGCAGCTTCTGCTCGACGCCGACCATCAGCGTGCCGAGGTAGAGACCCTTGCTCATCCACTGCTTGAAGTTACGCGCGCGATACAGCTCGGTGTAAAGCCACGACGTCTTGAAGGTTTCCGGATAAGCGGTCAGTTCGTCCGACTGACGGCCGGCCCGTACGGCGGCGAATGCGGCGTCGGCGGCGAGCATGCCGGTCTTGATCGCGGCGTGCGAACCCTTGATGCGCGACGCGTTCAGGAAGCCCGCGTCGTCGCCGACAAGTGCGCCGCCCGGGAACACCAGCTTCGGCAGCGACATCAGACCGCCCGCGGTGATCGCGCGCGCGCCGTACGACACGCGCTTGCCGCCTTCGAGAATCGCGCGGATCGCCGGATGCGTCTTGTAGCGCTGGAATTCCTCGAACGGTGACAGATACGGATTCGAATAGCCGAGGCCGACCACGAAGCCGACCACGACCTGGTTGTTGTCCATGTGATAGAGGAACGAGCCGCCGTAGGTGTCGTTTTCGAGCGGCCAGCCGGCCGTGTGCATCACCAGACCCGGCTTGTGCTTCGCGGGATCGATCTCCCACAGCTCCTTGATACCGATGCCGTACACCTGCGGATCGACGCCGTCGCGCAGCTTGAACTTCTCGTTCAGCTGGCGGCCGAGGTGGCCGCGCGCGCCTTCGCAGAACAGCGTGTACTTCGCGTGCAGCTCCATGCCGAGCTGGAAGTTCTCGGTCGGCTCGCCGTCCTTGCCGATGCCGAGGTTGCCGGTCGCGACGCCTTTGACCGAGCCGTCGTCGTTGTACAACACTTCAGCCGCCGGAAAGCCCGGGAAAATCTCGACGCCGAGCGCCTCGGCCTGCTGACCCAGCCAGCGCGTGACGTTCGCGAGGCTGATCACGTAGTTGCCGTGGTTCTTGAAATTGTCCGGCAGCGCCCAGTTCGGCACGCTCTTCGCGCCCGTCGCCGACAGGAACAGGAAGCGGTCTTCGGTCACCTCGACCGTCAGCGGCGCGCCTTTCTCCTTCCAGTCCGGGATCAGCTCGGTCAGCGCGCGCGGGTCCATCACCGCGCCCGACAGGATATGCGCCCCGATCTCAGAGCCTTTTTCGAGTACGCAGACGCCAAGCTCGACGCCTTGTTCGGCGGCGCGCTGCTTCAGACGAATGGCAGCCGACAGGCCCGCAGGGCCGCCGCCGACGATGACGACGTCATACTCCATCGACTCGCGCGGGCCGTACTGCTCAATGAGACTTGCGGGGGTCATTGATGCTCCTCTTACCGTTAGAATGCTTTTTTCGGGTTCGTATTGTGGGCGATCGATCCCTACGCCGCAACCCAAAAGCCACAGATTAGCACGAGCGTACTATTTCATGATACGGTATAGACCCTTAGTCGCGGTCGTACCAAACCCCGTCAACCGCAGTTGTCCTTACAACCGAACAAGGAAAGACAATGGGCCGTTCGATCAATCTGGAAGGCAAGGTCGCGCTGATCACTGGCGCCTCGAGCGGGTTGGGCAAGCGCTTCGCGCAGGTGTTGTCGCAGGCGGGCGCGAAGGTCGTGCTGGCGAGCCGACGGACCGAGCGGCTCAAGGAACTGCGCGCGGAAATCGAGGCGTCCGGCGGCGCCGCGCACGTGGTGTCGCTCGACGTGACCGACTACCAGAGCATCAAGTCGGCGGTCGCGCACGCGGAGACCGAAGCCGGCACCATCGATATACTCGTCAATAACTCGGGCGTGTCGACTACGCAGAAGCTGTCCGAGGTCACGCCGGCGGACTTCGAATACGTGTTCGACACCAATACGCGCGGCGCCTTTTTCGTCGCGCAGGAAGTCGCCAAGCGCATGATCATGCGCGGCAACAACGCGCAGAAGCCGTCGTATCGGATCATCAACATCGCGTCGATGGCGGGCTTGCGCGTGCTGCCGCAAATCGGCCTGTATTCGATGAGCAAGGCCGCGGTCGTCCACATGACGAAGGCGATGGCGCTCGAGTGGGGCAAGCATGGCATCAATGTGAATGCGATCTGCCCCGGCTATATCGACACCGAGATCAACCACCACCACTGGTCGACCGATCAGGGGCAGAAACTGATTGCGATGCTGCCGCGCCATCGGGTGGGCAAACCGGAGGATCTCGACGGGCTGCTCCTGCTGCTCGCGGCGGACGAATCGCAGTTCATCAACGGCTCGGTGATCGCCGCCGACGACGGTTTCGGGCTCGCGTGAGCGCGCAGTCAAACGTTTCAACAGTCAGGCAGCAAAGGAAGAACGGAAGTAAAGCATGAGCGATTTTCACGCAGTTTTCGAAATGACGATGCCGATCCGCTGGGGGGACATGGACGCCTTCGGTCACGTCAACAACACGGTTTATTTTCGCTACATGGAGCAGGTGCGGATTTCCTGGTTCGAACAGATGGACTTTCTCGGCGAGCGCCCGGACGGGCAGGGACCGGTGATCGTCAATGCGTCGATGGAGTTTCTGAAGCAGCTGCACTATCCGGGTGACGTGATCGGCCGGATGTCGGTGGCCACGCCGGGGCGCAGCAGCTTCGATACGGCTTTCGAGCTCCTGCGTGCCGATGAGCCGGATACGCTCTATGCGCGGGGCGCCGCGCGATGCGTGTGGATCGACTACGCGGCGGGCAAGTCGATGCCGGTGCCCGATGTGCTGCGCGCGGCCATCGAGAGCGCCGCTCTCGTCAAGGCGGCCTGACGGCGCTGCCTGAGCGTGGTCGCGTGCTTCATCCTTCCTTTCTCTGTCAATCCCCGAGCAGCCGTTGCAAGAGCTCGGTCGCATTGCCCGTATCGTATTTACGCATGAGCCGCGCACGGTAGACGTCGACCGTGCGCGGGCTGATGTCGAGCACGCGGCCGATCTGCTTGCTGGTCTTGCCCGTCACCAGTTGCGCGGCGATTTCGCGCTCGCGCGGCGTCAGTTCCACCGCGACCCGGCGGGTCGCGCTCAGGTCCTCGAAGGTCCAGACACCTGCCGCATGCGGGTCGGTGCGCTGCTGCGCGCGGCCCGTCACGTGACACCAGAACAGCTCGCCGTTCGCGCGTTTCATGATGCGGTCGTCCGCGTAGCTGCCTTGCGCGGTCATGATCGGCGGAATGCGCGCGCCGATCCGCTCGAACTCATCCGCCGATGGGTACAACACCTGGAATGACTGACCGATCAGCGCGTCGCGCGCGTAGCCGAAAATCGACGCGAGCTCGTCGTTGCAGTCTTCGATGGTCCGCTCGCGCGACAGCACGAGTCCGATCGGCGCGAGGTGAAATGCAGTGCGGTAATCCAGGGCGGGCATGGGCGGGGCGGCAAGTACTTATGTATTTTTGCGTATTGTGCCGTATGGCGGGCCCAGCGTACTCTTTCGGGCAGATGACAACGCGGCGCATGCCGCGGATGACTACTAGAATGACGTAGCGGTATCGTGAGGCGACGTGAAGTTCGCCAGTTGCGATATCAGCCGCAATGATCCGGCGGCCTGCGTACAGGTTTCGGGTTTCCATAGAGGAAGGGACATACAGATGAACAAGGTCTATCCAGGCGCCGCCGAGGCGCTGAAGGACATCGTCAAGGACGGGCAGACGTTCGCCGTCGGCGGCTTCGGCTTGTGCGGCATTCCCGAGGCGCTGATCGCGGCGCTGCGCGATTCGAAGGTGCGGGGCATCACCTGCATCAGCAACAACGCGGGCGTCGACGGTTTCGGTCTCGGCCTGCTGCTCGAGACGCGTCAGATCAGGAAGATGATCTCGTCGTACGTCGGTGAGAACAAGGAGTTCGAGCGCCAGTACCTGGCCGGCGAACTCGAGCTCGAATTCACGCCGCAAGGCACGCTCGCCGAGAAGCTGCGTGCGGGCGGCTCTGGCATCCCGGCGTTTTTCACGAACACCGGCTTCGGCACGCAGATCGCCGAGGGCAAGGAGACCCGCCAGTTCGGCGAGAACCACTACGTGCTCGAACATTCGCTGACCGCCGATATCGCGCTGGTCAAGGCATGGAAGGCCGACAAGGCCGGCAACCTGATCTATCGCCGCACCGCGCGCAACTTCAATCCGATGTGCGCGATGGCGGGCCGCATCACCGTCGCGGAGGTCGAAGAGATCGTCGAAGTGGGCGAGCTCGATCCGGACGCGATCCACACGCCTGGCATCTTCGTGCAGCGCATCGTGCTGAATGCGCATCCGGAAAAACGCATCGAACAACGCGTCGTCCGCGCGAAAGGAGACTGATCATGGCATGGACTCGTGACGAAATGGCCGCGCGCGCGGCGAAGGAACTGCAGGACGGCTTTTATGTGAACCTCGGCATCGGCTTGCCGACGCTGGTCGCGAACCACGTGCCGGCGGGCGTCGAAGTGTGGCTGCAGTCGGAAAACGGTCTGCTCGGCATCGGCCCGTCGCCGACCGAAGACGAAGTCGACGCCGACCTCATCAACGCCGGCAAGCAGACGGTGACGACGCTGCCCGGTTCGTCGATTTTCTCTTCGGCGGATTCGTTCGCGATGATTCGCGGCGGCCACATCAATCTGGCGATTCTCGGCGCGATGCAGATCAGCAAGAAGGGCGATCTCGCGAACTGGATGATCCCGGGCAAGATGATCAAGGGCATGGGCGGCGCGATGGACCTGGTCGCGGGCGTCAAGCGCGTGGTCGTGCTGATGGAGCACGTCGCCAAGGGCGATCAGCACAAGATCCTCGAAGAATGCACGCTGCCGCTGACGGGCGTCGGTGTGGTCGATGAGATCATCACCGATCTCGGCGTGATCGAAGTGACCGAAAACGGCTTGAAAGTGACCGAACTTGCGCCGGGCGTGAGCGTCGACGAAATCAAGGCGAAGACCGGCGCGCCGCTCGATGTGAGCGCGGTGAGCTGACGCGGGTTGAGACGCCGCTGCGCGCGTCGATGCGAGCGCGGCGGCAACGATGCTTTCCGGACGGGCGAGACGCGAGTCTCGCCCGTTCTATTTTTGGCGCGCGGCGCCGGATGCGCCAGACGGTTTGCACGATCTTCCTAAGCCTTCTGGCCGATGCTTGCCGCGCGACGAAGCGGTTTACAATCGTTCGCAGCCCAATCCGCAGCGTCTTTGCAAGGACACCAGATGACCGCAACGACTTATGCTTCCACCACCGGGCGGCCAGCGCCGCGTCAACGTTACGTGCAGTGCGCGAGCGCGGCCGGCCTGCATCGCGTCGCCTATACCGAGTGGGGTGATCCGGACAATCCGCGCGTGCTGCTGTGCGTGCACGGACTGACACGATCGGGGCGCGATTTCGACCGACTCGCTGCCAACTTCGCGGACACCTATCGCGTGGTGTGCCCGGACGTGGTTGGCCGGGGCTTGTCGTCGTGGCTCGCGAACCCCAACTTATATGCGATACCGCAGTACGTCGCCGACATGGTCACGCTGATCGCGCGGCTCGACGTCGACACCGTCGACTGGTTCGGCACTTCGATGGGCGGCCTGATCGGCATGGGGCTCGCCGGTCTGCCGGACACGCCGATCCGCAAGCTGCTGCTGAACGACGTCGGGCCGCATCTGGAGCCGGTCGCGGTCAAGCGCATCGGCGATTATCTGGGCAAGCCCGCACGCTTCGATACGCCGCAGCAGGGTGTCGACTACGCGGCGCAACTCGCGCAGGGCTTCGGCCCGCTGACGCCTGACGAATGGCGCGAAATCAATACGCCGTTGCTGCGCGAAGAGGAAGGTGCGTGGGTGCTGCGCTATGACCCGCGCATCGCCCAGCCGTTCGCGGCGGTCAACGAGGAAGCGGCGAAGCTCGGCGAAGCGGCTCTGTGGCATTCGCTCGCGTCGTTTCAGGGGCCGGTGCTCGTGGTGCGCGGTGAGCAGTCGGATTTGCTGTCGCGTGAAACGGTCGCGAAGATGGTGGGGGCCGGGCGTGCGGTATCGAGCGTGGAGATCGCGGGCGTCGGTCATGCGCCGGCGTTTCTCGCGGCGGACCAGATCGCGCTCGCGAGGGAGTTCTTCATCGGTTCGGCCGCGAACGGGTCATAATATTGAGTTCCGCATGAAGCTTTTATTAACAGTGTCGTGCGGCGTGCAGTTCGATCAACCCTCAGCTCAGGACATTTCATGGCAGTCATTCGTTATCACGTCGGCAAGCGTCTCTCGGAAATGGCCGTGCACAACGGCACCGTGTACCTCGCGGGTCAGATCGCCGAGGACGACGAGCAGGACATCACCGGCCAGACGCGCGAAGTGCTCGGCCACATCGACCGTCTGCTCGCTGAAGCGAACAGCGACAAGTCGCTGCTGCTGTCGGTGCAGATCTATATCTCGGACATGGCGCATTTCGCCGGCATGAACGCCGTGTGGGACGAGTGGGTCGCGCAGGGTGACACGCCGCCGCGCGCCACCGTCGAAACAAAGCTCGCGAATCCGAAGTGCCTCGTCGAAATCGTCGTGATCGCGGCGCAGCGCAGCTGATTTGCGGTTGAGAGGCCGCACCGTTGTTGATTTTCCGTTGAATCGTCTGGCCCGGCGGGCCGTCGCACCATGAATACCGAAACCGTTCCGAACGCGCCTCATCCCCATCGTTCCTTCGACGAAGCGATGGCGTTCGTGCGCGAACATGCGGGCGAGGTGCGGCTGTCGTCGGGCGAGTTGCTCGCGGATCACGCGGCGGGCACCGCGTCGATCATGCGCAAGCTCAACGTCGATCCGCCGGCGGTGCTGGCCGCGGCCCTGTTCGCGCTGACACCGCATCTGCACGATCCGGAGCGCGTGATCGCCGACAACTTCGGCGAAGAGGTCGCGCAACTGGTCGGCGACGTGCGCAAGCTGCTGCGGCTCGGCACGGTCAGTTTGCGTGCGGCGCAAAACGCGATGCCCGAGGCCGGGCGTGACGCGCAGGCTGCGCGCCGCGCGCAGGTCGAGGCGCTGCGCAAGATGCTGCTCGCGTTCGCGCAGGACATTCGCGTCGTGCTGATCCGGCTCGCGTCGCGGCTGCAATCGCTGCGTTACTACGCGGCCGCGAAGATCACGCCGTCGCCCGACGTCGCGCGCGAAACCCTCGATATCTACGCACCGCTCGCGAACCGCCTCGGCATCTGGCAATTGAAGTGGGAGCTCGAGGATCTCGCGTTCCGTTTCGAGGAGCCGGACACCTACAAGCGCATCGCGAAGCTGCTCGACGAGAAGCGCGTCGAGCGTGAGAGCTATGTCGCACAGGCGATCGAACGCCTGCAGCAGGAGCTGGCCGCCGCGCACATCCGCGCCGAAGTGAGCGGTCGGCCGAAGCATATCTACAGCATCTGGCGCAAGATGCGCGGCAAGCAGCTCGACTTCGCGGAGCTGTACGACGTGCGCGCGTTTCGCGTGATCGTGCCGGACATCAAGGACTGCTACACCGTGCTCGGCATCGTGCACAACCTGTGGCAGCCGGTGCCGAAGGAGTTCGACGATTACATTTCCCGGCCGAAGCCGAACGGCTACAAGTCGCTGCACACGGTCGTGATCGGCGACGACGGCCGCGCGTTCGAAGTGCAGATCCGCACGCAGGAAATGCATCGCTTCGCCGAATACGGCGTGGCCGCGCACTGGCGCTACAAGGAAGCGGGTGCGCGCGGCTATGGCGGCACGTTCACCGCGAGCGAGAAATACGACGAGAAGATCGCCTGGTTGCGACAGCTGCTCGCGTGGAAGGACGAGGTGTCCGAGGGCGAGCATGGCGAAGTGGGCGCGGTGCAGCCATGGGAGCAGTTGCGGCAGGCCACGCTCGACGACGATCACATCTACGTGCTGACGCCGCAGGCGCGCGTGATTCCGTTGCCGCACGGCGCGACGCCGATCGACTTCGCGTATCACCTGCACAGCGAGCTTGGGCATCGTTGCCGCGGCGCGCGCGTCGACGGCGTGATGGTGCCGCTCAACACCGCATTGCAGAATGGCCAGACGGTCGAGATCGTGGCGGTGAAGGAGGGTGGTCCGTCGCGCGACTGGCTCAATCCGCAGCTTGGCTATCTGCAAAGCGGGCGAGCGCGGCAGAAGGTGCGCGCGTGGTTCAACGCGGTCGAGTTGCAGGAGCACATCGCGAACGGTCGCGCGATGGTTGAAAAAACCCTGCAGCGCGAAGGCAAGACCTCGGTCAATCTCGATCAGCTGGCCGCGCGGCTTGGTTTCAAGACCACCGACGACCTGTTCTCCGTGGTCGGCAAGGAGGAATTCAGCCTGCGGCTCGTCGAGCAGGCGCTGCAGGACGCGCCGCCGCCCGAGCCCGAGCTCGAGGCGCCGGAAAAATTCGAGAAACGCAGCAGTGGCGCGAGCGTCGCGCGCGGCGCGTCTACCGGCGTGCTGGTGGTCGGCGTCGATGCATTGCTCACCCAGCTCGCGCGCTGCTGTCGGCCCGCGCCGCCCGACGACATCTGCGGCTTCGTCACGCGCGGCAAGGGCATGTCGGTGCATCGCAGCGACTGCGCGACGTTCCGCCGGATGGCAGAGCGCGCGCCGGAGCGCGTGCTGCAGACCGCGTGGTCGGCGGACGTGATGAGCGGTCGCGGCCAGTCCGTCTACCCGGTCGACCTCAGCATCGAGGCGACGGACCGACAAGGCTTGCTGCGCGATATCTCCGAAGTGTTCGCGCGGGAAAAGATGAACGTGATTGGCGTGAAGACGCAAACGCGCCGCAATGCCGCGTTCATGCAATTTACCGTCGAGGTTTCCAGCTCTGCGCAGATCCAGCGCGCGTGCACGTTGCTAGGCGAAATCACGGGCGTGGTGCGGGCGACGCGAAAGAACTGAGGCGCGGACGATTGGAAAAGGCGTGCCGACGGTGAGACGAATTAAAGTCGCTGCATAAAAGTACTTGCCAAGCTGGGCTGTACCCCATATACTCTCGTTTCTTCAGGCTCGTAGCTCAGCTGGTTAGAGCACCACCTTGACATGGTGGGGGTCGTTGGTTCGAGTCCAATCGAGCCTACCAACGAAATGGAATTCCGGTCTCGCCGGGGTTTCTCAAGCTGCAGTAAGCGCTTTGAGCGCAAAAAGGCGAATACGGTTATGACACCGCGAACGTTGACCGAAACCACTTCGGAGCGACGCTAGTCGAGGACCTCTTTCGCCAGTGATGTTTGCGTAAAATGTGAATGCGGCCCCTCGAAAGTGGGGCCGCATTTTTTTTGTCTTTTTGACCCTGGTTGTATGTGCCGCCGCCGGTCGGCACCACGGAGAACGCAATGGTTTCGATACGTTTGCCTGACGGTTCTGTTCGACAGTACGAGCATCCGGTGACCGTCGCCGAAGTGGCCGCCTCGATCGGCCCTGGCCTCGCGAAAGCCGCACTCGGCGGGAAGATCGACGGGGAGTTGGTCGATACGTCTGCGCTGATCGATCGCGACGTGGCGCTCGCCATCATCACGGAGAAGGATGCAGACGGACTCGATATCATCCGCCACTCGACAGCACACCTGCTCGCGTATGCGGTGAAGGATCTGTACCCCGAAGCGCAGGTTACGATCGGCCCCGTCATTGACAACGGTTTCTATTACGACTTCTCGTACAACCGTCCTTTCACGCCGGAAGACCTCGAAAAGATCGAAAAGCGCATGCAGGAGCTCGCGAAGAAGGACGAGCCGGTGTCGCGTCGCGTGGTGTCGCGCGACGAAGCGGTCGAGTACTTCAAGAGCATCGGCGAAAAGTACAAAGCCGAAATTATCGAATCGATTCCCGCCAGCGACGAAATCAAGCTGTACTCGCATGGCGGCTTCACGGACTTGTGCCGCGGTCCGCACGTGCCTTCCACCGGCAAGCTGAAGGTCTTCAAGCTGATGAAAGTCGCGGGAGCCTACTGGCGCGGGGACTCGAAGAACGAGCAGTTGCAGCGAATTTACGGCACGGCCTGGACGAAGAAGGAAGACCAGGAAGCATATCTGCACATGCTCGAAGAGGCCGAGAAGCGCGATCATCGGAAGCTGGGCAAGCAGCTCGACCTGTTCCACATGCAGGACGAGTCGCCGGGCATGGTGTTCTGGCATCCGCGCGGCTGGACGCTGTGGCAGCAGGTCGAGCAGTACATGCGCCGTCGCGTGAATGACGCCGGCTACCTTGAAATCAAGACGCCGTTGATCATGGACCGCTCGCTGTGGGAAGCGTCGGGACACTGGCAGAACTATCGTGAAAATATGTTCACGACCGAATCGGAAAAGCGCGACTACGCGATCAAGCCGATGAACTGCCCCGGTCACGTGCAGGTGTTCAACCACGGTCTGCGCTCGTATCGCGATCTGCCGCTGCGCTACGCTGAGTTCGGTTCGTGCCATCGCAACGAATCGTCGGGCGCGCTGCATGGACTGATGCGCGTGCGCGGCTTCGTGCAGGACGACGCCCATATTTTTTGTACCGAAGACCAGTTCATCAGCGAATCGATCGCGTTCAACACGCTGGCGATGAGCGTCTACCGCGACTTCGGCTTCGACAACGTTGAGATCAAGCTGTCGCTGCGTCCGGATGCGCGCGCCGGCACCGACGAAACGTGGGATCGCGCGGAGCAGGGGCTGCGCGAGGCGCTGACGGCCTGCGGCGTCACGTGGGAAGAACTGCCCGGCGAGGGTGCGTTCTACGGCCCGAAGGTCGAGTATCACATCAAGGACGCGCTCGGCCGCTCGTGGCAGTGCGGTACGCTGCAACTCGACATGGTGCTGCCGGAGCGTCTGGGTGCCGAATACGTCGCCGAAGACAATAGTCGTCGTCGCCCGATCATGCTCCACCGGGCAATCGTGGGATCGATGGAACGCTTCCTTGGGATTCTCATCGAGCACCATGCTGGTGCAATGCCCGCCTGGCTCGCGCCGATCCAGGTCGTCGTGATGAATATCGCGGAAAGTCAGGCCGAATATGCGCAGTCGCTAGCCCAATCGTTGCAAAAACAAGGGGTTAGAGTCGAGGCCGATTTGCGCAACGAGAAGATTAGCTATAAAATACGCGAGCACACGCTGGAAAAGGTGCCGTACCTGCTGGTGGTCGGCGACAAGGAGCGTGAAGCGCAAACGGTAGCCGTGCGTGCCCGTGGTGGTGTCGATATGGGTGTGATGCCTGTTGACGCCTTCATTGAGCGTCTGCGCCAGGACGTGCAGTCGTTCAACTAACCACTCGGTACCCGGCTCGTTTTTTTTAATTTTTAGAGGAAACGTAACATCGCTACTGATAAGTCTGCGCACCGCATCAACGGTGAAATTACAGCACCCGAGGTGCGTCTGGTCGGCGTCGAGAACGAACCGCTCGGCATCGTGAAACTCGCTGATGCGTTCCGCATGTCGGAACAGCAGGACGTGGATCTGGTCGAAATCGCCCCGCAAGCGGTTCCGCCGGTTTGCCGCTTGATGGACTACGGCAAGTTCAAGTACCAGGAAGCGAAGAAGCAACACGAGGCCAAGCTCAAGCAGAAGGTCATTCAGGTCAAGGAAGTCAAATTCCGCCCGGGTACCGACGACGGCGATTACAACGTCAAACTGCGCAACCTCGTCCGCTTCCTCGAAGACGGCGACAAGACGAAAATCACGTTGCGTTTCCGTGGCCGCGAAATGGCTCACCAGGAAATCGGCATGCGCATGCTCGAACGCCTGCGCACCGACCTCGACGAAGTCGGTCAGGTCGAGCAGATGCCGAAAATGGAAGGGCGCCAGATGATCATGGTGCTCGCTCCGAAGAAAAAGAAGTAAGCGCGAAGCAGTTGGCCGGAGCGGCGGCGTGCCATGCGGCCCGCTCTCCGGTAGCGCAAGGTTGTTTGATGCTGTGCTGGGTGTCTGGCGCGGTGTTGGAAAATTTCGGAACGTCGCGCATGCAAGCGCGCAGTCGTTCCCGAAAAGCGGCCGCTGGCGGTATCGGCGGTCTGCATACCAAGTGGAATGGGTTTCGAAGGGCGGGAAATGGCCATCTGGCCGACCGCACACCCATGTCCATCTAATAATGGAGTTGTCATGCCGAAGATGAAGACCAAGAAGAGCGCTGCAAAGCGCTTCGTGGTGCGTCCGGGCGGTACCGTTAAGCGCGGTCAGGCCTTCAAGCGTCACATTCTTACCAAGAAGACCACCAAGAACAAACGCCATCTGCGCGGCTCCACGGCAGTTCACGATTCCGATCTGAACTCCGTTCGCGCAATGCTGCCGTTCGCTTAACCCTTAACCGACACTCATAGGAGCGAAACATGCCTCGAGTAAAACGTGGGGTTACCGCACGGGCCCGTCACAAGAAGATCATCAAGCTGGCCAAGGGTTACCGCGGCCGTCGCAATAACGTCTATCGCATCGCCAAGCAGGCGGTCATGCGCGCAGGCCAGTACGCCTACCGCGATCGCCGCAACAAGAAGCGGGTGTTCCGCGCACTGTGGATCACGCGTATCAACGCGGCGGTGCGTCAGCACGACATGACGTACAGCGTGTTCATCAACGGCCTGAAGAAGGCGTCGATCGAACTGGACCGCAAGGTGCTGGCCGACATGGCTGTATTCGACAAGGCTGCTTTTGCTGCGATCGTTCAGCAGGTGAAAGCCGCCGTTGCAGCCTGATTGCGCTTCTGGCAATTAAAACTGCGTGGTTCGTTGCAGCGAACATCCGGTAGTCTCGGTGACGCTGCAACAAAAACGGGGCTCCTCACCGAGCCCCGTTTTTGTTGGTAGAACCAGTTTTGTTTCGATAGAACACTGACGTTGAAATGATGGGATCAATGGATCTGGACCAGATTGTCGCCGACGCGCAAAAAGCCTTCGCAGAAGCCCCCGACGTCACCACCCTCGAGAACGAGAAAGCGCGCTTTCTCGGTAAGGCGGGTGCGCTGACCGAGATGTTGAAAGGCCTTGGTAAACTCGATCCCGAAACGCGCAAGACAGAAGGCGCTCGGATCAATCTCGTCAAGCAACAGGTCGAAGCCGCGCTGACGGCACGTCGTCAGTCGCTCGCCGATGCGCTTCTGAACCAGCGCCTCGCCGCTGAAGCGATCGACGTCACGCTGCCGGGCCGCGGCTCCAATGCTGGCAGCCTGCACCCGGTGATGCGCACCTGGGAGCGCGTCGAGCAAATTTTTCGTACGATCGGATTCGACGTGGCCGACGGCCCCGAGATCGAAACCGACTGGTACAACTTCACTTCGCTGAACAGCCCGGAAAACCATCCGGCGCGTTCGATGCAGGATACCTTCTACGTTGACGGCAAGGACGCCGACGGCCGCCCGCTGCTGCTGCGTACGCATACGAGTCCGATGCAGGTACGCTACGCGCGTACCAACACGCCGCCGATCAAGGTGATCGTGCCCGGCCGCACGTATCGCGTGGATAGCGACGCCACGCATTCGCCGATGTTCAACCAGGTCGAAGGCCTGTGGATCGACGAGAACATCAGCTTCGCGGACCTGAAGGGTGTCTATACCGACTTCCTGAAAAAATTCTTCGAGCGCGACGACATTCTCGTGCGCTTCCGTCCGTCGTATTTCCCGTTCACCGAACCGTCGGCCGAGATCGACATGCAGTTCGAAACGGGCAAGAACGCGGGCAAGTGGCTCGAAATTTCGGGCTCCGGTCAGGTGCATCCGACCGTGATCCGTAACATGGGTCTGGACCCGGAGCGCTACATCGGCTTCGCTTTCGGCAGCGGCCTCGAGCGTCTCACGATGCTGCGTTACGGCGTGCAGGACCTGCGCCTGTTCTTCGAAAACGACCTGCGTTTCCTGCGTCAATTCGCGTGAACCGGCGCGCGCGAGCGCGACAAAGCATAGAACGCGGCAGCGCACCCGGTGCGCGCCGCGAGCGTCCCCGGCAGAGCTCGCTGAACCGGCGCAAGACCACCGGCTTTACGAAGCACCTGCCGGACGTGGACCTAACCTGATCAGAACGTACACAGAACCATGCAATTTCCGGAATCCTGGCTCAGAACTTTTGTCGATCCCCGACTGACCACCGACGAACTGTCGCACGCGTTGACGATGGCGGGTCTCGAAGTCGAGGACCTGCGGCCGGCCGCGCCGCCGACCTCGAAGATCGTCGTCGGCCAGGTGCTGGAAGTCGTCAAGCACCCGGATGCGGACAAGCTCAACGTGTGTCAGGTCAACGCCGGCACCGGCGCGACGCTGAACATCGTATGCGGCGCGCCGAATGTCGCGCCCGGCATCAAGGTGCCGGTCGCGCTGGTCGGCGCGCAACTGCCGCCGGCCGAAGAGGGCGGCGCACCGTTCGCGATCAAGCTGTCGAAGCTGCGCGGCGTCGAAAGCCAGGGCATGCTGTGTTCGGCGCGCGAGCTGAAGCTCTCCGAAGATCACAGTGGTCTGATGATCCTGCCGGAAGATACCCCGATCGGCCAGGACATCCGCGAGACCCTCAATCTCGATGACACCGTTTTTGAAATCAAGCTGACGCCGAACAAGGCCGACTGTTTGTCGGTATTCGGCGTCGCGCGCGAAACGTCGGCGATTACCGGGGCACCGCTGCGCTCGCTCGACATCAAGCCGGCTCCGGTGAAGCTGAATGAAACGCTGCCCGTGAAAATCTCGGCGCCCGATCTGTGCGGCCGTTTCTCGGGCCGCGTGATCCGCGGCGTCAATGCGCGCGCGAAGTCGCCGCAATGGATGGTCGAGCGTCTCGAGCGCTCGGGCCAGCGTAGCATCTCCGCGCTCGTCGACATCTCGAACTATGTGATGCTCGAGCTGGGGCGTCCGTCGCACGTGTTCGATCTCGATAAGATCCACGGCGGCATGGACGTGCGCTGGGGACGCAAGGGCGAAACGCTGAAACTGCTGAACGGCAACACGGTCGAGCTCGATGAAACGGTCGGCGTGATCGCCGACGAGCAGCATATCGAAAGCCTCGCGGGCATTATGGGCGGCGACAGCACCGCGGTCACGCTCGACACCACCAACATCTATCTCGAAGCCGCGTTCTGGTGGCCCGATAGCATTCGTGGCCGCTCGCGCAAGTACAACTTTTCGACCGATGCAGGCCATCGCTTCGAGCGCGGCGTGGATTACGCAACGACCGTCGATCATATCGAGCGCATCACGCAGTTGATCCTCGACATCTGTGGCGGCGAAGCGGGTCCGGTCGACGATCAGATCGTCAACGTGCCAAAGCGCGCGCCCGTGAAGATGCGCGTTTCGCGCGCGAACCGCATCATCGGCGTCGCGATCGGCGCCGATGAAATCGGGCAGATCTTCACGCGCCTCGGCCTGTCGTTCGAGCGTGACGGCGATACGTTCTCGGTGATGCCGCCGTCGTACCGCTTCGATATCGAAATCGAAGAGGACCTGATCGAAGAAGTCGCACGTATCTACGGCTTCGAAAAGATTCCGGCGCGCCCGCCGGTCGCGACCAGCGAAATGCGTGCGACCAACGAGACGCAACGCTCGATCCACGCGATCCGGCATGCACTCGCCGCGCGCGACTACGCGGAAACCGTGAACTTCAGCTTCGTCGACGCCGAGTGGGAGCAGGACTTCGCGGGCAATAGCAACCCGGTGCGTCTGATTAACCCGATCGCAAGCCAGCTGTCGGTGATGCGCACGACGCTGTTCGGCAGCCTGATTCATGTGCTGCGCACGAACCTGAACCGTCGCGCGGCGGACCGCGTGCGCGTGTTCGAAGCGGGCCGCGTGTTCCTGCACGATCCGTCGATCAAGGCCGGCGAGCTGACGGTCGAAGGTTTCGCGCAGCCGAAGATGATCGGCGCGCTCGCCTATGGTCCCGCGCTCGACGAGCAGTGGGGCGCACCGACGCGTGCCGTCGACTTCTTCGACATGAAGGGCGACATCGAAGCGCTGCTCGCACCGGCGCTCGCGCGGTTCGTAAAGGCCGAGCATCCGGCGCTGCATCCGGGACGCAGCGCGCGTATCGAATTGAATGGTCGCGCAGTGGGCTGGATTGGCGAATTGCATCCGCGCTGGATGCAAAAATATGATTTGCCGCATGCGCCGATTCTGTTTGAAATCGAAGCGGAAGCATTAATGCAACGGGTATTGCCGGTTCCGTCGGAAGTTTCAAAATTCCCGCCGGTACGACGTGATATTGCGGTGGTCGTCGATCAGAAAATCGAGGTTCAGGCGCTGCTCGACGAGCTCCAGAAGGCCCAGTCCGAACCGGCCTGCAAGGCTGTCCAGAAGGTTGCGCTTTTCGACGAATTTCGTCCAAAATCAAACACTTCCGGTGGTCTGGCCGCGCACGAGAAAAGCCTTGCGTTCCGGGTGACCTTGCAAGATACTGGCGGAACCCTTCAGGATGAAACGGTCGATCTGGCTATTCAAACTCTGGTGGAACGTCTGGCTCGAGTATATGGCGCACGGTTGCGCGGATAACCCGCATTTAACATTTGCACGGCTGTTTCCGCATCCATTGTTTTACGCTTGGCGCGCCATTTGATAGATATGAACGAAATGAACTCGAGTGATTTCGAAGCCCTTCTTACGGCGCAACGCAGCGCCATGATTCGAGAAATTCCGACATCACCCGCCGTCGTTTCCAATGAAACGCCGACGCTCACCAAGGCGGAACTTGCCGAGTTGCTGTTCGACAATGTCGGGCTCAACAAGCGGGAAGCGAAGGACATGGTCGAGGCGTTCTTCGAGGTGATCCGCGATGCGCTCGAGAGCGGCGACAGCGTCAAGCTGTCGGGCTTCGGCAACTTCCAGTTGCGCGACAAGCCGCAGCGTCCCGGAAGAAATCCGAAGACGGGCGAGGCGATTCCGATCGCCGCGCGTCGCGTGGTGACGTTTCATGCAAGTCAAAAACTGAAGGCGCTCGTCGAAAACGGCGCCGAAGCGAGCTTCGCGCGCTGATCGACTGGCGCGCTTTCGGGCAACCCATCACGGCTAACTGACGATGACAGCGACGATCGAAAAAGTCGTCTTGCCTCCGATTCCGGCGAAGCGATACTTCACGATTGGTGAGGTCAGCGAACTTTGCGGCGTGAAGCCCCACGTGCTGCGTTACTGGGAGCAGGAGTTCACCCAGTTGAGGCCGGTCAAGCGGCGCGGTAATCGTCGGTATTATCAGCATCACGAGGTGCTGCTGATCAGGCGGATTCGAGAGTTGCTGTACGAGCAGGGTTTTACGATCAACGGCGCCCGCAACCGGCTCGATTCGCATGGCAGCGGTGGGCCGGATGCCGTCATCGAAGAGGGTGAGGCTGCCGCCGGAGCCGCAGGGCAGGTCCAGGCATCGGCGGCAACGGTTGCTGTCGATGTCGAGAAGTTGCGCGAGGAACTGCAGAGCGTAATCGATCTGCTGGGCCACTAGTTAATGGCTCGTTCGCTTTGTTCGTGTCGGGCAGTTCTAATCGAATGAAGTGTCTGTTATAATTTTTCTTCTGTTCGGGGCGTAGCGCAGCCTGGTAGCGTACCTGCATGGGGTGCAGGTGGTCGGAGGTTCAAATCCTCTCGCCCCGACCAAGATCAAAAAAGGACTTACGGTGAAAGCCGTAAGTCCTTTTTTCTTGCCCGTCGCGGATAACTGCGACGCCCCGCGTCTCCGACAGGCAGGTGCCTGATGATCAGGCCTGCGCGAGCGACGCCGCAGCTCCCAGCGCCACAAACCGCTCCAAATGATGATCCTCATCCCCAAGCTGATGATCGATCATCACGAGCCGCTTCGCGTAATGCGCAAGCGGCAACTCCCATGTCATGCCGATCCCGCCGTGCATCTGGATGCATTCCTCTGCGACCCGGGTGCCGATCCGGCCGATGCTGTACTTCGCCGCCGAGACCGCGCGCTCGCGCGCATTGCGATCACCATCGAGAACCGCCGCCGCATTGATCACCGCCGAGCGCGCCTGCTCGATTTCGAGCAGCAAATCGGCCATGCGATGCTGCAACGCCTGGAAGCTGCCGATCGGCACGCCGAACTGCCTGCGCGTGCGCAGATAGTCGAGCGTGTAGTCTTTCGCGACGTCCATGGCGCCGACCGCTTCCGCGCACAGCGCGAGCACGCCGCAGCTCATCGCATATTCGAGCGTCGCAAAGCCCTGGCCGACTGAGCCGAGCACGGAGTCGTCGTCGAGCGTGACATTGTCGAACGTCACTTCGGCCGCGCGTCCCCCGTCGATCTTCCGATAGCCGCGCACGCTCACGCTCGCCGCGTTCCTCGGCACCAGAAACAGCGTGATGCCGGCTTCGGCATCGTCTTCGCCGCTCGTGCGTGCCGAGACGAGGAACACCTGAGCATGCTCGCCATGCTGAACGACGGCCTTCGCGCCATACAAAGTCCACGCGCCGCTGTTGCCCTTAACGCTGCGCCGCGCGCGCGTCGCTGCGACACGAGCCAGTTCGTAATGACTGTCCGGTTCGCCATGCGCGAGCGCAACGATTCGCGAGCCGTCGATCAACGAATCCAGTGCCGATTTTTGCGCGTCACTGCCGCTGCGAGCGATCGCCCGGCCGACGATCAGCGTATCGAGAAACGGCTCGACGACGAGCCCCCGGCCGATACTCTCGAACACCACGGAAATATCGAACCCGCCGCCGCCAAAACCGCCGCTCGCTTCGTCGAACAGTGCGCCGATCACGCCAAGCTCTGCGAAGCGCGCCCACAATTCGGTGCTGAAGCCTTGCGTCGAGCGCGCGATCTGGTCGCGCGTCGCGAAGCCGTACTGCTCGCTGATAAACCGGTTCAGCGTATCCGCCAGCATGCGGCGGTCTTCGGTGTGCTGGAAATTCATGACGCGCGCCTCTTACAGTCCGAGGATCGTTTTGGAAATGATGTTCTTCTGGATTTCGTTCGAGCCGCCGAAGATCGACAGCTTGCGATTATTGAAGTACTGCGACGCGGCACTCGCGGCTTCGTCGGGGCCGACCGGCACGCCGTCGAAGCCTTCGTACAGCGCTTCCTCGACGAATGGCTGCGCAAAAGCGCCCATCGCGCGCCGCGTCAGCGACGAGATTTCCTGACGGATTTCGGTACCGCGAATCTTCAGCATCGAACTCTCGGCACCAGGCACGCCGCCGCCCGCCACTGCCGCGATCACGCGCAGGTTGGTCGTCTTCATGTTCTCGAGATTGATCTCGACGCGCGCCATGCGTGCCGCGAACGCGGGATCCTCGGCGAGCGGCCGGCCATTGCGCAGCTGCTTCGCGGCAATCTTGCGCAGACGGTTGAACGCGGCGACCGAAAAGCCGACGCCCGCGATATTGGTGCGCTCGTACGTGAGCAGATATTTCGCGTAGGTCCAGCCCTTGTTCTCTTCGCCGACGAGATTTGCGGCAGGCACGCGCACGTCGGTGAAAAACACTTCATTGACTTCGTGCTCGCCGTCGAGCGTGATGATCGGCCGCACTTCGACGCCCGGCGTATTCATGTCGATCAGCAGAAAGCTGATGCCTTCCTGTTTGCGCACGTCGGTCGCGGTGCGCACGAGGCAGAAGATCATGTTCGCGTAATGCGCGAGCGTGGTCCACGTCTTCTGGCCAGTGACGATGTAGTATTCGCCCTGCGCATCCTTGCCGCGCACCGCCGTCGTTTTGACTGACGCGAGGTCGGAGCCCGCGCCCGGCTCCGAATAGCCCTGGCACCACCAGTCGGAACCATCGAGAATGCGCGGCAGCCAGTGACGCTTCTGCGCTTCGCTGCCGTACCTGATCAGCACGGGCCCGAGCATGTTGACGCCGAACGGTACGACGCGCGGCGCGCCGGCCAGCGCGCATTCGTTCTCGAAGATGAACTTCTGCACCGCGTTCCAGCCCGGGCCGCCGTATTCCTTCGGCCAGTGATGCGCGAGCCAGCCCTGCGCGTTCAGTATCGCGTGCCACTCGGCCATGTCGTCGCGCGTCAGACGCCGGCCGGCGTGCACCTTGCCGGCGAGGCGTTGCGGCAGCTTGTCGCGCAGAAACGCCAGCACGCTGGCGCGAAACGCTTCTTCTTCAGGGGTGAAGTTCAGATCCATCGCAGTCGTACCGTCCGGGTTCGTGGCGGCTCAGGCCGTCGTGTTCAGGCTCGCGAAATCCGCTCCGCGCTCGACCAGTTCAACGAGCAGCGGCGACGGCCGCCAGAACAGCGGGTCTTCCTTCGCGTACTCGCGGATGTCGGCGAGGATCGTCGCCAGGCCGACGCTGTCCGCGTATTTCATCGGACCGCCGCGGTAGCGCGGAAAGCCGTAGCCGTACAGCAGCGTCACGTCGACGTCGAGCGGGCGCAGCGCGATGCCTTCGTGCACGACGTTCGCGCCTTCGTTGATCATCGCGGCCATATAGCGGCGCATGATCTGCTCGTCTGTGAAGCTGCGCGGCGTGACGCCCGCGCGCTTACGTTCGGCGTCGATGATCGCCTCGACTTCGGGATCGGGCATGCCGCCGCGTGATCCTTCGGGGTACAGATAGAATCCGCGGCCCGTCTTCTGGCCGAACCAGCCACGCTCGCACAGGCGGTCGGCGATCTGCACGTAGCGTGCGTTCGGGTCGCGCGTGGCCGCGCGGCGTTTGCGCGCCGCCCAGCCGATGTCGCCGCCCGCGAGGTCGACCACCTGGAACGGGCCCATCGGCAAGCCGAACGCGCGCACGGCCGCGTCGATCTGATACGGCGACGCACCGTCTTCCATCAGCGCGTCCGCGGCGGCGCGATAAACGGCGAGCAGGCGATTGCCGATGAAACCGTCGCACACGCCCGCGCGCACCGGCGTCTTGCGCAGCTTCTTCGCGAGCTCGAACGCGGTCGCGACGACGTCGGCGCTTGCCTGCTTCGGCACCACGACTTCGAGCAGCTTCATGATGTTGGCGGGCGAGAAGAAGTGCAGGCCGATTACATCGGCGGGGCGCGAGATGCTGGCCGCGATCGCTTCGATGTCCAGATACGACGTGTTGGTCGCGAGCACCGCGCCGGGCTTGCAGACGCGATCGAGCTCGGCGAACACGGCCTTTTTGACGTCGAGATCTTCGAACACGGCTTCGATCACGAGGTCGACGTGAGCAAGCGCATCGTACGACGTGCTGCCGCTCCAGCGCGCCATGGTCGCGGCTTTCTTTTCGGCGGTGAGGCGGCCTTTGGCGATCAGCCCGTCGTAGACCTTGTCGATGTGCGCGCGGCCGCGCGCGAGCGACGCTTCGTCGCGTTCGATCATCGTGACGGGCAGACCCGCGTCGAGCAGCGCGACCGCAATGCCGGCGCCCATCGTGCCGCCGCCGATCACGCCTATCGCCTCGAGCGCGCGCGGTTTCGCGTCGCGCGTTTCGGGCGCTTTCAGCACTTCGCGCTCGGCAAAGAACGCGTGCACGAGACCTGCGCGCTGCGGGCTGTCGAGGCATTGCAGGAACAGCTTGCGTTCGAACTTCAGGCCTTCGTCGAAGGGCTGTTCGATCGCGGCTTCGACGGCGTCGACGATTTTTAGCGGCGAGAACAGGCCGCGCGCTTTCTTCGCGGTTTCGTCACGCGCTTTCGCGACGGCGGCGAGGCTCGCGGCGCGATCGTTCAATGCGGCGGCGTCGCGCGTGCGGCGCACCGGCGCATGCGCGGCAAGCAATTCGTGCGTGTAGGCGAGTCCTTCGGCGAGGATGTCGTCGCTGTCGCCGAGACGGTCGATCAAGCCCAGCGCGAACGCTTCCTTCGCGCTCGCATGACGGCCGCTCAGGATCAGATCGAGCGCGGCCGGCGCGCCGATCAGGCGCGGCGTGCGTTGCGTGCCGCCCGCGCCGGGCAGCAGGCCGAGCTGCACTTCGGGCAGGCCGAGCTTCGCGCCCTCGACGGCGATCCGGTAATGCGCGGCGAGCGCCACTTCGAGCCCGCCGCCGAGCGCGGCGCCATGCAACGCGGCAATCACGGGTTTCCCGCAGGCCTCGATGCGATTGCACACGTCCGGCAGCGAAGGCGGCACCGGCGGCTTGCCGAACTCGCGAATATCGGCACCGGCGATGAAATTGCGCCCCGCGCCGACGATCAGCACGGCTTCGACGGCGCGATCGGCGTCGGCGGCTTCGATCGCGGCCAGCAGGCCGCGCCGCACGTCGGCAGAGAGCGCGTTGACCGGCGCGTGGTCGATCGTGACGAGCAGGACCTTGCCGCGCAATTCGCGCGTGACGACGTCTGCTGTGGGGGAATGGTTCATCGTGGTTGTCTCCGTATGAGGGTGGCGAAGTGCGCCGGATCGCCCCATTCTGGAGTGGTCAACGTTCATTGACAATCACATGGCTGATTGACAGACTGTCAAAATTATTTTGACAACGACATGCCAATGGACGTCAACTCGCTGACCCTGCTCGTCGACATCCTCGATGCCGGCAATCTGAGCGAAGCGGCGCGCCGGCTCAAGATGAGCCGCGCGAACGTTAGCTATCATTTGAACCAGCTCGAGCGTTCGGTGGGCCTGCAATTGGTGCGGCGCACCACGCGCCGCGTCGAGCCGACCGAGATCGGTCTGCGGCTCTACGAGCACGGCCGTACTATTCGCAACGCATTGCTGGCCGCGCGCGAGTCGGTGACGACGCTGGGCCAAAGCCTGCAAGGGCGAGTGCGGCTGAGCGTGCCGAGCGGCTATGGCCAGCTCGTAATGTCCGACTGGCTGATCGCGTTCAAGCGGCTATATCCGGGCATCGTGCTCGACGTAATGTTCGAGAACCGCGTCGAGGATCTGATGCGCGACGAGATCGACATCGCCGTGCGCGTGATGTCGGAGCCGCCACAAAACCTCGTCGCTCGGGACATGGGGCCGGTCCGGTACGTGGCCTGCGCATCCCCCGAATTCGCGCGGACGCACGGCATGCCCGCGACGCTCGACGACCTGCGCACCGCGCCGTTGATTACCGCGGCCGTGATCGGCAAGCAATTGCGGCTCGCAGCGTATCTGCGCGACGAGCGTCATGAAGTGCTGCTCGAACCGACGATTATTTCGGAAAACTTTCTATTTTTGCGGCAGGCGGTGCTGGCCGGTCTGGGCGTCGGACTCGTGCCGGACTACGTGGTGCAGGACGATCTGAAGCGCGGCGCCGTGCTGAGCGCGCTCGATGCCTGGCGGCTCAGCATCTTCGGCACCCACATGTACATGCTGTACATGCCGAACCGGCACCACACGCGCGCGGCCGCGACGTTCATCGACTTCGTGCTGGAGCAGGCGCAGGGCTCGGGCAGGGGCGGCGCGAACTGAAGCGGCGAACTCAGGCGCCGAGTCTGCGCGCAATGGCCGTCGTGACCATCGGCACGCCGACGCGCAGCAACTTGCGCACGCCTTCGTCGCTGCCGACTTTCTCCACCGCGTTGTCGATCATCGCCTGCATCACGCTCGCCGGATAAAACTCGCGAAACAGCTCGTTGGCGCCGGTTTGCTCGAAGACGTGATGCAGGAACGACCCAACGGGCGGGCCGATGCGCTTGAAGAGTCCCATCTTGACGACACGGTTGTTCCACAGATGCAGCGTGTACGCGTCGGAACAGAGCGCCGCGCACTCTTCGAAATAGCGCGGCAGGAACACCTTGTAGTAATCGTTGAAATGCACCGGATAGAAGAGGCTGTCGGGAAGACCGGCCTTCACGCCGTAGACGGCGGTCAACAGACGAGGGCCGGTGTCGCCCCACTTGATGGCCGTACCCTTCATCGCTTCGACCCGTTCAATCAACTCGTGCAGGCGCGGCTGATCCGGATCGAGCCGCAGCAGCGCCGTGCAGATACTCGAAGGCGTCTCGCGGCCGATCAGGTCGCCCTTGGCGTTCAGGTCGAAATCGCGCAACAGCAGCATATCGGTGTCGACCCAGATCTCGTCGGTCTTCGTGAACATCACGAAGCGGAAATAGTCGGTGAAATGCGCCATGGACCGCACCCCGCGAATCGGGAAGTCGTTCAGCGAATCGCTCGGCAGGATCGTGGTCGCATCTTTCGCACTCACGCCGGGCGGCAATTCAGCGATCGGCTCGTAGCTATAAAGCGCGACCTCGCTGCCGTACTGCGTGAACGAACTGAGACAGGCGACTTCATAGGGAGATAGTTCCGGACCGTGCCAGAACGATGCAAATCTTGCCTTGCGCATATGTCATCCGGGGTAGCGATCATGCGGCGCAACATAGGCGCCGAACCTGTGTAACGATCCTAGACGGGGACGGCACTGGTCAGACCTAAAGGGCTTGAATCACACAGGAGTTGTCGCAAAACGTTGAGTTCAGCGCGACGCGTCGGCGATTATGTGCGGGACTATGTCGTATTTGGCGAATCCAATTGCGCAAGGCGACGCGGCGAACGGGACAGGCAAGATAGTGGGCTAAACTGCGGAGCACCGGCCATGCGCGCGCAGCAGAAGCAAGCAATGGGCCATGCATTACTCCATGCAGCGATACCGACGATATTCAGGAGACGCGATGAACCTCGACGGCGAGACTTACGATTCGCTCACGGCCAATTTCACGTGGCGCATTCCACCGCGCTACAACATCGGCGTCGATGCATGCGACAGGTGGGCCGATGGCTCGGGGCGTCTCGCGCTGATCTACGAAGATGCCGGCGGCCGCGCGACCCGCTATACGTTCGACGAACTGAAAGCCCTGTCCGACCGCTTCGCCAATGCGCTGCTCGCGGCGGGCGCACGGCGCGGCGAGCGCGTCGGCATCTTCCTGTCGCAATCGATCGAAACGGCCGTCGCGCATCTCGCGGCCTACAAGGCCGGCATGGTCGCGGTGCCGTTGTTCGCGCTGTTCGGCGTGGACGCGATCGAGCATCGGCTCGGCGATAGCGGTGCGGTCGCACTTATCACTGATCACGCCGGCGTGCAAAAGATCGACACAATCCGCGGCGCGCTGCCGGAGTTGCGACACGTGTTCAGCGTCGATATCGAACAGGATGACGAAGCATCGGACACGCCCGTGAGGTCGTTCTGGCAGGCGTTGCATAGCGCTTCCGCTGAGTTCACGCCGGCCGATACCGCCGCGGACGATCCGGCGATCATCATCTATACGTCGGGCACGACCGGAAAACCGAAGGGCGCGCTGCACGGGCATCGCGTGTTGCTCGGCCATCTGCCCGGCGTCGAGATGTCGCAGCAGGGCTTTCCCGCGCGCGCGACGCTGATGTGGACGCCCGCGGACTGGGCGTGGATCGGCGGTCTGTTCGATGTGCTGCTGCCGTCGTGGCATCACGGCGTCGCGGTGCTCGCGCGCCGTTTTGCAAAATTCGACGGCCACGCCGCGTTCGATCTGCTCGCGCGTCACGCGGTCTCCCATGCGTTTTTACCGCCGACCGCGCTGAAGATGATGCGCGGCGTCGAGCGGCCCGCTCATCTGCGGCTCGCGTTGCGATCGGTCGCGAGCGGCGGCGAATCCCTTGGCGAGGAACTGATCGGCTGGGGGCGCGATGCGCTCGGCGTGACGATCAACGAGTTCTACGGGCAGACCGAGTGCAACGTCGTGGTGTCGTCGTGCGCGGCGCTGTTCGAGCCGCGCTTCGGCGCGATCGGGCGCGCGGTGCCGGGGCACCATGTCGCGATCGTCGATGCCGCCGGCAACGAACTGCCGCCCGGCGCGATCGGCGATATCGCGGTGGCCGCGCCCGATCCGGTGATGTTTGTCGGCTACTGGCGCAACGAGGCGGCGACGCGCGAGAAATTCCGCGGCAAGTTTCTGCTGACCGGCGATCTCGGCACGCGCGACGCGGACGGCTTCATCCGCTTCGTCGGCCGCGGCGACGACGTGATCACGAGCGCCGGCTACCGGATCGGGCCCGCGTCGATCGAGGATTCGCTGCTGCGTCATCCGGCCGTCGCGATGGCCGCCGTGGTCGGCGCGCCCGATCGCGACCGCACCGAAATCGTGATGGCGTTCGTCGTGCTGAAAGCGGGCTTCGTCGGCGACGATGCGCTGGTGCGCGAGATCCAGCAGCACGTAAAGACGCGTCTGGCTGCGCACGAATATCCGCGCGAGATTCGCTTCGTCGAAAGTCTGCCGATGACGGCCACCGGCAAGGTGATCCGCAAGGCGCTGCGCGAGGCGCTGGGGGAGACCGGCGCGCACGACCCGGACGCGATCCCACCGGCGAAAAACTGAGTCTGCTACGATGACCCACCCACGATGAGAATCACAGCGGAGACATGGAATGGGCCCCGAGAGTGCAATTCGTTTCGACCACGAGTTCGCGCCGCGCATTGCCGAGGCGATCGCCGCGTGTGTCGCGAAGACCGTTCACACCGACGTGCTGCCGCATGGTGAACCGGGGCAGCCCACCCGCGTGCGGATTCACGCCACGCCGCTCGATGAACTCGGTCATTACCCTCATCCATTGAATCTGTATCTGACCTGGGACAGCGATGAAATAGAAAGACTGATGGGCGAGCAGGGCGCGACGCGTTTCGCCAGATATCTGGCCGCGTTGCCGCGCAAGCTTAACGCGTGGACCCAGGCGCGCGAACTCGATTTCTCCACGCACACGCAGGGTGAACCGGTTACGTTGATCGGCGGGCTCGATTTCGAAGCGTAGACGCTCGCGCGCGTTTGCGGGTTTGCGCTCGAGATAGCTGGATAAAAAACGGCCGCTGTGCTCGAAGAGCCAGCGGCCGTTGCTTTTGCAGCGTTGGGTGAGCGCGACGTTCAGCCGCCCAGCGCCGGATCGCTGATGCTGTCATTGCCCGTCTCGACGTGACCGGCGATGCGGCGGGCAAACGTCGGGTCCGTATCGACGGTGATCGCGAGATCGTACCAGCCGTATGCTTTGCGCAGATCGAGGTACAGATTGTCGGTGTCGCCGCCGCGCACCGAATGCTTGATCACATGGTCCTTGTCGTACGCGTTGACGATCGTGAACTGGCACCGCGCGCTGCCGACGTTCTCGAGCCGCAGTTGGAGATTGCCGTTCGCGACATCATAGCCTTCGACGACGGCCGGCCGTGCGGTGTCCGAACCATTCCACCCGTTACGCGTGACCACATTGCCCGCGAAGCGGCGCAGAAACCCATTCGGTCCGTGCACGCTGAAGTCGTAGCTGCCATCGGCGTTGAGCATCAGCCTGTCCTGCAGATGCTTGCCCGCTTCGACGGTATAGCTGCGCGGCGCGTCGGCGCTATCGGCCGCGTACACGAGGAACACCGCGCCCGCGCGGCCCGTGTTGACGAAGCGCATCGTCAGCTTGCCGTTCGAGCCTTCGTCGACGCGCACGAACAGTTCGTACGGCAGCGCGCGTGCCGGGCGCACGCCCGCTTCCTGCTTCGGCACCGTCTGCACCGTTGGCGCTTGCGGCACGTAGTCCGGGTGACGGTTCTGGTCGGGCGGCACGTAGCCGCTCGTGCTCGGCAGCGACGGCACCGACGCGTTCGGATTCGCGAAATTGAACGCAGAGGTCAGATCGCCGCACACCGCGCGACGCCACGGCGTGATGTTCGATTCGCCGAGATTGTGCTCGCGGCCGAAGCGCTTTTCGATGAAGCGGATCACCGACGTATGGTCGAACACTTCCGAGCATACGTAGCCGCCTTTGGACCAGGGCGACACCACCAGCATTGGCACGCGCGGTCCGAGCCCGTACGGCCCGGCGACGTTCTTCGGATCGCCCGGATAGATTTCATTCGCGATCTCGACGGTCGACAGACCGTTCGCGCTCGACGCGGCCGCGAACGGCGCGGCGATGTGATCGAAGAAGCCGTCGTTTTCGTCGTAGTTGATCAGCAGCACGGTCTTGCTCCACACGTCCGGGTTCGACGTGAGGATCTGCAGCACCTGGTCGATGTACCACGCGCCGTAGTTGGTCGGCCAGTTCGGGTGTTCGCTGTACGCTTCGGGCGCGACGATCCACGATACCTGCGGCAGCGTGCCGTTTTGCACGTCGCGCTTCAGGATGTCGAAGTAGCCGTCGCCGTTCGCCGCGTTGGTGCCGGTACGCGCGTTGTCGTACAGCGGGTTGCCCGGCTGTGCGTTGCGATACTGGTTGAAATAGAGCAGCGAGTTGTCGCCGTAGTTGCCGATGTACGCGTTCTGCGTCCAGCCCCAGGAGCCGTTCGCGTCGAGCCCGGTGCCGATGTCCTGATAGATCTTCCACGAGATGCCCGCGTTCTGCAGCACTTCGGGGAAGGTCGACCAGCCGTAGCCGAGCTCCGAATTGTCGATCACCGGACCGCCGCCGCTGCCGTCGTTGCCGACCCAGCCGCTCCACATGTAGTAGCGGTTCGGATCTGTCGGACCCATCAGCGAGCAGTGGTACGCGTCGCAGATCGTGAATGCGTCGGCGAGCTGATAGTGGAACGGGATGTCGTCGCGCGTCAGGTAGGCCATCGTGGTCGCGCCTTTCGACGGTACCCACTGATTGTTGCGGCCGCCGTTCCATGCGGCGTGCGTGGTGCCCCAGTCGTGCGCGAGATCCTGCAGGAATTGCAGGCCGAGGTTCGGCGCGCTCGGACGGAACGGCAGCACGTGGCTGGCGCCGGTGGTATCGGTGGTGAGCGGCTGATACCACACCGGCTGGCCGTTCGCGAGGTTGATCGCACGCGTGTCGCCGAAGCCCCGCACGCCCTTGAGCGTGCCGAAGTAGTGGTCGAACGAGCGGTTCTCCTGCATCAGCACGACGATGTGCTCGACGTCGCGGATCGTGCCGGTGCGGTTGTTGGCCGGAAGCGCGAGCGCATTGCGGATGCCGGGCGGCAGCATGCTCAACGCGGTGAAGGAAGTGGCGGCTTGCGCGGCCGAGCGCAGAAAATCACGGCGATTTGTTGAGGTCATGGTTGTGGCTCAGATCTTCGGTGGAGGAAAAAGGCACGGGGAAGACGAATTGCGGTACTGAAACGGCAATGTTGCGTCGGACGCGCGAAGGCAGGCTAGTCTCCGCGCGCGGCGCAATTCTCAATCGACGGTATGGATGACGGGGCGGGCAAGCGGCGGTGAGGCGGCGGACAGCGCCGTGCCGGCTTCGGATGCCGGTGCCGCCGGTGTCTGGATCGTCAGTGTCGGCGGCGCGGAGTCGGCCGGCGGCGGGGCGATCGACGGGTCGCCGGGGTTAGCGGCGGAATGTTCCGTTGAACTGATCGTATTCGTGCTCGCGGGCGGGTCGTCGTTGCTGCATGCTCCCGCTAGCGCGCACAGCGCGATGACCGTCACGGCGCCGCTCAAACGTTTGCGGCGCGGCGCACGAATCGGCTTCGACACGAAAGGCATGGCACAGTCTCCGGGCGGGGAAGGGATGCCTCGCCATCGATGTGCCGAGGTCAGCGATGCCGCAGCATAATCGCCGATCCGTGTAATTTTTATGAAGTATCGGTAACAGCCAGGGCGCCGCTTATCGCTGCGCGCGAACAAACGCAGCGATCGCGTCGTTGAGCGCCGCGGGCGCATCGCGATGCGGCGAGTGTCCGCATGCGTCGAGCTTCACGAGTTGCGCGTGTGGCACGCGCGCGGCGATCGTGTCGATCTGCGCCATCGTGCCGTAGTTATCGTCGCGGCCTTGGATCGCGAGCAGCGGTCGGCGGATCGGCGCGAGCGCCTCGACGATCGACCACTGCCTGAACTCGGGATCGAGCCAGATATCGTTCCAGCCATAGAACGCGGAATCGACGTCCGCGTGATAGCGGGCGAGCTTCGCCCGCAGATCGGTGGTTTCGTAAAGCTGCTTCGTCTGCGCGATGCTTTGCACCGAGATGTCTTCGACGAATACGTGCGGTGCGATCACGACCGCGCCCGCGAGCGCATCGGGATACAGCGCCGCGTACAGCAGCGCGATCGAGCTGCCGTCGCTATGGCCGATCACCCACATCCGCTGGCGTTGCCGCAAGTCGATATCGAGCGCGTCGAGCAAAGCGGGGAGAATGTCGCGCGCCTGCGCGGTCATGAAATCGACCGGCCATTTCTCGTCAGGCGCACGCGGGGTCGAGAGTCCGTAACCGGGCCGCGAATAGACGAGCCCGCGCATGCCGAGCCGCTCGCACAACGTCTGCGGCCAGTCGCGCCACATCGCGATTGAGCCGAGACCTTCGTGCAGGAAGACCGCGATCGGCGCATCGTCCTGTTGAGCATTCGCCTGCTCGTTGACCCAGCAATACTCGATGTGCAGCGAGCCGTGCGACGCAGTCGCCGGCAGTTCGGCGAAGCCTCCCGCGGCCCCCGCGGAGGAAGTGGCAGGGGCTGTACTTCGGTTCTGCATCAATGAAACACCTATGACAGTTCGCGTAGTTTGAAGCGTTGAATCTTGCCGGTGGCGGTTTTCGGCAGATCATCGGTGAACACGATATCGCGCGGGTACTTGTGCGGCGCGAGCCGTTCCTTGACGAAGGCCTTCAGTTCGTCGGCGAGCATCTCGGACGGCATGAAGTCGCGCTTGAGCACGACGAACGCGCGCGTCTTAACGAGTCCGCCATGATCGACGCCGACCACTGCCGCTTCGAGTACCGCCGGATGCGCGACGAGCACCATCTCGACTTCGACCGGCGACACATACTGGCCGCTTACTTTCAGCATGTCGTCGCTGCGGCCGGCGTAAACATAACAGCCGTTCGCGAGACGCCGATACTTGTCGCCGCTTCTGATCCATTCGCCGAGAAACGTCGCGCGCGTTTTCTCGCGATTGCTCCAGTACATCAGCGCCGCGCTCGGCCCTTTGATGAACAGATCGCCGACTTCGCCATCGGGCACTGGCCGCCCAGCTTCGTCGCGCAACTCGACTTCGTAGCCCGGCACGGGGCGTCCGGTCGTGCCGTATTCGACTTCGCCCGGACGATTCGACAGGAAGATGTGCAGCATTTCCGTCGAGCCGATGCCATCGAGAATCTCGGCACCGAAGTGCGCGGTGAAGCGTTCGCCGACATCGCGCGGCAACGCCTCGCCGGCCGACGCGCACACGCGGATCGCGACGTCGGCGCGCGCGGGCAGATTGGGCGACACCAGCATGTTCGCGTACAAGGTCGGCACGCCGCAGAACACGGTCGGGCGCTGCTTGACGAGGCGCGTGAAAATCGCGTCGGCGGTCGGGCGCTCGGCCATCAGGATCGCGGTCGCGCCGACCGACAGCGGAAACGTCAGCGCGTTGCCGAGCCCATACGCAAAGAACAGCTTCGCCGCCGAAAACACCACGTCGCTCTCGACGATGCCGAGCACCGGCTTCGCATACAGCTCGGCGGTCCAGTACAGATTCGCGTGCGTGTGGACGGTGCCTTTCGGCTTGCCGGTCGAGCCTGACGAATAGAGCCAGAAGGCGATGTCGTCCGCGTTGCTCGCGCAGCCTTTGACGGCGGGCGGTGCAGCGTCGAGCAGCGTTTCGAAGCGGGGCGCCGTGAGCGGCTTTCCGGTGGCAGCATCAGGCTGCGAGACGATCAGCTGACAGCCATCGTCGTCGATGCTGCTCAGCGCCTGCGTCACGTTGGGTAGCAACGGTTCCGACACGATCACCGCGCGCGCATGGCTGTGCGTCAGCATGTACGTATAGTCGGCGGCGGTCAGCAAGGTGTTCGCGACGACCGGCACGATGCCCGCGTACAGCGCGCCGAGAAACGCGACCGGCAACGATACGGTGTCGAGCATCACGAGCAGCACGCGCTCCTCGGGATGCACGCCGAGCGCACGCAGTGCGCTGGCGCAGCGCCGCGCGCACTGTTCGAGTTCGCCGTAGGTCGTCGCGCCGTGGTCGTCGATATAAGCGACTTTGCTCGCGCGCGCTTCGTTCAACTGGAACAGGTGCCTCGCGAAGTTGAACAGCGGGGGCGGCGGCGCAACCGGCTTGCGCGCGTCCGTTTCCAGCAGGGCTTCCATATGTCTCCTCCATCCGTGGATGCGGTCCGGCTTTTGTCTGCTCGTGATCCGCTCGATGCTTGCCGCTCGCGGCTCACGCGCGCGTGAATTCGATCGCCCCTTGCGGCAGCAGGTACAGCACCAGCGCCTGGCCGTTCGCGACGGTCGGCCGATGCGCTGAGCCGGGGCCGTACACGCACCAGCCGGCCGGATGGCCGTCGAACGTCGCGCCTTCGGTGAGCGGCATGATCAGATCGATCTCGCCGTGCGGATGGACGTGATGCGGACCGGCAATGTCCTGCATGTCGACGACGTCGACGGAAAAGCCGTGCGTGTCGGGCAACGCCTTGAAGATGCGGCCGTAGCGGATGCCGCCGGCCTCGCGGTTGCACAGCCAGCCTTCGGCGACGCCTGTGCGGCATGCGTTCGCGAGTTCGTGAAAGGTGGGACTGTCGGCGGGCCAGGTATCGTTCAGCCAGTCTGCGAGCGCGGCGTCGAGCGGCCGCCCGGCGAGTTGCCCAGTGACGCCTGCGATCAGGCGCTGGAATTCCTGTGCGGACATGCGAGCCTCCAGAAGCGCGCTCACGCAGGCCGGTTGGCCGGCCCCCGGATGGCCGGCCCCCGGAACTTTGGTGCATGCGCGGTGCGGCGCCGTCTCCGTGACGCGGCCGGAATGCCAGGGCGGCGCGCGACTGTTTGTGATTGGATCAGCTTTTGGCGAAAATTAAACCGTTCAGCCGGTGCGTGTCAAGCACTATAGTACATATGTCGTAGTCACGAGGTCGGAAAACATGAACCAAAAGTACCCTCCCGCACCGTTGGACGCAACCGACGGCGACGCGGCCCGCGCCGAACGCACCGAGCGCGCGGCCGAACGCGGCGGCGATCGCGAAGAACGCGACCCGTTCCTGACCGCGATGGGCGAGCGCGTGCGTTTGCTGCGCGCTCGCCGCGGCATGACACGTAAGACGCTGGCGGCCGAAACCGGTTTGTCGGAGCGGCATCTGGCGAATCTCGAATCGGGCGTCGGCAATGCGTCGGTGCTGGTGCTGCGGCAGCTCGCGGCCACGCTGAACTGCCCGCTCGCCGAGGTGATCGGCGACGAAACCACTGCGTCGGCCGAATGGCTGCTGATTCGCGAACTGCTGCAGGGGCGCGACCAGGCGGCGCTGCAGCGCGCGCGCATCGCGCTCGCGGAGATGTTCGCGCAGGCGCCGCGTGACCCGCATCGCAAGGACCGTATTGCGCTGATCGGTCTGCGCGGCGCGGGCAAGTCGACGCTCGGACGCATGCTCGCGCAGGAGCGCAAGGTGCCGTTCATCGAACTCACGCGCGTGATCGAACAGCTCGCGGGTTGTCCGCCGTCGGAGATTCATTCGCTATACGGCGCGAGCGCGTATCGACGCTACGAGCAGCGCGCGCTAGAGGCGGTGATCCACGAACATTCGCGCGCGGTGATCGCGTCCCCGGGCGGGCTGGTGTCGGAATCGGGCACGTTCAACGTGCTGCTGTCGCACTGCTTTACCGTGTGGTTGCAGGCGACGCCCGAAGAACATATGCGCCGCGTCGTCGCGCAAGGCGATCTGCGGCCGATGTCCGGCAACCGCGAGGCGATGGACGACCTGAAACGCATCCTTGCCGGGCGCGCGGAGCTGTACGGGCGGGCCGACATGACGTTCGACACCAGCGAAAAGACGCTCGCCGATGCGTACCTGCAGTTGCGCGACCGTCTCGCCGCGCGTCTCGCGGCGGAAGCGCCCGACGAAGCGCGCATGAACTGACCGATCGGGAGCGCCAGGGTTTCCCCGTAAAAATGCACTAAAGTGCTTTACGCTGGTATGTTGATGCACTATTGTTCAAAAAACAGATTGCATCGTCCAGTCAGGAGACGCCCCATGTCCACAGCACCTACCGTCGTTGCCGAGGCCGCGCCGGTCGACTACCGCACCGAGCCGTCGCAGTACAAGCACTGGAAGCTGAGCTTCAACGGCCCGGTTGCGACGCTCGGCATCGACATCGCCGAGGACGGCGGCATTCGCGGCGGCTACAAGCTGAAGCTCAATTCGTACGACCTCGGCGTCGATATCGAGCTGCACGATGCGATCCAGCGGATTCGCTTCGAGCATCCGGAAGTCCGCACGGTGGTGGTGACGAGTCTGAAGGACCGGGTGTTCTGCTCGGGCGCGAATATCTTCATGCTGGGGCTGTCGTCGCACGCTTGGAAGGTCAACTTCTGCAAGTTCACGAACGAAACGCGCAACGGGCTCGAAGATTCGTCGCGCCATTCGGGGCTGAAGTTTCTCGCCGCGGTGAACGGCGCATGCGCGGGCGGCGGTTATGAGCTCGCGCTCGCCTGCGACGAAATCTATCTGATCGACGATCGTTCCTCTTCGGTGTCACTGCCGGAAGTGCCGCTGCTCGGCGTGCTGCCCGGCACCGGCGGTCTCACGCGCGTGACCGATAAACGCAAGGTGCGCCACGATCGCGCGGATATTTTCTGCACGGTGGTCGAGGGTGTGCGTGGCGAGCGTGCGAAGGCATGGCGTCTCGTCGACGAAGTCGTGAAGCCCAACCAGTTCGAGCAGGCGATTCAGGCGCGCGCGCTCGAACTCGGCGCGCACAGCGATCGTCCGGCCGATGCCAAGGGCGTCGCGCTCACGCGCATCGAACGCACGGATCGCGAAGACGGCCTCGGCTATCAAACCGTGGACGTGACCATCGATCGCGCGAAACGTGTGGCGACCTTCACCGCGCGCGCGCCGCGCACCGAGCAACCGACCGACCTGGCCGCGATCGTCGCGGCCGGCGCCAACTGGTGGCCGCTGCAATTCGCCCGTGAACTCGACGACGCGATCCTGTCGATGCGCACCAACGCGCTCGACATCGGCACCTGGGTGTTCAAGACCGAAGGCGACGCGCGCCATCTGCTCGCCGTCGATGCGACGCTGCTGCGGCACAAGGATCACTGGTTCGTGCGCGAAACGATCGGCATGCTGCGCCGCACGTTCGCGCGCCTCGACGTGTCGTCGCGGTCCATCTTCACGCTGATCGAGCCGGGTTCGTGCTTCGCCGGCACGTTCGCCGAACTCGCGTTCGCCGCCGATCGCGCCTACATGGCAGCGCTGCCCGACAACGAGGACGAGGAGCCGGTGATCACGCTGTCGGAAGTCAACTTCGGTCTGTATCCGATGGTCACGCATCAATCGCGGCTCGGGCGGCGCTTCTACGAGGAAGCCGAGCCGCTCGACACGGTGCGCGCGCTGATCGGCCAGCCGGTCAAGGCGCTCGATGCCGAGCGCCTCGGTCTCGTCACCGCGTCGCCGGACGATATCGATTGGGCCGACGAAATCCGCATCGCGCTCGAAGAGCGCGCGGCGATGTCGCCCGATGCATTGACCGGCCTCGAAGCGAACCTGCGCTTCAACGGGCCGGAGACGATGGAGACGCGCATATTCGGCCGTCTCACCGCCTGGCAGAACTGGATCTTCAACCGGCCGAACGCAGTGGGCGACAAGGGTGCGCTCAAGGTGTACGGCAAGGGCAGCAAGGCGCAATTCGATGTGTCGCGCGTGTAATCGGCATCGCGCTCACACCGACTAAACGACGCCGCCTGCCGATACGCGCCTTTCGCACTGCAGCTTCCGAACAGGGAATTGACCCAGGGAACCGACCATGTCCTCGATCAACTTCAGCGAAAAGATTCCGAACAACGTCAACCTCGCCGACGACCGAGCGCTGCAACGCGCGCTCGAACAGTGGCAGCCGAACTTTCTGTCGTGGTGGTGCGATATGGGCCCGGAAGGCTCGCACAGCTACGACGTGTATCTGCGCACCGCGGTCAGCGTGGACGCGGGCGGCTGGGCGCACTTCGACTACGTGAAGATGCCGGAGTACCGCTGGGGCATTTTCCTCACGCCGGGCGAGCAGGATCGCAAGATCCACTTCGGCGAGCACAAGGGCGAGGCCGCGTGGCAGGACGTGCCCGGCGAGCATCGCGCGAACCTGCGCCGCATCATCGTCACGCAGGGCGATACGGAGCCGGCTTCGGTCGAGCAGCAGCGTCACCTCGGCTTGACCGCGCCGTCGCTGTACGATCTGCGCAACCTGTTTCAGGTCAACGTCGAGGAAGGCCGTCATCTGTGGGCGATGGTGTATCTGCTGCATCGCTACTTCGGCCGCGACGGTCGCGAGGAAGCCGAAGCCTTGCTCGGCCGCCGCTCGGGCGACGAAGACAATCCGCGCATTCTCGGCGCGTTCAACGAGAAAACGCCGGACTGGCTCGCGTTCTACATGTTCACGTACTTCACCGACCGCGACGGCAAGTTCCAGCTGTCGGCGCTCGCGGAGTCGGGTTTCGATCCGCTCGCGCGCACCACGAAGTTCATGCTGACCGAGGAAGCGCATCATATGTTCGTCGGCGAGTCGGGCGTGTCGCGCGTGATCCAGCGCACCGCGCAGGTGATGAACGAGATCGGCACCGACGACGTCGCGAAGATCCGTGCGGCCGGCGTGATCGATCTGCCGACCATCCAGCGCTATCTGAACTTCCATTACTCGGTCACGATCGACCTGTTCGGCGCCGATCATTCGTCGAACGCGGCGACGTTCTATAGCTCGGGCCTGAAGGGGCGCTACGAGGAAGGCAAGCGCGACGACGATCATCGCCTGAACGAGCATAGCTACAAGCTGCTCGACGTGCAGGACGGCAAGCTCGTCGAGCGCGAAGTGCCGATGCTCAACGCGATGAACGAAGTGCTGCGCGACGATTACATCAAGGACTCGGTCGCGGGCGTCGGGCGCTGGAACAAGGTGCTCGAGAAGGCCGGCATCGACTTTCGCATGACGGTGCCACACAAGGCGTTCAACCGGCAGATCGGCACGTTCGCGGGCACGCGGGTGTCGCCCGATGGGCGCGTCATCAGCGAAGCCGAATGGGCCGCCAACGAAGCGAAGTGGCTCGCCACGCCGGAAGACCGCGCGTTCGTCGCTTCGCTGATGGGTCGCGTTGCCGAACCGGGCAAGTTCGCGAACTGGATCGCGCCGCCCGCGATGGGCGTGAACCGTCAGCCGGTCGATTTCGAATACGTGCGCTTCAACTGAAGCAAGCGAAGCACGAAAGGCGCGCCACGCAAGCGCCGTATTGCCAGGTGGAGGAAGTCATGAACGGCCCAGTATCGGTCGAAGTCTTGCGGCAACATCTGATCGATCCGGAGATCTGCATTCGCTGCAATACCTGCGAAGAGACCTGTCCGATCGATGCGATCACCCACGACGACAACAACTACGTCGTAAAGGCCGACGTCTGCAACGGCTGCATGGCCTGCGTGCCGCCTTGCCCGACCGGTGCAATCGACAACTGGCGCACGGTGCTGAAGGCCGACGCGTATTCGATCGACGAGCAGTTCACATGGGACGTGCTGCCGGAGCAGAACACGATGGCGGTGCCGGCTGAAGAAACGGCGGCCGCGTCCGCCGCGGGCGACAGTTCCGACGAAGCGGACGGCCTCGAAGTCGATATCGTGCGCGGCGCGGTCGTGCCGCCGTGGTCGGCCGCGAAGCCGTACGTGAATCTGTACACGCACAAGGCGCCGACCACCGCGACGGTGGTCGGCAACTACCGGCTCACCGACAGTGCGACGTCAAGCGACATCCATCACATCGTGCTCGACTTCGGCTCGATGCCGTTTCCGGTGCTCGAAGGCCAGTCGATCGGCATTCTGCCGCCGGGCACCGCCGCCGACGGCCGCGTGCACCACGCGCGCCAGTACTCGATCGCGAGTCCGCGCGACGGCGAGCGGCCCGGCTATAACAACGTGTCGCTGACGGTGAAGCGCGTGTCGCAGCAGCACGGCGACGCGATCGACGGCGTCTGCTCGAACTATCTGTGCGATCTGAAGAAGGGCGACGTGGTCAACGTGATCGGTCCGTTCGGCAGCACCTTCCTGATGCCGAATCATCCGAACTCGCATCTGCTGATGATCTGCACGGGCACCGGTTCCGCGCCGATGCGCGCAATGACCGAGTACCGTCGGCGCAAGCGCCTCAAAGGCGCGACCGGCAAGCTGATGCTGTTTTTCGGCGCGCGCACCAAGGAGGAGCTGCCGTACTTTGGACCGCTGACGAATCTGCCAAAGGACTTCATCGACACCACGCTCGCGTTTTCGCGCACGCCGGGACAGCCGAAGCGCTATGTGCAGGACGCGATGCGCGAACGTTCGGCCGACGTCGCGAACCTGCTGAAGGACGATAACACCTATATCTACGTGTGCGGCCTCAAAGGCATGGAGGACGGCGTGCTGCAGGCGCTCAAGGACATCGGCGAGCAGCATCAGCTCGATTGGCAAGCGTTGTGGGCGAAGCTGAAGCGGGAAGGGCGGCTGCATCTGGAGACGTACTGACGTACTGACGTACTGACGGACTGACGGACTGACGGACTGATCGCGCGCGCGACGCTTTGAAAATCGCGGACGGTTTGCTACAGTCGGCCCACGCAGCCGGCCGCGCGCCGGCGTCCCCTCGTCGAACGCGGCAGGCCGCCACCTGCGCAGCCACTCAGACGGAGCCGTCCGATGAAGCCGATTCGTTCACTCGCGATGCTCGCGCTATTGCAGGCAGTGCTGGCGCATCCGGCGAGCGCCGACGACCTCGCGAAGATCAAGGCAGCGGGGGTGTTCCGGATCGGCACCGAAGGCACGTACGCACCGTTCACTTACCACGACGAAGCGGGCAAGCTGACCGGCTTCGACGTCGAACTCGCCCGCGCGATCGCGCAGCGTCTCGGGGTCAAGCCGCTATTCATCGAAGCCAGATGGGATGGGTTGATCGCCGGTCTCGACGTCAACCGCTACGACGCGGTGATCAACGAGGTCGCGATCACCGACGAGCGCAAGCTCAAATACGATTACTCGGACCCGTACATCACGTCGCACGCGGTGCTGATCGTCGCATCGGACAATACGACGATCAAATCTTTCGATGACCTGAACGGCCGCAAGTCGGCCAATACGCTGACCAGCAACGTCGGCAGGATCGCGGCAGCGCACGGCGCGCAGGTGATTCCGGCGCAGGGCTTCGACGAATCGATCGATCTGCTCGTCACGGGCCGCGTCGATGCGACCGTCAACGATTCATTGTCGTTTCTCGACTATAAGAAGCGCGTGCCCGACGCAAGAATCAAGGTCGTCGCGGTCGATACGTCGCCCGATAGCAGCGACAAGTCGGCGGTACTGATCCGCAAGGGCAATCCGAAGCTGCGCGTCGCGATCGACGACGCGCTCGCCCGCATGAGAAAAGACGGTACCTATCAGCGGATTTCGCTGAAGTACTTCGGCCGCGACGTGTTTCATTGAATCTCGGCCTGCGGTGACGCGGACAAATTCACGAAAAAAAGGGGTGTCGTCGAGACACCCCTTCTTCATTGCCATCAGCCCGTTGAACATGCGGCGGGACGCGCGTTCAACGCGGCAGACTCAGGCATCACACCGTCGCGTCGCTCAGCGCTGCGTCGAAGAAACGCTCCTGTGCATCCGCGTTCACGCGTGCATACGCGCGGTTCACGCCGCTGATCACCGCGCGAATCGACGCGGTGATCAGGTTCGCATCGACACCGACGCCGAACGCGCTGCCGGCCACATCGGCGCCGGCCATTTCGGCGATCGCGATCGCGCGCGCATCGGCGCCCTGCGTGAGCGCGCGTTCCTCGTAGTGCTGGATGCGCACGGGCACGTCGAACGCGTGCATCAGCGCGTCGAGCGGGCCGTTGCCGGCGCCCGTCAGCACGCGCGGCGTGCCGTTGATTTCGACGTTGAGCTTGATGTGCTCGCGGCCGTCATGTTCGGACAGGCTGTGGCTGACATAGCGGACCGGCTCGGCCGTGCGCACGTATTCCTGCTGGAACAGTTCCCAGATCTGCGCGGGCGTGACTTCCTGGCCGCTGTCGTCGGTGAAGCGCTGCACAGCCGAGCTGAAGTCCACCTGCAGCCGGCGCGGCAACACGACGCCGTAGCTCTGCTCGAGCAGATATGCGATGCCGCCCTTGCCCGACTGGCTGTTCACGCGAATCACGGAGTCGTAGGTGCGGCCGAGGTCGCTCGGATCGATCGGCATGTACGGCACTTCCCAGATCGCGTCCGGCTTCTGCGCGGCGAAGCCCTTCTTGATCGCGTCCTGGTGCGAGCCCGAGAACGCGGTGAAGACGAGATCGCCGACATACGGGTGACGCGGATGGATCGGCAACTGCGTGCATTCCTCGGCCGTGCGCGCGACTTCGTTGATGTTCGAGAAATCGAGCTCGGGATCGACGCCTTGCGTGTACAAATTCAACGCGAGCGTGACGAGATCGACGTTGCCGGTGCGCTCGCCGTTGCCGAACAGGCAGCCTTCGACGCGATCCGCGCCCGCCATCACGGCGAGCTCCGCGGCGGCGACGGCCGTACCACGGTCGTTATGCGGATGGACCGAGACGATCAGCGAATCGCGGCGTGCGAGATTGCGGTGCATCCATTCGATCTGGTCCGCGTAGACGTTCGGCGTGGCCATTTCGACGGTGGCCGGCAGATTGACGATCGCCTTGTGCCCGGGCGTCGGTTGCCAGATGTCGAACACCGCGTCGCAGACTTCCTTCGCGAATTCGAGTTCGGTGCCGCTGAACACTTCCGGGCTGTATTGCAGCGTGAAGTGCGTTTCCGGCTGCGCGTCGGCGAGGCGCTTCACCGTGCGCGCGGCCTTCTGCGCGAGTTCGATCACGCCGCTCTTTTCGAGGCCGAACACGATCTTGCGGAAGTCCGGCGCGGTCGCGTTGTACAGGTGGACGATCGCGCGCGGGGCGCCGCGCAACGATTCGAACGTACGCTCGATCAGATCGTCGCGCGCCTGCGTGAGCACTTCGATCGTCACGTCGTCGGGAATATGGCGACCCTCGATCAGCTCGCGCACGAAGTCGAAATCGGTCTGCGAGGCTGACGGAAACCCGACTTCGATTTCCTTGAAGCCGATCTGCACCAGCGTCTTGAACATGCGCATCTTGCGCTCGGCGTTCATTGGCTCGAACAGCGCCTGGTTGCCGTCACGCAGGTCGGTGCTCATCCAGATCGGCGCGCGCGTGATGGTGCGCGACGGCCACTGGCGATCCGTCAAATTGATCGGCTTGAACGAACGGTACTTGGTAGCGGGGTTTTTCAACATTTTCATCATCCGAGGGAGAGACCGTGGAACGGGTGTCGACCGGACGACGAAAACGCGATACTGGGCCGCCGGTCGGAAACCGGGGCTGGGTCAGTTACTGGGGATTCAAGCGATGCTTCGGTGTATCAGAGAGAAGCGGACGCGCGCAGCAGCAGACCTAGCCCGGTAGAGCGGGCTAGTAGTAGCGATAGGGTGGTCTGGGCGCGGTACATAGTGCGCAATGGGAACATATTATTGAGATTGCGTCAAGGGCACGCAGTGTGCTCGTGCCGCGTTCGATTCACGGGTGAGCTCACGAGGCATCGTCAAATCACTGAGCAGGAGGCGAACATGAAAAGAGTAGCGTGGAAATCCGCTGTCGCAAGGATCGGCGCGTGCGCGGCGTTGGCGTGCGGGTTCGTCGGGCAGGCCGGCGCGCAGGGGCTCAGCGCGCAGAACGACATGAACGCGCCGCAGAACAGCACGCGCCTGATGCCACATGCGGCGCTCGGCAGCGAGTATCCGACGCACGGCAACCAGCAGGCGGGCGAGTTGAATCTGAATCCGACCGATCCTCGCGCGCAACTGGTCAACGGCTTGCCGAACAACCCGAGCGCGGGCGGCTATGGCGCGCCGCTGGCCGGCGTGCGTACTTACGTGCAACCGCTGCGGCCGGCAAATTGACTTCGTCGACGCTTGCTCACCCGCCGGACAAAAGGCGCAGCGTATCGCTGTTCAACAACACCGATACGCCTATCGCGAACAGGATCAGCGGCAGCACCGCCGAGCCGTACCGCCGGATCGGCCCGCCGAGCAACGGATGGTCGACGAGCCATGCCGCGCCCGCGCACCACAGCCCGATCATCACGATGAACACGAGCGAAACCAGCGCGTTCTCGGCGGGTGTATGACTGGCGTACAGCGGCACGTAGACGGCGAGGTTGTCCGAGCCGTTGGCGATGGCGACGCTCGCGACGGTCCAGCTCGATGAGCCGCGAATGGATGGCGGAGCGCTTGTACGGCCGTCCTCGCTATGCCTATTCAGTGCGTGGCCAGAACCGAAGCGCTGCCACGCCTTGTGCAGTCCCACGACGATCGGCAGCAAGCCGAGCAGGCCGACATACCCGGCTGGCAGGCGCGTGAGCAAGGCCGCGAGCACGAGCGCCGCGGCGACGAGGATCAATGATCCCGCGTACTGTCCCGCGACCACGCGACGCCGTTTTGCGCCCGCTTCGGCCAGAAAGCCGAGCAGGACGAACAGGTTGTCGATATTGGTCGCGGCATAGGCGACGATTGCGAGCAGGACGAGGCTGAGCATGAAGAAGCCGGAATCGTTACCGGGGGGAGTCGCTTGGAATTCGCCGCGCCATGTGGGCAACCGGGCGGCCGGCCAACACGATGCCGATGCGCCGCGTCAAGGTCAAGCGGCTACAATGGCCGGGACCTCGAACAACGGAATATCGATGAAGATTCGCCTTCTCTCTGTCGCCTGTCTCGCGAGCGCCGCGGCGCTGCTGGCGGCCTGCACCATCGTCACCCGCAACTCGAGCGCCTGTGAACAATTGATGCGCAGCAAGCTGGCCGAGCCGTCGTCGGGGATGTCGTCGGATCGGCTGCGGGTCACGCATCGCGGGGCCGCGATTCGCGGCTCGCGGGTCGTGGTGGAGGGGACCATAGAGCATGCGGTGAGCGCGTCCGCGACCGCGGCTTCCGCGCCGCTCACGGCATCGGCGTCGCAAGCGGCCTCCGAGGCCAAGGTGGCCGCGAAGCCGGCCCAGCCGTCGAGGGTCCGCACGCCGGCATCCGCCGAGTGCACATTCCACGGCGAACAGCTCGACGTATTCCGCTGGCTCGCGCCGCCGCAGCTGGCCACGCCGGCAGCACAACCGGCCAGCGCGGCGGGCTGAGTTCGCAGCCGCGCGCCGCACCGTCGCTCCATCCAACCCAGGCAACCCTCAGAACGCGTAATACGGTCCCTGGCCGGCCGACGTATTGCGCGTCGCAATCGCCGTGTAAATGCGTTTGCCGTAAAAGAACGGCAAGCCCCAGCCGAAACCCAGACTCGAATTGCCGGCGAGATTGTCGAACGCGTTGTTCGACGACGAGAACAGCGTGTTCGAATTGGCGATGTCGAACGAAACCGTGCTCGACACGCCATCGATGCCGGTGATCGACGCGCTTGCCGACTGCGTCGAAGTCGGGCAGTACCAGAAGCCGCACAACGGGAACTGCGTCGAGTGGAAGAAGAGGCCGTTCGAGCCGCTGTCGAGATAGCTCACCGCATAGGTCAGGCCGCCCGTGTTCGTCGTCACGTAACCGGTCGCCGAGTTCGCCCTCAGAACGTTCGTGCCCGTGAGCGTATTGTTCGACTGGGTGCCGATGCCGAAGATCAGCGAGCCCGACACGCTCGCCGCGCCCGCATCGGCGACGGCTGGCAGGTCGATCACGACGCCGTTGTTATCGAGCGGGAAGCTGCTGACCGGATTGGTCACCTGCTGCGCGAGCGGCTGCGCGGTCGGGCTGCAGCCGCTCGTCGTGCAACTGTAGTACCAGCGCGGCAACGCGGAGTTCGCGCAGCCGTTGCCGCAGTCGACCGGGAACAGGCCCACGCCGAGGATGCCATTCGCGTGCAGGCTCGATACGGTCAGCAGCGACGCGCCGCCGGAGTTCGCGCAGTCGGCGGGTGCGCCGGGCAGCGCGCTGTCGGCGATCAGTTGGAGCGGAATCGATGACGCCTGTTGGCCAGCCATGCGTACGTCCGCGGTGTGGATCGAGCCCCACGCGTAGCCGCTGCCGAACACCGCACATTCGGCGCTTACGCCGCTGCCCGCGGCGATGGTCGGCAGCGACAGGGTCGTCGGCAGCGCCGATGCGAGGATGCGCAGGCCGTTCGAGCCGGTGTCCACCTGGATGTCGTCGATCGTCGCGCAGTTGCCGGTGCCGGCCTGGCAGACGGTGACGCTCGTCATCAGCATGTTGCGCGTATTGCCGGGCGATACGCCGACCGTGACCGGCTGCACGTTGGGCGTGGTCGATTGCGGCACGTTCGCGCTCGGAGTCGGCGCGGTCGCGGAACTGGTGGGCGCGCTCGCGGACGGCGTCGAGCCGGAGCCGGACGAGCCGGAAGAGGAACCGCCGCCTCCGCCGCCGCAGCCGACCAGGGCCACGCAGACGATCATAAGCAGGGCATGGAAACGCAAGGCGGATTTCATGGCGTGGCGGTCCGTCTGGTGGAACTCAGGCGTGAAAGGGGGCGCGAGCGACGCGTGCAGGGCGCGCGCGTCACTGGATGTCGTCGGAGGTGACGCCGGCGGGCAAGGCCGCCGGCAACCACGCGCGGCCGACGTAGCCACGCATCGGTCCGCCGGACTCGACGATCACGTCGGAGCGCGCGACCCGCGACGAATGCAGATTGCCGCTGCCGGCCGCCGCAGCGGCGCCGGTCGTGTACGAGTCGCCGTATTTGCCGAGCAGCGCGTGCAGATCCGGCATCGTCGGGCCTTGCCATGCGTAGGCGACGATCAGGCCGGTGCTGGTCGCGTATTCGTTGATGGTGGTATTGCCGGCGTCGGTCCACGTGCGCTCGCGCAGGGCGCCATTGAGCAGCGTGCGCGGCGCGCTCGCGCCCACCACCGCCTGGCTCGGCATCGTGCCGCCCAATTCGGCATGCGCGCCGAAGCTCGCGCAGCACGCGACGACGGCGATCACCGAGGTGATCGCGGATGGATGGAGACTGCACTTGGACATGAGGCCTTCCTCGTTTGGTGCCGGATTTTTATTGAGATAACTCGATTAACGTAGCACCGGTTTTCTTCTGTCTTTGCACATTGCGGCGGACAGAACCGCACACCATGTTGAAAAACAAGCCGCATGCAAACCGGAAGCCCTTATTCGGCGGGCCTCCGGCGAAGATTTGGGAATACTCCCAAGGTCAACTCGAAAGTGTCATTGAGTGTTAAATTTACCTTATAAGAGGGCAAATAGCGTGACGGGCACGGCCTTTTTTCCCGTGGCCGTTGTGTCGCCGTGGCATGCGGCGAGTCCCGGGCAAACCCCAGTTTTTGCACACGCCTCGCCGGGACCGGTAAAATGTTGGGTTGATCCACGGAAACTTGCCGTGGCGTAGCGGAAGGATTCCCCGAACATGACTGATTTTCGTCTCACCAAGCGGTTTGCAGTAATGCTCATGGCAGGCGGGCTGGTCGCCGGCTGCGGTACCTCGTCGCCGACCAAAATCGACTATAGGAGCGACTCCCGTTCGAAGCAGGTATCGCTTGCCGTACCGCCGAACATGATCGACGAGACGGCCGATCAGCGTTCGCTGCCGCCGCAGGGCGGCGAAACCTCGCTGTCCACGCTGAAACAGGTGCAGGCGCAGGCGCCGGCCGGCGACGCGGTTGCGGTCGTGCCGCCCGTCCAGGGCATCCACATCCAGCGCGACGGCACCGAAAGCTGGCTCGTGATCGACAACAAAACGCCCGACCAGGCCTGGCCGCAAATCCGCCGCTTCTGGCAGGAGCAGGGCTTCCTGCTCGTCGTCGACCAGCGCGACAAGGGCGTGATGGAAACCGACTGGAACGAAACCCACGCGCAGATCAACGACGGCTTTATCCGCAACACGCTGTCGAAGGCGATGGGCAACAGCTACGTGAGCTCGGAGCGCAACAAGTTCCGCACGCGCCTCGAAGCCGCGCCGAAGGGCGGCACCTACGTGTTCGTCAGCCAGAAAGGCATGCGTGAGGCGATCACCGGTACGAACAACGAGTCGACCCAGTGGCAACCCAAGCCGAACGACCCGGCGCTCGAACAGGAATATCTGAAGCGCCTGATGGCCTCGCTTGCGCGGGCTGAATCGGGTGCGGGTGGTACGCAGAACGCCGAGCTGTCGCCTGCGGGCACGCAGATCGCGCCGAACGCGGCGACGGCGGGTGCGAAGTCGGCGACGGCCGCCGTTGTCGCGCAGAACGTCGCGCTGGCGGCCCAGCCGTCGACGCCGGACGTGGATTCGGCCAACAACACGTCGGCGCAGCTGTCATCGACCGAGCTCACGCTCGGCGAGCCGTATGACCGTGCGTGGCTGCGCGTGGGCCTCGCGCTCGATCGCAGCAATTTCACGGTCGACGACCGCGACGTGAGCCGCGGCCTGTATTTCGTGCGCTACGTCGATCCGAAGGATATGTCGTCGGCCGAGCAGGGCTTCTGGAGCCAGGTCTTCCACGGCCGGAAGGAGAAGGTCGCCAAGGAGTATCGCGTGAACGTGCGCGCGGTGACGCCGAACCAGACCCGCGTGGCCGTGGTCGACGACAAGGGGCAAGTCGACGAAAGCTCGCAGGCCAAGCAGATCATGAGCCTGATGGCCTATCAGTTGCGCTGATACGAGAGCCTCGCGGCCAACGCCGCTGGTTCGACGAAAAAACCGCCCGGAGCAATCCGGGCGGTTTTTTTTCGACCGCGCCCTCAGGTATCCGCGCGCCGCCGCGTGCCCACCCACGGCAGCCGCTTGATCACACCGGTCGCCAACGCGGTGCCGACCAGAATCACCGCGCACCCTTCGAGCATGCCGGGCGACACCGTCTCGCCCAGAAACAGCGCGCCCCACAGAATGCCGAAGATCGGAATCACGAAGGTCACGGTGATCGCGCGTGTCGGCCCGGCGACCGCGATCAGATGGAAGAACAGCATGTACGCGATGCCGGTGCAGGCGACGCCGAGCGCGATCACCGCGCCCCACGCGCGCAGCGAGATCGGCGCGGCGGGCCAGTAGATCACCGCGAGCGGCAGCAATACGATCGTCGCGCCGATCATCGTGCCGGTCGCGACGCTGAGCGCGTCGACGCCAGTCAGGTGACGCTTCGTGTAATTGGCGGCGATGCCATAGAGCAGCGTGGCACCGAGCGCGGCGCCGGCCGCGAGTGCGACGGTGAGGGGCGAGGCGGCCGAGCCGTCCGGCGCCGCGATCTGGTCCCACACGAGCATCAGCACGCCGAGAAAGCCGACCACGAGGCCGAGCGTGCGCAGTGCGCTGAGCCTGTCGCGCAGCCACAGAAAGCCGACCAGCGCGCCCCACAGCGGCGCGCACGCATTGATCACCGACGTGACGCCCGCCGACAGCGTCAGCTCGGCATACGCGAACAGGCAGAATGGCGCCGCCGAATTGAGGATCCCGACCACGAGCAGCGGCAACGCATGCGTGCGCAACACCGTGGCGGACTGTTGCAGCGGCCGTCGCGCGATCAGCACGATCGCGAGAAAGAGGGCGCCGATGCCGACGCGCAGCGCCATCAGCGGCGCGACGCCGAAGTCGGTCACGCCGACGCGGATGAACAGGAACGATGCGCCCCACAGGGCGGCGAGGATCAGCAGTTGCAGAAGGTTTCTGGCTTTCATTGGAATGGCGCCGCGCGCAGTTGAGTCGAGACGCCAGCTCATCCTAACAGTGCGATCGCGCGATTCGTTTCAATGCGGGATGAAACGGCAAGATCCGGGAGATGGCCGCGTCCGGGTAGGTCGATCGTAAACGCCGCGAGGGTGCGCGCCAAACGAGCAATTCTCACCGATATGTGAGAAAAATTGCGATACGGCGGAGCGGTAGCGGGGACGGAATTGCAAACGGCGCCTGCGATGCGCGGGCGCCGTCGGAAACAATGTGAACTGCGTTGCGCCGTCAGCGGCGCGAGCTCAGTGCGGAATCATCCATTGCAGGAAGTTCTGCTGCGCCCACACGAGCACGCCGAGCAGCACCGTGAGCAGAATCGAATGCTTGAAGGTCTTGGCGAACACGACGCCTTCCTTGCCCTTCAAGTCGGTGGTCGCGACGCCGGTCGAAATGTTCTGCGGCGAGATCATCTTGCCCATCACGCCGCCCGACGAGTTGGTCGCCGCCATCAGCACCGGATTCAGATTGAGCTGCTTGGCCGCCACCACCTGCAGATTGCCGAACAGCGCATTGCCCGACGTATCGCTGCCCGACAGGAACACCGCGACCCATCCAAGGAACGCCGACACGAGCGGAAACACCGGCCCGACCGACGCGACCCCGAGGCCGAGCGTGTAGTTGAGGCCCGAGTAGTTCATCAGATACGCGAGGCCGACGATCGTCGCCACGGTCAGAATCGCGATGCGCGTTTGCACCCACGTGTCGGAGATCGCCTTGCCGAACTCGACGGGGGAGAGCCGCACGACGAACGCGGTGATGAGCGCCGCGACGAGGATCGCGGTGCCGGTCGCAAGCGGCTGGAAGTCCCAGATCGCGCTGTACGGCGTGTTGTACAGCGTGATGAACACGGCCTTGTCGAGACCCGGCCACGATACCTTGACGTCGCCGATCGTGAAGATCCTCGCGACCGTCCAGACGATCACGACAACCGACACGATGATCCACGGATACCAGCCCTGCACGCCGCCGATTTTGCCGCGCACCTCGTTGATGCGATCGACGTTGATCGCAAATTTCGGATCGGCGACGGGCTTCCAGACCCGCAGGAACGCCACGGTCAGGATCAGCGAAACCAGCGAAGACAGCACGTCGGTCAGGCTGTAGTTCACGAAGTTCGAGACGACGAACTGGGTCAGCGCGAAGCTCAGGCCCGACACCAGCAGCACCGGCCAGATCCGCAGCATGTTGCGAAAGCCCGCGTACACGCCGATCACATAGAAGGGCAGCAGGACTGCAAAGAACGGCAATTGCCGCCCGACCATCTTGCCGAGCACATCGGACGGCAAATGCGTGACTGCGCCGAGGACCGTGATCGGCACGCCGAGCGCGCCGAACGCGACCGGCGCGGTATTGAAGATCAGCGTGAAGACCAGCGCTTCGAGCGTTGGAAAGCCGAGCATGATCAAGAGTGAGCTCGTGATCGCGACCGGAGTGCCGAAGCCCGAAATGCCCTCGAGCAGCGCGCCGAACGAAAAGCCGACCACGACGAGCACGATGCGCCGGTCGTTCGGCAGGTTGTCGATCATCCACAGGCGGAAGGCCTCGAAGCGTCCCGAGCGCAGCGCGATGTTGTACAGCAGGATCGCGGTGAACACGATCCACATCACTGGCCAGATCGCAAAGACGACGCCGGCCGCGACCGAGTTGAACGCGAGCCCGAGCGGAAACTGCCAGACGAAAATCGCTACGATCAAACCGACGATCAATCCCGCGAGCGACGCCTGCCACGCTGGCCTGCGCGCCCAGCCGAGCAGCGCGAGCACGACGATGATCGGCAGCGCGGCGACGATAAACGACGCAAAAAGCGAATTACCGACTGGAGTGAGCAGTTGATGAAACATCATCTCTCCTTCGTTGTTGTGTATTTCGACGCGGGAGATTGCGCATGACGGCGCGTCGCTCTGGCATGGCGGACGCTCGCGAGTGGCCTCGACCAAGCGGCGGCGCCTGATTTAAGCGGGTGCTGCGTGCAACCTTTCCAGAATAGAGCGCCATATCGGCGAGTCAAGCCGGGAAAGTACGGGCGGGTGTGCGCGGTGGCGGGCGAACGAAAGACAGGTCAATGCCAATGGCCGCCCCAATGGCCGCCCCAATGGCCCCCCCAGTAGCCACCAATGCCGATCGCAATCGACGGTCCATAGTAGGCGGGATAGCCGTAATAGGCGGGATAAGGATAAGCGGGCGGCGGATAGTAGGCGGGATACACCGGCGGCGCCACATACACGGGCGCGGCGGCTGCATAACCGGGCGGCATGTCCTGCGGCGCGACCTGCATTTGCGCCTGGGCTTGAGGTGTCTGCTGTGGATCGGTGGCCGGTGCGGTTTGGTCCGCTGTGGTCGCGGGCGCGGTCGAATAGTACGACGTGTAATAGCCCGCGGGATAGTAGCCGGCGGGGTAATAGCAGCCGGCTAAAAACAGACTGGAGGCGAGCGCGGAAATCGCGGCGGCGGGCCGCGCGAACCTTGCGGAAAAACTGGATGCCTCGCGTGGCGTCGAGAGGCGCACCGCGCGAAGATGGGTGACGACGCGGGACTTCATAACGCGCTCCTCGATGAACCGATGCCGCCTCGCGCGACGTCGTTATGAGGAGCTTACGCTTCCGCCGCGGCAGCGCTGTGGCAAAACCGCAACCGCATATTTCAGTCTATTTCCACGCGCGCTGTCGGGACGAGGGCGCACCGCATTCGCGGCCCTCGTCAGTCCAGTGCGTGGTCGGAATAAATGGTTGGCTGTCCTTTATGAATCGTCAGACGCATCATCGGACGCCACGCTCGCTTGCCGCTCACTTGCCGATCTGGTTACCGATGACACCGCCCACGGCCGCGCCGCCCAACGTCGACAAGCCGCTGCCGCCGATCGCCGCGCCGGCCGCGCCGCCGACACCCGCGCCGATCGCGGTATCGCGTGTGCGTGGGGACATGTCGCCGCATGCCGCGACACCCGCGACGAGCGAAAGCGCGACTGCGACCGTGCCAAGACGAGTACCGAGTTGACGGATCGATTTCATGATGCTGACTCCCTTCGGTGTTGGAAGTAGTTGTTTCTTTCTGTCAGCACACAACGTGCCTGCTCGACGCAGCGGAAAAAAAAGCCCGCCATGCCGGCGGGCTTCGATACTGCAGGGCGTTACTTCGCGCGCGCGTCGCGCAAGCCGCTTATTGCCGCTGATAAATCTCCGCGCCTTGCTTCATGAACTCGATCGACTTGACTTCCATGCCTTTCTGCAGCGCTTCGTTATCGCTGACGCCTTGTTGCGCGGCGAACTCGCGCACGTCCTGGGTGATCTTCATCGAGCAGAAGTGCGGGCCGCACATCGAGCAGAAATGCGCGACCTTGGCCGAATCCTTCGGCAGCGTCTCGTCGTGGAATTCACGCGCCTTGTCCGGATCGAGACCGAGATTGAACTGGTCTTCCCAACGGAATTCGAAGCGTGCCTTCGACAGCGCGTTGTCGCGTACCTGCGCGCCCGGATGACCCTTCGCGAGGTCCGCTGCGTGCGCGGCGAGCTTGTACGTGATGATGCCGGTCTTCACGTCGTCCTTGTTCGGCAGACCGAGGTGTTCCTTCGGCGTCACGTAGCACAGCATCGCGGTGCCGAACCAGCCGATCATCGCGGCGCCGATGCCCGACGTGATGTGGTCGTAGCCCGGCGCGATGTCGGTGGTCAGCGGCCCGAGCGTGTAGAACGGCGCTTCGTCGCACCAGTCGAGCTGCAGGTCCATGTTCTCCTTGATCAGCTGCATCGGCACATGGCCCGGACCTTCGATCATCACCTGCACGTCGTGCTTCCATGCGATTTGCGTGAGCTCGCCGAGCGTCTTCAGCTCGCCCAGTTGCGCTTCGTCGTTCGCGTCGTAGATCGAGCCGGGACGCAGGCCGTCGCCGAGCGAGAAGGCCACGTCGTAGGCCTTCATGATTTCGCAGATCTCTTCGAAGTGCTCGTACAGGAAGCTTTCCTTGTGATGCGCGAGACACCACTTCGCCATGATCGAGCCGCCGCGCGACACGATGCCGGTCATCCGGTTGGCGGTGAGCGGCACGTATTGCAGACGCACGCCCGCGTGGATCGTGAAGTAGTCGACGCCCTGCTCAGCCTGTTCAATGAGGGTGTCGCGGAAGATTTCCCACGTCAGATCTTCGGCCTTGCCGTTGACCTTTTCGAGCGCCTGGTAGATCGGCACCGTGCCGATCGGCACCGGGCTGTTGCGGATGATCCATTCGCGCGTTTCATGAATGTGCTTGCCGGTCGACAGATCCATCACCGTGTCGCCGCCCCAGCGGATCGCCCACGTCATCTTGTCGACTTCCTCGCCGATGGAGGAGGTCACCGCCGAGTTGCCGATGTTCGCATTGACCTTCACGAGGAAGTTGCGGCCGATGATCATCGGCTCGCTCTCCGGATGATTGATGTTGTTCGGGATGATCGCGCGGCCGCGCGCGATTTCCTCGCGCACGAATTCCGCGGTGATTTCGCTGAGACCGTTCGGACCGAACGCGCTTGCGCCGAATGCCTGGCCGGGGTGTTGGCGGCCCATCATCGCGGCGAGCTTCGCGCCGTTCGGGCCGCTCGCCTTCAAGGTCTCCAGATACTCGGCACGACGCTGGTTCTCGCGAATCGCGATGTATTCCATTTCCGGCGTGATGATGCCTTGCTTCGCATAGTGCATCTGCGTCACGTTCTTGCCGGCGATCGCGCGGCGCGGCGTGCGATGCAGGCCCGGAAAGCGCAGTTGCGCGGTGGCCGGATCGGCGGCGCGCTCGCGGCTGAAGCTGCTCGACAGACCGGTCAACGGCTCGGTGTCGCCGCGCTCCTCGATCCACGCCTGACGCAGCGCGGGCAGACCCGCGCGGATGTCGATCTTCGCCTCGGGGTCGGAGTAAGGGCCCGACGTGTCGTACACGTAGATCGGCGGATTCTTTTCGCCGCCGAAGCTGTCCGGCGTGTCGGCCTGCGAGATTTCGCGCATCGGCACGCGGATGTCGGGGCGCGAGCCCGTCACGTAGACCTTGCGCGAATTCGGCAGCGGCGCGACGGCCGCTTCGTCCACGTGGGCTTCGGCGGAAATAAACTTCGGATTGGCGTTCATGTAAGTCTCCGTACAAAGTGGGGCGGCTAAGCAGGAGACTGAGATGGAAGTGGTCGGAAATCGCTAAGAGGTGAGGCTGTTGAGGCTGGTGCGAGATCCGTACGCTTCCCTGCGCTGGCATTATCCAGATCAGGTTCAAAGGGTATTTCTCACCCACGCAACACGGACCTCCAGCTCCGCGCTACGCAGGACCCCCGCGTTAGCAGCGCACACGATACACCGCCCGCCCGCGGTTTGGCAACCTGTCTGAGTGATTCAAAAAACCGGTCCAGATGAATCCAGACATCTCCTATGCTTATTTCGAGACCGCATCAGACAGGGCAACTTACAGCAATGGAACAGCCGGCTTACAGCGAAAAATCGTCGGCGGCTTCGGGCTGATACAGAATTTTGTCGATCTTGAGCACTTGCTGATCGCCGCTGGGTGGCGTAAAGCGGATGCTCTCGCCGCGGCGCGCGCCGAGCAGCGCGAGGCCAGCCGGCGAGAACACGTTCAGCCGCCCGTGCGCGAAATCGGCGTTGGGCGGATAGACGACGGTCCACGTCATTTGTTCGCCGCTCGCCGAATCGATCAGCGTTGCTTGCGAGTTCATCGTGACGACGTCGGCCGGGATGTCGTGCGAGTCGACGATTACCGCACGTTCGAGCACGTCGTCGAGCATGTGCTGCAGCTTGGCGTTGGCGGCCGCATGTTTCTCGAGGCGGGTCACGTCGAGTTCGGTCAGATAGCAGGTTTTGATCTTCTTCATCATCAGGACTCCGATAAGGCGGTGAAGGATGGCCGCGTGCGACGATCCCATGCGGGTGGTCGGCGGATGAGTGCGAATGGGAAAGCCCGGAGCCCGGCGACGCGGCCCCCGGATATCGGCAGGCTACGTCAGCGAGGGCGCCGGGCGGCGTGAAGCGGGAGCATTCGGGACGTCTCGCCGGTGCCGTGCGGCGCGACGCCCGCGCAGCCGCCTGCGCGGCATGGGCGCAAGCGGGCGAGAGCACGGAAAGTCGGACGACGCAGCGAAGTCACGGGCAAAACGACCAGGTGATGGGAATAGCGAACGGCAGGTTGCCGCGCAGCAAAACGTGAAGCCCGCGACACCAGCGACGAAAGCTTGATGTTAGCACGCTGTCTCGGGCACTTCCGCTGGCGACATCGCGCTCCGTCGATCGGCCGTCTTTGTGCGGTGCCAGAAGAAAGCGACGTGATCCGCATTGCGTTCAAGCCAGTCAAAGGATTGCCGTTAAACAAAGTGCAGCGAAGGCCACACTCCAGCGAAGCGATTCGCGGGATGGCGCGTGAATGGCGCGATGCGACTCGCGCCGATTGACAGAGAGGTGCACATGAAAGCGGAAACAATGCGGTGGCGAACGTTCGGTCGCACAGCCGCGGTGGTGGCATTGCTTGCCGCGCCGCTGGCGGCGCCGGCGGCATCGACGGTGACGGGCGGCGTGATCCGGTTCGTGGGGATGATCGTCGCACCGCCGCTGCAGATCAGTGTGGATACGGCGCCCACTGGCGTCGCCGTCGATAGTGCGAGCGTGGCCGGTCAGCGCCTCTCGCGCACGGTGACGTTCAGCGCGCCGCCGGGCCTCGTCAGCGGGGCCGATGTCGCGCTCGACGTGAACGGCGGTACGCAGTCGCGCGATCTGGTGGCAGCGCGTTTCGTCGATGGCGCCGGGCACGGCGTGCTGGCCCGCGACGGCCACTACGCGGTCGATCGCGCGGGCGGCGTGCTGTCGCTGAACGCGCGGCGCACCGATACGGACACGCGCGTGACGGTAGTGGTCAGTTACGACTGAGTCGCGGCGAGCCTTGGCTCGCTACCCATGCCGGAAAAAAATTAAAAGAGGCTTGTCATAACCGGCCGCGCGGTTCGACAAACGTGCAGATTACGATCGGAGCACGTCATGTCGACCGCGCACAATCGCTCGCTACTTCAGCGCTTTACGACTTTTTCCAGGCGCGCCGCCGGCCTTGCGCTCGTTGTGCTGAGCGCTTCGGGCATCCGTGCGGCCGATGCGGCCGGGCCCCTATGCGCGACGCACAGCCCCGCGCACCGGTTAGCGCTCGTCGAGCTGTACAGCAGCGAGGGCTGCGATAGCTGCCCGCCCGCCGACCGTTGGCTCGGTCAATGGAAAAGCAACGGCGTCGCCCACGGCATCGTGCCGCTCGCACTGCACGTCGACTACTGGAACAGCCTCGGCTGGAGCGACCGGTTTTCCCAGCATCGCTTCACCGAACGTCAGGAGACGCTGACACATCTCGGGGGCGCGCACGCGATCTATACGCCGGAAGTGTTCGTCGCGGGCCGCGAGTTGCGCGACTGGTCGCAACGCGACAGTTTCGAGCGCCGCATCGACGAGCTCGTCGCCGCACCCGCGCAGGCCAATGTCGCGCTCGCGCTGAGCCCGCGTGCGCCCGGCGCGTTCGATGTCGACGCGCAGTTCAGCACGACGGCAGCCGCCATCACGGGTCCGTTGAGCGCCTATGTTGCGGTCTACGAGAACGCGCTGACGACGCAGGTCGGCGCGGGCGAAAACCGCGGCGCGACGCTGCATCACGAACGGGTCGTCCGTGCCTGGTTCGGGCCCGTGCCACTCGTCGCCGGTCACGCACGGATTCGTCAGGACATCGATCTACGCGAAGCGAGCGTCGACGCGAAAGCCGATCCGATCGACAACGCCGCCGACCGCTTCGGCGTGGTCGCGTTCGTCGAAAGCGACGCGAGCGGCGACGTGCTGCAAGCGGCCGATCTTCCCGCGTGCCGTTGATCGACATCGCACGCGCCGCATTCTCTACCACTGCCCGAGGAGAGCCGCCATGTCCACACCCACACCGCACGCGTTGCGCCCCGGCGCACCCTCCGCGCCAGCCGCACCCAAGCGCGGCGTCATTCACCCGCTGTGGCTGCGCATCACGCATTGGCTGAACGCGCTCGCGGCGATCGTGATGATGCTGTCGGGCTGGCGCATCTACGACGCGTCGCCGATCTTCCCGGCGTTCAGCTTTCCGACCGCGATCACGCTGGGCGGCTGGCTCGGCGGCGCGCTGCAATGGCACTTCGCGGCGATGTGGCTGCTGGTGTTCAACGGCCTCGTGTATATCGCGCTGAATCTCGCGAGCGGGCGTTTCGTGCGCAAGTTCCTGCCGCTGACGCCGCGCGCGGTGCTGCGCGATTTCATCGCCGCGTTGCGCGGGAAGCTGTCGCACGACGATCTGCGCGTCTATAACGCGGTGCAGAAATTCGCCTACCTGTTCGCGATCGCCGATCTGATCGTGCTGGTGCTCTCGGGGCTCGCGATCTGGAAGTCGGTGCAGTTTCCGCTGCTGCGTGACCTGATGGGCGGCTACGACAACGCACGCGTCGTGCACTTCACCGCGATGTCGCTGTTGGCCGCGTTTCTTGCGGTTCATCTGGCGATGGTCGCGCTCGTGCCGCGGTCGTTGCTCGCGATGCTGCGCGGACGTTGAGCCGCGGCTGCTGACGGCCATGCTGATGTTCACGCTCATCGAGGCGCAACGCGAACTCCCTACGGATACCGAATCATGAACAAGCCGATCGACAAACCAGCAAACCAACCCACGCAGCGTGTTGGCCACACGCTCGACCGCGCATCGATCCTGCTCGATGCGAAGCGCGAACTGGCGATGCCGTCGCGACGTCTGTTCGGCAGGCAGCTATTGACGCTCGGCGGTCTATCGATGCTGAGCGGCTGCTCGCTGACCGACGACGCTTCCGTGAACCGCTTCCTCACCGCCGTGTCGCGGCTGAACGATCGCGCCCAGGCCGCGCTGTTCGACCCCAAGCAGCTCGCGCCGACCTACACGGAAGCGCAGATCACGCGACCGTTTCCCTTCAACGCGTACTACGGCATCGACGACGTGCCGCACGTCGACGGCTCCGATTATCAGCTGAAGCTGAGCGGGCTCGTGACCGGCAAGCGCGTGTGGACGCTGCCCGAACTGTACGCGCTGCCGCATGCCGAGCAGATCACGCGGCATATCTGCGTCGAAGGCTGGAGCGCGATCGGCCGCTGGGGCGGCACGCCATTCGGCGATTTTCTGCGGCGTGTCGGCGCGGATACGACGGCGAAGTACGTCGGCTTCAAATGCGCGGACGACTACTACGAAAGCATCGACATGCCGACCGCATTACATTCGCAAACGCTGCTGACGTTTTCTTACGACGGCGAGCGACTACCCGCGAAATACGGCTACCCGATGAAGCTGCGCATGCCGACCAAGCTCGGCTACAAGAATCCGAAGCACATCGTCGAGATATTCGTCACCAATACGTATCCCGGCGGCTATTGGGTCGACCAGGGCTACAACTGGTTCGGAGGCTCCTGACGCATGCGGGCGCACGCGCGCTTGCGGCAGCGGCTTCGGAAGCACGCCGGCACGAGCCGGTTTCGATTCATCCACCACCAACGGAGTCATCCCATGAAGAAGATTGCAGTCACCACGATCGCACTGCTGATGCTGGCAAGCAGCGGCGCTGCATTCGCGCAGGCAAGCGGCGCGATGTCAAACGATGCGATGTCGAAAGACGCGACGTCGAAAGATTCGATGTCCAAAGACAGCATGTCGAAGGACAGCATGAAAAAGGACGCGATGAAACACGATTCGATGAAAAAGGGCGGCGGCGCGATGGGCATGAAGCACGAGGCGTCCGGCGCGATGGGCAACTGAGTCGGCGCCCACGGTGCTTAGCGATCCTGCCGATGCGTGGAGCATCGAACGGGTGCGACATCGAATGCAAGCCGGGGATGCGTCCCCGGCTTTTCTGTTGCGGGAACACCGAAAAGTTACGATTCTGTCGCGCGGCGCACTCGGCGCTTACTGCATAATGCGTTGCGCGCCGTGGCTTTCGCCCGCGGCGTCGCCGCGCATCGCGGCCGGGTTCCATCGGGTCGTTTTGACCGATTCCGCCGCCACAGCCGTTTCTGGCGCTTCCTGCGCCGCCCATCGTCTTACTGTTCCACCGACATGTCCGCCAGCCTCACCCGTCAGACCGCATCGCCGATGCGGTGTCCGCCATCCCGCCCGAAAGGCATCGACGCAGGCGCGGCGCCTCGCGGGCATCGAGCGCAGCGCGCGGGTCGAGTGGCGACGGCGGGCTGAACGCATGTCGCTGCAACGCTCGGTTTTTTCTCCGTCTGGCTGGCCGCTGCGTCTGCCGCAGTCGCGCAAAGGGAGGGTCGCGCTCGCGCTTGCCGTCGTTTATCTGGTGTGGGGCTCGACCTATCTCGCCGTGCACGTCGCGCTCGGCTCGTTCCCGCCGCTGCTGATGTCGGGCTTGCGCAACCTGTTCGCGGGCATCGGTCTGTTCGTGTTCGCCGCGCGCCGCAAGCCGGTCTGGCCGAGCGTCGCCGAAATTCGCAACGCGGGCCTCGTCGGCACGATGCTGGTGGGTCTGTCGAGCGGCATGCTCGCGTACGGCATGCGCACGGTCGGCACCGGCACCGCGGCCGTGATGGTCGCGACCGTGCCGCTGTTCGCGACCGTGATCGCGGCCGTCGCCGGACAGAAGATCGGCCGCGGCGAATGGTTCGCGGTCGGGCTCGGGCTCGCCGGCATCGTGATTCTGAGTCACGGCGACAGCACGCCGGGCTCGGTGGGAGGCAGTCTCGCGATTCTGTGCGGCGCGCTGTTCTGGGCCGGCGGCGCGCATCTGGCCGGGGTGTTGAAGCTGCCGTCGGACCTGTTTCTATCGACCTCGCTGCAGATCGGCCTCGGCGGCGCGATCTCGACGCTGGTCGCGTGGGCGGCGGGCGAGCGGATGCTCGAGCTGCATTTCCTGCCGCTCGTCGCGTTCCTGTATCTGATGCTGATCGGCACGATGGCCGCGTTCGTCGCGTACGGTTATCTGATTCGCCACACGAGCCCGACCATCGCGAGCAGCTGCATGTACGTGAATCCGATCGTCGCGGTTGCATTGGGTGCGCTGCTGCTCGGCGAGCCGGTCACACGCTCGACGGTGATCGCGACGATCGTGATCCTGAGCAGCGTCGGCTTGTCGTTCTGGTTCGATTACCAGAAGAAGGGCAGCGCCTGAGCGCGGTCGGTTCTCGTCGAACCGCGCCGCCGTTGTCAAAGCGCCGCCGCCAGCTCTGCGCCCTCGCGGATCGCGCGCTTCGCATCGAGCTCGGTGGCGAGCTTCGCACCGCCGATCACATGAAAACGCGGGCCGCCGCTGCCGTGCTTGCCATCGACGGTCGACGGCATTAGCTCGCGCAACGACTCCTGCCCCGCGCACACGACGATCGTATCGACGTCGAGCCATTCGTCGGCACCGTCTCGCGCGATCCTCAGACCGCGCGCGCTGATCTCCCGATACTCGACGCCGCCTAGCATCTGCACGCCGTGCCTCGTGAGCGCCGCGCGATGCACCCAGCCCGACGTCTTGCCGAGACCACCACCGAGCTTGCCGGCCTTGCGCTGCAATAGCCAGATCTGCCGCGCCGGTTGCGCGGCAACGGGCGGCTTCAGGCCGCCGCGCTCGCGCACCGCGAGGTCGACGCCCCATTCGTCGAGCCACGTATCGCGCGGCACCGGCAGCGGCTCCCCCGCGAGATGCAGCAGAAACTCGCTGACGTCGAAGCCGATGCCGCCCGCGCCGATCACCGCGACGCGCGCGCCGACCGGCGCACCGCGCAGCACGTCCACATACGACAGCACGTTGGACCCGTCGATGCCGGCAATCGCCGGCCGCCGCGGCACGATGCCGGTCGCGACGATCACGTCGTCGTAGGCACCCGCGGCGAGCAGCGCGGCGTCGACGCGCGTGCCGAGCCGCACGTCGACGCGATGGCGTTGCAACTGGCTGCGGAAGTAGCGGATCGTTTCGCTGAACTCTTCCTTGCCCGGCACGCGCATCGCGAGATTGAACTGGCCACCGAGCGTGTCGCTGGCCTCGAACAGCGTCACGCGATGCTCGCGCGAGGCCGCCACCGTCGCGGCCGATAGCCCGGCCGGCCCGGCGCCGACCACCGCGATCGAGCGCGCCTGTCGCGCGCTCGCTAGCGGCCGGTAGACGAGTTCGGTTTCGCGTCCCGCGCGCGGATTGACGAGGCAGCTCGCGCGCTGATTCCTGAACGCGCGCTCGCGGAAGTACGCGGCCAGTTGCGGGTAATGCCAGAAGCGGTCTTCCATGCCCGTGTGCATCGAGCCCATCACGACGCGGTTGGACAGACGTGTGAAGCCCAGGTCGAGCTCGGCGAGTAAGTGTTGGTAAGACATGCAGGGACCGTGTAAGTGGGGGGCCGCACGAACGATACACCGCGCGCCGGACCAGACCGCCGAGGAAAAATTCTAAATCGCGGCAATCCATTGATTCGCAAGACCTGGGTCGGTTGTCTCAGGCCAGCTATTTGGGGCACGGCACACCCATTGCTGATTTTGAGCGTCCATCGACACGGACGCGCCACCGACAAAACCAGCGCGCCGTGCGGCACGGATGGGAGGAGGGCGACCGCGAGGCTTCCCGCGGCCGCCCGCGTATCAATGGGCGATGAGCGTCAAGCCCTATATCGAGACAGGTGAACACAATGAAAATTATCCGAATCATGGTGGCGGTCGTTGCGGCCGCGGCGGTACTGAGCGCGTGCGGCGGCGGTGATGGCAGCGATGCGGGCAAGACGCTGGGATTGACCAATCCCGAGATCCATTTCGTTCACGCGCTTCCGGGTGGCCCCGCGGTCGACTTCCTTGTCAATGGCAGCGCGCCTTCCGGACAGACCAACATCTCGTATAAAGGCGTGACCAACCTCACCAATATCGACACGGGCCCGACGACCGTCGCGTATGCGGCGACCGGCACGAAGAACGCGCTCGCGAGCGGCAGCTTCCCCGATGTCGCGAAGGGCCACGTGTACACGGTGCTCGCGTTGCCGGGTCTGTCGGCGCCCGACATCGGCCTGATCGACGATCCGTTCGACAAGGGCCTGCTGACCAACGACGCGCGCGTGCGCGGCTTCAATGCGTCGGCGAACGCGCCGGACCTCGACCTCTACCTCGTGCAGGCCACCGCCACCAGCATCACCAACGTGTCGCCGACGCTCGCCGGCGTGTCGTTCAAGAACGCGGTGCCGGCGAGCGGGCATGATTCGATCTACGTGTCGGGTGGCCAGTACGTGCTGATCGCGACGGTGGCCGGCAGCAAGACGCCGATCTTCCAGTCGAACTCGTTCTCGCTGGCGAACAATGCCGACTGGCTGATCACCTCGGTGCCGATCGCGGGCGTGCTGAGCCAACTGGCGCCGGGCCAGATTCATCTGCTGGTCGTACAGAACGGCAATACGAGCACGCCGAGCGTGGAGCTGTCGAATACGTTGACCGGGCAATGACGGGGGCCGCCGATCGCCGGATGAGCCTCGCGCGGCGCGAGCATCGATGAGCCGCTCGCGCCAGCCGGACAATCAAGGAACTCCGGATGGTCGGAAAGTGGGAGGACGGCACGGCGATCCACGAGAGTGGGTCGCCGTTCTGTTTGATCGGGTTCCGAAAACGCGTCGCGTCGCTAGCCAGCAAGCCAGCATGCACGAAAAAAAAGCCCGCCGCGGCATCCCGCGACGGGCTCTGCAAAACCTGCTGCCATGTGCCGGCTTATTTTGCCTTTTCCGCCTCGTTCGTGATGGCGTGGCCGCCCTTCGAAATGTCCTGGCCGGCGCCCGCCATCGTGTTGCAACCCGTGACGAGCATGGCGGTTCCTGCGAGCACAAGCAAAGCGATCAGTCGAGTCATGAAACTTCTCCTTGTCGAGAATGCATCGGTTGATGTCGTCCGACCGGGGCCATGCCAGTCGATCAGGTTTCGATCCGGTTTCGAACCGGCCTGATTGCATGGTAAAAAAAGGGTGGGGGCGGCGCTGTCGGCCGTGCCGCGATTTTGTTGTAGGCGTGCTCCGGTGTTTGCGTCGGCGCACTCCTACAACGGCTTTGCGGTGCCACGGCCAGCACGCGTCAGACGGGGTTTTGCGACGAAGTGGTCGGTGTGGCCGGCGACGCCGGCGGCTGATCGATCGAAGGCGTCGCCGTGCTTGCGCTCGGCATCACGACGTCGATTTCGGTGCCGTTTTGCGCGCCACGGCGGATGTCGAAGCGTCCGCCATGCGCGGCCACGCGCTGGCGCATGCCGAGCAGGCCATGCGTATGCGTGCGTTTCAGATCGGCCGGCATGATGCCGACGCCGTTGTCCGCGATATGCAGCGCGACCTCGCCATCGCCGACCCGCAGCGCGATGCCGACCTTCGAGGCCCGCGCGTACTTGGCGGCGTTCGTCAGCGACTCCTGCGCGACCCGAAAGAGCGCGATCTCGGTCTGTTCGTCGAGCTGGACATCGTCGGCGGGCAGGTGCAGTTCGAGCGTCCAGTTGTTGCGCTGCGCGGCTTCGTCGGCGAGCGTGCGCAGCGCGGTGACGAGCCCGAAATTGGCGAGTACGGTCGGCCGCATGTCCTCGATGATGCGCCGCTTCAACGCGATACCCTGGTCGAGATTGGCGAGCGCGCGCTGCAGCTTGTCGGCGATGTCCGGCTCGCTATCCTTCAGCTTGCGGCGCGCCCACGCGACGTCCATCCGGCATGCGGTCAGAATCGCGCCGAGCTCGTCGTGCAGCTCGCGTGCGAGCTGGGTCTTTTCGTTTTCGCTGACCGCCTGCAGATGCCAGCCGAGCGCTTCGAGCTGGCGCGTGCGCTCGCCCACCAGCTGGTCGAGTTCCTCCTGCTGCGTAATCAGCTGACGCTGCGCGCGCGCCTGCCGGTCGATCTGGATGCCGAGATTGCGAAACAGCAGAATGAACAGCACGATGTTCAGCGCCGACAGCCCCGCCGCGCACAGCGTCGACAGCCGCTGATCGGCGCGGCTCGCGGCCAGCGCGTGCTGCGCGCGGCGCTCCTCGTTGTCGCGCAGCAGCGTGAGCGTGCTGTCGATCAACGACGCGTCCGCCGGATTGACGTCGCTCGCGGGCCCGCATCCGCCGAGTTCGAGCGGATGCGGCGCCAGGTGCTGCATCGCGGCGGTGCCCGCGCCGATGCGCGCGTCGATCAGCGCGAGAATCTGCGTAAAGCTCGCGAGCTCCGCGCTGTCCGCGCGGCCGCCGCGATAGAAGTGGTCCAACTGCCGGGTGGTCTCGCGAATGCGCGCGGCGCTCGCGCAGAACGCTTGGGCGGATGCGTCGTCCTTCGTCAGAAGAAACTGGTTTTGTTGTGCGCTCAGGCGCGACAGGTCGCTCGCGAGCGTGCTCAGTTGCACGGTGACGTCGCGCGCTTCGAGCGCGGTCTCGTACTCGGCGGTGATGCGCTGACGCGCGCTCTCCAGAATCACGAGGCCGCCCACCGTGATCACGATCGCGACCGTCATCGCGATCGCCCAGCTGCGCCTGCGCATCCAGTCGGCGAGCCGCGCCGTGGCGCGCGCGCCAGGCTGTTCCGGCGGGTTCTGCAGATTCGACACTTGCTGCTCCGGAAAGAGGGCATCGACTCGGCGTCGACTTCAGCATCGAGCGAAGCCGCGCGTAACGTCGTCGTAATCCAATGTAAGCGGATTCTCACACGAAAAACGGCGAGCGTCGGAATGCGCGCGGCGCCGCGCATCGATAGCATGGACCCGATCGTTCATTCAATGTTTCGGGAGAAAACCATCATGCTGAAGTGGGCGCTGTTCTTCGCGATCGTCGCGGTGATCGCGGGTCTTCTCGGCTTCACCGGCATTGCGGCCGGCGCGGCGGCGATCGCGAAGTTCCTGTTCTTCGTGTTTGTCGTGCTGTGCGTGCTGTTCCTCGTACTCGGCTTCGTCGTGACGAAGAAAACGATCGATTAACGCGGCCATCGCAGTGGCGGCAAGCCGCGCCTTCATAGCAGGCGAGGGGTTTGCTGGTAGTCGATTGCAGGGCCAACAAAAGGGAGAAATGCCATGCTTCACTATGCCATCGTCTTCTTCGTGATCGCGATCATCGCGGCGGTGTTCGGCTTTACCGGCATCGCGGCCGGCGCGGCCGAAATCGCGAAGATCCTGTTCTACATCTTCCTCGTCGTGTTCGTGGTCACGTTGCTGCTCGGCGTGTTTCGAACCTAGCCACGCGAGCCCTGGATGAACGTAACACGAGATCGGCAGCGAAGTACGCAATACGTATACGTAGGTACAGGTAGTCAACAAGGTGCGGGAACGCGCGGCGTTTGAATCCTCGATCGAGGCGCCCGCGTTCGAAGCGCGCCGTCATTCCACCGTCGGCGCATCAGGCGCGATTCGTGCTGATGCGCGATTCCCCCAATACCGGATAAAGGAGAAGTTCGATGACGAAGCAATCTGGCGACACGTTCGTGATGGACATCAAAAAGATCCGCGAGGACGCGCGCAAGCATATGTCGGATGGTCCGGTCACGCCGAGCTACGGCGCGAATCGCGACACGGTGCTCAAGCTGCTCAACGACGCGCTCGCCACCGAGCTCGTCTGCACGCTGCGTTACAAGCGTCACTACTTCATGGCGAAGGGCATCAACTCCGAAGCGGTCGCGACGGAATTCGCCCAGCACGCGAGCGAGGAGCAGGAACACGCCGATCGCATCGCCGAGCGCATCGTGCAGCTTGGCGGCGAACCCGATTTCGCGCCGGACGGCATCAAGGCACGCGCGCATTCGGAATACAAGGAAGGCACCGATCTGACCGACATGATCCGCGAGAACCTGATCGCGGAGCGCATCGCGATCGACACGTACCGCGAGATCGTCCGCTATCTCGGCGAGAAGGACGTGACCACGCGCCGGCTGTTCGAGGAGATTCTCGCGGTCGAGGAAGAGCATGCCGACGATATGGCGGATCTGCTCGCGGGGCGTGAGTAGCGCGCCAAAGTGACAGGGAAGCGACGAAGACGCGGCGCAATAGTGTTGACCGGGTGCCAGCGAACTCGGGAATGCCGGCGGCTGCGGTGCGAAGCCGCCCTCGCAGTCCACGTTCTGCGGTGGCCGCGGATCACTACAATGTCGGCTTAGGAGCGACTCCCTTTGCACGGACACCCAACCGATGATTCGAGTGCTGATAGCTGACGATCATGCGATCGTTCGAGGTGGTTTCAGACAGTTCGTCGCCGACGAGCCGGATATGTGCGTCGCCGCCGAGGCCGCGACCGGCGAGGAAGCGATCGTCCTCGTGCGCGAGCAGGCATTCGACGTGGTGCTGCTCGACATCGCGATGCCGGACAAGAACGGCATCGATACGTTGCGGGTGATCAAGCAGGTGCGTCCGGAGCAGGGCGTGCTGATCCTGTCGGGCTACCCCGAGAGCCAGTACGCGATCAATCTGCTGCGCGCGGGCGCGAACGGCTATCTGAACAAAGACTGCGAGCCGGAGGAAATCGTGCGCGCGATCCGCTCGGTTGCGCGCGGTCACCGCTATCTGTCGGAGGCGGTCGCCGATACGCTTGCCGACAATCTCGACAAGCCCGCCGCCGGGCGTCCCCATGAAGCGCTATCGGAGCGCGAATTCCAGATCTTCTGCAAGCTCGCGGCAGGGCAGTTGCCGACCGAGATCGCGGAAGAGCTGCATCTGTCGGTCAAAACGGTGAGCACGTATCGCGCGCGGGTGCTCGAGAAGATGCGACTCGCGAACAACGCGGACCTCACGTACTACGCGATCAAGAATGGTCTGATCGAATGACGATCGAGACATCCTGATGAACAGCGAATCGAACCCTGCTACCGATCCAGCCAGCCGCGCGCCGTTGCGCGTGTTGCTGATCGAGGATTCGCCGCTGATCCGCCGCAGCCTCGTCGAGGCGATCGATGCTTCGGGCTTGCTGCGCGTGGCCGCTTATGCCGATTCCGCCGATCAGGCGATCGCGTTGCTCGGCGACGAAGCGTTCGACGCGGTAATCGTCGATTTGCAGCTGAAGCGGGGCTCGGGTGTGCCGGTGCTCGCGTATCTGCAGCGCGAGGGGCTGATCGATTCGATGTTCGCGGCGGTGCTGACCAATCATGCGTTGCCCGCGTATCGAGCGCGCTGCGAGCAGTACGGCGTGCGGCACTTTTACGACAAATCGTTCGAGTTCGATCGTGTGCTCGACGCGCTGCATGAGTATGCGTTGGGGCGGGGGGGCGGCGTTTGAACGCTCGCAGCAAGGGCTGAAAAATGCACGGCGTCTGCGTGACGCCGGCATCAATCAAAGATGGAATCGGGCGTTCAATGCCCCGCCCGCGCCGGCAAGCGCAAATGATTCCACGCGCCGAGCCCGGCAAACCCGATCCCCGCGATAGTGACGCCGATCCACCCGAACGCCGGCCACACGATCGCGCCGACACCCGAGCCCAGCGCCCCGCCGATGAAATACGCGACCATGTACACGGTATTCACGCGGCTGCGCGCATCGGGCTTCAGCGCATAGATGCGCGACTGATTGGAAATCTGCGCGGCCTGCACGCCGATGTCGAGAATGATCACGCCGACCACGAGTCCCGCGATGCTCTTCGCCGATGCGCCGAAGATCACGAACGCGATCACGACCAGCACGAGCGACACGGTGATGATCGCGCGCGGGCCACGCCGGTCGGCGAACTTGCCGGCCAGCGGCGCGGCCAGCGCGCCAGCCGCGCCGACGATACCGAACAGCCCCGCCGCCTGCGGCCCGAGATGAAACGGCGCACCCGCGAGCAACAGCGCGAGCACCGACCAGAAAAGGCTGAACGCGCCGAACAACGCCGCACCGGTCAGCGACGCCTCGCGCAGCGCGCGATGCTCGGTCACCAGATGCCACATCGACACGAGCAGCTTGCCGTACGGCAGCGTCGAGGTCGGCTGGCTCTTCGGCAGACGCAAAATGATGACGACCGCGAGCGCGAGCAGCGCGACGACCGATGCGCCAAACACCGCGCGCCAGCCGAAGTATTCACCGACGATGCCCGCCGCGGTCCGCGCGAGCAGGATGCCGAGCAACAGGCCGCTCATCACGGTGCCGACCGCGTGGCCGCGCTCGGACGGCAACGCGAGTTCGGCCGCGAACGGCACCGCCTGTTGCGCGATCGTCGCGAGCACGCCGATCGCCAGACTCGTGACGATCAGCACCGCGAGCGTCGGCGCCGACGCCGCGACGATGAGCGCGACGCACATGCCGGCGATCTGCAGCAGGATCAGCAAACGCCGGTCGAAGCGGTCGCCGAGCGGCGCGAGCAGCAGCATGCCGGCGGCGTAGCCGAGCTGTGTGACGGCAGGCACCGCGCCGACCCAGGACGCGCTGTCCGGAAACGACTGGCGCAAATTGTCGAGGAGTGGCTGATTGAAGTAGATGTTCGCCACAGAGACACCGGCGATCGTCGCGAGCAACAGCAACACGCCGCGCAACGACCGGGCGGAGGAAGCGGAAGTGGAAGCGTCGGAAGTGGACATGACAGAGGCGGATCGACGGACCGGCCCATGCGCGGTCCTCAAGCGTGCCGATCATACCGGAGCGGCGGGGTTCCTGCTGACGGTCGCGCGAGCGCTCGCCCGCGCGGCCGCCATCCGGTTGCAGATAGATCTGCCGCTCCTGTCAGTCGATCAACGCGCCAGCATCGTAGAACGGATACGGGCCGTCGGCCGGATCGACATACGCGTGATGCGTGACGATGCCCGTCGCCGGCGCGTAGTAATGCAGCGCGTAAGCGGGGGGCTCCATCACGAACGCCGACGGTCCTTCCTCGCGAAAATCGAGCGCCACCTGGTGCGCGGGCGCGGGAATCGCGCTCGCGATCGTGCCGCCGAAGCGCACGAACATCGAGCGATGCACGTGCCCGCAGAGCACGCGCTCAACGTTGGGATAGCGGGCGATCAACGCGGCGAGCTTGTCCGATGCCGCCGGGTCGAGCCGGATCTCGTCCATATGTCCGATGCCGCACGCGAACGGCGGATGATGCAGCGCGACCACGACCGGCTTGCCGCGCGCCGCATCGAGCTGCTGCGCGAGCCACGCGAGCCGCGTGTCACACAGCATGCCGGCGCTCGAACCGGGCACTAGCGAATCGAGCGCGATCACGCGCAGCGGGCCGACGTCGACCGCGTACTGAACGAACTCGCCGCCGCTTTGCAATTCCTTGCGCTCGGGAAACGCCGCGCGCAGCGCGTTGCGTTCGTCGTGATTGCCGACTATCAGGAAGTAGGGGATCTCGAGCGGCGCGAGCAGTGCCTTCAGGTGCGCATACTGCTCTGGGTCGCCCTGATCGACGAGGTCGCCGGTCATCAGCACCGCGTCGGGGCGCGGTGTGAGCGCGTTCAGCGCGTCGATGCAGCGCGCGAGGTAGGGAGCGGTATCGACGCGGCGATACGCGAGTGCGCCGGGTTGCTTGATATGCAGGTCGCTAATTTGAGCCAGCACCATGACAGAGGTCCTTCGGGTTGCTTCGTGTTGAGCGCCAGGCTGCGGCGCTGTTTGTACCTACGATAGCGCAATCAGTGCGTCCCGCTCGATCGAAATGCCGACCGGCGTGCCACGCGCAAGCTCGATACGGCCCGCGACGTCGACGACGAGCGGCTCGGGCGCTGCGCCGCCAATCGTCAGACGCGTGCGTTCGCCGAGGAACGCGGTGCTTTCGATCAGGCCGCGCAGCTGCGCGAGCGCGGGGTCGGTGAGCCGCGCGTCCTCGGGGCGAAAGAAGATTTCGTGCGGGCCGGTCGCATTCGATGCATGCGCGGGCACCGGCAGGGCGCCGCCGCTCGTCGTCAGCATGCCGTCGCGCGGCTCGCCCGCGATACGGTTGATCGTGCCGACGAACTGCGCGACCGTGCGATTGGCCGGACGATAGTAGATGTCACGCGGCGAACCGATCTGCTCGATGCGTCCCGCGCTCATCACGACGATCCGATCGCCGAGCTCCATCGCCTCGGCCTGATCGTGCGTCACGTAGACGGTGGTGATGCCGAGCTCGCGCAACAGCGCGTTCATTTCCGTGCGCAATGCGTCGCGCAGACGCGCGTCGAGCGCGGTCAGCGGTTCGTCGAGCAGCAGCACGCGCGGCTGCACCGCGAGCGCGCGAGCGAGCGCCACACGTTGACGCTGGCCGCCCGACAGTTGATCGATCGGTTTGTCCGCGTGCGCTGCAAGCCGCATCATGCCGAGCAGTTCGTCGACGCGTTGGCGGGCAGTTGCCGCCGGCACGCGCCTGATCTTCAGACCGTAGCCGATGTTGCCGCGCACGGTCAGGTTCGGAAACAGCGCGTAGCTCTGGAACACCATGCCGACCGCGCGTTTTTCGATCGGCAGCGTGGTCACGTCGTCGTCGCCGAATGCGATGCGGCCGCCCGCGTCCGGGGTTTCGAGGCCCGCGATCAGGCGCAGCGTCGTCGTCTTGCCGCAGCCCGACGGTCCGAGCAGCACGAGGGTTTCGCCCGCGCCGATCGACAGGTCGAGCGGTTCGAGCACGCGCGTGCCGCGAAACGTCTTGGCGCATTGCGTGAGCGTGATGGGAACCGAGGTGAGTTTCATGGCGTGTCGATGGGTTTCGCGAAAGAGGCGGCGCCGTGCCTGTTCGACGCTCTGCGCTGGCCGGTCGCATCGACGCCGAGCCATTGCATCGCGACGAGCAGCGGCATCGTCATGATGAAGAACAGGATCGTGTACGCGCTGCCGATCTCGATGCGCATCGACGCGTAGGTATCGGCGAGGCCGACCGGCAGCGTCTTCGTATCGGGCGTGTGCAGCATCCACGTGAGGTTGAATTCGCCGATCGACAGCGTCAGCACCGCGAGCGCGCCCGCGACGATGCCGGGCCGCGCGTTCGGCAGCACGATCGTCACGAAGCGCGTGAAGAAGCCCGCGCCGAGGCTTGCCGCACCTTCTTCTAGCGTGCGCAGATCGCTGCTCGCGCAGACCGCCGCGACCGCGCGCACCATGAACGGCAGCGTGAATACCACATGCCCGACCACGATGAACGCCGCGCTCATCCGGAACGCCGTGAAGCCGCCGTAGATCACCAGCAGCGCGAGCGCCGATGCGAGGCCGGGCAGCGCGATCGGCAGCACCAGAAACTCCTCGACGATGCGTGCGAAGCGTGTCTTGCTGCGCGCGAGCACGTAGCCCGCGGGTACACCTGTCAACAGCGTGACGACGAGCGTCGCGGCGGCCACTTCGAGCGACAGCCACACCGAGCCGTGATACTGGCTCCACACTTCGACGAGCCAGCGCAGCGTGAGTCCGCTCGACACGCCCTTGAAGTAGTTGACCGTCAGCCCCGCGACGATCGACATGACGACCGGCACGATCAGGAACGCGCACAGCAGCAGCGTGACGAACCATTGACCCGCGGCGAGCCAGGTTCGCGAGGAAGGCCACGCGCGTCGCGCGCGCGGTCCCGCTGCCGGTTGCGACGGCGAGGAGGGCGAGGAGGACGATGAGGCCGAGGAGGCCGTGACTGAGTTCATGGATAGGTTGTCGTTCATGCGCTCGCCGCCACGCCCGAACCGCTCGCGCTGCGCGCGATCGCCAGCACCGCCCACGTGACGATGCCCAGCACGATCGACAGCCCCGCGGCGGTCACCATGTTCGCGTTCAGCGTGAACTCGGTATAGATGGTCATCGGCAGCACGTCGATGTCGGTGGCGAGCGTGAACGCCGTGCCGAACGCGCCCATCGCGGTCGCGAAGCACACGGCGCCTGCCGCGATCAGACCGGGCGACAGCGCCGGCAGCACGATGTCGCGCATGATGCGCCACGGCGATGCGCCGAGCGAGCGCGCGGCCTCTTCGAGCGATTGATCGAGCTTGGTCGCGGAGGCCATCACGGTGACGATCACACGCGGAATCGAGAAGTACAGATAGCCGAGAAACAGGCCGCTCATCGAATACGCGAATACCCAGCGATCGCCCGCGAGTTTCAGCGAGAGCGCGCCGATCAGCCCCTGACGCCCGGCGAGCATGATGACCATGAAGCCCACGACGACACCGGGAAATGCGAGCGGAAACGTCAGCAGCGCGAGCAGCGTGCGCTTGCCGGCGAACTCGCGGCGCGCGAGCAGCAGCCCCGCGATCACCGACAGCACCAGGGTGGCCGCCGTGACCGCCGCCGACAGCACGACGGTCGCGCCGAGGCTCGACATATAACGCGGATTGGTCAGCATCGCGCGATAGGTCGCGAACGCGTGGCCGCCGCCGGAGAGCTGCGCGAGCGCGCCCATCGGCAGCAGCCAGAACGCGATGAATACCGCGAGCGCCGGCGCGAGCAACGCGATGCGCCAGCGCAGCGGGAACGTGACGTCGTTCAATGCATCACCTGCAGATAGCGCTCGCCGAAGCCCGACTGCTTCTCGGCCATCTTCGCGAAGTCGACCGGCTTCGCGCGCGCGTATTCGCTCGCGGGCAGGAACTGCGCGGCGGTCTCGGCATTCATCGCGCTCGCGCGCACCGGCCGCAGATACGCCTGCGCCCACAGCTTCTGGCCTTCGTCGGACAGCACGAAATCGAGCACCTTCTTGCCGTTCGTTTCGTGCGGCGCGCCCTTCACGAGGCTCATCACGTACGGCACCGAGATCGTGCCTTCCTGCGGAATCACGAATTCGACGTTCGCATGATCCTTGTACTTCGCGCGATACGCGTCGAAGTCGTAGTCGAGCAGGATGGGAATTTCGCCGGACAGCACGCGCGCGTACGCGGTTTGTTTCGGCACGATCGGCGCGTTCGCCTTGAGCTTCCTGAACCAGTCGAGGCCCGGCTCGAAGTTATCGAGCGTGCCGCCGAGCGCCTGGTTCACCGCGACCGCGCCCGCATAGCCGACGAACGCGCTCGACGGATCGAGGTAGCCGATCATCCCTTTGTATTCGGGCTTCAGCAGATCGGCCCACGAGCGCGGCACCGGCTTGCCTTCGAGCGCGTCCTTGTTGACGAAGAAGCCTAGCGTGCCCGAGTGGATCGTGAACCAGTAGCCTTGCGGGTCTTTCAGGCTTGCCGGAATGTCGTCCCAGTGCGCGGGCTTGTACGCCTGGATCACGCCCTTGTCCTTGGCCTGGAACGCGGACGACACGCCGAGATACACGACGTCGGCAACCGGGCTTTTCTGCTCGGCCATCAGCTGTGCGATCGATTGGCCCGAGTTCTTGTTGTCGAACGGCACGCGAATGCCGGTCTTTTGCTGGATCGCCTTGATCTGGCTCGCCCAGTCGGCCCATTCGGGCGGGCAGTTGTAGCAGATCGCGGTTTCATCGGCGCGCGCGGTTTGCGGCGCGAACGTGACGAGCGCCGCGCCGGCGACGAGCAGGCTCGCCGGCAGCACGGTCGCGGCGGCGTGCGACAGCTTCTGCCGGAGCGGTTTGAGCGAGGATGCGAAGCGTGAGGTCGAACGGGTCACTGCAGGTCTCCTGTGTCGATCGGTGCAAGTGCTTGCGCACTCACGCCGGGCCCGTAAAAGGTGGTGGTTGCAAGCGGTTGTATTGCGCGAGGGCTGCCTAGGCGGTCAGCCCGCGCGTTGGTGATGCCCCGTAGTGATCTGTCTGCGGCCCAAGCGCCGCGATCGTCGCGCCTTCGCGCACGCTGTGCGGCAGGGTCAACGCGAGTGAGGTGGCGGGGAATGCGCGATCGTCGCGCGCGCCGCCGATGCTTGCGAGCAAGCGCTGCCACGCCGCGCAGCCGATCTCGCGATTCGGCGCGCAGATGCTGGCGAGCGCTGGCGACAGCAGTTCGCCCATCGCGAGTCCGTCGAAGCCGAGAATCGACATGTCCTGCGGAATCTTCAGACGCGCGCGACGCAGGCCGCGCATCACGACCATCGCGAGCAGATCGTTGCTGCAGAAGAGGGCGGTCGGACGGTTTGCGCCGTGCGTCAGGTGCGCGAGCACGGACGGCGCGAGTTCGTCGGCGTTGAAATCGACTTCGAGCGCGGGCGCGGCCGTGAGGCCGGCTTGCTGCATCGCCTGCGTGTAGCCGAGATGCCGCTGACGCGCGCGATCCGACGCGGCGAGCGAGCCGGCCAGCATCAGGATGCGGCGATGGCCGTTGGCGATGAGCCGGCGTACACCGTCGTAGGCGGCGAGGCGATTGTCGACCGACACCGACGGGCGGCGCACCGTGTCGTTGTGCATCAGCACGTACAGCAGGCCGTCGCGGTCGAGTTCGTCGAGCAGCGGATGGGTGTCGGCATCGGCGACGGTCAGGATCAGGCCTTCGACGCGATGCTCGCGCAGCGTTTCGATTGCGTGGCGTTCGCGATCCACGTCGTACTGCGTGGTCATCAGCATCAGCCGGTAGCCTTGCGCCGACGCGAGATCGTCGATGCCTTGCAGGCATTCGGCGAACACCGGGTTCGCGAGCGTCGGCAGGACGACGCCGATCAGGCGCGTGCGCTCGCCGCGCAATTGCCGGCCGAGCGGGCTCGGGCGGAAGTTCAGCGCGTCGATCGACTGACGTACCTTGTCGAGCGTGATGGGGTTCACGGTATGCGGCGCGTTGATCGCGCGCGATACCGTGGCGATGGAAAAGCCCGCGTGGGCGGCGACATCCTTGATCGTCGGCGTCATCGGTTTGCGGCCCGCTGTAATCGTTTTCGTGAGCGGATTATCGGCAAGGTTTGTGACTTGGGGATGAACGTGGTGTCGGGCGTTCTTGGGGCTCCGGCGAGGCGATGGTAGAATTCGCGACCACGCGCGATTGCGACCCTTGCCGGGGTGATGAAATTGGTAAACATAGCGGACTTAAAATCCGCCGCCTTCGGGCTTGCCGGTTCAAGTCCGGTCCCCGGCACCAGAGTTGCAAATCACAGGCACGATGCGCGCACGCCGATGACCGCCGTGCCGATCTCGCTCTCCAGTTTTCCCGATCAGAAATCCAGTTGCTTCGCGCTGATACCGAGCTCGAAAGTACAGGTCAATATTTTTTTACGTATCACTGGAGGCAGCGTGCTGCTCGAATCTGCGGCGCATCGCACGGGAGCGTGAATCTCGTTGGCCTATGCGGACAAAATCGAGTGAGAAACTGTCACGCCGCATAACGCGATGAGCCCCCAGAACTGGGCGTTAATCCGGACAAGCGCTCGACCTTGTCGATCGGCGCGACCCTGCGTAATATCTCCTCGCCAACCTCGATCCGCCTTCATGTCTTCGCTCAAATACCTGACCGGCTACCCCGCACCTCTGCAAGAGAAGGTGAGAACGCTGATCGCCGACGATCAGCTCGGCTCCTATCTCGCGCAGAAGTACCCGAACACGCACGAGGTGCAAACCGACCGCGCGCTGTACGAGTACTGCGGCGAGCTCAAACGCGAATACCTGCGCAACGCGGAGCAGATCGACAAGGTCACTTACGATAGCAAGCTCGATGTGATGCGCCACGCGCTCGGCCTGCATACGAGCATTTCGCGCGTGCAGGGCAGCAAGCTGAAGGCGAAGAAGGAAATCCGCATCGCGTCGCTATTCAAGGGCGCGGCGCCGGAGTTTCTGAAGATGATCGTCGTGCACGAACTCGCTCATCTGAAAGAGAGCGATCACAACAAGGCGTTCTATCGTCTGTGCGAGTTCATGCAGCCGGGATACCACCAGATCGAATTCGATCTGCGTCTGTATCTGACGCATCGCGATCTGGCGAAGAAGCCGGTGTGAGGGACGCCGCGCAAGCCGCGGAAGATAGAGCCGAGTTCAGGCCGCCAGAACAGCGGCATTCTCCGCCGCCGACGCGGTCAACAACACCGGAATCGACTTCGACGTCGGCGTACCCGCGCCATCCGCGACCGAGGAGAGCGGTACCAGCGGATTCGTTTCGGGGTAGTAAGCGCCGAGGCAGCCGCGCGGAATGTCGTACTCGACCAGCAGAAAACCGTCCACCCGTCGCTCGATGCCATCGGCCCACACACTCGTGATATCGACACGCTGACCGGCCGCGAACCCGAGCATCGCGAGATCGTCCTTGTTGGCGAACAGCACGCGCCGCTGTCCGTACACGCCGCGATAGCGATCGTCGAGACCGTAAATCGTCGTGTTGTACTGATCGTGTGAGCGGGTGGTCATCAGGGTCATCAGGCGTTCGCCGTGACGCTTCTTCGCCTGATGAATCGGCGTGTCGAGCGCGATCGCGTGGACGATGAACTGGGCCTTGCCGCTCGGCGTTTTCCAGATGCGATCGCGCGACGCGACGCCGAGATGGAAACCGCCGGGCTTCTTCAGGCGCTCGTTGTAGTCGTCGAAACCGTCGATCACCTTCGCGATGCCATCGCGAATCAGCGCATAGTCGGCCGCATGCGCGAGCCAGTCCACCTTGCCGCTGCCCAAAGTCGCATGCGCCATGCGCGCGACGATCGCCACTTCGGATAGCAGATTGTCCGACGCCGGCTTGTTCATCCCATACGAGATGTGCACCATGCTCATCGAATCCTCGACGCTGACGCCTTGCGCCACGCCGTTCTGAACATCGATCTCGGTGCGCCCGAGCGTCGGCAGGATGAGGGCGTCGCGGCCATGCACGAGGTGGCTGCGGTTGAGCTTCGTCGTCACGTGCACGGTCAGCTCGCATGCGCGCATCGCGTCCCACGTGCGCGGCGTATCCGGCGTCGCGATCGAGAAATTGCCGCCGAGGCCGATGAACACTTTCACCTTGCCATCGAGCATCGCCTGAATCGTGTTGACGACGTCGAGACCGTGCTCACGCGGCGGCGCGAACTCGTAGGCTGCGCCAAGCTTGTCGAGAAACGCTTCGGTAGGCTTTTCCTCGATGCCGACCGTGCGGTCGCCCTGCACGTTCGAGTGGCCGCGCACCGGGCACAGCCCCGCGCCGCGCCGGCCGATATTGCCGCGCATCATCATCAGATTCGACAGCAGTTGCACCGTCGCGACAGAGTTCTTGTGCTGCGTGAGACCCATGCCCCAGGTCGAAATCACCGCGCGGCCCTTCACGTAGATATCGGCGAGCTTCAACACCTCGTCGAACGGCACGCCGGCCTCGGCGACGATCGTGTCCCAGCGCTCGGCGCGCAGATCATCGGCGAATGCGGCGAAGCCGACCGTGTGCTGGGCGATGAAGTCGACGTCGAGCACGCGCTCGAGGCCTGACACGAGCGCTTCGTCGTCGAGTTCGAGCACGCGTTTGGCGACGCCCTTGATCAGCGCGAAATCGCCGCCGACCTTCGGACGGATGAACACGGAGCTGATTTTCGTGCTGCCCATCGTCAGCATTTCGACCGGATGCTGCGGGCTCGCGAAACGTTCGAGGCCGCGCTCCTTCAGCGGATTGATCGACACGATCGTGGCGCCGCGCTTCGCGCATTCGCGCAGCTCGCCGAGCATGCGCGGATGGTTGGTGGCCGGGTTCTGGCCGAAGATCAGCAGCGTATCCGCGTGTTCGAAGTCGTCGAGCGTGACCGTGCCCTTGCCGACGCCGACCGTGTGCGGCAGGCCACGGCTCGTCGCCTCGTGGCACATGTTCGAGCAATCAGGAAAATTGTTGGTGCCGTACATGCGCACAAACAGCTGGTACAGGAACGCGGCTTCGTTGCTCGCGCGGCCCGACGTATAGAACGCGGCGCGGTTCGGATCGTCGAGGCGCTTCAGATGGCTCGCGATGAGCTCGAACGCGCCGTCCCAGCCGATCGGCACGTAGCGGTCGCGCGCGGCGTCGTAGACGAGCGGATCGGTCAGGCGGCCGTGCTGCTCGAGCTCGAAGTCGGATTGCGTCATCAGCTCGGCGACGCTGTGCTGCTCGAAGAATGCCGGCGTCACGCGCTTGCCGGTGGCCTCGGCGGCCACCGCCTTCACGCCGTTTTCGCAGAACTCGAACGTCGACGCGTGCTCGCGATCCGGCCACGCGCAGCCGGGGCAGTCGAAGCCGTCAGGCTGGTTCTGCTTGAGCAGCGTGCGGTAGTTGCCGCCCGCGACCTTTTCCTTGAGCAGGTTGATGGCGACATACTTCAGCGCGCCCCAGCCGGCGGCGGGGTGCTTGTACGGCTCGATGCGGGGTTCGGCTTGTGCTTCGTTCTTCTTCATGACGTGACGATGGACAGATTCGACAGATTTTGCAGACCAATGCCCGCAAGCGTACTGTGTTCCACAATCCACGTCGGATACAGAAAATCGGAAAGAATAGGAGTACAGTTGCGCGACGATCCCTGAACCGCCCAAATCGCATGAAGCTCTACGAAAAACTCGCCGACGAAATCACCGAAGCCGTGCGCCGCGGCGTATTCGCGGCCGGCGAGCGGATTGCGTCGGTGCGGCAGGCGAGCCAGCAGCACGGCGTCAGCATCAAGACGGTGCTGCATGCGTATGCGCTGCTGGAGAGCCGCGGCGTCATCGAGAGCCGGCCGCAGTCAGGTTATTTCGTGCGCGACGCTGCCGCGCCGGTGCCCGCCGCGGCGCGCGCGGGCCGCAAGTCCGCGCCGCCGATGCCCGCGACGGTCGACGTGAGCCGGCTCGTGCTGTCGACCCTGCGCAGCATCCGCGCGCACGACGCCGTGCCGTTCGGCTCGCCGTATCCCGATCCGTCGCTGTTCCCGTGGCGGCGCATCAACCAGTACGCGAACGCGGTCGCGCGGCGGCACGCGAGCTGGAATCTGATCGACGATCTGCCGCCGGGCAACCCCGAGCTGATCCGCCAGATCGCGCGGCGCTACGCGGAAAACGGTCTGCCGGTCGATCCTGGCGAAATCGTGATCACGCTCGGCGCGACCGAGGCGATCAACCTGAGCCTGCAGGCGGTCGCAAAGCCGGGCGACACCGTCGCGGTCGAATCGCCGACCTTCTACGCGATGCTGCACGCGATCGAGCGCCTCGGCATGCGCGCAATCGAGGTGGCGACGCATCCGGTCGACGGCATCGACATCGAAGCGCTCGCGAAGGTGATCGCGCGGCAGAAGATCGCCGCGTGCATGGTGATGCCGAACTTCCAGAATCCGCTCGGTTTCTGCATGTCCGACGAGCGCAAGCGGCAGCTGGTCGAACTGCTGGCTGCGCACGAGATTCCGGCGATCGAAAACGACGTCTACCAGGAGCTGTATTTCGGCGACGCGCGGCCATCGACGCTGAAGACGTTCGACACCAAAGGGCTCGTGCTGCACTGTGCGTCGTTTTCGAAAAGCCTGAGCGCGTCGTACCGGATCGGCTGGGCGCTGCCGGGGCGTTATCGCGCGCAGGTCGAGAAGCTCAAGTTCCTGAATACGCTGACGACGCCGTCGGTGCCGCAGGTCGCGGTCGCCGATTATCTGCGTCAGGACGGCTACGACCGGCATTTGCGGCATCTGCGCCGCGTGTACCGGCAGCAGGCGAGCATCATGAGTGCGCTGGTGCTGCGCTTCTTCCCGGTCGGCACGCGCGTGTCGACGCCGCGCGGCGGCTACGTGCTGTGGGTCGAGCTGCCAGTTGCGATCGACTCGATGCGGCTTTATCAGGCCGCGCTCGAACGCGGTATCACGGTCGGGCCGGGGATGATGTTTTCGACGCGCAACGATTATCGGCACTTCATCCGGCTCAACTACAGCTATCCGTGGACCGCGCAGGCCGAGGCGGCGTTGAAGACGCTCGGCGAGCTGGCTAGGGCGATGGCGTGAAGGGCGCAATCGCGATACGACCGACACCTCACAACTGCGAGACCGACGTGAACGACGACGACATCGACCCGCAACTCGCCGCGATACTCGCGCAGCTATGGCGCGCGCATCGCGAGACACCCCGGCGCGCATGGTCGCTAGCGAAGCTGTCGAAGCAGGCCGGCGTGCCGATGAGCAGCTTGCGGCGGCAATTGACGGCGCTATCGGGCGGCGGTCTCGTCGATACGATGTTCCACGACGATGGCACCGGAGCCGCGTCGCTGAGCGAAATCGGCGCGCAGCTTTGCGCGGAGCTGTTCGGCACAGGCGAGGGCGGTGAGCCGTCGGCCGCTGACTGAGCTTTGCGCGCGCAATTCACCCGGCGCACAGGTTGATCGCCGTCGTGGCCAGTGTGTTTCGCCGTCTCATTGCCCAACGCTCGCCCGCACCTGCGGTTGCATCGGCATCGCCGCTTGTGCTTGCGGCGGCGCCATGTCCACAGCCTCGAGCGTGGCCACGCCGCAAAACCAGTCGCCATCGTGCGGCTGATACTTCCAACGCTTGCCCGACTGTCCGATCACGCTCGCACACTGCTCGTTGACGACGAGGCCGGGCTTCGCGGCCGTGCATTGCAGCGTCGACGGGTCCGGGTGCGCGTCCACATCCGCACCGGCGGACGCCGCGTGCCGCGAGCCGCCCGGCAAGCTCGCCAGCAGCCGCTGCAATTCGTCGATGCGCGTCGTGTACCACGTCCGCAGACACGCGGCGTCACGGCAGTTCGCTTCGCGCCAGGCCCACTTGCTGTCGCTGTCGTCGATGAACGCGCGGCGCTGGGCGACTCGTCGACGCGCTTTCCAATAGAGTTGGCCCAACGTGTCGTCGAGCGCCGACAGCGCGGAGTCACCGCAAATCATGCGCTCGGCCGGCGAGCGGCCGCGCTGGCAGTCGAAGCTGGTGGCGTTGGCATACGGATGCGCGAGCAGCAGTCCGGCGATCAGGAGGGGGCGGAAGAGGGTCATCAGGGTCCCGGCGGTGCATCGATTGATCATGCCGCCGATGATCGACCGGTCGCGCGCCTCGCGGACGTCCGAACAACGCGGGAGTTCGAGCGGGTCGTTACCAGATGTTGCCGCGCGGGCTTGCCGGCCGGCATGTGCCGTGCGCGAGTACGGCGCGCGCACGTTCGCGTGTCATGAAGAAGGCGCAATGTCTATATATTGGAAGTGGGGGCACATAGGCCGGCGTGGTCAAAAGGTGGCCATCGAAATAGGAACAACGAATGCAACGACAACTCGTGATCGGTCTTTACATGGCAGCGGGCCTGCTGATTTTGCCCGGCGTGGCCAGCGCGCAGTCGCAGGCCTATACGAATAGCGGCACAAACATGCGCGCGGGCCCGGCGTCCGACTACCCGATCGTCGCGCAGCTACCGGGCGGCGTTCCGGTGACGGTGATGGGGTGCCTGAGCAACTACCAGTGGTGCGACGTCGCCACACCGAATCTGCGCGGCTGGGTGTATGCGTCTCGGCTCAGTTCGCCGTACCAGGGCTACAACATGCCGCTGAACTACGGCGCCGCGCTCGGCCTGCCGATCCTCGCGTTCTCGATCAATGATTACTGGGGCAACTACTACCGCGGCCAGCCGTGGTACGGCCAGCGCTCGCGCTGGGCGCGTCATGCGCCGCCCCCGCCGCCGCGACCGGGCGCCGGGCATCCGCCGCCGAACTGGCGGCCGTTGCCGGGGCATGTCGGCGGGCGTCCTCCGGGCGGGCCGCCGGCGAACAACGCGGGCGGGCGTCCTCCAGGTGGGCCGCCGCCGGGCCATGCAGGCGGACGGCCTCCAGGTAACGAGGGCGGCCGACCACCGGGCAACGCGGGCGGCCGACCACCGGGTGGCCCGCCTACGGGCAGCGCCGGCGGCCGTCCTTCCGGCGCGCAGCAGGGCGGTGGGGCTGGCCGGCCACCGGGCGGCGGACCGCAAGGCGGCGGAGGCGGTCGCCCGCCGGGCGGCGCTCAGCAGGGCGGCGGCAATCGTCCCCCAGGTGGTCATCAAGGCGGACCTCAAGGCGGACCTCAAGGCGGACCTCAAGGCGGTCCTCAAGGCGGTCCTCAAGGCGGAGGTGGCGGCGGAACACGGCCACCAGGAGGCGGCGGCAACAATTGACAATTGAGACATTGACGCCGCCACGGCACTGAAGACAATGGTGCCAATCGGGCCGCCGCAACGTGCCGCAGCGGCCGGGCATCGAGCCGCTGCGGCGCCTGCGGGCCACGAACCGACGGCCTCAGACCTGCCGTCGCCCGTCGTACCCGCGTCAACCGATGCTTGCACACTACACCCGTAGCCGTCCGTACGCGATGCGTGGCAGATTTTCACGCCGTGCTTAGCGTAAACCCCGGTGTGCCGCGTACACTAACTTGCCGATGTTGGGTTGGGGGGCGCAACTATGATTTGCGAAGCGACATCACGTGGCACGACGACAGCCGCGCCGGAGGGCGCCCGCTATCGCCCGGAACGGGCCGAGGAAGTACTCGCATCCGAGCGCAGCGTGTTGCGGCTGATTACGCGCAACACGCCGCTGCCCGAGCTGCTCGACGAAGTCTGCCGTCGCGCCGAGGCGCTGCTCGGCGACGGCGCGTGCTGCTCGATCCTGCTGCTCGACCCCGACGGCTTGCACGTGCGCGTCGGCGGCGCGCCGTCGCTGCCGCCCCCGTTCAGCGCCGCGATCGAGGGCGCCGCGATCGGTCCGCGCGCCGGCTCGTGCGGCACGGCGATGTTCGAGCGCCGTCTGGTGATCGTCGACGACATCGAATCCGATCCGCTGTGGGAAAACTTCCGCGCTTTCGCATTGCCGCACGGCTTGCGCGCCTGCTGGTCCGTGCCCTTCGAAAACGATGCCGGCAACGTGCTCGGCGCGTTCGCGGTCTACTACCGCACCACGCGCCGTCCGACCCCCGAGGAAGAGGCGATGCTGCGCGACATCGGCAGCAGCGTCGGCCTCGCGGTCCATCAGGACGCGATGGCGCAGCGCCTCGCGCATAGCGAGGAGCGTCACCGGCTGGTCGTCGATCATCTGAGCGAAGGCATCGTCGTGCAGTCGCGGGCCGGCATCGTGCTCGCCTGCAATCCGAGTGCGCAGCGCATGCTGCACGTGACCCAGCAGGTCGTCGGCCGCAGCATGCAGACCGTGATGACACGCGCGTTCGGCGAGGACGGCTCGGTGATCGGCGACGCCAACCGTCCGGTCACCCAGGTCTTCGCGACCGGCAAGCCGATGCTCGGCGTGACGATCGGCCTCGAGCTGATGAGCGGCGAAGTCGTGTGGATCACGGAAAACGTCGTGCCGATCCTGCGCCCCGGCGACAGCGAACCGGACTCCGTGCTGATTTCGTTTTCCGACATCGGGCCGGTGCGCGAGGCGCAGCGCCAGCTGAAGTACCTCGCCACGCGCGATTCGCTGACGGGCCTCTACAACCGCGCCTACCTGACCGAGCGGATGCGCGACCTGTTCGCGCCGCGCCCCGGCGGCGAGCATGGCGGCGAACTCGCCAGCGTCGCCGTGCTGTTCGTCGATCTCGACGGCTTCAAGAAGGTCAACGACACCGCCGGTCACGAAGCCGGCGATGCCCTGCTGTGCAGCGTCGCCGAGCGGTTGTCGGCCTGCGTCGGGCGCAGCGACACGCTGGCGCGGGTGGGCGGCGACGAGTTCGTGATCGTCTCCAGTGCGTGCGGCAATACCGGCGAGCTGATCGGCCTCGCGCATCGTGTTCTCGACATGATCGCGGTGCCGTTCGCAGTGGCGGGCAACGAGTACTACCTGGGCGCGTCGATCGGCATTAGCCTCTTTCCCGAAGACGGCCGGGACGTCGCGACGCTGATGCGCAACGCCGACTCGGCGATGTATCACGCGAAGCAGCGCGGCCGCAACAACTTCCAGTTCTTCACCGCCGAGCTGAACCGGCATCTGCAGCGGCGTTTCACGATCGAGCAGTCGCTGCGGCGCGCGCTCGCGGGCAACGAGCTGAGCCTCGTGTACCAGCCGATCGTCGATAGCCAGAGCGGCCGCACGATCGGCGCGGAAGCGCTGCTGCGCTGGTACAACAGCGAACTGGGCAACGTGTCGCCGGGCGAATTCATTCCGGTCGCCGAGGACGCCGGGCTGATCGTCGAGATCGGCGACTGGGTGCTCGAACACGCCTGCCAGCAGGTCGCGCAGTGGCGGCGCACGTTGGCGCCGCATCTGGTCGTCGCGGTGAATCTGTCGCCGCGGCAGTTCAACGACGGGCTGCTCGAGCGCATCGAGCGCTGTCTCGCGCAGTCCGCGCTCGAACCGGCCGCGCTCGAACTCGAAATCACCGAGCGGCTGCTGATGAGCGACAGCGACACCGTGCTGCCGATGCTGAGCGCGCTGAGCGCAATGGGCGTGCGCGTGTCGGTCGACGATTTCGGCACCGGCTATTCGTCGCTGTCGTACCTGAAGCGCTTTCCGCTGCACAACCTGAAGATCGACCGGTCGTTCGTCGCGGGGCTGCCGGATCATCGCGATTCGATCGCGATCACGCAGGCGGTCGTCGCGATGGCGCACTCGCTCGGCATGAACGTGACCGCCGAGGGCGTCGAGACCGCCGAGCAGGCGGCGTTTCTGCGCGCGATCGATTGCGACAAGCAGCAGGGCTACCTGTACAGCCGGCCGGTCGGGGCCAGCGCCTATGCGCGCACGCTGTACGACGCGCAATTGATCGGCATGGCGAAGGCGTCCTGATGCGATTGTTCAGTTTGCCGAACAAGTGACTTCGCGTTGCCGCTATTTATCGGCGGCGACGCGCTCCCTAGAATTCCCCCATCGAAACGTTATTGGTGCGCGGTGCCGAAGCGGCGCTCCGCAATGGGGGTCGTGATGTCAGAGTTGATCAGAAACCAGCTTTACCGGCCATCGGTCGTGTTGCCGATGGTCGCCTTGATGCAGGTGATGGTGTCGCAAGACTTCAATCTCGGCCAGGTCGGCTGGGTGTTCGCGGCGCGCGGCGCGCAGGCCGCATTGCAGCGTTCGCGCGAGTTGATTTGCGCGGTTCATTGCCACGCCTGAGAAGTCCCGCGAAGTACCACCCAGTAATCCAGACTAATTGGCGCCGCCTCGCGCGGCGCGCGGCGAAACGGGCCGTCGCCAAAGCGCCCGCGCAATCCGACATCGCATGGCAGCCCGGGGCACTAAGCGTAAGATGCTACGACCTGCACCCAGACCCGGGAGAGTTGCCATGCCACAGCACTTCGACGCAGTCGTGATCGGTACGGGGCAAGGCGGCTCGCCGCTCGCCGTGCGGCTCGCTCAAAGCGGGCGCCGTACCGCGGTGATCGAACGCGCGGACTTCGGCGGCACCTGCGTAAACGTTGGCTGCACGCCGACCAAATCTTATGTGGCGAGCGCCCGCGCGGCGCACGTGGCGCGGCATGCGGCGGACCTCGGTGTGCAGGTGGGCTCGGTCAGCGTCGATATGGCGGCCGTCAAGGCGCGCAAGGACCGGATCATCGGACAGTCGCGCAGCGGCGTCGAAAAATGGCTGCGCGGCACGGAAAACATCACGGTGTTCAATGGCCACGCGCGCTTCACCGGCGCGCGCACGCTCTCGATCATCGGGCGCGACGGCCAACTGCTGGACGAACTCAGCGCCTTCGAAATCTTCATCAACACCGGCACGCGCGCGGTCGTGCCGCCGCTCGAAGGCATCCAGCGGATTCCGTACTACACGAACTCGACGCTGCTCGAACTGACCACGTTGCCGAATCATCTGGTGATCGTCGGAGGCAGTTATATCGCGCTCGAATTCGCGCAGGTGTTTCGCCGCTTCGGCAGCCGCGTCAGCGTGCTGGTGCGTGGCGAGCGCGTGCTCAACCGCGAGGATGCCGATTTCGCGGAATCAGTGCAGAAGGTGCTCGCGCGCGAGGGCGTCGAGTTTCATTTCGGCGTGCAGCCGACGCGCGTCGAGCCGCATCCGCATCGCGCAAACGACGTGTGCATCGGCTTCGAGCAGAACATTCCGGCGATGGAGGCATCGCATCTGCTGATCGCGACCGGCCGCACGCCGAATACCGATGACCTCGGTCTCGACGTCGCGGGCATCGAGACCGACCCGCACGGCACGATCATCGTCGACGGCCAGCTGCGCACCAGCGTGCCGGGCGTGTGGGCGATCGGCGACGTGAACGGCCGCGGCGCGTTCACGCATACGTCTTACGACGACTACCAGATCGTCGCGGCGAACCTGCTCGACGGCGGCGCGCGCAGCGTCGACACGCGGATCATGACGTACGCGGTGTTCGTCGATCCGCCGCTCGCGCGTGTCGGCATGTCGGAAGAGGAGGTGCGCAAGAGCGGCCGCAAAGCGCTGATCGCGACGATGCCGATGTCGCGCGTGGGCCGTGCGCGCGAGCGTGGCGAAACCGACGGCTTCATGAAGGCGCTCGTCGATGCCAACAGCAAACAGATACTCGGCGCGGCGATTCACGGCGTCGAGGGCGACGAGGCGATCCATACGTTCGTCGACATCATGACGGCGGGCGCGCCATATCCCACTTTGCAATACGCGATGCACGTGCATCCGACCATCAGCGAACTCGTGCCGACGCTGCTCGATGGACTCAAGCCGATGCAATGAACTGCGTTGACACCGGCGCGACACGCCCATGAGAAGCTCGCTCAAACCCGCACGTAGCAGCGGCAACCTGTTCGACGCCGTCGTGCGGTCGAGGACGACGGCCGATGAGCAGGTCGACGCGCTCGTCGAGCGGGGCGGCGTGACGATCGAGCGGATCGTCTCGACAGGGCAGGCGAGTCCGCCGGGCTTCTGGTACGACAGCCCGCGCGCCGAATGGGTCGTGCTGCTCAGCGGCGCGGCGGTGCTCGAATTCGACGGCGACCCCGAGCCGCATCCGATGAAGCCAGGCGATCACGTGCTGATCGAAGCGCATTGCCGGCACCGCGTCGCATATACGAGCGACACCGAGCCAAGCGTGTGGCTCGCCGTCTACTACCCGTGAGCCCCGGCGCATAGAGCCATTCGCGCGGCCGGCTCCGCGCATCGACAAATCCTCACGCCATCGCGGATAATCGGCAGCGGCGCGGCCCGGGCGCAACGCGCGGGCGGGCTGTGCGCCCCACCGCATTCATCTTCGGGACAACGCAGCATGGGCAAGGGACGCGTCGAAGCCTTCAGCGATGGCGTAATCGCCATCATCATCACGATTATGGTGCTCGAGCTGAAGGTGCCCGAGGGCTACGATCTCGCGGCGCTGCGCCCGGTCGTACCGGTGTTCTGCGCTTACGTGCTGAGCTTCATCTACGTCGGCATCTACTGGAACAATCACCATCACGTGTTTCATGCGGTGCAGACGGTCAACGGCAAGGTGCTGTGGGCGAACCTGCATCTGCTGTTCTGGCTGTCGCTGCTGCCGGTCGTCACGCACTGGGTCGGCCGAAACCATCTGGCCGCGTGGCCGACCGCGATGTACGGCATCGTGCTGTTCATGTCGGCGATCGCGTATTTCATCCTGACGCGTGCGCTGATTTCTCAGCATGGACGCGATTCGGCACTGGCCAAAGCGCTCGGCAACGACTTCAAGGGTAAGGTCTCGGTCGTCATTTACCTGACCGGCATCGGGCTCGCGTTCGTGGTGCCGTGGGCGTCGGCGGCGCTGTACGCGCTCGCGGCCGCGTGGTGGTTCGTGCCGGACCGGCGCATCGAACACGTGCTGGAGGCCTGAGCATGCTGCTCGCGCTGAAGCTCGTGCTGGTGCCGGCCTTTCTCGCCGCGCTGACGGTGGCCGCGCGCGTCTGGGGACCATCGGTCGCGGGATGGCTCGCGGGGCTGCCGGTCGTCGCCGGACCGATCATGCTGCTGCTCGCGCTCGAGCGAGGGCCGGCGTTCGCGGCGCAGGCGTCGGCGGCGTCGATTGCGGCGATCGCCGCGTCGGAGGCGTTCAATCTTGCTTATGGTTGGACCTGCCGGCGTTTCGACTGGCCGCTTGCACTGGTCGTGGGGGTGGCCGGCTGGCTCGGCGCGGCTCTACTGATCGTGCGGCTGCCCGGTTCGGCCGGGTGGGCGCTGGCGGCGGCGTGTGTGGGCGTCGCGGTGTCGCAGAGCAGCTTGCCGCGCGCGACCGGTCATGTACCGGCGGCGCGCGTCGGGCGCGCGGATCTGGCGGTACGCATGCTCGCGGGCGCGCTGCTGACGCTCGCGGTGACGACGGCCTCGGCATCGATGGGCGCGGCGTGGAGTGGCGTGCTGTCGGTGTTTCCGCTGCTCGGCATCGTGCTCGCGGTATCGGCGCAGCGTGCGCATGGCGCGGACTTCGTCGCGCTGCTGATGCGCGGCATGGTGGTCGGGCGCGGCTCGTTCGCGGCGTTCTTCGCGGTGACGGCGTTGCTGTTGCCACAGTACGGTGTGGCGACGGGCTTTGCGTGCGCGGCGGTGGTGTCGGTCGTCGTGCAGGGGTTGACGCGGCGCATGCTGGCTGGGCAGCGGCGCACCCCAGCAGCGGCGCGTGAGTTTGCGCCGCCGCAGACTGAGCAGGACTGCGCATGACTTCACGTCGCCCACCATCGACTGCTGCCCGCATCGGGCTCGTCTCCGATACGCACAACCTCGTGCGTCCCGAAGCGTTGCACTATCTCGACGGCTGCGACGCGATCATTCACGCGGGCGATATCTGCAAGCCGGACGTTCTCGACGCGCTCGCGCGGATCGCGCCGCTGACCGCGGTGCGCGGCAATAACGATACCGGTGAATGGGCGGCGTCTTTACCGACGCATGCTCGGCTGACCGTCCAGCAGGTGACGATTCTGGTCGTGCACGATATCGCCGAACTGGGCTGCGTACCGCACGACGAAGGCATTCGCGTCGTGGTGAGCGGCCACTCGCACAAGCCGTCGATCGCCGAGCGAGACGGCGTGCTGTACGTCAATCCGGGCAGCGCGGGGCCGCGGCGCTTCAAGCTGCCGGTGTGCGCGGGCAGACTGATCGTCGAAGGCGCGCAGGTCAGCGCGACGTTCGATGCGCTGCTGACGTAAAAAAAAGCGGGCCGGCGAAAATCGCCGGCCCGCTTCGAGACTACTCTCGCGAGGGATGACTGCGCCGATCAGGCACGCGCGGTCGCAGCCGCCGCGAACCGTTCATCCATCTCCTCGGCCTCGCGTTCGCCGCGCAGCACCGCGTGCGCTTCGGCGCGCGTCGCGACGCACGGGCCCGAGCCGAGCAGCGGCTTACGCGCGGTTTCGCGCAGCGCAAGCACCGATACGATGCCGATCAGCGATGCGCCCATCAGGTAGTACGCGGGCATCATCAGATTGCCGGTGCGGTCGACCAGCCATGCGGTCACGAGCGGCGTCGTACCGCCGAACAGCGACACCGAGACATTGAAGCCAATCGCGAGCGCACCGTAGCGGATCCGGGTCGGGAACAGCGCCGGCAGTGCCGACGGCATCACGCCGGTGAAACACGACAGCAGCACGCCGAGAATCATCAGACCGGCGAACACCGGCAGCACCGTGCCCATGCGAATCAGCAGCAGCGCGGGAATCGACAGCGCAAACAGACCGACGCAGCCGAGCAGCATCACCGGCTTGCGGCCGATCGCGTCGGACAGACGGCCGGCGGCGAGCGTCATCGGCATCATCAGGATCATCACGAGCAGCACGAGGAACAGGCCGTGCGTTTCGTTGAAGTGCAGCGTCGCCGACAGATAGCTCGGCAGATACGACAGCGCCATGTAGTCGGTCACGTTGAAGATCAGCACGAGGCCGACGCACAGCAGCAGCGGCTTCCATTGCTGCGCGAGCAGCTGGCCGAACGACTGCTTGGGCCGCGCGCGGTCCTCGGCTTCACGCTGTTCGGCCTGCTTCTTGAACGCGGGCGTTTCCTCGAGCTTCATACGGATGTAGAGACCCATGAGGCCGAGCGGACCGGCGATCAGGAACGGCACGCGCCAGCCCCAGGACAGCAGTGCGTCGGTCGACAGCGTCGCCGTCAACAGCGCGACCGTGCCCGCGCCGAGCACATAGCCGATCAGCGTGCCGAACTCGAGGAAGCTGCCCATGAAGCCGCGGCGCTTGTCGGTCGAGAATTCGGCAATGAAGGTCGCGGCGCCGCCGTACTCGCCGCCGGTCGAGAAGCCCTGCACGAGGCGCGCGAGCAGCAATAGCGCCGGCGCGAGAATGCCGATCGTCGCGTAGTTGGGGATCAGGCCGATCGCGAAGGTGCCCGCGGCCATCATGATCATCGTCATCGCCAGCACGCGCTGACGGCCGATACGGTCACCGAGCGGCCCGAACACCATGCCGCCGATCGGCCGCACGAGAAACGCCGCGGCAAACGTGCCGAAGGTCGCGATGAGCTGCGCCGACGGGCTCGACGAGGGGAAGAACACCTTGCCGAGCGTCACCGCGATATAGCTGTACACGCCGAAATCGAACCATTCCATCGCGTTGCCGAGCGCCATTGCGCCGACCGCCCGTTTCAGGAGGGAGTGATCGACGACGGTGATGTCGTCGAGGGTAAGGCGTTGTTCTTGTTTGTGATGTCGCCAGAAGCCGTTGCTGGAAGCGGTCAAGGTTAAAAACTCCAATGACTGCGACGAAACTCGTGATGCGTTCCGCCTCGGTTGCTGGAAGTGCAATTTCGTGAGCGTGGCGAGGGTATCCGCGGCGCTGGTTATGCGGCGGCGGAACAGTTGGCGAAATGAAGCAAACGCCAGTGCCTCGCGATAAGTTCGCGAAAAAACACTCGTCTAGATTGTGCTGACAGTTGCACCTGCGTGGCCGTGGAAGGGGGGCAGGTGCATGAAGGACGCGGGGCTGCGGAAGCCGACCCATGCGCCACTGAAGGCTTGAAACGAAAAAGGCCGGTCTTGAATTTATCCGCGTTAGGCGGGGAAACGACCGACGAGCCTTCTTGTTTAAAAACAGCTCGATTCAGGATGACGCACGCGCGGAAAATGCACGACGAGCCAATCTGAAAAGAACACGAATGAAGGTGAATTGCAGCTGAAACGGGGCACATATTAGCACGATGACAGAGGATCATGCAAACCGGGGTGCGGGCGAAGGCCGCCGGTGTGGCTCAATCCATTGCGGGGCGGGGGTTCTGGCGGGGTCGAAACGGGTTTGAAAACGGACCGCTTAGAACATTCGCGGGGCGATTTTTTGACGTGCCGACGAAGTGAATGCAGACACGATGCGAGGCCGATGTCGGGGCGAAAAAAATCCGCGCTCGCGGCGCGGATTTTTAGGCGTGTGTTCACCCGGTTCGGGCGACGCGTGCTGGTGTCGCTCTCGATGTGGCAAGCTCAGGCCGACGGCGGCACGTAGCCCGATGCGGTATCCGCGCCTTCGCCGAAGAAGAACTTTTCGGTCTGCTTCATCAGATACTGACGCGCGCGCGGATCGGCCATGTTCAGGCGGTTTTCGTTGATCAGCATGGTCTGCTGCTTCAACCAGGCCTGCCAGGCTTCCTTCGAGATACTTTCGTAGATCCGCTTGCCGAGTTCGCCCGGCAGCGGCGGGAAATCGAGGCCTTCGGCTTCCTTGCCGAGCTTCGCGCATTGAACCATACGAGTCATGCTGTGCTTCTCCTGTGTCGACCTGAGTCAGTGCTTTGGCACTGACTCAGGTCCCATGAAAAATAATTACTGTATCAATGTGGGGCGGGCAAACGCCAGTTCGGATCAAATGGGGACGATCACGCAGTTACTCAAAGCTGTTTCATCAGCACGAGCGACTTACGCTGCCAGTTATAGAGTCGGCGGCGGTCTTCGGGCAGGTCGTCGACCGTAGCCTTGACGAAGCCGCGTTTCAGGAACCAGTGTTCGGTGCGCGTGGTGAGCACGAAAATGCGCGTGAGGCCGCGTGCCCGCGCACGCTGCTCGATCCGCTTGAGCAGACGCTCGCCGTCGCCGGTGCCTTGCGCTTCGGGCGCGACCGTCAGGCACGCCATTTCGCCGATGCGCTCCTGCGAATACGGATACAGCGCCGCGCAGCCGAACAGCACGCCGTCGTGCTCGATTACCGAGAAATGGTCGATGTCGCGTTCGATCTGGTGACGGCCGCGCCGTACCAGCGTGCCGTCGGCTTCGAGCGGCTCGATCAGCGCGAGAATGCCGCCGACGTCGTCCGGTGTCGCTTCGCGCAGGCTTTCGAGGTTCTCGTACGAGATCATCGTGCCGACGCCATCGTGCAGGAACAGTTCGAGCAGCAGGCTGCCGTCGAGCGCATACGGGATGATGTGCGCGCGCGGTACGCCGCCGCGGCAGGCGCGGATCGAATGCTTCAGGTAGAACCCGGCGTCGCCGGTGACTTCGCCGCTTTCGTGCAGCTTGTAGGCGTCGTCGAGCGACAGTTCGCGGATCAGCTCCGTACCGCTTTCGCTGGTCTCCATCAGACCCGCGGTTTCGGTCAGGAACACGATCTTGTCGGCGCGCAGCGCGATGGCCGCGGCCGAAGCCACGTCTTCCATCGACAGATTGAACGCTTCGCCGGTGGGCGAGAAGCCGAGCGGCGACAGCAGCACGAGCTTGCGGCTCGCGAGCGAATGTCGGATCGAATCCGCGTCGATCTTGCGCACGAGACCCGTGTGCTGGAAGTCGACGCCATCCAGAATGCCGACTGGGCGCGCCGTTACGAAGTTGCCCGACACGACGCTGATGTGCGCGTGCGCCATCGGCGTGTTCGGCAGACCTTGGCTGATTGCGGCTTCGATGTCGAGACGCACTTCGCCGGCCGCTTCCTTCGCGGACTCGAGCGCGCGCGCGTCGGTAATGCGCATGCCGTGCGAAAACTCCGATTCGACGCCGTGGAGACTCATCTGCTCCTCGACCTGCGGGCGCGAGCCATGCACCAAAACGATCTGGATGCCCATTGCCTGTAGCAGCGCGATGTCGGACACGAGCGCATTCAGCAGCCCCTGATGCACCACTTCGCCCCCGAATCCGACGACGAATGTCTTGTTTCGGAACGCGTGGATATACGGAGCGACTGAACGCATCCAGTCGACGAATTGCGCGTGCTGGGCGAGGGTTTCCGGCGAGTCGGCCGGGGCCGGAACGCTCGCGGGCGCGGGGACGAGGTCGGTTTGGGAATTCATGCCGGGGATTATAATGCGCCCCCATGTCGAATGTACCCAAAAGTCCCGCTGGGGCGAACGAGAAACCGGCGTCGGCCGGTGAGCCGGCCAGGCCCGGCGACACGATGCGCCGCCCAGCGCAGGATGCGAGACCAGAGCAGGCGCGAGACGCGCGTCGGGAGGCGGGCGCGTCTGCGCAAACAGTGTCGCCGGAAGGTGGCGGTGCGGGTCGTGAAGATCGCGAAAAGCACGCTCGCGCGCGAGGCGCGGCGCATGATGAACGGCGCGGTGAATCTCGCGCTGAATCGGGTGAAGCGTCCGGTGCCAAGCGCGGCGGTGGGGCTCGTGGCGAGCCACGTGGCGCTTCGTTGAGCGAGCAGCTTGGCCAATTCCGTTCCGCGCTTCAAAACGCGGCCCGTGAGCAGCAGAGCGGTGGGCCGCAAAGCGAGCAACAGCACGGGCCGCAAAGCGAGCACCGCAGTACGCCTTCGACCGCGCCTCGCGGTGCGCATGGCCGCCAGGCTCGCGATGAGCAAGTTGGTGCGCGGCAAAGCGGGCAACGTGGCGAAGTCCGCGACGCGCGCTCGGACACGCCGCGCGTTGAACGGCATCGTGCGCCTCGTAACGAACAGGAAGAGCGCGGACCACGTGACGAGCAACGCGGGTCTAGCCGCGGCGAGCAACGTCACGGTTCGCGCGCCACGCACTCGCACGACAAACAATCGGGCGAGCCGCGCAAGGAGCCTCGCGCGCCGCGCGAACCGCGGTCGCCGCGGATCGTCGAGCCGAATCCGATTCCACCGATCACGTTCCCCGAAGCACTTCCCGTTTCCGGTCGTCGCGACGAGATCGCGCGGGCGATCGCGGAGAATCAGGTCGTGATCGTGTCGGGCGAAACTGGGTCGGGCAAGACCACGCAGTTGCCGAAAATCTGCCTCACGCTCGGCCGTGGTCTGGGCGCAGGCGGCAAGGGTCTGATCGGCCATACGCAGCCGCGCCGGATCGCCGCGTCGGCGACCGGGCGCCGTATCGCCGAGGAACTCGGCACGCCGTTCGGCGAAGTGGTCGGCTACAAGGTGCGCTTTAACGACAACCTCGCGCCGGGCGCATCGGTCAAGCTGATGACCGACGGCATTCTGCTTGCCGAAACGCAGACCGATCCGCTGCTGAAAGCCTACGACACGCTGATCATCGACGAAGCGCACGAGCGCAGCCTGAACATCGATTTTCTGCTCGGCTACCTGAAGGAGATTCTTCCGAAGCGTCCCGACCTGAAGCTGATCGTGACCTCGGCGACGATCGACGCCGACCGTTTCGCGCGCCACTTCGGTAGCGACGATAAGCCCGCACCGGTGATCGAAGTGAGCGGGCGGCTTTATCCGGTCGAGGTGCGTTACCGACCGGTGGTCGAGGACAGCCCGGCGGTCAAGGCGGCGCAAGGGACCTCGGGTGTGGCGTCGTCTGGCCGCGAGCGCCCGAAGACGCAGCGCGAGACCGATCGCGATCTGATGGAGGCGATCGTCGAGGCCGTCGACGAACTGTGCCGCGAGGGTCACGGCGATGTGCTGGTGTTCCTGCCCGGCGAGCGTGAGATCCGGGACGCCGCCGAGGCGCTGCGCAAACATCACCCGCCCCATACGGAGATTCTGCCGCTGTTCGCGCGGCTCTCGGCGGCCGAGCAGGAGCGCGTGTTCCGCGCGTCGAACGCGCGCCGCATCGTGCTCGCGACCAACGTCGCCGAAACTTCGCTGACGGTACCCGGCATCCGCTACGTGGTCGACACGGGCCTCGCCCGCGTGAAGCGCTACTCGTATCGCAACAAGGTCGAGCAGCTGCAGGTCGAGTCGATTTCTCAAGCCGCCGCGAATCAACGGGCGGGGCGTTGCGGACGGGTTGCCGATGGCATCTGCATTCGTCTGTACGAGGAAAGCGACTTCCAGGGCCGCGCGCGCTTCACCGATCCGGAAATTCTGCGCTCTTCGCTCGCTTCGGTGATTCTGCGCATGAAGTCGCTGCACCTGACGGCGATCGAAACGTTCCCGTTTATCGAGCCGCCGCCGGGCCGTGCGATTTCCGACGGCTACCAGTTGCTCAACGAGCTCGGCGCCGTCGACGACGACAATCACCTGACGCCGCTCGGCCGTGAACTCGCGCGACTGCCGCTCGATCCGCGCGTCGGCCGCATGATCCTCGCCGCGCGCGACCAGCAGGCGCTGAAGGAGGTGCTGATCATCGCGAGCGCGCTGTCCGTGCAGGACCCGCGCGATCGGCCGATCGACGCGCAGGAGCAGGCCGACCAGGCGCATCGCCGGTTCGCTGACGAGCGCTCCGAATTTCTGCAGTGGCTGAAGATCTGGAACTGGTTCGACGAAGCGATCGCGCACAAGAAATCGAACCGGCAGTTGCAGGACGAGTGCCGCAAGAACTTCCTGTCGCAGTTGCGGCTGCGCGAGTGGCGCGATGTCCATTCGCAACTGCTGACGGTCGTGCGGGAGCACGGCTGGCGCCTGAACGAAGCGGAGGCTACGTTCGAGCAGATCCATCTTGCGCTGCTGACCGGCCTTCTCGGCAACATCGGCCTGAAAGCCGACGATGAGCCGTACTATCTCGGCGCGCGCGGCATCAAGTTCTATTTGTGGCCGGGCTCTGCGCTCGTGAAAAAAGCGGGCAAGTGGGTGATGGCTGCCGAGCTGGTCGAAACGAGCCGGCTTTACGCGCGCTGTATCGCGAAAATCGAGCCGGAGTGGGTCGAGAAGGTCGGCGCGCATCTGCTGAAAAAGTCGCTCTCGGAGCCACATTGGGAAAAGCGCGCGGCGCAGGTTTCCGCGTTCGAGCGCGCGATGCTGTACGGCCTGCCGATTTATCACCGGCGGCGCGTCGCATTCGGCAAGCAGGACCCGGCGCGGGCGCGCGAGCTGTTTATTCGCGGTGCGCTTGTTGAAGGGGAGTTCGACACGAAGCTTGCGTTCTTCGCGCACAACCGCAAGCTGCTTGCCGACATCGAACAGCTCGAGCACAAGTCGCGCCGCCAGGACGTGCTGGTCGACGACGAATTGATCTACGCGTTCTACGATCAGGCGCTGCCGGATGGCCTCTATACCGGCGCGTCGTTCGAGCGCTGGTATCGCGACGAAGTCAAAAAGAGCGGCCAGGCGGAGGACAAGCTGCGGCTGTTGTATTTGTCCCGCGACGATCTGATGCGGCACGAAGCGGCGGGTGTCACGACAGATCTGTTCCCGAAGCGGCTGACGATGGCGGGCATCGAGATGGCGCTGACCTATCACTTCGAGCCGGGCACGCCTCGCGACGGCGTAACGCTCGCGGTACCGCTGTATGCGCTGAACCAGGTCGACGCGCGCCGTTGTGAGTGGCTCGTGCCCGGCATGCTGAAAGAGAAGGCGCAGTTGCTGCTGAAGTCGCTGCCGCAGAAGCTGCGTCGGCATTGCGTGCCGCTCCCTGAATACGCGGCAGGTTTCGCCGAACGGCACAGCGCCCAGCGCTTCGGAGCAGGCGGCTTGCTCGAAGCGCTGATCGCCGACGTGCGCGAGCAGACCCAGGTCGCGATGAAGCAGTCCGACTTCAAGCTCGAGACGCTGCCCGCGCATCTGTTCATGAACTTCAAGGTCATCGACGAACATGGCCGGCAGCTCGCGATGGGACGCAATCTGTCGCAACTGCGCGCAGAACTCGGCGGTCAGGCGCAGCAGCATTTCCAGAAGCTCGTTTCGGGCGCGGCAGGCGCCGCCCTGGCCGATGCAGGCGGCGGTGTCGCGACACCTGCGCGGTCTCCCGATCTGGCTGCGAGCGGCCCGGCGCGCGGCAAGGGCGCGGCCGCGCCACAACCCGCGACGCCGGATGGCGCGCCAGCCACCGCGCTGTACGAAAACCTGACCACGTGGAATTTCGGCAAGCTGCCCGAGTTGCTCGAAATTCGCCGTGGTGGCCAGACGTTGTTTGGCTACCCGGCGCTCGTGGACCGTGGCACGCACTGCGACGTCGAAGTATTCGATTCGCCCGAAGAAGCCGCGCGGATTCATCGGGCGGGCCTGCGTCGGCTTTTCGCGCTGCAGTTGAAGGAGCCGATCAAGTATCTGGAGAAGAATCTGCCGGGCCTGCGCGAAATGGCCATGCAGTTCATGCCGCGCGGCACGCAGGAAGAACTGCGCGATCAGCTGATCGACACCGCACTCGACCGCGCGTGTCTGCAGGACCCGCTGCCCGACGACGATGCGAGCTTCCATACCCGCCGTGACGAAGGGCGTAGCCGCCTCACGTTGCTCGCGCAGGAAATCTCGCGGCTGGTCGGCCAGATCCTCGGCGAGTACGCGAGCCTGACGAAGAAGCTTCTGCAGGCGAAGCCATTCGCGGCCGCGTACACCGATCTGCAGAACCAACTCGATGCGCTGATTAGCAAGCGTTTTGTCGTCGATACGCCGTATGCCCAACTCGCACATTTCCCGCGTTATCTGAAGGGGATGGCGCTGCGTATCGACAAACTGCGCGCGGACGCCACCCGCGACGCGCGGCAGTTCGCCGAATTCCAGCCGCTGTTGCAGCACTATCAGCGGGCGGTGTCGCAGCGCGGCGGCGTCACGGATCCGCGGCTTGCGGAATTCCGCTGGCTGCTCGAGGAGTTGCGCATCTCGCTGTTTGCGCAGGAGCTGCGTACCCCCATGCCGGTTTCGGTGAAGCGCTTGTACAAGGTGTGGGAGTCGATGCAGCGGTAAAGTCAGGCCGCTCGCACGCAGACGCGGGACACTGGGTGTGCACGGCGGCCGGGCTTTGCCCGACACGATCGCCCAAGCTGATTTCACCAATGCATCCCCGCGCCGATCGATGCGCCGAACTGCCCGCGTGAGTCGGCGCTGCCTTGGGCCTTGTAGATCCATTTGCCGGTGTCCGACAACTGCGACACGCTAATTGCGAGCGCGGATTGACCGCCGTACGTGCCGCCCGCCATCGCGACCATGCCGTGTCCGGGCAGGACCGCTTGCGGCAAGCCTGCCATCGCGAGCGCCGATGCCGTGCCCCCGTAGCTGTCCCGGCGGGCGGAACGGATCTGATCGTCCGTATAGCGATTCGCCGCGCTGATCGCGCCGCTCATGCTTTGCTGCAACTGATTGACGTTGACCGCGTCGCTGCCTCGCGCGCCGGCTGCGACGTTGGTGATCTGGCGCTCTTGGCCCACCGACCCAACCGATACTGAATTCGCTCGGTCTGCGATGGAGCCCTGGCCCAAGGCCACCGAGTTGTCGGCGCTCGCGCTGGCCGCGGCGCCGACCGCCGTCGCGTTGTTGCCGCTGGCGATGGCGTTCGCTCCGATGCTTGTCGCGTTGGCGCCGCTTGCCCGCGCATTCGCCCCGGCCGCAATCGCGTGTGCACCGGATGCTTGCGCGGTTTCAGTCGCGCTTTCCCCCGCAGCACCGAATAGCGCGCCGACCGAACCGCTCGCCGCGTTATTGATCGCCCCTTCGAGCGCCGCGTTCAGCTGACCGAGGTTGACCGCGTCGGACGCCAGCACGCCGTTCGCGACGTTGTGGATGGCGGTGCCCTCCGTGGTATCGCCGCCGAGCGTAATGCTGTTCCGATTGATGCTGCCGTCGGCGTTCGTGTCGTACATGACCGCGCCGTCGAGTTTCGCCGCGCTCGCGCTGCTCTGATCGCTCACCGCTTTCAGCTGGGCGACGTTGACCGCATCGGTGTCCGCGGTGCCGGCCGCGACGTTGGTGATCTGACGCTCGTTGCCCGCTGACCCCACCGATACGGTCCCCGCGCGATCGGCGATCGAGCCCTGACCAAGCGCGACGGCGTTTGCGGCCAGCGCGCTCGACTGATAGCCGAGCGAAAGTGCGTTGTCGGCGGCTGCGCTGGCACCGGAGCCGATCGCGAGCGTGCCGTCGCCGTTCGCCGTCGCGCTGGCCCCGAGCGCCGTGGCCCCTGAGCCGTACGCCGACGCTGACGCGCCCAGCGAGGTCGCGCCGGCCGTGCCGGCGACGGCGCCCGCGCCTATCGCGGTCGAGTCCGTTGCGCTCGCGCTGGCGCTCGTGCCGAATGCGCTCGCGTTGGCGCCGACGGCGCTGGCGTTGCTGCCCACGGCGAGCGCGTGCGTGCCTTCCGCGAGCGCGTTGTTGGAGCCGTCGGCCGGGTCGGCGGCGCTGAGGAAGTGCAGCGCGCTGCTTTCAGCGAGTGCATCGACCTTGTTGTCGACCGCGTTCAACTGGCTCACGTTGACCGCGTCAGTGGGCGCAGCGCCCGCGGCGACGTTGGTCAGGCGACGCTCATTATTCGCCGAGCCAAGTGAGACTTCGCCTGTCGCGATGGGGGCCGCGACCGGGGTAGCTCCCGCTCCCCCGGGCGCAAATGCGCTTCGCGACAGATCCGTCGTGGTGCTGGCATTGGCGCCCAGCGCGACGCTATTGTCGGCGCTCGCGTTTGCGTTGCTGCCGAGCGCGATCGCGCCGGCTCCCGCCGCCGTTGCGCCGAAGCCGATTGCGCTGGCATAGGCGCCGCTCGCCTGCGCAGCGACGCCGAGGGCGATGGCGCCGACACCGCTGACGAGGGTGTTACTACCAAGCGCGACGCTCGAGTCCGCCAGTGCCGAGGCCCATGCTCCAGCGGCGAGCGAGTTGGTGCCTCCGGCCTGCGCGACATAGCCGAGCGCGGTCGATCCGACGCTGGTTGCCGTGGATTGGGAGCCAAACGCGGAGGCGGCCGAATTCGCCGCCATTGAACCGGAGCCCGTTGCGACCGAGTCGACACCGAGCGCCGACGCGTCCAGACCGACCCCGGTCGCGCGGTCCGCCTGCGCATTCGCATAGGGCCCAAAGGCGCTTGCGCCTTCGCCTTTTGCGGAAGAGGAGAGACCCACGGCGACTGCGCTGTCGCCCTGCGCCGTGGCGCCTGCCCCTACCGCGAGCGCGCCGTCGTTTTGCGCGTTCGCCTGCGAGCCGATCGCCAGCGATGAGTTGTCGCTTGCGATGGCCTGTGCGCCTATCGCGACCGCGGCGTCGCCGGGCGCGCTGGCCGTGCCTACCTCGACGGAATCGACGCCGGCGCCGTTCGCTTCCGTGACGCACAGGGCCGCCGCTATGGCAACACCGGCAGTACGTCGAACTGCTCGGGCGATGCTTTTCTGGCGCGCGGAAGCACGGTGTGTTTGCAGGCAGGCAGTTTGCGCCGCTGCGACTTTTCTTTGAGATGTGGTACGGCCAATTATCGAAATATTCTTGTTCATCAATTTGAAATCCTCCGCATTATTTTGGTTCGTGGCGTGTGGTGCGTAATTGGAGATTGGCGTGACGTTATTGCTTAGGTAAGTTTGAAAATCTCGTAAATAAAAAACGCTGGCCATTGGTGAAGCTTGCTCTATTTGGTCGAGCGCGCGTCGTCCCCGCGTTATACGCGTGGTTCGCACGGATGAGGCGCTGGCGGGACGACGCGCAGGAAGAATTCTCCGATGCCCGCGCGCAATTCAGATATCAGCGAACTCCGAAATTCAATTGGGCTAAAAAATATATTAATACAGGTAGATTTATTGGCGCGAAAAAAGGAATATTCCTATTGTTTTGGTTATTGCTTTGGGCGATATTGGCGTGTGGCTGATGCATGATTGATTCTGGCAAGGAGAGCACATTGATTCCTCACTCGAAAACCCGCGGCCCGAGCATCAAACGGGACGTGGCAGACGATCTTTCCCGCGCGCGGCCGCACTTCATCACATCCGTCATTTTTCGCTCGTCGCCCGGTGACTTACGTCAACCGCTCGGACCGGCAAACGTTCTACAATGACCGTTGTTCTCCGAAGCGAGTTTTCATGCGTAAATTTCTTCTTCCCGGCTTGACTGCCACGTTCGCCGCAACTGCGGTGCTGGTCGCCGCCGCAGGCTTTTTTTCTCCGGCGGCGCACGCCAATAACGTGATCGTGCTCAATTCCGGTGAGGCCACGCTGAGCCTGATCGACGAGAACAGCCGCCAGGTCATCGGCACCGTGCCCACGGGCAAGGAACCGCATCACCTGATGGCCACGCCGGACAATTCCTCGCTGATCGTCGCCAATTCGGTGTCGAACAGCCTGATGTTCGTCGATCCGAAAACGGGCCAGTTGCAGCGCTGGGTCGAGAACATCGAAGATCCCTATCAAATCGGTTTTTCGCCGGATCGCAAGTGGCTCGTCACTACGGGCTTGCGGCTCGACCGCCTCGACATCTACCACTACGACAACCAGAAAAACCAGATGACGCTGGCTTCACGGCTGCCGCTCGCGGTGATGCCCAGCCATATGGCGTTCACGAATGACAGCAGGACGGTGTTCGTTTCGCTGCAGATCTCGGGCGAACTCGCCGCCATCGACCTGCCCACGCAAACCGTCAAATGGAAGATGAAGGTCGGCAAGGTGCCCGCGGGCCTGTGGATGACGCCGGGCGAAAAGTACCTGCTCGTCGGCATGACCGGCGAGGACTACGTCGCCGTCGTGGATTGGCGCAACCAGAAAGTCGTCAAGACGATTCACACGGGCAAGGGCGCTCACAACTTCCGCTCGCTCGCCGACGGCAAGCATGTCGCGGTGTCGAACCGCGTCGCTAGCACGATCAGCATCATCGACGAAGACACGCTCACCAACGTCGGCGATATCACCGGCCTGATGCCGGGACCGGACGACATGGAGCTTTCCGCCGACAAGCGCTATCTGTGGGTGACCTTCCGCTTCGCGAAGCACATTGGCATCATCGATCTCAACACGCGCAAGCTGATCCAGACGATTGCGGTCGGCCGCTCGCCGCATGGCATCTATTTCTTCAACCGCGCGCCGGTCACGGCGCCGAACGGTGCTTGAGGGGTCTCAGGGGGTGCCTGGGAGCAACGCAGCAGAGCCCCGGCGCCACGAGCCACCAAGGATGAAGTAACAGGCCAGCATCATGTTCCATCTGATTTTCTCGACACTCGACAGCTTCGTTTCAGCCACGCAGACGTGGCTGTACGTCGACGTGGTACAGCCGCTGCTGTTCCGGTTCAATCTGATGGACTATGACGAGGACACCTACGACAGCCTGTACTGGCTCATCGTCGGTGTGCTCGAGGTGCTCGCGATGTACGCGATCCTGCGTCCGCTCGAGGCGCTGCGTCCGGTCGAGCAATGGGAGAACCGCAAGGCAGTGCGGGTCGACGTGCTGTACACGTGGATCGCCAAGCTCGGCATTCTGAATCTTTTCTTTTTCTTCGCACTGCAGCCGTTCTTCGACAACGTGCAAGGCTGGCTCAGGCTTCACGGCATCGCGAACCTGAACTTCGACAACCTGTGGCCTGGCGTGACCACGCAGCCGCTCGTCACGTTCGTCATGTATCTGCTCGTGCTCGATTTCGCCGGCTACTGGTATCACCGCGGGCAGCACCGCTTCGGCGTGTGGTGGGAACTGCATGCGGTACACCATAGTCAGCGGCAGATGTCGCTGTGGTCCGACGATCGTAACCATCTGCTCGATGATTTGCTGCAGGCGTCGTTCTTCGCGGTGATCTCGCTCGCGATCGGTGTGCCGCCGTCGCAGTTCGTCGTGCTGGTCGCGATCACGAACCTCGCGCAGAGCGTGCAGCACGCGAACATCCGGCTGTATTACGGCTGGCTCGGCGAGCGGCTGCTCGTCAGTCCGGCGTTCCATCGCCGTCACCACGCAATCGGCTTAGGTCATGAAGGGCTCAAGTACGGCTGCAATTTCGGCGTGCTGTTCCCATGGTGGGACATGCTGTTCCGCAGCGCGTCGTGGAGCCGCGACGTGGAGCCGACCGGGATCAGCGATCAGCTCGAAGGCCGCCGCTATGGCGATGGCTTCTGGGCGCAGCACTGGTTCGCCTTCGTGCGCATCGCGCATCGCCTGGTATCGAAGCGCCGCGCAACCGGCAACGACACCGCTGCCGTTTGAGTCCATTCAGAGTTCATTCAGAGTTCATTCTGAGTCCATTGCAGATCCTCTCGAGCACGCGCTCCGCCGCGCCGCCCACTTCCGCCGGCGGCGTGTCCCTTGGATTATGCTGTGCACGTTCGTGCGCACCTCCAGTGCCCCACCAGCATGCCAGGCCGGCGCGCGGCGCGTTTTTCCTGTCCATCGTTTCGTTCGCAGGCATTGGCTCGCATGAATGATCTGTTGCGCTCGTTTGGGCGTGCACTCGCAAGCGCGTTGCATCCGCGCATGCTCTGGCTGACCTTCAAACCGTTTATCGTCGCGACGGTCGGCTGGGGCTTACTCCTGTGGTTCTTCTGGCAGACGGTGACCGGCGCGACCCGCACCTGGCTCGACGACTGGTCTTTCACCGCCACGCTTTATCATCTGTTCGACGTGCTCGGTTTCTCGACGCTGCACGCGGTCATCGCGCCGTTCATCGTAATTGCAATGGCGATCCCGTTGATCGTCGTCACGGTGCTGCTGCTGATCGCCATGCTGTCGATGCCGGCCGTGATCCGCTTTCTCGCGGCGCGCCAATTCGCCGGGCTGGAGATACGCCGCGGCGGAACATGGTACGGTAGCCTCGGTCAGGCGCTCTGGACCACGCTGCTGTGTCTCGTGCTGCTGATCGTCACGTTGCCGCTGTGGCTCGTACCGCCGTTCTTCGCGCTGATTCCTCCGCTGCTGTGGGGCTGGCTCACGTATCGGGTGATGAGCTACGACGCGCTCGCGTTGCATGCGACGCGCGACGAGCGGCGCGAACTCGTGCGGCGCCACCGCTTGCCGCTGCTGCTGATCGGTGTCGTGAGCGGCCTGCTAGGTTCGCTGCCGACGCTGCTGTGGGCGTCGTCGGTCTGGCTGATCGTGCTGTTCCCGGTGATTACCACGGTGACGATCTGGATTTACGCTTTCATCCTCGTGTTCTCGGCGCTATGGTTCGGCAACTACTGCCTGCGCGCGCTGCAGCGTATGCGGGCGGAAGCGTCTGGCGGCGCGCGCGAGGTCGCGCCGGTTCCCTATTGATCAAACGAAAGAGGCGGCAATGGCATTTGGCGTCATCATCATCGGCGATGAAATCCTGTCGGGCAGGCGCGTCGACAAGCATCTACCGAAGGTCATCGAGTTGCTCCGGGCGCGCGGGCTGTCGCTCGGCTGGGCGGAGTACATCGGCGACGATCCGGAGCGCATCACGGCGACGCTGCGTCGGACGTTCGCGTCGGGCGACATCGTTTTCTCGACGGGCGGCATCGGCGCGACACCTGACGACCACACGCGCCAGTGCGCGGCGGCCGCGCTCGGCGTGCCGCTCGAGCTGCATCCGGAGGCCGCGAAGCTGATCCAGGAGCGCATCCGCGACATGTATCCGGCGACTTCGACGACGCCGCTCGATCTGAACTCGCCCGAGAACCGGCATCGCCTGAACATGGGCACGTATCCGCAGGGCGCCGACATCATTCCGAACGGCTACAACAAGATTCCGGGTTTTTCGATCCGCCAACACCATTTCGTGCCGGGTTTCCCGGTGATGGCCTGGCCGATGATCGAGTGGGTGCTGGACACGCAGTACGCGCATCTGCATCACACCACGCCGCACGCCGAAAAGTCGCTGCTGGTGTTCGAGCTGCCGGAGTCGCGCGTGACGCCGCTGATGGAGAAAATCGAGCGGGATTTTCCCGGCGTGCGGGTGTTCAGCCTGCCGAGCGTCGGGGATGCGGAGCGCGGCGGCGTGTATGCGCGGCATCACATCGATCTCGGGGTGAAGGGTGAGCCGGAGGCCGTCGCCGCGGCGTTCGTGAAGCTGCGCGAAGGGGTGCATCTGCTCGGTGGCGACATCGTCGAGCCTGAAGTCGCGGCAGCGGCAGCGGCGGCGGCCGCCACGGGGAAGCCGCGAAGCTGAGAAGGCGACAGCGGTTCGCGCCGGAGGGTTGGGTCGGCGCGAGCCGCGACATCGCAGTGTCACAACCCGCGCCGACGATGCAATCAGTGCGTGGTCGGCGCGTCCTGTTTCGATTAGCCTGCCTCAGCCCCGCTAGACAGGACTTGCGCATGTGAGGGCAGTGCGCCAGTCCGCCATCAGGCGCCGATCCACGGCAAGCCGCGAAAACACCATCCCGACACCGTCTTGCGATGCCCCTGGCCGTCCTTGTCGCCTTCGAAGCCTTCCAGCAGGTCGTACGCCTTCGTGAAGCCGGCCTGGGTCGCGGCGATCGCGGCGAGCTTCGAGCGCGCGGCGCTGCGGCACAGGAACAGCACCGGCGTGTCGGGCGAGGCGACCTGCGCGAGTTGCTGCATGAACTCCTGATTGGGCACCGCGCCCGGATAGCGCGTCCATTCGACATGCGCGTATTGGCCATCACCGATCACCGGCCGGCCGACCCAGTCGAGTTCGGCGCGGGTACGCACGTCGACGAGACGCGTGCGCGGATCGAGTTCCAGCAATTCGAACGCCTCGGCCGGCGATACCGCGCCCGCGTAGGGCAATTGGTTCTCGGCGCGACGGGCGTCCGCCTTCGCGTAAAGCTGTTCGAGCGTGCTCATGAGCGTCAATCTCCTTCGGACCAAATGATCATTCTAGCGCGCGACAGGCACCGCGCAGACATGGGTAGACTGGGCGTCGTGGGGCAGTCGCCGGGCGCTGCCCCAACCTCGATGCGCAAATTTGGTGCGCTTTTGTCGGGATGCACCACAATGGAATATGGCGCGTTTTCCAAAGCGGTGAATGCACGAAACTGGTGCGCAAGGAGGCTCAGGCGTTTCCTGGTAGCGCAGCCCGCGCTTCGTGCGTAGCCCGCGCACGTAAGCGCAGTAACGAGGTGCGCCGAATTGGCCCATAGTGGGCCCAGAGGTGGCACACTATCTGCTTTATTGGTGCCGATCGATTTGTCCCGCAGAATTTTCCGCCTGCGACGCCGTATAAGTGGACGTTCCGGGACGGGTCAGCTAGATTGGGCGGCGGCTGAAATCCGCCGAAATTGTTAATCAGGAGATAGGTTATGAGTAAATCCGTGGCCGACGTCGTTCAACTCGTCAAAGACGAAGACGTCAAGTTTGTCGACTTCCGCTTCACCGACACGCGCGGCAAAGAGCAACACGTTTCGGTGCCGGTGTCGGCATTCGATGAAGACAAGTTCGAAAGCGGCCATGCGTTTGACGGTTCGTCGATTGCCGGCTGGAAGGGCATCGAAGCATCGGACATGTTGCTGGTCCCGGACGCGAACACGGCCTTCATCGACCCGTTCTACGAAGAATCGACCCTCGTGCTGACCTGCGACGTCGTCGAACCGGCTGACGGCAAGGGCTACGAGCGCGACCCGCGCTCGCTCGCGAAGCGCGCTGAAGCGTACCTGAAGAGCTCGGGCCTCGGCGACACCGCGTACTTCGGTCCGGAGCCGGAATTCTTCATTTTCGACTCGGTGCAGTGGAACACGGACCAGTCGGGCTGCTTCATCAAGATCGGTTCGGAAGAAGCACCGTGGTCGTCGGCGAAGGAATTCGAAGGCGGCAACACCGGCCACCGTCCGGGCACCAAGGGCGGCTACTTCCCGGTCGCGCCGGTCGACACGTTCCAGGACATCCGCTCGGAAATGTGTCTGCTGCTCGAACAGATCGGCATTCCGGTCGAAGTGCACCACCACGAAGTGGCAGGCCAGGGCCAGAACGAAATCGGCACCAAGTTCTCGACGCTCGTGCAGCGCGCGGACTGGCTGCAGCAGATGAAGTACATCGTCCACAACGTCGCGCACACGTACGGCAAGACGGCGACGTTCATGCCGAAGCCGGTCGTCGGCGATAACGGTTCGGGCATGCACGTTCACCAGTCGATCTGGAAGGACGGCCAGAACCTGTTCGCGGGCAATGGTTACGCAGGTCTGTCGGAATTCGCGCTGTTCTACATCGGCGGCATCATCAAGCACGCTCGCGCGCTGAACGCGATCACCAACCCGGGTACGAACTCGTACAAGCGTCTCGTGCCGCACTTCGAAGCGCCGGTCAAGCTGGCTTACTCGGCTCGCAACCGTTCGGCATCGATCCGTATTCCGCACGTGTCGAGCCCGAAGGGCCGCCGTATCGAAACGCGCTTCCCGGATCCGCTGGCGAATCCGTACCTGTGCTTCTCCGCGCTGATGATGGCGGGTCTGGACGGCGTACAGAACAAGATTCACCCGGGCGAAGCTGCCGACAAGAACCTGTACGACCTGCCGCCGGAAGAGGATGCAAAGATCCCGACCGTATGCGCCGGCCTCGACCAGGCTCTCGACGCACTCGACGCGGACCGCGAGTTCCTGACGCGCGGTGGCGTGTTCACGGATTCGATGCTCGACGCGTACATCGAACTGAAGACGGGCGAGCTGCAACGCTATCGTCAGTCGGTGCACCCGATCGAATTCGAAATGTACTACTCGCTGTAAGCGGCGATGGCGCTTCGCCCTTCACGCGGCGAAGCGCTTTGCCCGACGCTCGCGATCGGTCACGAAGGGACGGCGGCGCCGTCCCTTTTTCGTTAGGCCGTACGCACGGCCGGCCGCGCGCGGGCGACATGCGTTGCGACGAATCACCAACAGGCCGCACTCCTGATTTATCACCATCTCCTACCGGCCACACTGCAAGATGGTTCTCAAGAATCTGATCAAGGCAAGGAAAGGACACGAACAGACGCTGTCGGATGACGCGCAGCTCGTGAGCTCTGGCTTGCTGCCAGGCTTCGAGGCGTTGCCCACCGTCGTGCTGGTGCTCGAGAAGCGCACGCTGCGCGTCGCGTTCGCGAATCCGTCGGCGGAGTCGATGCTGGAGATGTCGCGCAAGCAGCTCACGCAGATGGCGTGGCCGGACATCTTCTCGAATGCGGACGAACTGGTCGCGACGATCACCGCGATCGCCGCGCACCGTTTTCACGCGACGCATCTGGACGCCGTGCTCGAGCGTCCCGGCCACGAGCCGCTGCACGTGCATGCGATCGTCGGCTTTCTGGAAAGCGCGCAGGACTACGTGTTGCTCGAACTGTTCGAGAACGAGCGGCATCTGCGCACCGACCGCGAAGAGCGCATCAACGACCTGACGGCCGTCAACAAGCATCTGATCCGCAATCTCGCGCACGAAATCAAGAATCCGCTCGGCGGCATTCGCGGCGCCGCGCAACTGCTCGAATTCGAACTCGGCGAGCGTCAGCGCGACGAGTTGCGCGAATACACCCAGGTCATCATCAAGGAATCGGACCGGCTGCAGACGCTGGTCGACCGCCTGCTCGAACCGCACCGGCATCCGCATATCGTCGGCGACGTGAATATTCACGAGGTGTGCGAGCGTGTGCGTCAGGTGATTCTCGCGGAATTTCCGCGCGGCCTGACGATCGAGCGCGACTACGACGTCAGCGTGCCGGATCTGCGCGGCGACAAGGAGCAGCTGATCCAGGCGCTGCTGAACATCGTGCGCAATGCGGCCGAGGCGTTGCGCGAGCGGATCTCGCAGGGCGATGCGCGCATCGAGTTGCGTACGCGCATCGCGCGCAAGGTCACGATTTCAAAACGCCTGTGCAAGCTGGCATTGGACTTGCATATCGTCGACAACGGCCCAGGCATTCCGGAAGAGATTCGCGACCGCATTTTCTATCCGCTCGTATCGGGGCGCGAGGACGGTAGCGGTCTCGGTCTAACGCTTGCGCAGACCTTCGTGCAGCAGCACGAAGGTCTGATCGAGGTGGACAGCCGGCCGGGCCATACCGAGTTTCAGATTCTGCTGCCGCTCGACCTCTAGCTACCACAAGCACCTCAAGACTTCTGACCGAACCATATGAAGCCGATCTGGATAGTAGACGACGATCAATCAATTCGCTGGGTGCTCGAGAAAGCGCTGGCGCGCGAGAACTTCGCGACGCGCAGCTTCGCCAACGTGCGCGAAGCGTCGGCCGCGCTCGATCACGACAGCCCGCAGGTGCTGGTCTCCGATATCCGCATGCCCGGCGGCTCCGGGCTGGAGCTGCTGCAAACCGTCCGCGACAAGGTGCCCGGCTTGCCGGTCATCATCATGACCGCGTTCTCGGATCTCGATAGCGCGGTGGCCGCATTCCAGGGCGGTGCGTTCGAGTATCTGGCGAAGCCGTTCGATGTCGACAAGGCCGTCGAGCTGATTCGCCGCGCGGTCGACGAAAGCATGCGTGGCGAGCAGACGTGGGACGAGCGCGTCGCCGAAGCGCCCGAGATGCTCGGCCAGGCACCCGCGATGCAGGACATGTTTCGCGCGATCGGTCGCCTGTCGCATTCGGCGGCCACCGTGCTCATTACCGGCGAATCAGGCACCGGGAAGGAACTGGTCGCGCGTGCGCTGCACCGACATAGCCCACGCGCGAACGGCCCCTTCATCGCGTTGAACACGGCCGCGATTCCGAAGGATCTGCTGGAGTCCGAACTGTTCGGTCATGAGCGTGGGGCCTTCACCGGCGCGCAGGCGATGCGCCAGGGACGCTTCGAACAGGCCGAGAACGGCACGCTGTTTCTCGACGAAATCGGCGACATGCCGTTCGATCTGCAGACGCGCCTGTTGCGCGTGCTGTCGGACGGACAGTTCTATCGCGTGGGCGGCCACAATCCGCTGCGCGCGAATGTGCGCGTGATCGCGGCGACACACCAGAATCTCGAAGCGCGCGTGCGGCAGGGGCTGTTTCGCGAGGACCTGTATCACCGTCTGAACGTGATCCGCCTGCGCTTGCCCGCGTTGCGCGAGCGTAGCGAGGACATTCCTCTGCTGACGCGACATTTCCTGCAGAAGAGCGCGCGTGATCTCGGCGTCGAACCGAAGCGCGTGTCCGACGAGGCGCTCGCGTATCTGGCGTCGCTGCCGTTTCCGGGCAACGTGCGGCAACTCGAGAATCTCGCGAACTGGCTCACGGTGATGGCGCCCGCGCAGACGATCGAAATCAAGGATCTGCCGCCCGATCTCGGGCCCGCGCACAGCGGCGGGAGCGAGCCCGGTGCGGGCGCCGCCGCGGGCGCGACGACGGATGGCGCCGTGACGATCAATACGGGATTCACGGTCGGTGCGCCGCTCGCTGGAGCGAACGCCAGCACGCTCGTGCATCCGGTCGGTGCGGGCGGTGCGTCGGTCGCCACCGCGCTGAGCGCATGGGAAGGCGGCCTGCGCACCGAAGTCGCGCGCATGCTGCGCGAGAACGCGGCCGACGTGATGGACGAACTCGCGCGCCGCTTCGAAGCGGCCGTGATCCGCGAGGCGCTCGACTTCACGCGCGGCCGCAAGGTCGAGGCGGCCGAGCGGCTCGGTATCGGGCGCAATACGATTACGCGCAAGATTCAGGAGCTCAATCTCGAGCCTTGATGCGGTCGTATTGAGCGATCCTGCATCGCAGGCGAGGGCGGCTCAGGCCGCCTTCGTCGTTTCTGCATCGCGCGTTGCGGCAAACCGGCAACTGTCGTGCACGAGGCATAATCAACGCTGTTCCGATCCGACAGCCGACGATGCCAGCTTCTCCCGCTTCTCCCGCCCCGTTCGAGTGGCCGCTTTCCCCCGATCCTTTCCTGTCGCTCGAAGAGCTGTACGACACCGACGCACTCGCATGGGTCGACGCGCAGAATGCGCGCACCCGTGCGGCGTGGTGCAGCGGCGCGTCGTTCGACGCGCTCAGACGCCGGCTCGCCGATGCCTATCTGCCGCGCGAGCGCCCGGTGATTCCGGATCGCTGGAAGGACTGGGCCTACGATCTGTGGCAGGACGCGAGCAATCCGCGCAGCATCTGGCGACGCACCGCGTGGGCCGCATGGCGCGCCGGCGCGCCGGTGTGGCAGAACCTGCTCGATTTCGACGCGCTCGGCGCGGCCGAAGGCACACCGTGGGTGTGCGTCGATCTCGACATCCTTTATCCGGACGGCGACCGCGCGCTGATCACGATGTCGCCGGGCGGCTCGGACGCGCTCGTCGTGCGCGAGTTCGATCTCGACGCGCGGCGTTTCATTGACGATGGTTTCGCGATAGCGAAGGCGGGCAAGCACACGGTGTCGTGGATCGATCGCGATACGCTGTACGTTGGCTGGGACAACGGGCGCAAGACGCTGACGCGTTCCGGTTATCCACGCGACGTGCGGCGCTGGACCCGTGGCACCGCGCTCGCCGACGCGCCCGTCGTGTTTCGCGGCGAGTTCGACGACATCGGCGTGGAGGCGAACTACGATCCGCTCGATCGCCGGCATACGGTGACGAGCAGCGTCGACTTTTTCGATTCGCACACCTATTACCTCGACCACATCAGCGATGCCTGGCATCGTTACGAGGTGCCGTCGCATGTCGCGGTGGGGGCGTGGCAGGGCTGGCTGCTGCTGGAGCCACGGCTCGACTGGGACGGCAATCGCGCGCGCTATCCTGGCGGCGCGCTGCTCGCGATTCGCGAGGACGCGTTTTTGCGCGGCGAGCGCGACGTGACGCCGCTTTTCACGCCGACACCGCTGACCTCGGCCTGCGACTGGTCGCATACGCGCCATCATCTGATCGTGTCGTATCTCGACGACGTACGCGCCAAGACGCTGATCTGGACGCCTTCGCAGCGCGAGGACGGCACGTGGCACTGGCGCGAGCGCGTGTTTGCGTCGCGCGGCGACGCGCAGGTCGATGTGTCGCCGGTCGAGTCGACGCTGAACGACGAAGTGTTCGTCGACACCGACGATTATCTGCAACCGCCTGCCTACTGGCTCTCCGATCTCGCGCGCGACGAGCCCGGCGAATGGGAGTTGCTCGACCGTTGGCCGACGCAGTTCGACGCGACGAGCGTTGCCGTGACGCGCGGCCACGCGGTATCGGCCGATGGCACGCGCATACCGTACACGGTGATTGGGCCGAAGGAAGCACCGTCATCGCCGGGCGATCGACAACCGACGCGTCCGTGTCTGCTGAGCGGCTACGGCGGCTTCGCGATTCCGCTGTTGCCGAGCTATCTGACGGGGCAGGGCATCGGCTGGCTCGAACGCGGCGGCGTGTACGTGGTCGCACATATTCGCGGCGGCGGCGAGTTCGGCACGCGCTGGCACACGGCGGCGCAGGGAGAAAATCGCCAGCGCGCGTTCGATGATTTCATCGCGGTCGCCGAAGCGCTGATCGCGAGAGGCGTGACGAGCGCCGCGCAGCTCGGCATTCAGGGCGGCAGCAACGGCGGTCTGCTGGTGGCCGCTTGCATGGTGCAGCGGCCGGAGCTATTCGGCGCGGTCGTGTGCGAGGTGCCGTTGCTCGATATGAGCCGATATCACCTGCTGCACGCGGGCGCATCGTGGATCGACGAGTACGGCGACCCGGACGAACCCGATGAAGCGCGCACGCTTGCCGCGTATTCGCCGTATCACAACCTCGCGGCGGGCGTCGCGTATCCGCCGGTGCTATTCATGACGTCGACCGCCGACGATCGCGTGCATCCCGGCCACGCACGCAAGATGGCCGCGCGCATGCAGGCGCTGGGCGCGCAGAACGTGTGGTACCGGGAGAATACGGAAGGCGGACACGGCGGCTCCGATGAGCTGGAGCAGGCCGAGCATGATGCGATGGTGTTCGAGTTCTTGTGGGGTGTGCTGGGCGACGCTTGAAGCAATAGTGGAGCGAGGCCGCACTGCCTCGCTTCGTGGCTGTGTTCCGGATCAACCGAGCTGCGCGAACACCGGCGCGTGATCCGACGGCTGCTCCCATTTGCGCGGCACCTTGTCGATGTCGCACGCCTTGCAGATGTCGGACAGCGCCTTCGACAGCAGGATGTGATCGATGCGCAACCCCGCGTTGCGACGGAACGCCATCATCCGGTAGTCCCACCACGAATAGATTTTTTCCTGCTGCTCGAACTGGCGGAAGGCGTCGAGCAGACCGAGGCCGATCAGCCGCACGAACGCGGCGCGCTCTTCGGGCGACACCAGATTCTGACCTTCCCATGCCTTCGGGTCGTGCACATCGCGATCTTCGGGCGCGATGTTGTAGTCGCCGAGCAGCGCGAGCTTCGGATGCAGTGTCATCTCGGTTGCGAGCCAGTCGTGCAGCGCGTCGAGCCAGCGTAGCTTGTACGCGAACTTGTCGGTGCCGGGCGCCTGACCGTTGGGGAAATACGCGGAGATGATGCGCACGCCGTCGACGGTCGCCGCGATCACGCGCTGCTGCGGGTCCTCGAAACCGGGGATGTTGCGCACGATGCTGGTTTCGTCGACGTTCAACCCTTCGCGCACCAGAATCCCGACACCGTTATACGTTTTCTGACCCGCGTACCAGCTTCGATAGCCGACCGCCTCGAGTTCGGCGCGCGGAAACTTTTCGTCGGGGAGCTTCAGTTCCTGCAGGCACAGCACGTCGGTGCCGCTGCTCGCGAGCCAGTCGATGACGTGCTGCTGGCGGACTTTGAGGGAGTTGACGTTCCAGGTGGCGATTTTCACGAAAATATCCGGTGCGTGCGTGATGAGAGCGAGGCCGATTATAGCGGGGGCCTCGCCGGTCAAAGTCGGCGACATTCTACTTGCTGTGTGCGTCGCGCCATGCGTGGAATACGAGGCTGCGCCGCATCTCTTGCGCTCACGGCGCATGCTCATGCGTGTTCATCGAGGCTCGAATCTCATCGCGACGACGTCGTTCGGTAAATGTTCTGCGCATAGGTTTGACGTTTTGCTAGCAAGCTTATATAATCTTTTTTCTCTGACGCGGGGTGGAGCAGTCTGGCAGCTCGTCGGGCTCATAACCCGAAGGTCGTAGGTTCAAATCCTACCCCCGCAACCAAAGCATTGTTGAAAGCCCGCATCGCGCAAGCCATGCGGGCTTTTTGACTTTCAGCGCTTCGTTTCGCTTGTGGTGCTCGCTGCGTATGGCGCACGCGCGCTTGAACAGACGCAACAGGATTCGCGCGCGATCGAAGCCTCTAACCCATCACCACTCCGCTCCAATCGCCCACTCCACCGCGGCCTGCGCATGCAACGCAGTCGTGTCGAACACAGGCAGCAGCGAATCTTCCGGCTTGATCAGCAGCGTGATCTCCGTGCACCCGAGTATCACCGCCTGCGCGCCACGCGCGGCCAGATGTTCGATCACGCGTTGATAGACCTTGCGCGACGCGTCGTCCACGTTACCGTGGCATAGCTCGTCGTAAATGATGCGGTGCACGTCCGCGCGTTCATCGTCATCAGGCACGAGCGTGTCGAGTCCATAGCGATCGCGCAGCCGGCCCGTATAGAACGTCTGCTCCATTGTGTAGCGCGTGCCGAGCAGGCCCACGCGCTCGATGCCCGCCGCGCGCAACGCGGCGCCGGTCGGATCGGCGATGTGCAGGAATGGCACCGTGATCGCCCGCTCGATCGATTCGTACACGCGATGCATCGTGTTCGTCGCAAGAATCACGAGATCGGCCCCACCGCGTTCGAGCTGGCGCGCGGCGTCGGCCATCTGTTCGCCGAGCGCTTGCCAGTCGCCGGCGCGCTGATTCGCCTCGATCGACGCGAAATCGACGGTCAGCAGCAGACTGCGTGCGTTGTGATGACCGCCGAGCCGCACCTTCGCGTGGCGATTCAGCAGCCGGTAATACTCGCTGGACGACTCCCAGCTCATTCCGCCGATCACGCCGATCGTTTTCATCTGTACGCTCCGTCAATGCATGGCCGAAACGGCGAGTATAGGCGCGTCGCATCGCACGCAGCCGATACGGATTGCCGCGCGTGCGCCGGTACGCATCGGCGCCCGCATTATTCTGGCGCCGATAGAATCGTAGCGAGTCCAAACGCGATCAACCGGAGCGAACATGGATCTGATCATCCGCCGCGCGGCGCTGCCGCGCAGTGCCGCACAGCTGTCCTCGCATCACCCGTCCCCAGTCGACATCGGCATCGCCGCGGGTCGCATCGTCGCGGTCGAGCCGAACCTGGCCGTGAGCGCGCGCGACGAAATCGACGCGGCCAGTTCGCTCGTCACGCCGCCTTTCGTCGATCCGCATTTCCATATGGATGCGACGCTGTCTTACGGTTTGCCGCGCGTGAACGCGTCGGGCACGCTGCTCGAAGGCATCGCGCTATGGGGCGAGTTGAAGCCCGAGCTCACGCAGCAAGCGTTGATCGAACGCGCGATGCAGTATTGCGACTGGGCCGTCGCGCGCGGGCTGCTCGCGATCCGCAGCCACGTCGACGTGTGCGATCCGCGTCTGCTCGCGGTCGAAGCACTCCTCGAAGTGAAGCGCCGCGTCGCGCCGTATCTCGATCTGCAACTGGTCGCTTTCCCGCAGGACGGTCTGCTGCGCAGCGCCGGCGCGTTCGACAACCTGAAGCGCGCGATCGGCATGGGCGTCGACGTGGTCGGCGGCATTCCGCATTTCGAGCGCACGATGGCCGACGGCGCGCAGTCGGTGCGCATGCTGTGCGAGTACGCGGCCGGGCAGGGTCTGCGCGTCGACATGCATTGCGACGAATCGGACGATCCGCTGTCGCGCCACATCGAAACGCTCGCGGCCGAAACCCATCGGCTCGGCTTGCACGGACGCGTCACCGGTTCGCACCTGACGTCGATGCATTCGATGGACAACTACTACGTGAGCAAGCTGTTGCCGCTGATGCGCGAGTCGGGCGTCGCGGCGATCGCCAATCCGCTCATCAACATCACGCTGCAAGGCCGCAGCGACACGTACCCGAAACGGCGCGGCATGATGCGAGTGCCGGAAATGTTGGCAGCGGGCATCACGGTCGCATTCGGCCACGACTGCGTGATGGACCCGTGGTACAGCCTCGGCTCGGCCGACATGCTCGAAGTCGCGCAGATGGGCCTGCATGTTGCGCAGATGACCAGCGTCGACGGCATGCACGCCTGTTTCGACGCGGTGACCGTGAACGCCGCGCGCATTCTCGGTCTGGAAGACTACGGCATCGCGCCCGGATGCGCGGCCAATCTCGTCGTGCTCGATGCGCGCGACGAGATCGAGGCGATCCGCCTGCGCGCCGCGCGGCTCGCGGTGGTGAGCCGGGGCAGGGTGGTGAGCCGCGCGCCGGCCGCGCGCGCGTCGTTATCGCTCGAAGGGCGGCCTGAACAGGTCGATTTCAAGCTGCATCGCGCGTAGCGCGGTATTTCGCGGATGAATGAAAAAACCGGCGGCCCGCTCGCGCAGACCGCCGGTTTTTCTATTGGCATCGCTCAGTGTGCGGCACCCGGCGCCATGCCGTTATGCCGCAGCAGCGCATCGATATTCGGTTCGCGGCCGCGGAACGCCTTGAACGATTCCATCGCCGGACGGCTGCCGCCCACTTCGAGAATCTCGCGACGATAGCGCATGCCGGTCGACTGATCGAGCACGCTGCCCGCGGCTTGCGCGGCTTCTTCGAATGCCGCGTACGCATCGGCCGAGAGCACTTCCGCCCACTTGTAGCTGTAGTAGCCGGCCGCGTAACCGCCCGCGAAAATATGGCTGAACGTATTCGGCCAGCGCGAGAACGGCGCTTGCGGCACGACGTGGAAGCGTTCGTTGATTTCGCGCGCGAGGTCGTTGGCGCTCTTCGCACCGTTCGCATCGAAGCCGGTATGCAGTTGCATGTCGAACATCGAGAACACGATCTGCCGCAGCGTGCCGAGACCGCTCTGGAAGTTCTTCGCGGCGAGCATCTTGTCGAACAGATCACGCGGCAGCGACTTTCCGGTATCGACGTGCGAGGTCATGTCGGACAGCACGTCCCATTCCCAGCAGAAGTTCTCCATGAACTGCGACGGCAGTTCGACCGCATCCCATTCGACGCCGTTGATTCCCGACACGCCGAGCTCATCGACGCGCGTCAGCATGTGATGCAAGCCGTGGCCGAACTCGTGGAACAGCGTGATCACTTCGTCGTGCGTGAAGCAGGCGGGCTTGCCGCCGACCGGCGCTGAAAAATTGCACGTCAGGTACGCGACCGGCGTTTGCACCGCGCCGTGCGCGAGCTTATGACGGCCGCGCGCGTCGTCCATCCAGGCGCCGCCGCGCTTGCCTTCGCGTGCATACAGGTCGAGATAGAACTGCGCGACGAGGCCGCCGTCCTGATTCTCGACGCGGAAAAAACGCACGTCCGGATGCCAGACCGCTGCCTCGTCGCGGCGGATGCGCACACCGAACAGCGTCTCGGTGACCTTGAACAGACCCTTGAACACCGCGTCTTCCGGGAAGTACTGCTTCACTTCGTTTTCCGAGAACGAATAGCGCTTCTGGCGCAGACGCTCGGCGGCGAACGTCATGTCCCACGGCTGCAGATCGGCCATGCCGAGTTCGCTCGCGGCGAATTCGCGCAGCTCCTTCCAGTCCTGCTCCGCATGCGGACGCGCGCGCTTCGCGAGGTCTTCGAGGAAGGCCATCACCTGAGCCGGCGATTCGGCCATCTTCGGCGCGAGCGACACTTCGGCGAAGTTGCCGTAGCCGAGCATCTGCGCTTCTTCGGCGCGCAGCTTCAGTTCGTCGGCGAGCACCTGGGTGTTGTCCCACTCGGTCTTGCCGTTGCCGTATTGCGCGCCGAGCTCGGACGCGCGGGTCACGTACGCGCGATACATCGCTTCGCGCATCGGACGGTTTTCCGAGTACTGCATGACCGGGAAATACGACGGGAAGTGCAGCGTGAACTTATAGCCGGTCTTGCCGTCGCGCTCGGCGGCTTCCTTCGCGGCTTCGATCACGTCTTCCGGAAGGCCCGCCAGTTGCGCCTCGTCGCCCGCATCGACGATGTACGCATACGCGTTGGTCGCATCGAGCACGTGATCCGAAAACGCCTTCGACAGCGCCGCCTGGCGCTCCTGCAATTCTGCGAAACGCGGCTTCTGGTCTTCCGGCAGCTCGGCGCCGGACAGGCGGAAGTCGCGCAGCGCGTTGCTGAGGATCTTCTTGCGTTCGCCGTTCAGCGATGCAAACTCGTCGCTCGCGTTCAATGCCTTGTACTTCTCGTAGAGCGCGAGATTCTGGCCGACGCTCGACCAGAACTCGGTCACGCGCGGCAGGTTGTCGCCGTACACGGCGCGCAGCTCGGGCGTATCGGCGACGGCATTCAGATGGCCGATCACGCTCCACGCGCGCGACAGCGGCTCGGTGGCGCGCTCGACCGGTTCGACGACGTCGGCCCACGACGCGGGCGTGACCGGCAGCGCGGCACGCTCGACGGCGGCCGCCGCGTCGGCGAGCAGCACGTCGAGGGCGGGCGTCACATGCTCGGGTCGGATGGAGCCAAAGCGCGGCAGATCGGAAAAATCGAGGAGCGGGTTGTCTTGAGGCGTGGTGGTGGTGGACATAGGGCTTCCTGTCTGACGCGGGTGAAGGGGGCGGTGCGGCGGCGCTCGCGCGAGCCGTCTCGTGGCGTGTCGCTCGACGATCGGCGCACGGCGCGCGGCGGCACCGGCAAAGGACAGTATTGGGGCGGGAGGCGCCGATTCCAATCCATCGGCTGACAAATTAACAGATGTTGCGGTGCGCTGGCGCGCGTTGGGGCGGGGTGTCGGCCGCGGGATCTGGCGGCGCGGTGATGAGCGGGGCTGCGAGAGAGGGGGGGTGATGAGCCCGTGGACGAGGCGGAAGAGTCACCTCACTCCGCCTCGCACTGATCGCCCGGCGCTTACGCCTTGGCCGCGTCCGCCTCGCGCTCGGCCGCTTCGATCGTGTTGACGAGCAGCATCGTGATCGTCATCGGGCCGACGCCGCCCGGCACCGGCGTGATATGGCCGGCCACTTCCTTGACACCCGCGAAGTCGACGTCGCCGCACAGCTTGCCGGCGTCGTCGCGATTCATGCCGACGTCGATCACGGTCGCGCCCGGCTTCACCATGTCGGCGGTCAGGATGTTGCGCAGACCGGTCGCGGCGACCACGACATCGGCGTTGCGCGTGTGCGCGGCCAGATCGCGCGTCTTGCTATGGCAGATCGTAACGGTCGCGCCCGCTTCGAGCAGCAGCAGCGCCATCGGCTTGCCGACGATGTTCGAGCGGCCGATCACCACCGCGTTGGCGCCCTTCAGCTCGATGCCGTAGGCCTCGAACATTTTCATCACGCCGTACGGCGTGCACGGACGGAACAGCGGCTGGCCGGTCAGGAGCGCGCCCGCGTTGGCGACGTGGAAACCGTCGACGTCCTTCTCGGGCGCGATCGCCTCGATCACCTTGTGGCTGTCGATGTGCTTCGGCAGCGGCAGTTGCACGAGGATGCCGTGGATGGCTGGGTCGCGGTTCAGCTCGTCGATGCGCGCGAGCAGGTCGGCTTCGGGCAGGTCGGCCGGATAGCGGTCGAACGACGAGCCGAGGCCGTTGTCGTGGCAGGCTTTCACCTTGTTGCGCACATACACTTCGCTGGCCGGATTGTCGCCGACCAGAATCACGGCGAGGCCCGGCTGATGGCCGCGGGCGGTCAGGGCTGCGGCGCGCGCCGCGACGTCGGCGCGCAGGGTCTTGGAGAGGGCGAGGCCGTCGATCAGTTTGGCAGTCATGGTCGGTCGAACGTTGAGTCGAGGTTGGGATCGGGAATCGATTCGGGGCAGGCGGTTTTGGCTGGCGGGGCGAAGCGCTCGCGCGGAGGGGGCGCGCGACGGCGTGCTTCGGCTGCTTGACGAAGCCGGGTCGCCCTGCGACAGGCGCGTTACCGGTTCGGGCAAGGCGCCGCTGCAAAGTCCGACATTATACCGGCGCGGAAGGCGCGCTTCCGCAGCGGATTCGGGGCCCGTGTCGCGAGCGGAAGCGTACGGGAGGGGAGGGGGCGGGACGTGTGACGGCAAGAAAGCGCAACGCGGGCGGCGGGGCAGGCCGCTCGCACGCCACGCGCACGCCGGGCCCGGCGACGCTCACGCCGTCACGAACCGGCGACGCAACTGCCACTCATGGCGGTCACGCAGAAACGGCCCTCCGGGCGAAGGGCCGCCCATACCGACGTTACTGCGCCGTTTGCGGCTTGTTCGACAGCGCGAGTCGCAGCAGATCGGCGACCGTGTTGACGTTCAGCTTTTCCATGATGTTCGCGCGATGCGCTTCGACCGTCTTGATGCTGATGCCGAGGTCGTCGGCGATCTGCTTGTTCAGGCGGCCCGCGATGATCCGCTCGAGCACCTGATGCTCACGCGCGGTCAGCTTGCCGAGGCGCTCGGCCGCGGCACGCTGCTGCTGGACGCTGGTGCTTTCGCTGCGCGCCTTGTCGAGCATGCGCTCGACGAGCTTGCGCAGTTCGGCTTCGTCGAACGGCTTTTCGATGAAGTCCATCGCGCCTTTTTTCATCGTCGACACCGCCATCGGCACGTCGCCGTGACCCGTCACGAAGATGATCGGCAGCGAAGCGTTGTCGGCGATCAGGCGTTCCTGCAACTCGAGCCCGCTCATGCCGGACATCCGCACGTCGAGGATCAGGCACGCGATCTGGCCCGGATGTTGATGCGGCTGCCATGCGTCGAGGAACTGTTCGGCGCTCAGGAAGCATTGAACGCGGTAGCCGTTCGCCTCCAGCAGCCAGCGCAGCGAATCTCGCACGGCCTCGTCGTCGTCGACGACAAAGACGGTTTCCTGGGTGGTGACTGGGCTGTTCATAGCTCTCCCGTAACGGTTTGTGGTGTCGGCGCCTCGGACCCGCCGTTGCTCGGGCCGTCAGGCTCCCCAATAGGCAGACTGCAATGGAACGTGGCGCCCGTGATGTGGCCGTCGGATTCGACATTATTGACCACCCACAGACGCCCGCGGTGCGATTCGATAATCGAACGGCAAATGTTCAGCCCCATGCCCATACCATCGGACTTGGTGCTGTAAAACGGTTCGAACAGACGCTCGGCGGTCGTTTCGTCGACGCCCGGCCCCTGATCGACGACGCTGATGCAAACGAAGCCGCTCTCCAGCCGCACGACAACCCGGATCACTGGGTCGACCGCATTCGGGCGCGCTTCGGCCATCGCCTCGACGCCGTTCTTCAGCAGGTTCACCAGCACCTGCTCGATCAGCACCGGATCGACGTAGATCACCGGCAGCCGCGAGCGCAGATCGGTGACGATGCGAATCCGCCGCTTCCTTGCCTCGATTTCGGCGAGACCCACCGCGTCGGCGATGATATCCGCGACCCGCGTGGCCTGACGCTTCGGCTCGCTGCGCTTCACGAACTCGCGGATGCGCTTGATGATCATGCCGGCGCGCACCGCCTGCTGTGCGGTCTTTTCGAGCACCGGCAGCAGATTGTCGGGGGTCGTCCGACCGGATTTAACCAGTGCGACGGTCCCGGAGCAATAGTTATTGATCGCGGCGAGCGGCTGGTTCAGCTCGTGCGCGAGCGACGAGGCCATTTCGCCCATCGTCATCAGGCGGCTCGTGAACTGCAGCTTTTCGTCCTGCTGGCGCGCAAGCTCCTGCGCGCGCTTGCGGGTCGTGATGTCGGTCGCGATCTGCATTTGTGCGAGATGGCCATCGACCCACTGGATGTACTGGCGCCGCACCTCGAACCATTTCTGGATGCCGGGGATGTAGATTTCCTGCGCGTCGGCGGTGCTTTCGGTCAGCGCGGCGGCAGGCAGGCCGACGAAGGTGTCGACCATGTCGATCGAATCGGACGACGCCTGCGAGCTGTCGAAGCCGCCGCCCGCGAGTTCGAGGTGGCCGTCCGGGCGGATCCCGAACAGATGCCGGTAGTAGCGGTTCGCGAACAGCAGCTCGGCTTCGTCGGCGGCCAGAACGGACACCGCCGCATCGAGGCTTTCGAGCACGGTGGTGAAGCGTTCGTGGGCGGCGGCGAGTTCTTCGCGCGCGCGCTTCGGCTCGGTGATGTCGGTCATCGACGACATCCAGCCGGTCTGGCGGCCCGAGCTGTCGATCAGCGGCGACACGTAGAGCCGTGCGTGGAACGTCGAGCCGTCCTTGCGCCGCACGCGCAGCTCGAAGCCGGACGAGGGCGCCTTGCCGCGCAGCGTCATGTCGAGCTGGCGCTGCATCTCGGGGTACGCGTCGCGCGGCCAGTAAGCGAACGGCGCGCTCTTGCCGACGAGGTCGCTTTCGTCCCAGCCGGTCATGCGGCAGAACGCCGGGTTCACGTGCGTGATGCGGCCGTGCATGTCGAGCACGCGCATGCCGATCAGCACCGAGTTTTCCATCGCGCGGCGGAAAAACGCTTCCGCGTACAGCGCCTGCTGCGCCTCGAAGCGCTGCCGGGTGTGCTTCCACAGACTCCACAGGCTCCACAGCACGAAGCAGGAGAGGCCGGCCACCAGCCAAACCAGCGTGTTGTTCGTGAAGTTGGTGATCTGCGGGAACGCGTACACGCGCACCGAGATGCCCTGGCCCGGCGGGTCGAGCGGCAGGTCGTAGAACATGTCGCGCGGCAGGCGCGGGCGGGTCGACGTGGTGGTCAACTCGCGGTTGTTCACGTCGATGATCGAGATCTTGTATTTGGCCGACAGCTCGGGCGGGATGTCGCGCTTCAGAATGCCTTCCACCGAGAACACCGCGGCGATCGTGCCAAGGAAATCGCGATCGCGGAAGATCGGCGTTTGCAGCGTGATGAAGCCGTTGCCGAGGTCGTCGTAGATGAGCGGCGAGTACACCTGGCGGCGCGTGTTGCGCGCCTCGGCGAAACCGGCTTTGACCGCTTCGTCCATTTGCGCGTCGTTCGGGCGCGCGAGCCGCTGGCCGAGCACCGGCGGCGCGGCATTGGGCCAGCGCGGCTGCTGCTGAGCGGTGTACCAGTTCATGTAGAGGATCTCGGGGTGCCCCTGCATGATGTCCGTGGTGTTCACCTGGAACGAATGCTCGTCGGCATGGCCGGCGGCGAGGTCGCGTGCGAGCGCCTGGATCTGTTCCTGCGCGCCTGTCATCGACAGGCGGATCTGCTGCTGCGCCCACGCGACGTTGCGGTACAGCGTGTCTTCCTGCTGCTGCTGTTCGCGCCGGTTCAGACTCCAGAGAATCAGGCTCATGACGACCAGGAATACCAGGATCGACAGCAGCGGCGTCAGCAAATAGGAATTGGACCACCAGGGTCCGTGGTGCCAGCGCGGGGACGGCGACGAATCCGCCGGCGAACCCGCGGTGCGCGCCGAGCGAGAGAAAAGCCGTTCGGTCAACATGCGTGGCATTGTAGCTCAGCACGTCCCCGATAAATGGCGCAAAAAAGCGCGGAAAGTGCAGTTAATCGGCGCAAACTAGCCGACGGATCAGTCTAATGGCAGTCAAACCAGGTTGCGTTGCAGCAATTTTCCGCATTGTGAGAATTGATCTCGTAATTTGAAAATTTGATTGCGTTGACGTCGGGACCCTTATTACAATCAGCCGGTGCTGCCGCGGCCTATCCTGCGTCCGCGTGGTCTGTTCAAAGTGCGTTGCCCATACCCAGGAGACGAGCATGTCCGCTGTACCCGACGAAGTCATGAAATATGTCGCCGCCGAAAAAGACGACGATCCCCAGGAAACCGGCGAATGGCTGGAAGCGCTGGATGGCGTGATTTCTGCTGTAGGCCCTGACCGTGCCCACTACCTGATCGAAAAGCAGATCGAGTTTGCACGCGTGCACGGCGAACATCTGCCGTTCTCCGCCAATACGCCTTACATCAACACGATCCCGGTCGCGCGCCAGGCCAAGAACCCCGGCGACCAGGACATCGAACACCGCATCCGCTCGTACACCCGCTGGAACGCAATGGCGATGGTGCTGCGCGCCGGCAAGGAAACCAACGTCGGCGGCCACATCGCATCGTTCGCGTCGGCCGCCACGCTGTACGACGTCGGCTACAACCACTTCTGGCACGCACCGTCGGCCGAGCACGGTGGTGACCTCGTGTTCGTGCAGGGCCACTCGTCGCCGGGCGTCTACTCGCGCGCGTTCCTGCTCGGCCGCCTGACCGACAAGCAGCTCGACAACTTCCGCCAGGAAGTCGGCGGCGAGGGCATCTCGTCGTATCCGCATCCGTGGCTGATGCCGGACTTCTGGCAATTCCCGACCGTGTCGATGGGCCTCGGCCCGATCATGGCGATCTACCAGGCACGCTTCATGAAGTACCTGCAGGCGCGCGGCATCGCGAAGACCGACGGCCGCAAGGTCTGGGCCTTCCTCGGCGACGGCGAAACGGACGAGCCGGAATCGCTCGGCGCGATCGGCATGGCCGGCCGCGAGCGGCTGGACAACCTCGTGTTCGTGATCAACTGCAACCTGCAGCGTCTCGACGGTCCGGTGCGCGGCAACGGCAAGATCATCCAGGAACTCGAAAGCGAATTCCGCGGCGCCGGCTGGAACGTGATCAAGGTCATCTGGGGCAGCCGCTGGGATGCCCTCTTCGCGCGCGACAAGTCGGGCGCGCTGATGCGCCGCATGATGGAAGTGGTCGACGGCGAGTACCAGACGTACAAGTCCGAGTCGGGTGCGTTCGTGCGCGAGCACTTCTTCAACACGCCGGAACTGAAGGCGCTGGTCGCCGACTGGTCCGACGACGACATCTGGAATCTGAACCGCGGCGGCCATGATCCGCACAAGATCTACGCGGCGTTCACGGAAGCGACCAATTCGAAGGGCCAACCGACCGTCATCCTCGCGAAGACGATCAAGGGCTACGGCATGGGCGAAGCCGGCCAGGCGATGAACATCACCCACCAGCAGAAGAAGATGCAGGTGGAGCAGCTGAAGAAGTTCCGCGACCAGTTCCGTCTGCCGATCACGGACGAGCAGATCGTCGACGTGCCGTATCTGACGTTCGAGGAAGGCTCGAAGGAACTCGAATACATGCGCCAGCGGCGCATGGACCTCGGCGGCTATCTGCCGGCGCGTCGTCAGAAGGCCCAGTCGCTGCCGGTGCCGGAGCTGTCGGCATTCGAGCCGCTGTTGAAGGGCACGGGCGAAGGCCGCGAGATCTCCACGACGATGGCGTTCGTGCGGATCCTGAACATCCTGCTGAAGGACAAGGCGCTCGGCAAGCGCGTCGTGCCGATCGTGCCGGACGAGTCGCGTACGTTCGGTATGGAAGGTCTGTTCCGTCAGATCGGCATCTGGAATCAGGACGGCCAGAAGTACGTGCCGGAAGATTCCGACCAGCTGATGTTCTACCGTGAGTCGGAAACCGGTCAGATCCTGCAGGAAGGCATCAACGAAGCCGGCGGCATGGCCGACTGGATCGCGGCCGCGACGTCGTACTCGACGCACGGCGAGATCATGATCCCGTTCTACATCTTCTACTCGATGTTCGGCTTCCAGCGCATCGGCGACCTCGCATGGGCCGCTGGCGACATGCGCTCGCGCGGCTTCCTGCTGGGCGGTACTGCCGGCCGCACGACGCTGAACGGCGAAGGTCTGCAACACGAAGACGGCCACTCGCTGCTGTGGGCGGCTTCGGTGCCGAACTGCATCAGCTACGACCCGACCTTCGGCTACGAACTCGCGGTCATCGTGCAGGACGGTCTGCGCCGCATGGTCGCCGACCAGGAAGATGTGTATTACTACATCACGGTGATGAACGAGAACTACGAGCACCCGGCGATCCCGCAGGGCGCGGGGCTGGAAAGCGTGGCGACCGACATCATCAAGGGCATGTACTCGTTCAGCAAGACCGCTGCCGATAAGAAGGCGCCGCATGTGCAGCTGATGGGCGCGGGCACGATCTTCAACGAAGTGATCGCCGCGGCCGACCTGCTGAAGAACGACTGGGGCGTGAACGCCGACCTGTGGAGCGTGCCGAGCTTCACCGAGCTCGCGCGCGAAGGTCACGAAGTGCAGCGCTGGAACCTGCTGCACCCGACCGAAGAGAAGAAGCTGTCGCACGTCGAGAAGCTGCTGAAGGATGCGCCGGGTCCGGTCATCGCATCGACCGACTACGTGCGTGCGCTGACCGAGCAGATCCGCGCGTTCGTGCCGCAGAAGTTCGTCGTGCTGGGCACCGACGGCTACGGTCGTTCGGACACGCGCGAGAAGCTGCGTCACTTCTTCGAAGTCGATCGCTACTGGGTCACGGTCGCCGCGCTCAACGCGCTGGCGGACGAAGGCACGATCGAACGCAAGGTGGTCGCCGAGGCGCTCAAGAAGTACAACCTTGATCCCGCCAAACCCAACCCGATGACCGTCTAAGGCATCACCCGTGTGCCACGATGCACGCGCCTGCTCCTCGTCGCGAGGGGCAGGCGGCGTGCGCGGCCCAGGAGACACTAACAATGAGTCAAGCGATCGAAGTCAAGGTGCCGGACATCGGCGATTACAAGGACGTCCCTGTGATCGAGGTGCTGGTAAAGGCGGGTGACACCGTCGAAAAAGAGCAATCGCTCGTTACGCTGGAATCCGACAAGGCGACGATGGACGTGCCGAGCTCGGCTGACGGCGTCGTCAAGGAAGTGAAGGTCAAGGTCGGCGATGCGGTGTCCGAAGGCACGCTGATCGTCGTGCTGGAAGGCGCCAACGCGGCTGCCGCGGCGCCCGCGCCGGCGGCAGCTCCTGCGCCCGCACCGGCACCGGCGCCGGCGGCAGCTCCCGCCGCGGCGCCCGCGGCGGCAGGCGGCGGCGTGCAGGAAATCAAGGTGCCGGATATCGGCGACTATAAAGACGTTCCCGTGATCGAGATCGCGGTGAAGGTCGGCGATCGCGTCGAGAAGGAACAGTCGCTCGTCACGCTCGAATCCGACAAGGCGACGATGGACGTGCCGAGCTCGGCCGCCGGCGTCGTCAAGGAAGTGAAGGTCAAGGTTGGCGATACCGTGTCGGAAGGCTCGGTCATCGTCGTGATCGAAGCGGAAGGCGGCGCTGCCCCGGCACCCGCGCCGGCGCCGGCCGCGAAGGCGCCGGCCGAAAAGCCGTCCGACGCACCGGCCACGCCGAGCCCGGCACCGGCCGCGCCGTCCGCGCTCGCGCAGGCGCCGCTGATCCCGGCCGGCGAAGGCGGCACGCGTCATCCGAGCCACGCTTCGCCGTCGGTGCGCAAGTTCGCGCGCGAACTCGGTGTCGACGTGAGCCAGGTGAAGGGCACGGGTCCGAAGGGCCGCATTACGCAGGCCGACGTGACCGCGTTCGTGAAGGGCGTGATGACCGGCCAGCGCGCGGCGCCGGCAGGAGCCGCCGCGCCGGCCGCCGGCGGTGGCGAACTGAATCTGCTGCCGTGGCCGAAGGTCGACTTCACGAAGTTCGGTCCGATCGATCCGAAGCCGCTGTCGCGCATCAAGAAGATCTCGGGCGCGAACCTGCATCGCAACTGGGTCATGATCCCGCACGTCACGAACAACGACGAAGCGGACATCACCGAGCTCGAAGCGCTGCGCGTAAAGCTGAACAAGGAACACGAAAAGGCGGGCGTCAAGTTCACGATGCTCGCGTTCGTGATCAAGGCCTGCGTGGCGGCCCTGAAGAAATTCCCGACTTTCAACGCGAGCCTCGACGGCGACAACCTGGTGTTCAAGCAGTACTACCACATCGGTTTTGCCGCGGACACGCCGAACGGCCTCGTCGTTCCGGTGATTCGCGACGCGGACAAGAAGGGTCTCGTCGACATCGCGAAGGAAATGGCCGACCTGTCGAAGGCCGCGCGCGAAGGCAAGCTGAAGCCGGACCAGATGCAGGGTGGCTGCTTCTCGATCTCGTCGCTGGGCGGTATCGGCGGCACGCACTTCACGCCGATCATCAATGCGCCTGAAGTCGCGATTCTCGGCCTGTCGCGCAGCGCGATGAAGCCGGTGTGGGACGGCAAGCAGTTCGAGCCGCGCCTGACCATGCCGCTGTCGCTGTCGTACGACCATCGCGTGATCGACGGAGCGGAAGCCGCGCGCTTCAACGCATACCTCGGTTCGATTCTTGCCGATTTCCGGCGTGTGATTCTTTGACCGGCTGATGAGGTCCGCCGGCGCGGGCGCGGATAGTTCCGAACGATCCGCGTCGCGCCGTCCGCGCGTTCGCGTGCGCCATGCACGCCGAACGCGCCGCTCATCATCGATCAATAAGAGAAGGGGACACCATGAGTCTCGTCGAAGTAAAAGTGCCGGACATCGGTGACTTCAAGGACGTCGACGTTATCGAAGTCAACATCAAGCCGGGCGACGTCATCGAGCAGGAGCAGTCGCTGCTGACGCTCGAATCCGACAAGGCGTCGATGGAAGTGCCGAGCGATACCGCCGGCACCGTCAAGGAAGTGCGCATCAAGCCGGGCGACAAGGTTTCGCAGGGCACGGTGATCGCGCTCGTCGAGGCAGCGGCGGGCGGCGCGGCCGCGGCCGCCCCGGCAGCGAAGGAACCTGAAAAGGCGGCGCCCGCGCCGGCGCCTGCCGCGCCGAAGGCCGCCGCACCGGCGCCGCAGGCCGGCAGCTATTCGGGCAGTGCGGACATCGAGTGCGACATGCTCGTGCTCGGTTCGGGCCCCGGTGGCTATTCGGCCGCGTTCCGCTCCGCCGACCTCGGTATGAAGACCGTGCTGGTCGAGCGTTATCCGACGCTCGGCGGCGTGTGTCTGAACGTCGGCTGTATCCCGTCGAAGGCGCTGCTGCACACCGCGCTCGTCATCGACGAAGCGGCTGATCTCGCGTCGCACGGCATCACGTTCGGCAAGCCGCAGATCGACCTCGACAAGCTGCGCGATTTCAAATCGGGCGTGGTCAAGAAGCTGACCGGCGGTCTCGCGGGCATGGCCAAGATGCGCAAAGTCGAAGTGGTGACGGGCACCGGCGCGTTCGTCGATCCGAACCATATGGAAGTGCAGACCGAGGGCGGCAAGAAGGTCGTCAAGTTCAAGCAGGCGATCATCGCCGCGGGCTCGGAAGCGGTGAAGCTGCCGTTCATTCCGGAAGATCCGCGGGTCGTCGATTCGACCGGCGCGCTCGAACTGCGCCAGATTCCGCAGCGCATGCTGGTGATCGGCGGCGGCATCATCGGCCTCGAAATGGCGACCGTGTACTCGACGCTCGGCGCACAGATCGACGTCGTCGAAATGCTCGAAGGCCTGATGACCGGTGCGGACCGCGATCTGGTCAAGGTCTGGGAGAAGTACAACAGCAAGCGGTTCGCGAACGTGATGCTGAAGACCAAGACCGTCGCGGCCGAAGCGAAGGACGACGGTATTTACGTGTCGTTCGAGGGCGAGAAGGCGCCGGCCGAGCCGCAACGCTATGACCTCGTGCTGGTGGCCGTGGGCCGCTCGCCGAACGGCAAGCGGATCGGCGCGGAAAAGGCCGGGGTCGCGGTGACGGATCGCGGCTTCATCGAAGTCGACAATCAGCAGCGCACGAACGTGCCGCACATCTTCGCGATCGGCGATATCGTCGGTCAGCCGATGCTCGCGCACAAGGCCGTGCACGAAGGCCACGTGGCGGCGGAAGCCGCGCATGGCGAGAAGGCGTACTTCGACGCGATGCAGATTCCGTCGGTGGCATACACCGATCCGGAAGTGGCATGGGCCGGCAAGACGGAAGACCAGCTGAAAGCCGAAGGCATCAAGTTCGGCAAGGCGGTATTCCCGTGGGCCGCGTCGGGCCGCGCGATCGCCAACGGCCGCGACGAAGGCTTCACGAAGCTGCTGTTCGATGAGGAGACGCATCGCGTGATCGGTGGCGGTATCGTCGGTCTGAACGCGGGCGACCTGATCAGCGAGGTCTGTCTCGCGATCGAGATGGGCGCGGACGCAACGGATATCGGCAAGACGATCCATCCGCATCCGACGCTCGGCGAATCGATCGGCATGGCGGCCGAGTTGTATGAAGGCGTCTGTACCGATCTCCCGCCCGTCAAGAAGAAGTAAAGCGGTGCGCCGGGAATGCATGGCGACATGCGGGCCCGGCGAAGTGCGTCAGGCTGTGGCGCAAAGAAAAACGGCGCGCTCCATGTCGGAGCGCGCCGTTTCTGTTTTCCTGGCGGCCGGTAGGCGGGCAAAAAAATCCCGGCTTGGCGGCCGGGCAAACGATACGTCCATTGCAACGTATCGGAGCGTTCGGCCCATCAAACCGTATAAGCGGCAACGGCACGACGCTGTTGCTTGCGATAACGCCGGCGCAGCGCGCAGGCTGAGCCGGCGTGAAAGACGACGACGCCAGGTGTTTAACGCCTGGCGTGTTGATGCGTGAAGCTTAGACTGCCTTCTTGGCGGCAGCGCGCGATGCTTGCGCAGCGGCTTGCGAAGCTGCCTTCGAAGCGGCCGTTGCAGCTGCATTGAAGTTGCTTTCGGCGATTTCGACAGCCTGACGGGTTGCCTTGTGGACCGTTTCGTACGTGGTGTTGGCGGCGGTGATAGCCGACTTCATCACGGCGACAGCGGTTTCCGAACCAGCCGGTGCGTTCTTGGCGACGTTTTCGACGAGCGCCTGAACCTTGCGGTTTTGCTCTTCGAATTGCGCTTCCGCGACGCGGGTGAATTCACCTTGCGTTGCCGAAACGATTTCGTACACGTGGCGGCCATACGACAGCGCCTTTTCAGCCACCGGCTGCGCGAGGCTTGCTTGCAGTGCCAGCAGTTCCTGCGCGTCCTTCACGGACAGCGCGCGTTGGGCATTTTCCTGGCTTTCGGCGAGCGTCGACTTCACAACTTGCAGGTTCAGCTCAACCAGCTTTTCGACGCCTTCAAATGCTTTGGTCGTCAGGCCGAACAGGGTTTCGAAGTTGGCTTTCTGGGCTGCGGCGAATTGCTCAGGGGTCAGCAGAGTCATGGTTTACGCTCCTGGATCGCGGCCGGTCTGTGCGGACCGCATTGGGTGGGTGGCAAGACGCCGATTGATCGTCCGCCTGGACCGCGATGTATTGTGCATCGCAGCAATGGTTCCCATTTTAGGATGGTCACAAGGAATGTCAAGCGTTTTTTGTGCGTTGCACAATATTAAGAAAACGCCGATAAAACAAGAGGTTATGCAGTAGGCATGTCATTAATATGACGCGGAACGATTGAGTCGCCGCACCTAGCTGGTGCGAGATAAACGACCTCCGCAAGAGGCGGTCGGGAAATTATTTTTCGCCGTCAAAGCCTTTATGCGGGGCTGAGAGGGGTTGCATCGCAGCGATTCGCCCCTGAAAAACCGATCATCATCAATTCGATGTAAACCACCCGAGGACAAGGAACGTTAAAGAACGAAGGCAGTCGAATGCGCGTTAGCGACTTTCGTCAGACACTTAAAAGTCTGCCGCACGCTCGCAACGCCCTCATGGCGCGGCGCAGTAGTTTCCGCCGGCGCTCTGACGGTATTTCCCCGGATCAAGGTTGTCTCAAAATTGCCGTTATCCTGCAAGGATCTGCTCGGTTGGGCTGGGCGGCAGCAATGGCGAGGCTTGCTGGCGACGATCGTTTTTTTCGATCGAGGCGCGGCACTTATTCGTGTTTTCGCGATCGGAGCTGACAAGCCGGTTTAAGGACCGCATATAAGTGCTTCAAATTGCTAATTTTTCGTTGCTTTACTACACTTGCGGAAACCTCTCGCCGCTCCCTATCGAACACCCATGAAAACCGACATGTTTTCGTCGCTAAAGGCGCTCCACGGCGCGGCGCGCAGCACCGCTCTGTCGGTGGCCGTCTCGCTGGCCGTCGCAGCGGCATTCGCTACGCCTGTCAGCACTTTTGCAGCTACGTCTGCTGCATCCGCAAAAACTTCCACACACGCAAAAACCGCCAAAAAGCCGGCGCAAGCGGCCGCCACCGAAAAAGTGTCGAGCCGTGCGGCGAAAGCCGGCAAAACTGAGGCAGCGAAAGCCGGCAACGGCGAGGCCGTGAAAGCCGCTGCCGCAGACGAAGATGCGCCGCGCGCCGGCGTCAAACGCAAGCGCCTGACGTTCGCGGCGAACGGCCGGCACCATTCGGTGATGCGACGCGTTGCGTACGAGCCGCGCCAGCCGAGCGTCGGCCAGGCGTTTGGTTTGCACGAGACGCCGGACGCGCTGATGCTGCGCTCGAGCGTCGCCTACGTAATCGACCAGAACAGCGGTGAGACGCTGTTCGACAAGAACTCGCGTGCTGTGGTACCGATCGCATCGATCAGCAAGCTGATGACCGCGATGGTGGTGCTCGATTCGAAAGAGCCGATGACCGACCAGATCGAAGTCACCGACGAAGACCGCGACTACGAGAAGAACACCGGTTCGCGTTTGGCGGTGGGCTCGGTGCTGTCGCGCGAAGACATGCTGCACATCGCGCTGATGGCGTCGGAAAACCGCGCGGCGGCGGCGTTGTCGCGCTACTACCCGGGCGGCCGCCCGGCGTTCCTTGCGGCCATGAACGCGAAGGCCAGGCAACTCGGCATGAACGACACGCACTTCGAGAACCCGACCGGTTTGACGAGCATGAACGTGTCGAGCGCGCGCGATCTGGTGAAGATGGTCAACGCGGCGTATCAGTACCCGCTGATCCGCAAGTTCTCGACCGATCACAGCTACGAGGTGTACACCGGCAAGCGCACGCTCGCGTATAACAGCACGAACGCGCTGGTGCGCAACCCGACGTGGGACATCGGTCTGCAGAAGACCGGCTTCATCAACGAAGCGGGTGAGTGTCTCGTGATGCAGGCGACCATCCACGGCCGGCCGATGATCCTGGTGCTGCTCGATTCGTCGGGCAAGTACTCGCGTTTCGCGGACGCGACGCGTCTGCGTACATGGCTCGACAACGGCGGCGACCAGACACGTATCACGAGCGCCGATGCCGGCGGTCCCGGTACCTGAAGCCGGAACGATTAGTCAGCTGATCGTATTCCGGCCGGCGGCAGTTGTCGTGCCAAGAAAAAGCCTCGCGGATGCGAGGCTTTTTTCGTTGGCGTCGAAGACGGCGAGCGCAACGGTGCAACGGCGGTCAGGCGGCCCCTGTGCGTGCGGCCTACGAATGCTGGCCGTGCGAACTGTGCGAACTGTGCGAGCCGTGCGAATGATCCTGCTGCGCCTGCGGCCGGTAGCCTAGCGACTCCGAAATCATCAACGCGGTCTGGCTCAACTGGCCCAACCACGAATCCTGCAAGCGATCGGCCGGCGCCGACAGCGACAGCCCCGCGACCAGCTTGCCCGTATCGTCGTAGATGCCGGCGGCGATGCAGCGCACGCCCAACTCCAGTTCCTCGTTGTCGCGCGCGCAGGCCTGCTGGCGCACATGCGACAGCTCGCGCTCGAGTTTCGCGAGATCGGTGATGCTGTTTTGCGTGTGGCCCGAAAGACCGGTGCGGGTTGCGTAGGCACGCACGCGGGTGGCTTCGTCGGCGGCGAGGAACAGCTTGCCGACCGAAGTCAGATGGAGCGGCGCGCGCCCGCCGATCGCCCGCACCACCTGCATGCCCGAGCGCTCCGAATACGCGCGTTCGATATAGACGATTTCGTCGCCCTGACGCACCGACAGGTTCACGGTCTGCCCGGTCTGACGGTGCAGCTCGCGCATCGGCGTGAGCGCCGCGTCGCGCACGGACAGGCGCGCCTTGACGAGATTGCCGAGTTCGAGCAGGCGCATGCCGAGACGGTAGGTGCCGGGGTCCGAACGGTCGACCAGCCGGCACATCACCATATCGTTCAGGATCCGGTGCGCGGTGGAGGGGTGCAGCTCCGTGCGGAGGGCCAGTTCTTTCAGGCTGACCGGGTCGCTATGTGCCGCCAGTGCGTCGAGCAGGCGCATCATGCGTTCGATCACCTGGATCGAGGTTTTGGGATCCGGGTTCGTATCGCTCATATGAGAATCGGTGGATGCGTCAAACAGCGAAAACTGATTGTATCTCGTATTGTGAAAAAAGCGAACGCGCTTCGAGGCGCGCTTCCAATCCGACGGTGCTGCTTCCTATGCCTTCCGGCCGTTGGTATTGCCCCGGCAAACAGCGGATAATCAGGGACGTTTCCCCGAAAGGAGGGCTCATGCGAGTCGGATTGTTCGTCACGTGCCTGATCGACCTGATGCGTCCCGAGATCGGTTTTTCGGTCATCAAGCTGATCGAAGGCGCCGGTTTCGAGGTCATCGTGCCGCCTGCGCAAACCTGTTGCGGGCAACCCGCGTACAACTCCGGAGACCGCCGGCTCGCGCGCGAACTCGCTGAGAAAACGCTGCGCGAGTTCGAACAGTTCGACTACGTGGTGGTGCCGTCGGGTTCGTGCGGCGGCATGATCCGCGCGCACTACGGCGACCTGTTCCGCGACGATCCCGAACTGATGAACCGTTTCGGCCGCCTGCGCGGCAAGGTGTTCGAACTGACGGACTTCCTCGTCAACGTCGCGAAGGTGCAGCTGCAACCGGGCGAGTTCGCAGGGCAGGTGACTTATCACGACTCATGCTCGGGCCTGCGGGAACTGGGCGTGAAGGCGCAGCCGCGCGAACTGCTCGCGCAGGTCGGCGTCGCGGTCACCGAAATGAACGGTTGCGAGCATTGCTGCGGCTTCGGCGGCACGTTCGCGGTCAAGTACGGCGATATCTCGACCGCGATCGTCGACGAAAAGTGCGCCAACATCGCCGCGAGCGGTGCCGGTACGGTCGTGCTCGGCGACCTCGGCTGCATGTTGAATATCGAAGGGCGGCTGCGCCGCCAGGGCGACTCCACGACGCGCGTGCTGCATATTGCGCAGGTGCTGGCCGGCGACGTGTAAGCCCCGCGCGGCGAACACGGCGATTGTTCGCGTCGCGTCTCTCGCGTCTTTCACGCATTGCGTCGCGCGCGGATACGCCGCGCGTTTTCAATCCGATCTCCTCAGGGCCGCCATGCAAGTCCAATCGATGCAGTTCAAGGCTCGCGCCGGTCAGAAACTCGCCGACCAGCGCCTGCAGCAGAACCTGACCAAACTGTCTACGAAGTTCGTGTCGGCGCGCGCCCGCGCGATCACCGCGATCGACTTTCCCACGACCCGCGCGGCGCTCAAGGAGCGTCGCAATCGCGCGCTCGAGAATCTCGACGTGTGGCTCGAAACCTTCGAACGCGAGGCGACCCGGCGCGGCGTGACGATGCTATTCGCGGAGACCACGCAGGACGCTGCGCGGCTCGTCGGCGACATCGCGCGCAAGCACGACGTAAAGAAGGTGATCAAGACCAAGTCGATGGTCACCGAGGAAATGCGCCTGAACGAAGTGCTCGGGCAGATGGGCGTCCAGTCGATCGAAACCGATCTCGGCGAATACATCCTGCAGATCAACGACAACGAGCCGCCGAGCCACATCATCGCGCCGGTCGTTCACAAGGATAAAGACGAGATCGCCGATCTGTTCGCGAAGACCCACGGCCGGCCGCGGCTCACCGAGATTCCCGACATGACGCGCGAGGCGCGCGAGATGCTGCGGCCGCATTTTCTGAGCGCGGACATGGGCGTGACGGGCGGCAATTTCATCATCGCGGAAACGGGCTCGGTGGTGGTCGTGACCAACGAAGGCAACGAGGGCATGTGCACTGTTATGCCGCGCGTGCACGTCGCTGTCACCGGCATCGAGAAGGTGTTGCCGACGCTCGAGGATCTCGCGACAGCGATGCGCCTGCTGCCGCGTTCGGCAACCGGGCAGGCGACCTCGAACTATTTTTCGGTGCTGACCGGGCCGCGTGGCGCGGGCGATCAGGACGGGCCAGAGCATATGTACGTGGTGCTCGTCGACGGTGGCCGAACTGGGCTGATCGGCGGAGACTTTCAGGAGATGCTTCGCTGCATCCGCTGCGGCGCGTGCATGAATCATTGCCCGGTGTATCAGAAGGTCGGCGGACATGCGTACGGGTGGGTGTATCCGGGGCCGATGGGCTCGGTGCTGACGCCGAGCTATGTCGGCATCGACAAGGCGCTCGATTTGCCGCAAGCAGCAACGTTGTGCGGCGAATGCAATAGCGTGTGCCCGGTCGGTATCCCATTGTCCGATCTGTTGCGCAAGCTGCGCGAAAAGCAGATGGAGCGACACCTGCGGCCGTGGAAGGAGCGCGCCGGGTTGGCGGTGTGGGGTTGGCTCGCGCTGCATCCCGATGCCTATGCGCTCTTTACGAAACTCGCCGTGCGCGTGCTGGAACGCATGGGTGGGCGCAATCGGTCGATTGCAAAGCTGCCGCTCGGCGGCGCGGGCTGGACCGATACGCGCGACATCCCGGCGCCGGTGGGTCGTACGTTCCGGGAGTTGTATGCCGCGCAGCGCAGTCATATTGGCTGAGCCGGCGGCACTGGGAGTGGTTTGACGGCTGCGCGCTCACGCAGCTGTCATCGTGGGCGCGGGCGGGACTAACTCGACGTCGGACGGTCCTCAATGTTCCGTCGGTTGCCCCGGGCGACGGGCAGGCGCATTTCTCACCCAGTCGTTGCCCCGTCCGCCGTTGCCTGCTTGCGGCTGCGGCTGCGGCTGCGCCGGCGGCGGGCCCCCTGCGCCGGGGCGCGGGCCGCCATTCGCCCCGCTCGGGCCGTGCGGACCGCCCGCTGCGCCCTGCGGCGGTGGCCCGCCGTGCGGCTGTCCAGGACCGCCACCATTGTTGCCACGATCGTTGCCGTGATTGTCGTGGTCGTTGTCGCCCGGATGACCGCGGAAGCCACGGCCCGGCGGCGGCCCGTAGTAGCGTCCCGGACCGTAATCGCTGTAGCCGAGGTACACATTGGATTGCGGCACGACCGCTACGCCCGGCGCGTAATCGTCATAGCCGCTATAGGCGCCGTAGCCGTTGCCATACATCGGCGTGCCGTCGGGATAGACCGCGCAGCCGCCGAGCAGCGCGGCGGCCACGAGGCCAGCGAGAGGTGCAATGCGTTTCATTTTGTGGGACCAGTTGCAAGTGCAAAGAAATGTCGATGTAAGAATAAGACCATCATTATCGCTTTCCGTCGCGGCGGCTTTGTATGAGTTTGTAAGGTCTTCTTTTTCGTGCCAGCGATTGCGCAAGCGCTCGTGGAAGACCTGTCAATTGACTGTTCCATTTCGAGCAACGATGTATCCCGTGTGCGCGGGTTTTTCCTGATTGTGAATTCCTATAGCATTTGGACTGGGCATAGTGCGCCAAAAGCTCATGCGCCCCTAATTGGAAAACACATCATGAAAAAGACAATATCGGTGTACTGGCCTCTCGCCATCGTTGTGTCGCTCGCGGTGCTCGCCTACCTGCACGTCAGCGGCCAAACCTCTTCGCGCGCTCCGCAGATGCCGCTCGATGCCAACCATCTGACCGCGGAACTCGCACGCGCGGTGTCATACGGCATGATCGACACAGCGTCGGCATTGCCGGCTAAACCGATGCCTGCCGCCGCGGCGACCCCGCTGGCCGAGGCGTCGTAGGCAGTCGCGGCGGACCGCGACGGGACGAAGCCCGCTGCGCTTGCGCGGCTGTACCACAACCGGCGCGAATCCGTCGAGGTTTGTATAATCGCGGCGCAGTCCGCTGACTGTCTGATGACCTCACGCGCGGCGCCTGGAGCGCCGAAGAATCCCTGATGAAAACTGTGTCCATCTGTTTTGTTTGCCTCGGGAATATCTGCCGTTCACCGACGGCGGAGGGCGTGATGCGTCATCTGGTCGACGAGGCGAAGCTCGCGGATCGCATTCTGATCGATTCGGCCGGCACCGGCGATTGGCACATCGGCGCGCCGCCCGACGAACGCGCGCAACACGCGGCGCGCCAGCGCGGCTATGCCCTCGACGCGCTGCGCGGCCGCCAGATCACGGTCGCGGACTTCGAGCGCTTCGATCTGCTGATTGCAATGGACGACCGCAACGTCGCCACGTTGCGGCAACTGTGCCCGCCTTCTCAGCGTGACAAGATCCGTCTGCTGATGGAGTTCGTGCCGGAGTCGGATGGCCGCTGGAGCGGCGCGCGAGATCGTCGACCCGTATTTCGGCGGCGCGGAAGGCTTCGAGTTGGTGCTCGATCAGTGCGAAGCAGCCTGCCGCGGGCTGATCGCCGCGCTGCGCCCGCAGTTGCTCGCGTAGGTATCGGGCGAAGAGCGCGGGCGAATGCCTCGGGTGACAACCGCAGCCTCATGCCGCGTGTGCCGCGCATGTGAATCTGGCGTCGAAGTATGGTGATCAATTAAGCAGATGACACAAAATTTGCCGCCCATACTTGACTAAATCGGTCATGTATTTATACTTGACAAAACTTGTCGAGAATTGCGGTTCCCACATCATATGAGACTCACCACGAAAGGCCGTTTCGCCGTCACGGCGATGATCGACCTGGCGTTGCGCCAGGAGCAGGGCCCGGTGACGCTTGCGGGTATCAGCCAGCGCCAACACATCTCCCTGTCGTATCTCGAGCAGCTGTTTGGCAAGCTGCGCCGTCATGAAATCGTCGAGTCCGTGCGCGGACCGGGCGGTGGCTACAATCTCGCGCGCCGTGCCGAGGAGGTGACGGTGGCCGACATCATCATCGCGGTCGACGAGCCGCTCGACGCCACCCAGTGCGGCGGCAAGGGCACGTGCGAAGGCACCAAGCAGCACGATGGCCACTGCATGACGCATGAGCTGTGGTCGACGCTGAACCAGAAAATGGTCGAATACCTCGATTCGGTTTCGCTAAAGGATCTGGTCGACCAGCAGCGCTCGCGCGAAGGCGCGCCGGCGGTGCTGCGCGACAGGCGCAGCGACGCGCCGGCGGTCGAACCCGTCCGCGTGGCGCCCAAGGGTCCCAATTCCGTTTTCAACATGGCCGGTTCGTGAAGCGCGGCACGCGATAGAAATCTTCCGCCGCAGCCCCATATCGAATCCAGAAGCCAGAGCACATGACGTCCCCGGAGCAATTGATGAACAACGACTCTCTCCATCTGCCCATCTACATGGACTACAGCGCCACGACGCCGATCGATCCGCGTGTGGTGGACAAGATGATCCCGTATCTGCGTGAACAGTTCGGTAACCCCGCGTCGCGTAGCCACGCTTATGGCTGGAACGCCGAACGCGCGGTCGAGGAAGCGCGCGAGCAGGTCGCAGCGCTCGTGAACGCCGATCCGCGCGAAATCATCTGGACCTCGGGTGCGACGGAGTCGGACAACCTCGCTCTGAAAGGTGCCGCGCACTTCTACAAGAGCAAGGGCAAGCACATCGTCACGGTGAAGACCGAGCACAAGGCCGTGCTGGACACCACCCGCGAACTCGAGCGCGAAGGCTTCGAAGTCACCTATCTGGATGTCAAGGACGACGGTCTGATCGACCTCGACGCATTCAAGGCGGCGCTGCGCCCGGACACGATTCTGGTGTCGGTGATGTCGGTCAACAACGAGATCGGCGTGATCCAGGACATCGAGGCGATCGGCGAGATCACGCGTGAAAAAGGCATCATTTTCCACGTCGACGCGGCGCAGGCCACCGGCAAGATCCAGATCGATCTGCAGAAGCTGAAGGTCGACCTGATGTCGTTCTCGGCGCACAAGACCTACGGCCCGAAGGGCATCGGCGCGCTGTACGTGCGTCGCAAGCCGCGCATCCGGATCGAGGCGCAGATGCACGGCGGCGGCCACGAGCGCGGTATGCGTTCGGGCACGCTCGCGACGCACCAGATCGTCGGCATGGGCGAAGCGTTCCGTATCGCGCGTGAAGAGATGGCGACCGAAAACGAGCGCATCCGCATGCTGCGTGACCGTTTGCTCAAAGGCTTGTCGGAAATCGAGGAAGTGTATGTGAACGGCGACATGGAAAAGCGTGTGCCGCACAACCTGAACATCAGCTTCAATTTCGTCGAAGGCGAATCGCTGATCATGGCGGTGAAGGACGTCGCGGTGTCGTCGGGTTCGGCGTGCACGTCGGCGTCGCTGGAGCCGTCGTACGTGCTGCGCGCGCTCGGCCGCAACGACGAACTGGCGCACAGCTCGATCCGCTTCACGGTGGGACGCTTCACGACCGAGCAGGAAATCGACTACGTGATCAACCTGCTGAAGACGAAGATTTCCAAGCTGCGCGATTTGTCGCCGCTGTGGGAAATGCACAAGGACGGCATCGATCTGTCGACCATCCAGTGGGCCGCGCACTGACGCGCCCGCTGAACGAAACCGACATCGAACGTTCATCGGATTGCAGGTTGAAACGAATCAAGGAGTGTAATCATGGCTTATAGCGACAAGGTCCTCGACCACTACGAAAACCCGCGCAACGTCGGTTCCTTCGCCAAGGACGACGACACGGTCGGTACCGGCATGGTCGGTGCGCCGGCCTGCGGCGACGTGATGAAACTGCAGATCCGCGTCGGCGCGGACGGCATCATCGAAGACGCGAAGTTCAAGACCTACGGCTGCGGCTCGGCCATCGCGTCGAGCTCGCTCGTCACCGAGTGGGTGAAGGGCAAGACGCTAGACCAGGCCATGTCGATCAAGAACACGCAGATCGCCGAAGAACTGGCACTGCCGCCGGTGAAGATCCACTGCTCGATCCTCGCGGAAGATGCGATCAAGGCAGCAGTCGCCGACTATAAGCAGCGTCACGGCGAAGCGGCGGTCGCCGAAGACGGCAAGGCCGCCTGAGCAGCAACAAGGTAAGAACGAAGCAACCGGTGAGCGCGGCGCGAACAAGCGCGCCAAGCACACCGGCAACTGAGAAACGTTATGGCAATTACGTTGACCGAAAAGGCAGCACAGCACGTCCAGAAGTATCTGACCCGCCGTGGTAAAGGCATCGGGTTGCGCGTCGGCGTGCGCACCACCGGTTGCTCGGGCCTCGCCTACAAGCTCGAGTACGTGGACGAACTCGCGCCGGAAGATCAGGTCTTCGAGACAGGCGGCGTGAAGGTCGTGGTCGACCCGAAGAGTCTCGCGTATATCGACGGCACGGAGCTCGACTTCGCGCGCGAAGGGCTGAACGAAGGCTTCAAGTTCAACAACCCGAACGTGAAAGACGAATGCGGCTGCGGCGAGTCGTTCCGAGTCTAGATTCGTTACTTTCCGCGTGCGGCGGATCAAAGGCGGCGCGGGCCGCCTTTTTAGTTTGATCCGTGCGCGCGTGAAGCGCTCACGCCTGACACGGCCCAACGTTTCCACACCAGGTTTTCATCAACGGACTTTCATCCGATGGCATCGCTGAACGACAGCCACTTCGATCTGTTTGGTCTGCCGGCGCAATTCGCGCTCGACGCGAGCACGCTCGATCACGCGTACCGCACCGTGCAGGCGCAAGTGCATCCGGACCGCTTCGCGGCGGCCGGCGATGCGCAAAAGCGTATCGCGATGCAATGGGCGACGCGCGCGAACGAGGCGTATCAGACGCTGCGCGATCCGCTCAAGCGCGCGACCTATCTGCTGTCGCTGCGCGGCATCAACGTCGGCGCGGAGAACAACACGGCGATGGAGCCCGCGTTCCTGATGCAGCAGATGGAGTGGCGCGAGAACATCGAGGACGCGGCCGCGGCGAAGAACGTCGACGCGCTCGACGCGCTGCTCATCGAGTTGCGCGACGAGGAACGTCAGCGCTTCGACAAGCTCGGCGCATCGCTCGATAGCGGTGCGAATCAGGCGGCGGCCGAGGCGGTGCGGCAGATGATGTTCATCGAACGCGTCGCGTCGGAAATCGACGCGCAGATCGAGCGGCTCGAAGGCTAGCCCGGTTTCGTGCGGCGCGCGCAAAAAGCGCGGCGCCGGCAAGCAGCAACACGCCGAAGCAGCACCGGCAGGCAGCGATGTAGCAAGCGACAAACAAAAACCAGAGCGGCCGCGAGCCGTGGCATCACCCCCAGCAACGCGAACATTCAGGACGGGGCACAACGTCCCCGAGAAGATCCAGATGGCCTTACTGCAAATCTCCGAACCCGGCATGGCGCCGGCGCCTCACCAGCGGCGTCTGGCGGTGGGTATCGATCTCGGTACCACCAACTCCCTCGTCGCCGCCGTGCGCAGCGGCCTGCCCGATGTGCTGCCCGACGAAGACGGGCACGTGCTGCTGCCCTCGGTGGTGCGCTACCTGGAACAGGGCGGCCGTCGCATCGGCCGCCGGGCGAAGGCCGAGGCCGCCAGCGACCCGCGCAACACGATCGTGTCGGTCAAGCGCTTCATGGGCCGCGGCAAGGCCGAGGTGGAGGGCGCCGAAAACGCGCCGTACGACTTCATCGACGCACCCGGCATGGTGCAGATCCGTACTGTGGACGGCGTGAAGAGCCCGGTGGAAGTATCGGCTGAAATTCTCGCGACGCTGCGCCAGCGCGCCGAAGACACGCTCGGCGACGAACTGGTCGGCGCGGTGATCACGGTGCCCGCATACTTCGACGAAGCGCAGCGCCAGGCGACGAAAGACGCCGCTCGCCTCGCGGGGCTGAACGTGCTGCGTCTGCTGAACGAACCGACCGCGGCCGCGATCGCCTACGGTCTCGACAACGGCGCCGAAGGTCTGTACGCGGTCTACGACCTCGGCGGCGGCACCTTCGACTTGTCCATTCTTAAGCTCACCAAGGGCGTGTTCGAAGTGCTGGCGGCGGGCGGCGATTCCGCGCTCGGCGGCGATGACTTCGACCATGCGCTGTACCGCCATGTGCTCGAACAGGCCGGCATCGCGCCGCAGACGCTCGCGCCGCACGACGTGCGCCTGCTGCTCGATAGCGTGCGCGAGGCCAAGGAGGCGTTGTCGAGCGCGCCGCAGGCTGATCTCAAGCTCGCGCTTTCCAACGGCACCGCGCTCGATCTGACGATCGACGAAGCCACTTTCGAGACCATCACGGCCGAGCTGGTGCAACGCACGCTGGGTCCGACGAAGAAGGCGCTGCGCGACGCGAAGGTCACCACGAAGGAGATCAAGGGTGTCGTGCTGGTTGGCGGCGCGACGCGCATGCCGGTGATCCGCCGCGCGGTCGAGGCGTTCTTCGGCCAGGCGCCGCTCGTCAATCTCGATCCGGACCAGGTCGTCGCGCTCGGCGCGGCCATCCAGGCCGATCTGCTGGCCGGCAACCGCGGCGGGGAAGGCGACGAGTGGCTGCTGCTCGACGTGATTCCGCTGTCACTCGGCGTCGAGACGATGGGTGGTCTCACCGAGAAGATCATTCCGCGCAACTCGACGATTCCAGTCGCGCGCGCGCAGGATTTCACGACCTTCAAGGACGGTCAGACCGCGATGGCGATTCACGTCGTCCAGGGCGAGCGCGAGCTCGTCAGCGATTGCCGTTCGCTCGCGCGCTTCGAGCTGCGCGGCATTCCGCCGATGGCCGCGGGCGCCGCGCGCATTCGCGTGACCTATCAGGTCGACGCCGACGGCCTGCTGTCCGTGTTCGCGCGCGAGCTCGCGTCGGGCGTGGAGGCGTCGGTCGTCGTGAAGCCTTCGTATGGCCTCGCCGACGACGACATCGCGCGCATGCTCGAAGACAGCTTTTCGACCGCTGAAATCGATATGCGGGCGCGCGCTCTGCGCGAGGCGCAGGTCGAAGCGCAGCGTCTCGTCGAAGCGACCGACGCGGCGCTCGCCGCCGACGCCGAGCTGCTCGACGACAGTGAACGCGCCGAACTCAACACGCTCCTCGCCGCGCTGCGCAAGGTCGCGCCCGGCGAGGACGTCGGCGCGATCGAAGCCGCGACGAAGGCGCTCGCCGAAGGCACCGACGAATTTGCCGCGCGCCGCATGAACAAGGGGATTCGCCGCGCGCTGTCGGGCCGCAAGCTCGACGAGATCTGAACGGGCGAACGAACCGCGAACGTCGCACGAATCACCGGAGCGCGCCGGCTGGACTTAAAAAGTCCGCGCGGCGCCAGTAAAATGGTACGGAGCCTGCACGCGGCATTGCTGGCAGCCGCTGTGCCTCAGACCCAAACGGAAACTGTATGCCTCAAATCGTTGTGCTGCCTCACGTCGAACTGTGCCCGGAAGGCGCGCTGATCGACGCCGTTCCCGGCAAGAGCATCTGCGACAACCTGCTCGATAACGGTATCGAAATCGAGCATGCGTGCGAGAAGTCGTGTGCATGCACGACCTGTCACGTGATCGTGCGTGAGGGTTTCGCCGCCTTGACGCCGTCCGAGGAAGACGAGGACGATCTGTTGGACAAGGCATGGGGGCTCGAACCGGCTTCGCGCCTGTCGTGCCAGGCGATCATGCCGGACGAGCAGGATCTGGTCGTCGAAATTCCGCGTTACTCGATCAATCACGCGAAGGAAAACCACTAACAGGAGGGCGCCGCCATGAAGTGGACCGATACGCAAGAAATCGCGATGGCTCTGACCGACAAGCATCAGGATGTCGATCCGCAGCAGGTGCGTTTCACCGATCTGCATCGCTGGGTGATGGAGCTCGAAGGCTTCGACGACGATCCGAACCGCTCCAGCGAAAAGATCCTCGAAGCGATTCAGGCGGCGTGGATCGAAGACGCGGATTATTGAACGCGCGTTCGAACTGATTCATCGAACCTGCAAAGAAAAGGCGATTCCGATGGAATCGCCTTTTTTCATGGCTGCGTCGACGAGAGTGGAGCGCGTGAGTGACGCGGCCGATGTCAGTCGGCGACGAGACCGCCGTTCTGCACGCGCACCCGCTCGCCGTCGTGGAACGGCGGCGCCTCGTGATAGGTGAAGTAGCGCGTCTTGCCGTCTTCCATGTGCACGCGCACCGAATACGACGTCGTGCTGCGCAGATGTTTTTCGACCGAGTTGCCGGCGAGCCCGCCGCCGAGCGCGCCGAGCAGCGTCATCGCGGTACGCCCGCCGCCGGCCCCGAACTGGTTGCCGACGACGCCACCGGCCACCGCGCCGCCGACCGCGCCAATACCGGTGCCATGTCCTTCATGCCGAACTGCAGAGATCGCGACGACCGTGCCGCAAGTCGAGCAATGAGCGGCTTGTGGCGCCGGCTGCTGCGCGTACTGGGGCGCTGCTTGCGGCCCGGGTTGTTGCGCGTACTGCGCCTCAGGTGCGGCCGGCGCCTGTTGCTGCTGCGCGTATTGCTGTTGCTGCGCCGGGGCCGGGGCTGGGGCGGGCTGCGCAGCTTGCTGGGCCTGAACCTGCTGCTGTTGCGCGGATGGATTGACCGGTGCGGCCGAATCGACGACGCCCGGCACTTGCGTGCTGACCTGCGCGGCCTGTGTCTGATCGTTCTGTGCGCCGTTGCCCGACGCCTTCGGGAACACGCCGGTGATCGCGGCGGTAGCGACGAGACTTGCAACGAGCACCGCGCCGGCGGCGACCGCGATCAACGGATGAAGACGACGTGGCTGCGTGGGTTGATGAGTAGGGGTGTCCATGTGGGGCCTCCGCTTCTGACAGAGCCGACTGCCTATGAGACTGAGTGTCGGGCAATTCGATCCCGGCAGCGTTTCCATTTGTAACCGGCTCGAAGGCGGCCTCGGGCGTGGGCTGGTGGCCTCTGCGCGGCGCGCCTTGTGTCAGCAAGCTTTCAAGACTGTTGCGACCACGGCGATTTGCGCGCACTGGCGCGGCTTTTACCGCCGGTTACAAAACGACTGCTCGCAGAAACCGGTCCCGCCAAGCGAAAACGCGTATAAAAAACGCCCGGCATCGACCGGGCGCTCTTCAAAACCATCACATTGCACGCGAAGCGCAACGACTACTCGCGCTTAGCGTCGCTCAATCTTCGCGACGCAGATGCGGGAACAGAATCACGTCGCGGATGCTCGGGCTATCGGTCAGCAACATCACCAGGCGGTCGATGCCGATACCGCAGCCGCCCGCCGGCGGCATGCCGTATTCGAGCGCGCGGATGTAGTCCGCGTCGTAGAACATCGCTTCCTCGTCGCCGGCGTCCTTCTGATCGACCTGTTTCTTGAACCGCGCGGCCTGATCTTCCGGATCGTTCAGCTCGGAGAAGCCGTTGGCGATTTCGCGGCCGGTGATGAACAGCTCGAAGCGCTCGGTGATGCCTTCCACCTTGTCCGACGCACGCGCGAGCGGCGACACCTCGATCGGGTAGTCGATGATGTAGGTCGGCTCCCACAGTTGCGACTCGGCGGTCTCTTCGAACAGCGCCAGCTGCAGCGAGCCGATGCCCGCGTTCAGGAACTGCGGCTGCGACGCATCGACACCGAACTTCTTCAGTTCGGCGCGCAGGAACGTGCTGTCGCCGAGCTGTTCGTTCGTGTATTGCGGCGCGTATTTCTGGATCGCCTGCGTGATCGTGAGGCGATGGAACGGCCTCGACAGATCGAGCTCGCGGCCCTGATAGGTGATGGTGGCCGTGCCGAGCGCATCGATCGCGGCCTGGCGGATCAGCTGCTCGGTGAAGTCCATCAGCCACTTGTAGTCGGTGTAGGCCGCGTAGAACTCGATCATCGTGAATTCCGGGTTGTGGCGCACGGACACGCCCTCGTTGCGGAAGTTACGATTGATTTCGAACACACGCTCGAAGCCGCCCACCACCAGACGCTTCAGATACAGCTCCGGCGCGATGCGCAGGAACATCTGCATGTCGAGCGCGTTGTGGTGCGTCGAGAACGGCTTGGCCGCCGCGCCGCCCGGAATCGGGTGCAGCATCGGCGTTTCGACTTCCATGAAGTTCGCATCGGCCATGTACTTGCGGATCGACGAAATCGCCTTCGTGCGCGCGACGAACGTGCGGCGCGTCTCCGGCGTGACGATCAGGTCGACATAGCGCTGGCGGTACTTCATTTCCTGGTCGGCGAGACCGTGGAACTTGTCCGGCAGCGGACGCAGCGACTTCGACAGCAGACGCAGCTCCGTGCAGCGCACCGACAGCTCGCCCTTGTTGGTGCGGAACAGTATGCCGCGCGCGGCGACGATGTCGCCCATGTCCCACTTCTTGAACGCGTCGTAGGTTTCCTGGCCGACGTCGGCCGGCGTGATGAAGAACTGGATCTGACCCGAGCCATCGCGCACGGTCGCGAAGCTCGCCTTGCCCATCACGCGTTTGAGCATCATGCGGCCGGCGATCGCGACTTCGAGCGGATTCGCTTCGAGCGCTTCCTTGTCGGCGTGCTCGTACTGCGACTGCAGATCTTCGGCGTGGTGCGTGGGACGGAAATCGTTCGGATAGGCGACGCCTTGCTCACGCAGCTCGCGCAGCTTTTCGCGGCGCTCGGCGATGATCTTGTTGTCGTCCACTTCGGGCACGACAGTCGGCTGGGCGGCATTCGGCTGGGCGGCATTCCGCTGGGCCGCATTCGGCTGGGTCGGTTCAGTCATGATGATTTGGTATTCGGTGGCCCGCCGCGGCGTGCGCCGCAAAGCGGGAAGCCAGTCAGTGTAGAAACCTCAGGCGGTACTGAAAAAACGGCAAAGAAACAGCTAGAAGCAACGCAAAAGCAGCAACGAAGAAGGCGCGGCACCGATCGCTGAACGTGGCCGCGCCGTGCGCGCTTAGACGCCCTGTTTCAGGCTCGCGCTGATGAACGGATCGAGATCGCCGTCGAGCACGCTCTTCGTGTTGCTGATTTCGACGTTGGTGCGCAGATCCTTGATGCGGCTGTTGTCGAGCACGTACGAGCGGATCTGATGGCCCCAACCCACATCGGTCTTGCCGGCTTCGAGCTTGTCCTGCTCGGCCTGACGCTTGCGGATTTCCGCTTCGTACAGGCGCGATTTCAGCATCGCCATTGCTTCGGCGCGGTTGCGGTGCTGCGAGCGGTCGTTCTGGCACTGCACGACGATGCCCGACGGCATGTGCGTGATACGCACCGCAGAGTCGGTCTTGTTGATGTGCTGACCGCCTGCGCCGGAAGCACGGTACGTGTCGATGCGCAGATCGGCCGGGTTGATCTCGACTTCGATCGAGTCGTCGATTTCCGGGTACACGAACACCGACGAGAACGACGTGTGACGGCCGCCCGATGAATCGAACGGCGACTTGCGAACGAGGCGGTGCACGCCGGTTTCGGTACGCAGGAAGCCGTACGCGTATTCACCTTCGATCTTGATCGTCGCGTTCTTGATGCCGGCGACGTCGCCTTCGGTCTGCTCGAGCACTTCGGTCTTGAAGCCCTTGCGCTCGCAGTAGCGCAGATATTGGCGCAGCAGCATCGACGCCCAGTCGCACGCTTCGGTGCCGCCGGCGCCGGCCTGGATGTCGAGAAAGGCGTTGTTGGGGTCGGCCGGGTTCGCGAACATCCGGCGGAATTCCATGTCGGCGACGCGCGCCTCGATGGCCTGGGCATCGGCTTCGCAGGCGAGCAACGTTTCGTCGTCGGCTTCTTCGCGCGCCATGTCGAACAGGTCTTGCGCGTCGTTCACGTCGTTGGTGATCGACGTGAGTTTGCCGACCGTGTCGTCGAGCAGCTTCTTTTCCTTACCGAGTGCCTGGGCGTGCTTCGCATCGTTCCAGACGTCCGGGTCTTCGAGTTCCCGGTTGACTTCGATTAGACGCAGTGCTTTGTCGTCGTAGTCAAAGATACCCCCGTAGGTCGTCCGCGCGCTTGCGCAGGTCGGCCAGAGAGGCTTCGATCGCGTTGAGACGTTCCGCTTCCATGTCGATCTTTTATAGCTTCGTAAAAAGGAGAAATTATAGCCGATCGGCACGCCGCGCCGGAGTCCCGCGGGCGATCCGGCGCGTGTTCGCACTTGATTTTGCGGAAGATTTCAGCTCGCCGCGTGCTCGACGATCAATTGCACGCGCGACACGCCGTTCCATGTGTCGCTCGCGAGCCGGTAGGCGACGGTGGTGCGCGCGGGCAGCGTATCGGTGTGATTGAACCAGATCGCGTTGAAGCGCTGGCGGCCGCGCAACAGTTGCAGCTTCAGGTGCTTGTCCTTCACGAGCGCCTGCGACGCGACCTCGAATTCGCCCGAGAACACCGGCGCCGGAAAGCCCTGGCCCCATACGGCCGCATCGAGCATCTCGACGAATTGCGGCGTGAAGTACGCGTCTTCCAGCTCGCCGTCGGTTTCGACGGTGCGCGCGAGCGCCTCCGCGGACAGCCATTCGCGGCCGACCGCCTCGAAGGCGGCCGTGAAGCGCGGCACGTTCGCGGCGGCGATCGTCAGGCCCGCGGCCATCGCGTGGCCGCCGAATTTGACGATCAGGTCCGGTTCGCGCTTCGAGATCAGATCGAGCGCGTCGCGCAGATGGAAGCCCGCGATCGAGCGGCCCGAGCCCTTGACGAGCACGCCGGTATCGTCGGCGGGTGCGAACGTGAACGACGGGCGGTGGAATTTCTCCTTCAGCCGTCCGGCGACGATGCCGATCACGCCTTGATGCCAGCCCGGATTGAACAGCGTGATCGTGGTCGCGCCGTCGGGATCGACCGTCGACAGGTCGTCCAGTGCCTGCTGCTGCATGCCGGCCTCGATTTCGCGGCGCTCGCGGTTCATCGAGTCGAGCTGCTGCGCGAGCTCCCACGCGCGGCCGACGTCGTCGGTGGTCAGGCATTCGATGCCGAGCGACATGTCCGACAGCCGTCCCGCCGCGTTCAGGCGCGGTCCCAGCGCGAAGCCGAGGTCGAAGCCGGACGCGTTGCGCGCATCTCGCGCGGCGGCGCGAAAGAGGGCGGCGATGCCCGGCTGCATGCGACCCTTGCGGATGCGCTGCAGACCTTGCGCGACCAGCACGCGGTTGTTGCCGTCGAGCTTGACGACATCGGCGACGGTGCCGAGCGCGACCAGATCGAGCAGGCCGTCGAGGCGCGGTTCGGGCAGCGCATCGCCGAACGCGCCGCGGCAGCGCAGTTCGGCGCGCAGCGCGAGCAGCACGTAGAACATCACGCCGACGCCGGCCAGACACTTGCTCGGGAACGTGCAGCCCGGCTGGTTCGGATTGACGATCGCGCGCGCGGCGGGCAGTTCGTCGCCGGGCAGGTGGTGGTCGGTGACGAGCACGTCGATGCCGAGCGCGTTGGCGGCGGCGACGCCGTCGACGCTCGCGATGCCGTTGTCGACGGTGATCAGCAGATCGGGCTTGCCCGTAGCGCCGCGCGCCGCCAGCTCGACGATGTCCGGCGTGAGCCCGTAGCCGTGCTCCATGCGGTTCGGCACCAGATAGTCGATGCGCGCGCCGAACATGCGCAGTCCGCGCACCGCGACCGCGCAGGCGGTCGCGCCGTCGCAGTCGTAGTCGGCGACGACCAGCATGCGGCGCTGTTGCTGGAGCGCGTCCGCGAGCAGCGCGGCGGCCGCGTCGCAGCCCTTCAGTTCGACGGGCGGCACGAGCCGCGCGAGGCCGGTCTCGACCTCTTCGGGCAGGCACACGCCGCGCGATGCGTACAGGCGCGCGAGCACCGGATGCATGCCGCAGCGGATCAGTACTTCGGCATCGACGGGGGAGCAGGGGCGCGTAACGATTCGGGTCATGCGGAAGGGCCGTGGATCATTCGATGAAAAGCGAGGCCAGCACGCGCCGCCGCCAGAATTTGCGCAGATCGCCGCGCGTGACGGTCAGCGTCACCGAGCCGGTGTCGCCGCACAGCGTGAGGTCGAGTTCGGCGAGTTCGCCCGCCTGCAGCGCCGCGAGCGCCGGCTCGAACCAGTCGGTCTGCAGCGCGGCGAATGCCTGGTTCCAGCGCGCCCAGTCCTGTTCGATGTAGGGCGCGGAGAATGGATCGAGTTCGACGAGTGTCGCGCCGCTGCCGTTGCTTGCACGGCGCAGCGCCGCCGGCAGTTCGCGATACGACGCCGGCGGCGCGCCTGGCGTGATCCCCGCGCTGAGCGCGAGGCCTCGCGTCGCGGCGGCGTCGGACAGCACCTGCGCGAACGGACTGCGCACCGGCCGCGCGGCGCCTTGCGCGTAAAACCAGATCGAGTTGACGGCCGGCAGCCCGCGTGCCTCGCGCGCCTCGTTGACCGGATGCTCGAACCATGCCATCTGCACTTCGTTCTGCAGCTTCATCCATGCGCGCGAGCGTTCGCCGGAATGCGCTTCGTGGGGCAGCCAGATCTCGATGTTGCGGCCGCTCGCGCGCAACGGCGACGCGCCCGCGAGCGTGCCGAACGCGTCGCTCGACAGATACCAGCGGGTCGGTTTCGGCGCTTCGATGCGAACGCCGAGTTCCTCGATCAGCGGACGCGCAAGCGCGAGCAGCGTGGCCGCTTCGTCGTCCGACAGATCGAGCGACGCGGGATCGATCAGCACCAGGTGGTCGTGCGCGATGTGCACGTGCACCGGCTGCACGCAGGCCCACGTCGCGCTGCCGGGTTCGCCGCCGTCGGCGCGCAGCATGTAGGGCGCGAGCGGGGCTTCGTCGGCGGCGGCCGAGGCGCCCGCCGTGCCATCGGGCAGCGCGCCGAATTGTCGCGCGACCCAGCGCTCGTGCGGCAGCGTGCGCTGAAAATCTTCGCCGATCACGCGTTCGATCAGCGTCGCGCGGGCGATCAGCCTGTCGAGGGCGGGGCTCTGGATGTCGTGAAGCGCTGTGGAGGCGTCGGCCGCGGCGGGCAGCGCGAAGGGCAGCAGAAGATGGAGGCGGTCGGCAGGCATGATGCTGCGCATTGTAGGGCAAACGGTGCGAGTATTTCGACGAAGCACGGTCGGTTTGTCGATCGCGAACCGAGGCATGAGCTTTGCGCGAGCCGGCGGCATTGTGTGGCAAACTTCGCGCTTGATCGCTGGGCGCGGCAGGGGCGGCGCGCCGTGCAGCCACGCCTCCATGCGCCGGCGGAGCCGCACGGCGGCTGGGCGGGCGAGGAACGATCCGCGCCGCCCCGAGCCCAACGATCACGACGCTCGGGCCGCTCGGCGCACGCTCGCTGTCCGCCGCTCCCGACACACAGTCGAAGAACGCACAAAAGGATTCGCTTGAAATTTCCCTACGAATGGCAGATTGGCTGGCGCTACACACGCGCCGGCAAACGCACGACCGGCAACGGCTTCATCTCGTTCATCGCGCTGGTGTCGATGTCGGGCATCGCGCTTGGCGTCGCGGCCCTGATCGTGGTGCTGTCGGTGATGAACGGCTTTCAGAAAGAGGTGCGCGACCGCATGCTGTCGGTGCTCGCACACGTCGAGATCTTTTCGCCGACCGGGTCGATGCCCGACTGGCAGCTGACCGCGAAGGAAGCGCGGCAGAACCAGCAGGTGATCGGCGCGGCGCCCTACGTCGAGGCCCAGGCGCTGCTCACGCGCCAGGATGCGGTGAGCGGCGTCGCGTTGCGCGGCATCGAGCCGACGCTCGAACCGGAAGTGTCCGATATCGGCAAGGAAATGAAGGGCGGCAAGCTGACCGACCTCCTGCCCGGCGACTTCGGCATCGTGCTCGGCGCCGATCTCGCGGCCAACCTCGGCGTGCAGTTGAACGACAAGATCACGCTCGTCGCGCCCGAAGGCACGATCACGCCGGCCGGCATGCTGCCGCGCCTGAAGCAGTTCACGGTGGTCGGCATTTTCGAGTCGGGCCACTACGAATACGACAGCACGCTCGCGCTGATCAACATCAAGGACGCACAGGCGCTGTTCCGGCTGCCCGCGCCGACCGGCGTGCGGCTGAGGCTCACCGACATGCAGCGCGCGCCGGAAGTCGCGCGTCAGCTCGCGCGCACGCTGTCGGGCGATCTGTACATTCGCGACTGGACCCAGCAGAACAAGACCTGGTTCTCGGCGGTGCAGATCGAGAAGCGCATGATGTTCATCATCCTGACGCTGATCATTGCGGTGGCCGCGTTCAATCTGGTGTCGTCGCTGGTGATGACGGTGACCAACAAGCAGGCCGATATCGCGATCCTGCGCACGCTCGGCGCGCAGCCCGGCTCGATCATGAAGATCTTCGTCGTGCAGGGTGTGACGATCGGCTTCATCGGCACGGCGACCGGCGTCGCGCTCGGCTGCCTGATCGCGTGGAGCATTCCGTGGCTGGTGCCGATGATCGAGCATCTGCTCGGCGTGCAGTTCCTGCCGCCGTCGGTGTACTTCATCAGCGAGCTGCCGTCCGAGCTGGTTCCGGCCGACGTCGCTCGCATCGGCATCATCGCGTTCGTGCTGTCCGCGCTCGCGACGCTGTATCCGAGCTGGCGCGGCGCGAAGGTCCGTCCGGCGGAGGCGCTGCGCTATGAATGACCGCCTCGTCCATCCCTCAACCGATTCATCCATGAACGCTCAGGACCCGGCATCGTATCCGTACGTGCTCGAAGCCACCGGTATTTCCAAATCGTTCGTGCAGGGTGGCCTGAACGTGCAGGTGCTCAACAATGCTGAGCTCGCCGTGCGGCGCGGCGAGAAGCTCGCGATCGTCGGCGCGTCGGGCTCCGGCAAGAGCACACTGCTGCACGTGCTCGGCGGTCTCGACGATCCGAGCGCGGGCGAGGTGTCGGTACTCGGCAAGCCGTTCACGAAGCTCTCGGAGCGCGAGCGCAACGACCTGCGCAATCGCGCGCTCGGTTTCGTTTATCAGTTTCACCATTTGCTGCCGGAGTTTTCCGCGCTCGATAACGTCGCGATGCCGCTGCGAATTCGTCGCGAGACGACCGAAGTCGCGCGCCGTGAGGCGATGGCGGTGCTGGAGCGCGTCGGCATGGGGCATCGCGCGAAGCATCGGCCGGGCGAGCTGTCGGGCGGCGAGCGTCAGCGTGTCGCGATCGCGCGCGCGCTCGTCACGAAGCCCGCCTGCGTGCTCGCCGATGAGCCGACCGGCAACCTCGACGGCGGCACCGCCGACACCGTGTTCAACCTGATGCTCGAACTGTCGCGCACGCTCGAGACGAGCTTCGTGATCGTCACGCACGACCCGGAATTGGCGGGGCGCTGCGATCGCATCATGCGGCTGCGCGACGGCGTGCTGCACGAAGAACCGCCGGTGCCGGTCTGAACCCGGGTTGAGCCCGGGTTGAGCCCGGGTTGAGCAAAACCCCGGCACGGTCGTTGCGGGTGGTCCGCGGATGACCGACCGCCGCCGACAACCGCCAGACCACCTTCGGTTCGGTTCCATTGCCAGCGAGACAACCCATGTGGATCGATACGCACTGCCATCTCGACGCTTCGGAGTTCGACGCCGATCGTGACGCGGTCGCGGCGTCCGCGCGCGATGCGGGCGTGTCGCGCATCGTGATCCCGGCGATCGGGCGACAGAACTTCGCGGCGGTGCGCGAGCTCGCGCACCGTGTTGACGGCGGCGCGTACGCGCTCGGCATTCATCCCATGTACACGCCAGGCGCCGTCGACGCCGACCTCGACCTATTGCGCCTGGAGATCGAGGCGAGTCTCGACGATCCGCGCTTCGTCGGCATTGGCGAGATTGGGCTCGACTTTTTCGTCGACGGTCTCGACGATGCGCGCCAGCAATTTTTCTACAACGGGCAGTTGCAACTCGCGCGCGAGTTCGATCTGCCGGTCATCTGCCACGTGCGCAAATCGCAGGATCAGGTGATCGCGGGACTGCGCCGGCATCAGATCCATCGCGGCATCGCGCACGCGTTCAATGGCAGTTTCCAGCAGGCTCGGGCTTATATCGATCAGGGCCTGCATCTTGGGTTCGGCGGCAACCTGACGTTCGAGCGCGCGCGGCAGATCCGCCGACTCGCCGAACAGCTGCCATTCGACGCGCTGGTCGTGGAGACCGACGCGCCCGATATCGCGCCGTCGTGGATGTACAGGCAGCGCAATTCGCCAGAGCAGATTCCGGCGATCGGCGCGAGTCTCGCGCAACTGCGCGGTGTCACTTCCGACGCAGCAGCCCTTGGCACAACGGCTAACGCGCTCGCCGCGCTGCCGCGACTCGCGCTTTCCTCTGCATAATCGATTCCGTTGATCGAAAGGGTTCGCGCCGGGCGACACCCATGCCCGGCGGGCTCGCTGCTGCCTGCTCGCCGGCGCGTGACGACGCCCGGCGCCAGTGGCGCGGAGGGCGGATGCGGGCAGTCTGGTGCGGGTTTGCGTTGGGCGTGATCTGGCTGCAGCAGCAGGCGGTGTTGCCGGGTGCGGGCGGATGGTGGGCGTTGATACTGGCCGGCTCAACGGCGGCTTGCGTTGCCGTGTGGGGTTTGCGTGGCGATAGGGTGGGTGCGGCGTGCCGGCTCGAATACGAGCGGCGCTTTTCGAACCAGTTCGCTAGCCGCACATGGCGTGATGTCCGCATGCGGCGGGTCGCCGGTTGGGGCGCCGTGTGGTGCGCGGCGATCTGCGTCGGTTTCGGATATGCGGCTCTGCGCGCTCATACGCGGCTCGCCGTGAGTCTGCCGCATGAGTGGGAGGGGCGCGATATCGAGGTGGTCGGCACTATCAACGGATTGCCGACGCGCGATGACAAAGGCGCGCGCTTCCTGTTCGACGTCGAGACGAACGATGCGCGGCTGGCTGCCTTCCCGCGCATGATCCAACTCGCCTGGATCGCGCGCGGCGCCCCGGCGCCGCGGCTCGAACCGGGCGAGCGCTGGCGTCTGACCGTGCGCCTGAAGCGCCCGCACGGCAACGCGAATTTTGGCGTGCGCGATGCCGAGGCGAGTCTGCTCGCGCGCAACGTCCGCGCGACTGGTTACGTGAGCGTGCCGGAGCATGCGCGACGCCTCGCCGGTCGCGCGCGCGGGCTCGCCGTGCTGGTCGACCGGTGGCGCGCCGCATTGCGCGCGCGTATCGACACGGTGCTCGCCGATGCGCCGCATCGCGGCATCGTCGTCGCACTCGCGGTCGGCGCGCAGGACCAGGTGAGCCCCGCCGACTGGCAATTGATGCGCGGCACCGGCACGAGTCATCTGGTGGCGATTTCGGGCTTGCACATCGGCCTGGTCGCGGGGTTGACCGGCTGGCTCGCGGCAGCAGTCTGGCGACGCTCGGGCTGGCTCGGCCGCAACTGGCCGCTGCGCCTGCCCGCGCAGCTCGTCGGCGTGACGGCGGGGGCGCTGTTCGCCGCGCTGCATGCCGCGCTCGCGGGCTTCAACGTGCCGGCGCAACGCGCGCTGTGGATGACCGCACTCGTCGCGCTGGCGTTCGTCGGTGGCCGGCAACTGGCGCGCTCAACGGTGCTCGCGTGGGCGCTCGGGCTCGTGCTGCTGGTCGATCCGTGGGCGGTCGTGTCGGCCGGATTCTGGCTGTCGTTCTGCGCGGTCGGCGCGATCCTGTTCGCGATGGCGGGGCGGCCGCGCGTGCGCGGTCCACAGGCGTCCCTTCGGCATGAAGACGAAGAGGGCGGCGCGGCGCATGGTAGGTGGCTGGCGCTGCGTCCTGACTTGATCCGGCATCTGCGTGCCTTCGCCGAACGCTTGCGCAGCGCCGCGCACGTGCAGTTCGCGGTGACGGTCGCGCTTGCGCCGCTGACCGCCTACTGGTTCGCGCAGATTCCGCTCGTCGGTCCGCTCGCGAATGCGTTCGCGATTCCGTGGGTGAGCGCGCTCGTCACGCCGGCGGTGCTCGCGGGCGTCGCATTGCCCGCGCCGCTCGACGCGTTCGCGTGGCGCGCCGCGCACACGCTGCTCGATGGTCTCGTGGCCGGCCTGGAGCTGGTGTCGGGACCGCGCTGGACATTGTGGTGGTTGCCGCAGCCGCATGCGTGGGCGCTCGCCGCGGCGGCAGTCGGTGTGCTGTGGTGTCTCGCGCCGCGCGGCTGGCCGTTGCGCTGGGCGGCGCCGCTGACGTGGCTGCCGCTGCTGATGCCCAGCGCAAACGGCGCACTCGCCGAGCCATCGGGCGCGTTCCGTCTGACTGCGCTCGATGTCGGGCAGGGCACGTCGGTGCTCGTGCAGACCGCGCATCACGCGTTGCTGTTCGATGCCGGCCCCGGCCCGGAATCGACGCATGCTGGCGAGCGAGTGGTGGTGCCGTTCCTGCAGGCGCAAGGTGTGACGATGCTCGATACGCTGATGATCAGCCACGACGATTCGGATCATTCGGGCGGCGCGCCGGCAGTACTCGACGCGATCGAGGTGCGTCAGCTGGTGGCCGGACTGAAGCCGGACAATCCGCTGTGGCCGAAGGCGAAGCAGCATGGCACGCGGACGCTGCCGTGCGTGGCGGGGCAGCGCTGGCAGTGGGACGGTGTCGAGTTCGCCGTATTGTGGCCGGACGCCGGGGCGCTCACCGGCAAGGCGAACGAACATTGCTGCGTGTTGAGAGTCAGCACGTTGCCCGCCACCAATGCAGGCCACGCGGCGTTGGTCGGTGCGAACGCGCCGCGTTTCGCGGCTCTGCTGACCGCCGACATCGAAGCGCCGACCGAACGCGCGCTGCTCGCACGCGATCGCGAGATGTTACGCGCGCAAGTATTGATAGTGCCGCATCATGGCAGCAAGACCTCGTCGACCGAACCGTTCCTCGACTCTATCGATCCGTCCATCGCATTATTTCAGGTAGGCTACGAGAATCGTTTTCATCATCCGAACGCGGGCGTGCTCGCGCGCTATGTGGCGCGTCATATCGAGCTCGCGCGCAGCGATCGGGATGGCGCCGTCAGGGTCGACGTCGATCCGGGCGCGCGCGGTGAGGAGGGCGCCGCGCTCACGCTCGAGCGCTATCGCGACACGCGGCGCCGCTACTGGATGGAGCCCTGAGCGCGTCGCCGCTCAATGAGCGCAACGGCGCAGACAACGGGCGCAAGCAGCGGTATAAGCAGCGGCACAGACGAAGAACCCGCCCGCGCGTAAAAAACACAACGGAGATTGCCGCAGTTGAAAAACATCATCCATTTCTCGCACGCGAACGGCTTTCCGGCCTCGACTTACCGGACCATCTTCGCCGAACTCTCCGACGACTACGAGGTGCGCTCGATCGAGCGGATCGGTCATGATTCGCGCTTTCCGGTCACGCAGGACTGGCCCCATCTGGTCGACCAACTGCTCGACGATATCGCGCGCAAGTACGAGCAGTCAGTGTGGCTCGTCGGGCATTCGCTCGGCGGTTATCTGTCGCTGATGGCGGCGCTGAAAAAGCCGCAGTGGGTGAGGGGCGTCGTGATGCTCGACTCGCCGGTGATCGCCGGCTGGCGCAGCAGCATGCTGCGCGTGTCGCAATGGACCGGGCTCGACGAGCGGCTGTCGCCGGCCGCCGCGACGCGCAAGCGCCGCACGCAATGGGCTAGCCGCGACGAAGCCTGGCGGCACTTCCATTCGAAACCCGCGTTCGCGCGCTGGGACGAGCGCATGCTGTCCGACTACATCGACTTCGGCATTCCGCAGAGTTCGCCCGACGGCACCCGCGTGCTCGCGTTCGATCGGCGCACCGAATACCAGATCTACCGAACTTTGCCGCATACGCTCGGCGCGCGGCTCGCGCGCGGCGCGGCGGTGCCGGTCGGGTTCATCGCCGGCACGCACTCGAAGGAAATCCGCCAGGTCGGTCTCGACGCGACGCGGCGCGCGACCGGCGGGCACGTCGAGTGGATCGAGGGCAGCCATCTGTATCCGATGGAAAAGCCGATCGAAACCGCGCGCGCGGTGCAACGCATGTTGCGCGAGCTGGAGCGAACCGCCTGACGCGCTGCGCGCACGAAGCGGGCCCCAAACTGCTGCGCCGGCTACCACGCGAGGCGGCATCGGCGCGCGGCGGGCGGGTCGTTTTTTGCTGGGTCGGGACCATCCTTTACGGTATAATCCGTTTTTCCCGCGAGCATCCAGCGATGACCAAATATGTTTTCGTCACCGGCGGCGTAGTATCTTCCCTCGGCAAGGGTATTGCCGCCGCTTCCCTCGCCGCGATCCTCGAATCGCGCGGTCTTAAAGTCACCCTCCTCAAGCTCGATCCCTACATCAACGTCGACCCCGGCACGATGAGCCCGTTTCAGCACGGCGAAGTGTTCGTGACGGAAGACGGAGCGGAAACCGACCTCGACCTTGGCCACTACGAGCGCTTCATCAGCACGAAGATGCGCAAGGCCAACAACTTCACCACGGGCCAGATTTACGAATCGGTGATCCGCAAGGAACGCCGCGGCGATTATCTCGGCAAGACCGTGCAGGTCATTCCGCACATCACCAACGAAATCCAGGCATTCGTCGAACGCGGCGCAGCTTCTGCAACGTGCGGCGAGCCGGATGTCGCGATCGTCGAAGTGGGCGGCACGGTGGGTGACATCGAATCGCTGCCGTTCCTCGAAGCCGCGCGTCAGATGAGCCTGCGCCTCGGCCGCAACAGCGCGTGTTTCGTGCACCTGACGCTGGTGCCCTGGGTCGCCACGGCCGGCGAGCTCAAGACCAAGCCTACCCAGCACAGCGTGCAGAAGCTGCGCGAAATCGGCATCTCGCCGCACGTGCTGCTGTGCCGCGCCGACCGCCGCATTCCGGACGACGAGCGCGCGAAGATCTCGCTGTTCTCGAACGTGCCCGAAGACGCGGTCATTTCCGTGTGGGACGCAGACAGCATCTACAAGATTCCGCAGATGCTGCACGACCAGGGTCTCGACGCGATCATCTGCGAGGAGTTGAAGCTCACGCCGAAGGCCGCCGACCTTTCCATGTGGTCCGACCTCGTCGAGAAGCTGCAGAACCCGAAGCACGAAGTGACGATCGGCATGGTCGGCAAGTATGTCGATCTGACCGAGTCGTACAAGTCGCTGATCGAAGCGCTGCGTCATGCGTCGATGCATACGTCGACGCGCGTGAACATCGAGTACATCGACTCCGAAGAGATCGAAACGCAAGGCGTCGAAAGTCTCAAGCATCTCGACGCGGTGCTCGTGCCGGGCGGCTTCGGCCGTCGCGGCACCGAAGGCAAGATCGCCGCGATCCGCTACGCGCGCGAAGCGAAGGTGCCGTATCTCGGCATCTGCCTCGGCATGCAGCTCGCGGTGATCGAATTCGCGCGTGACGTGGTCGGCCTGAAGGACGCGAACAGCACCGAGTTCGATCAGGAAACGAAGAATCGCGTGGTCGCGCTGATCACCGAGTGGTACGACCGCGAAGGCCGCGTCGAGAAGCGCACCGAAGAATCGGACCTCGGCGGCACGATGCGTCTCGGCTCGCAGCGCTGCCCGATCAAACCCGGCACGCTCGCCGAAGAGATCTATGGCACGGACGTGAACGAGCGTCATCGTCACCGTTATGAGGTGAATAACCGTTTCGTGCCCCAGCTCGAAGGGGGTGGCCTCATCATTAGCGCCCGTACCCCGAGCGAGGATCTGCCGGAAATGATGGAACTGCCGCGCAGCATGCACCCGTGGTTCGTCGGCGTGCAGTTCCATCCGGAATTCACGTCCACGCCGCGTGACGGTCATCCGCTGTTCAAGTCGTTCGTCGAAGCGGCGCTCGCGCATCAGCAGTCGAGGGTCGAGGAGAAAGCATGAAACTGGGCGATTTCGAAATCGGGCTCGACAAGCCGTTTTTCCTGATCGCCGGTACCTGTGTCGTCGAATCCGAACAGATGACGATCGACACGGCCGGCCGCCTGAAGGAAATCTGCGCGAAGCTGAACATTCCGTTCATCTACAAATCGTCGTACGACAAGGCCAACCGCAGCAGCGGCAAATCGTTCCGCGGTCTGGGCATGGACGAAGGTCTGCGTATCCTGTCGGAAGTGAAGCGCCAGCTCGGTCTGCCGGTGCTGACCGACGTGCACGCCGAGCACGAGATCGAGCAGGTGGCGTCGGTCGTCGACGTGCTGCAAACGCCCGCGTTTTTGTGCCGTCAGACGGACTTCATCCACGCGTGCGCACGCTCGGGCAAGCCGGTCAACATCAAGAAGGGCCAGTTTCTCGCGCCGCACGACATGAAGAACGTGATCGACAAGGCGCGCGACGCCGCGCGTGAAGCGGGTCTGTCGGAAGACCGCTTCATGGCGTGCGAGCGCGGCGTGTCGTTCGGCTATAACAACCTCGTGTCGGACATGCGTTCGCTCGCGATCATGCGCGAGACCAACGCGCCGGTCGTGTTCGACGCGACGCACTCGGTGCAGTTGCCGGGCGGTCAGGGCACGAGCTCGGGCGGCCAGCGCGAATTCGTGCCGGTGCTCGCGCGCGCCGCGGTGGCGGTCGGCGTCGCGGGCCTGTTCATGGAAACGCACCCGAATCCGGCGCAGGCGAAGTCGGACGGGCCGAACGCGGTGCCGCTCAATCGCATGGCCGAGCTGCTCGAGACGCTCGTCACGCTCGACCAGGCCGTCAAGCGTGGCCCGTTCCTCGAAAGCGACTTCAACTGATTCAGGTGTGCGCCGCGTGTCACGATTGCTCTCGATAATCGACCCGCGGCGTTTTCGCATAATGGTCGTCGAACGTATCGGCGCGCGAGTTGTCTGTCGGGGAGACCGGCGGGTGCTTTGCATGGGACCGGAGTAGGCGCTAAAGCACCAACCCCGGATCGACAGCGCGATACAGTGTCAGAGTAAAGAATTCAACGTCATCCTTTGAGGAAACCATGAGTGCTATCGTAGACATCATCGGTCGAGAGATTCTCGATTCGCGAGGCAACCCCACCGTCGAATGCGACGTGCTGCTCGAGTCGGGCACGATGGGCCGCGCAGCCGTGCCGTCGGGCGCGTCGACCGGCTCGCGCGAAGCGATCGAACTGCGCGACGGCGAAGCCGGCCGCTACGGCGGCAAGGGCGTGCTGAAGGCCGTCGAGCACATCAACACGGAAATCTCCGAAGCGATCATGGGTCTCGACGCGTCCGAGCAGGCATTCCTCGACAAGACGCTGCTCGAGCTCGACGGCACCGACAACAAGTCGCGCCTAGGCGCGAACGCGATGCTGGCCGTGTCGATGGCCGTCGCGAAGGCCGCCGCTGAAGAAGCCGGCCTGCCGCTGTACCGCTATTTCGGCGGTTCGGGCGCGATGCAACTGCCGGTGCCGATGATGAACATCGTCAACGGCGGCGCGCACGCGAACAACAGCCTGGACATCCAGGAATTCATGATCGTGCCGGTCAGCCAGCCGAGCTTCCGCGAAGCGCTGCGCTGCGGCGCCGAAGTGTTCCACGCGCTGAAGAAGATCCTGTCGGATCGCGGCATGAGCACGGCAGTCGGCGACGAAGGCGGCTTCGCGCCGAATTTCGGCAGCAACGAGGAATGCCTGTCCACCATTTTGCAAGCCATCGAGAAAGCGGGCTATCGCGCCGGTGAAGATGTGCTGCTCGCCCTCGACTGCGCGGCCAGCGAGTTCTACCACGACGGCAAGTACCAGCTCGCGGGCGAAGGCCTGCAGCTGTCGTCGACGGAATTCGCGGATTACCTCGCGAACCTGGCGGACAAGTTCCCGATCGTGTCGATCGAAGACGGCATGCACGAAGGCGACTGGGACGGCTGGAAGACGCTGACCGACAAGCTCGGCGACAAGGTCCAGCTGGTCGGCGACGACCTGTTCGTCACGAACACGCGCATCCTGAAGGAAGGCATCGAGAAGGGCATCGCGAACTCGATCCTGATCAAGATCAACCAGATCGGCACGCTGACGGAAACCTTCGCGGCGATCGAAATGGCCAAGCGCGCGGGCTACACGGCCGTGATTTCGCATCGCTCGGGCGAAACCGAAGACTCGACGATCGCGGACATCGCCGTCGGTCTGAACGCCGGCCAGATCAAGACCGGTTCGCTGTCGCGTTCGGATCGCATCTCGAAGTACAACCAGCTGCTGCGTATCGAGGAAGATCTCGGCGATATCGCAAGCTACCCTGGCAAGTCGGCGTTCTACAATCTGCGCTAAGCGTTTTCGCCAGATTGTTCACGCCGATCGATGAGCCGGTTATCCTTCGTTTCTGATTGACTTCGCCGCCCTGCGTATAGCGCAGGGCGGCGCGTATTTATTGTGCTTACTTCATGCGGCTTGTCACTGCTGTCCTGATCGTTCTGCTGGCATTGATCCAGTACCCGCTCTGGTGGGGGCACGGCGGCTGGCTGCGCGTGCATGAGTTGCAAGGCCAGCTCGCGCAGCAACTGCAGAAGAATGCCGACGCCAAGCTGCGCAACGAGCGCATCCAGGGCGAAGTGCAGGATCTGCAGAACGGCACCGCGGCGGTCGAAGAGCGGGCGCGCTACGAAATGGGCATGGTCAAGGACGGCGAAGTGTTCGTGCAGTTCGTGTCGCCGAACCAGCCGCTGCCGTTGGCGAACACGCCGTCGGCGGATACTTCGACGCGCGGCGAAGTGTCGGCCGCGCCGCTGCACGTGGTGCCGAATCCGGAGTCGCGCGCGAAACCGGATCGCAAGCATGGCGGGAAGGCGGCGGCTGCGAAGGAGAAGAAGCCGGCGCACTGAGGTTCGATATCTCGCATCGGCTTCGCCACGAATGGCGAAAAAAAGCGCGGTTCACTTTGAACCGCGCTTTTTGTTTTTGGGCTGACGTATTCGCTGCTACCAACCCCAATATGGCCCGAACCCGACGCCGACCCCAGTTCCCCAGCCACGTCCCCAGCCGCCGCTCGAGAAGCCCAAGGAAAACCTCACGGGCGGCGAGCGTGAGTAATAGCGGGACCAGGCTTGCGCGGCGGCGTCCGTGGCGATCGCCTGATTCTGTTCGAACATGACCTGTTGCTCGATCGCGTCATAGCGCGCGCGTTCCTCCGGTGTCAGCGTCTGTGTATGGCTGATGGCCTCCGCCTGATCGGGCGGCAGACGGCTCAGAATCGGCGCGGGGCCCGGCGGATCGATCGAGCAGGCGGCCAGCGCCGCGCAGCCCGTGAGGACGGCCAGCATCAACGAAAGCGTATGCTTCATGGTCGAATCTCCATCGGTCCGAGGTCCGAGGCTCGAGCAGGCGTCTTCCAACACGTGGTGACGCATCTTTCCAATGTATCAACGCCGCGCTCAAATGCAACGCGCCGCCCGAGCCGTGACGAGGCATGGGGCGGCGCGGTCAGGACTTCCGTCGTAATGCGCGATCAGTTCGCGGGCACGCACTCCGCTTCAGCGAAAGCGCACTTTAGTGCCGCTGCGCGGCCGCCGGCGTCACGCCTTGTGAGAGTCCGCCGGCGACGAAAAGTTGCGCGACGTCGACCGGGTCGAACTCGTAGCGCTGGTTGCAAAACTCACAGTGAATCTCGACGTGGCCGCGTTCCTCGATCACGCCGTCGACTTCATCGCGGCCGAGCATCTTCAGCATCGCGCCGACTTTTTCGCGCGAGCACGTGCATTCGAAGCGGGCGGTGACAGGCTCGAAATGCTGGACGTTTTCCTGCCAGAACAGGCGCCGGAACACCGTCTCCGGTTCTTCCTTCAGCAACTCGTCCTGTGACAGAGTGCCGCCGAGCGTGCAGACGCGCTCCCACGTATCCGCGTCGAGCGCGCCCGGATGCGGGACGATGCCGCCGTCGCCCGGCAGCTTCTGCAGCAGCATGCCGACCGCGCGCTCGGTGTTCGCCGCGAGCCACATGCGCGTGTCGAGCTGCTCGGAGTGATGCATGTAGTGCTCGAGCACTTCGGCGATCGACTTCAGCGGTCCGTTCGCGCCCGACAGCGGCACGATACTCTGATACGGCTGCTGGCCGGGCTGCTTGTCGGTCGGGTCGAGCGTGATCACGCAGCGGCCGTGGCCGCTCGCGTTCACCAGATCGATCAGCGAGGTCGTGTCGTCGATCGTATGGGCGGCTTCGCCGGACAGCTTCGCGGTGGCGCGCATCGTCAGGTTCGAGCTGCACTGCACGACCAGCATCTTGATCGGGCCATCGCCGAAAATTTGCATGACGAGCGTGCCGTCGAACTTCAGGTTCGCCGACAGCAGCGCGCACGCGGCCATCATTTCGCCCAGAATCGTTCGCACGGGCGCCGGATAATCGCGGCGCGTCAGCACGTCCTGCCAGGTATTGCGCAGGGAAACGATCTCGCCGCGCACCGGCGCCGCGCTGAACATGAATTTTTGCAACTGGTCGCTCACAACTTTTCCTCGCTGGAATGACGCGGCGTGATGCCGCGCCTTTGCGCGCCGCGCGCCGGCCGTCTAGCCGATGCGTACGAGCTGCGCCTTGAAATACTCGCGACGCCCGGCATAACTTGCCGCGGCGCGCTGCAGGTTGGCGATATCCGCTTCCGTCAGTTCGCGCACCGCCTTCGCGGGCGCGCCGAGGATCAGCGTATTGTCGGGAAACACCTTGCCCTCGGTGACGATGGCGCCCGCTCCGACCAGACAGTTGCGGCCGATCACCGCGCCATTCAAGACCACCGCCTGAATTCCGATCAGCGCGCCTTCCTTGATCGTGCAGCCATGCAGCATCGCCTGATGGCCGATCGTCACGTTCGACTCGACCGTCAGCGGATAGCCCGGGTCGGTGTGCAGCACCGCGTTTTCCTGCACGTTGCTGCCGGCGCCGATCTTGATCGGCTCGTTGTCGCCGCGCAGCGTTGCGCCGAACCACACGCTCGCGTTCTCCTCGAGCGTCACGTTGCCGATGATGTTCGCGGAATCCGCGACGAACACGCTTTCATGAATGATCGGGGCGGCTTCGCCCAGCTTGTAAATCGTCACAATGTCTCCTTATCGGTCGGAGCCAGGCCTTGGGGCTGCTCCGATCCCGTGCACGATGGGTGTCTGATCGATTGCCTCGCATGGGCTGGGCGGCGTGCGCCCCGGCGCGGTGCGAGTTTGGCGGTCGTGCCCGAAAGCGCGCCGGATGGTCGAATCGGGTATTGTAAACGGTTGTGTGCTTGAGCCGCTCGGCCGCTCGCGTGCGGGCCGGGCGCCGTCGGCTTCACCGCTTCCATCGCCTATCCGTTCGTCATGACGTCCGTCCCTTCGCTCGTTTCCGTCGCTTCCCCCGCATCGAATTCTCACGACGAGCCACTGTGCGCGCGCCGCGCCGCGCTCGCCGCGTTGCGCGAGCGGGAACCGGCCGCGAAGGTCGCGGCGACCCGCGAACTGTACGCTGCGGTACTCGATGGCCGCGCGCTCTGTGACGCCGGCCTCGATCTCGCCGATCCCGCCGGCCTGCCGGGCCGCCCCGAACGGCCGGAACTGGTCGAACCGCGCCAGCTCGGCCGACGCAGCATGCAGTCGCCGCAGGGGCGCGCGGTGCTGCTCCACGCGCTTGCGCACATCGAGTTCAACGCGATCAATCTGGCGCTCGACGCCGTCTGGCGTTTCTCCGGCATGCCCGCCGAGTTCTATGCCGACTGGCTCAAGGTCGCCGCCGAAGAGGCATATCACTACTCGCTGCTCGCTGCGCGTCTCGCCGAATACGGCCACGCATACGGCGATTTCCCGGCGCACGGCGGCCTGTGGGACATGTGCGAGCGCACTCGCGGCGACGTGCTCGCGCGCATGGCGCTCGTGCCGCGGACGCTCGAAGCGCGCGGCCTCGACGCGTCGCCGCCGATCCGCGCGCGGCTGCAGCAGGCCGGCGATCACGCGTCGGCGGCGATTCTCGACGTGATCCTGCGCGATGAAATCGGCCACGTGCTGATCGGCAACCGCTGGTTTCGTCACCTGTGCGACGCGCACGACCTCGATCCGCACCACACGTATCTGCGTCTGGCCGACCAGTATCACGCGCCGAAACTGCGCGGCCCGTTCAATTTCGAAGCGCGCCGCGACGCCGGTTTCGACGACGCCGAACTCGCCGCGCTCGCACGCGAGGATGCGCTGCAAGCCACACGGGCTGCGGACGACCGGGCGTCGCCCTAATGATCCGTTACCACCTCTCGCGGCGTCCACCCTATAATCGAACGACCATTCTTTTTTGCGAGTGCGCCGTTGATGAATACCTTCCGCTCTGAATTCGTTAGCGCACATGGCGTCCGGCTGCACGTGCGGCGCTGGGGCCGTCCCGACGCGCCGATACTGTTCATGCTGCACGGCTGGATGGATGTCGGCGCGTCGTTCCAGTTCGTCGTCGATGCGCTCGGCGGCGACTGGCAGGTGCTCGCGCCGGACCTGCGCGGCTTCGGTCTGTCCGACTGGCCGGTTGCCGAGCACGGCGGCGGCAGCTACTGGGTGCAAGACTATCTCGGCGATCTCGACGCGTTGATCGATCACTACGCGCCGGACGGCGAGGTGAACCTGGTCGGTCACAGCCTGGGTGCGAACGTCGTGTGCCTGTACGCCGGCGTGCGGCCGCAGCGGGTGCGGCGGGTGGTCGATCTGGAGGGCTTCGGGCTCGCGCCTTCGTATCCGGCGCAGGCGCCGAAACGTCTGCTGAACTGGCTCGACGAATTGCGCGATCCACCGCAGTTGAAGCGCTACGCGTCGCTCGACGAGGTCGCCGCGCGCCTGATCAAAACCAATCCGCGCCTCGATCCGCGGCGCGCGCAGTTCCTCGCGCAGCACTGGTCGAAGCCGGATGGCGAAGGGCGTTTCATGCTGCTCGCCGACCCGGCGCACAAGGTCCGCGGCCCCACCTTGTATCGCCTCGACGAGGTGATGGCGGTGTGGCGCAAGGTCAGCGCGAAGGTGCTGCACGTCGAGGCCGCCGGCTCGCCGACGCTCGCGCGAATCGCCGGCGACGTGCCGCTCGACGAATTCAAGGCGCGTTTCCACGCGTTTGCCGATTGGCGCGAGAAGATCATCGACGGCGCGGGGCACATGGTGCATCACGACCAGCCGGAGCAGGTCGCCGCGTTGATCGAGGGGTTCTGCGCCTGACGCCGTGCCTGAAGCTACGGTCGAAAGGGCGCTCGCGGGTCGCCCGGACGTTGATCTCGGCACTGCCCCGTCCTGACCTTCCGGCACGCGGGCAAGTGCAACCGGCGTCGCCAGATACCCCTGCGGACCCTTACTGCATTGCAGTAAAATGATCGCAGAACCCTTCCAGGACCACGATGAACGCCGATCTTCACTGCCACTCCACCGTTTCCGACGGCCAGTTCGCGCCGACCGACGTCGCGCGCCGCGCGCACGCGAACGGTGTGACGCTGTGGGCGCTCACCGATCACGACGAAGTGGGCGGCCAGCAAGAGGCGCGCACCGCGGCCGAGGCGCTCGGCATGAACTACCTGAGCGGCGTCGAGATTTCGGTTACGTGGGCGGGGCGCACGGTGCACATCGTCGGACTCGGCATCGATCCGTCCAACCAGGTCCTGATCGACGGTCTTGCCCGCACCCGCGACGGCCGCGCCGCGCGCGCCGAGGCAATCGGCGAGCAACTGGCCACGCTCGGCATTCCAGACGCGTACGAGGGCGCGCTGCACTACGTATCGAATCCCGACATGATGTCGCGCACGCATTTCGCGCGCTTCATGGTCGAGCACGGCCACTGCGCAAACACCCAGGAAGTGTTCGACCGCTATCTCGGCGACGGCAAGCCGGGTTATGTCGCGCACCGCTGGGCCAAGCTCGCCGACGCGCTCAGCTGGATCCAGGCCGCCGGCGGCGTCGCGATCGTCGCGCATCCGGGGCGCTACGCCTATTCGCAACTCGAATTCGACGCATTCTTTGGCGAATTCATCGACCTCGGCGGCAAGGCGATCGAGGTCGTCACCGGCAGCCACACGCCCGACCAATACCGCGAATATGCGGATGTCGCGCGTCGCTATGGCTTCGAGGCCTCGCGCGGTTCCGACTTCCATGCGCCAGGCGAAGGCCGCATCGAACTGGGCACACTGCCGCCGCTACCCGCCGATCTGAAGCCCGTCTGGGAACGCTGGCTGTGACCGCGCGCCGTGCCGGAACGGCACGTCTCGCACGCGGGCCGGCTGGCTGGGGCACGCGCGCTGCTCGCCGCAGCCCATCCGCCGCAGTTCGTCTGCCGCCATCGTGAGTCCCCATGTCCCAATACTTTCGGCTCCATCCCGACAATCCGCAGCCGCGCCTCGTCAAGCAGGCCGCGCAGATCATCAACGACGGCGGCGTGGTCGCCTTGCCGACCGATTCGACCTACGCGCTCGCCTGCCGTCTCGACGACAAGGATGCGGTCGAACGCCTGCGGCGTATTCGCGGACTCGACGAAAAGCAGCTGCTGTCGCTGCTCGTGCGCGATCTGTCGGAACTCGCCAATTTTGCGATGGTGGACAACTGGCAATATCGGCTGCTGAAATCGGTGACACCGGGTCCGTACGTGTTCGTGCTGCAGGCCACCAAGGAAGTGCCGCGACGCGTATCGCATCCGTCGCGCAAGACGATCGGTCTGCGCGTGCCGGATCACGCTATCACGCTCGCGATTCTCGAGGAGCTCGGCCAGCCGCTGCTCGGCACGACGCTGATCATGCCCGGCGAAACCGAGCCGCTGAACGACCCCGAGGAAATCCGCGCGCGGCTCGAAAAGCAGCTCGATCTGGTGATCGACGGCGGCGCGTGCGTGTGCGAGCCGTCCACCGTGATCGATCTGACTGGCTCGGAGCCGGTGCTGGTGCGGGCAGGGCGCGGCCCGCTCGAGCCGTTCGGCCTCGAGGAAACGGCGTGAGCGGCCCGAGCGAAAGCGGACAGACACGCGCGAGCGCATTGTTACAATAGCGAGTTATGGATTCTTCCCTGATACAGACAATTGCGGTGTACGCGCTGCCGGTGATCTTCGCGATCACGCTGCACGAGGCCGCGCACGGCTACGTCGCGCGCTGGCTCGGCGACAACACCGCGTACGTGCTCGGCCGCGTGTCGCTTAACCCGATGCGGCATATCGATCCGCTCGGCACGATCGCGATTCCGTTGCTGCTGTACTTCGCGACGAGCGGCGCGTTCATGTTCGGCTATGCGAAGCCGGTGCCGGTCGCGTTCGGCAATCTGCGCAATCCGCGCTGGGGCAGCCTGTGGGTCGCGGCGGCCGGGCCGGTATGCAATTTTGTCCAGGCGCTGCTATGGGGCGTGCTTGGCATCGTGCTGGCGGTGCTCAACGTCAACGAACCGTTTTTTACGCGTATGGCGGGCGCTGGCGTCGGCGTCAATCTCGTGCTCGGCGTGCTGAACCTGTTTCCGCTGCCGCCGCTAGATGGCGGCCGCGTGGTGATGGCCCTGTTGCCGCCGAAGCAATCGATCGCGTTGTCGCGGCTCGAACCGTACGGCTTTTTCATCGTGATGGCGCTCGTGATGACGGGTACGCTGACGCGTTTCTGGTTGAGGCCACTCGTTACGCTCGGCTATAGCGCGATCACCGCAATTCTGACTCCTCTTGTTTCGCTTTTCTAAATAACCATGTTCCCAGACCGTATCTTCTCCGGCATGCGGCCCACCGGGTCGCTGCACCTCGGCCACTATCACGGCGTGCTGAAAAACTGGGTGCGGCTGCAGTCCGAGTACCCGTGCTTTTTCTGCGTGGTCGACTGGCACGCGCTGACGACTCACTACGAAACGCCCGAAGTGATCGAAAAGAACGTGTGGGACGTGCTGATCGACTGGCTCGCTTCCGGCATCGATCCGGCGCAGGCGACGCTGTTCATCCAGAGCAGGGTGCCCGAGCATGCCGAACTGGCGCTGCTGCTCGGCATGAGCACGCCGCTCGGCTGGCTCGAACGCGTGCCGACCTACAAGGAGCAGATGGAAAAGCTGAAGGACAAGGATTTGTCCACCTACGGCTTCCTCGGCTACCCGGTGTTGATGGCGGCGGACATTCTGCTGTATCGCGGCTCGCTCGTGCCGGTTGGTGAAGACCAGGTGCCACACGTGGAGATGACGCGCGAAATCGCTCGTCGTTTCAACTACCTGTACGGCCGCGAGCCGGGCTTCGAGGAAAAAGCGAACGAAGCCGCGAAGAAGCTCGGCGGCAAGCGCTCGAAGCTGTATCACGAGCTGCGCAATGCGTATCAACAGGAAGGCAACGACGAAGCGCTCGAACGCGCGCGGGCGATGCTGCAGGAATCGCAAAGCCTGTCGATGAGCGATCGCGAGCGCCTGTTCGGCTATCTCGAAGGTTCGCGCAAGATCATCCTCGTCGAGCCGCAGGCGATGCTGACCGAGGCGTCGCGCATGCCGGGTCTCGACGGCCAGAAGATGTCGAAGTCGTACGGCAACACGATCGGCTTGCGCGAAGACGGGGAAACGATCACGAAGAAGGTCCGCACGATGCCGACCGACCCCGCTCGCGTGCGCCGCACCGATCCGGGCGATCCGGACAAGTGTCCGGTGTGGCAGCTGCATCAGGTCTACACCGACGAAGCGACCCACGAGTGGGTGCAGAAGGGCTGCCGCTCGGCGGGCATCGGTTGCCTCGATTGCAAGCAGCCGGTCGTCGAAGGCATTCTGCGCGAGCAGCAGCCGATGCTGGAGCGTGCGCAGAAGTACATGGACGACCCGTCGCTGTTGCGCGCGATCGTCGCCGATGGCTGCGACAAGGCACGCCGCTTCGCGACCGAAACGATGCGCGACGTCCGCGAGGCGATGGGGCTTTCGTACAACTGATGCGCACTCGAGGCGCCGCCCCGCAGCGATGAGCACGCCGGCTACCCCTGGCTTGCATGGCCTCGGTGAACCGTCGCGCTGGGTGCGTCACTGGGCACACCTGATCGCGCCGGGCGGGGCGGTGCTCGACGTGGCATCGGGGGCCGGGCGGCACGCGCGCTTTTTTGCGTCGCTCGGCCATCCGGTCACCGCGATCGATCGCGATGCCGCTGCTCTCGACCTGCTGCGTGACGCGTCGCTCGTCACCCCTGTCGTGGCCGATCTCGAAAGCGCGCCGTGGCCATTACCGGACGATGCGGTGTTCGCCGCCGTCGTGGTCACCAATTACCTGCATCGACCACTTTTTCCGCAGTTGCTGCGCGCGCTCGCGCCCGGCGGCGTAATGGTTTACGAGACCTTTGCGCAAGGAAACGAAAGCGTCGGCAAACCCTCCAATCCGGCGTTTTTGCTCGCGCCTGGCGAGTTGCTCGAGATCGTGCGGGGCCAATTGCGGGTGATCGCATTTCAGGACGGATTTCTCGCCGAGCCGCGTCCGGCGTACGTTCAGCGCATCTGCGCGGTTCGGGAAGCGGCACGTGCGGATGATCCCGCACGAGCAACAGTTCCACCTTGTTACGAGTTGGCTGGCTAATCCGCTACAATCGCGGTTTACCTGATCATATTCATGGCGTTTCATGACTAACGGCAACCACAGCGGTCACAAGGACGGCGTTCAGATCCGCGGCAGCATTCCTGCCATCATCACTCCGATGCTCGAAGACGGCAGCCTTGATCTGCCGGCGTTTCGCAAACTGATCGACTGGCACATCGAGGAAGGCACGAATGCGCTCGTCGTGGTCGGCACGAGCGGCGAGTCGGCCACTCTGTCGGTCGAAGAGCACGTGCTGATGGTCAAGACCGCGGTCGACCACACCGCTGGACGCATTCCTGTCATCGCGGGCGCGGGCGCCAACTCCACCGCCGAGGCGATCGAACTCACGCAGCACGCGAAAGACGTCGGCGCGAATGCCACGCTGCAGGTCGTGCCGTACTACAACAAGCCGACCCAGGAAGGCATCTACCGCCATTTCGCGAAGATCGCCGAAAGCGTCGATCTGCCGGTGATCCTGTACAACGTGCCGGGCCGCACCGTCGCCGACATGAGCAACGAGACCATCCTGCGCTGCGCGCAGGTGCCGGGGATCGTCGGCGTGAAGGAGGCCACGGGCAACATCGACCGCGCTGCGCATCTGATCAAGTCGGCGCCGGCAAACTTCAGCATCTATAGCGGCGACGATCCCACTGCGATCGCGCTGATGCTGCTCGGCGGTCACGGCAATATTTCGGTCACCGCGAACGTCGCGCCGCGCGCAATGAGCGAGCTGTGCAAGGCCGCGCTCGCCGCGGACGCGAAGACCGCGCGCGAGATTCATCTGAAACTCCTGTCGCTGCACAAGTACCTGTTTGCCGAAGCGAATCCGATTCCGGCGAAGTGGGCGCTGCAGCAACTGGGGCGTGTGCAGGGCGGCATCCGCCTGCCGCTCACGCCGCTCGACGCGCAATACCATGAAGTGGTGCGCGGCGCGCTGCGCGAAGCGGGCCTGCTCGGCTGAACGGCCCGCCCGTCCAGCCGCCCACGCCAGACCGCCACCGGCATTTCATTAACCGACGTCGCTTCAGCCCACGTTCCCGGCAGACCGAACGAGGCATCGCGTTCCAGCATCACGAAGGACCTCATGAAACGTTCCGCACTTTCCCTCCACGCAACCCGCATGGCGGCGCTGGCGCTTGCCCTGTCGACGCTCGCCGGCTGTGACACGCTGAACGACTGGTTCGCTTCCGACCGCGTCAACTACAAGGCGACCTCGAGCGCACCGCCGCTGGCCGTGCCGAGCGACCTGAGCACGTCGCCGAACGACCAGCGCTATGTGGCGCCACCCGCCAATCTGGCGCTCGGTGGCACGCCGACGCGCGCTGTCACGGCCGCCGGCAACGCGACCGAAGGTCAGCCGACCGCACAGGATCCGCTCGGCATGCATATCGAACGCGACGGCGACCGTCGCTGGCTGGTGGTAGACGGCCGTTCCCCGGAACAGCTGTGGCCGCAACTGCAGGAGTTCTGGCAGGAGAACGGCTTCGTGCTGAAGACCGACGCGCCGGCCACCGGCATCATGACGACCGACTGGGCGGAGAACCGCGCGAACATTCCGGACGACTGGTTCCGCCGCACGATCGGCAAGGTGATCGACTTCGCCTATTCGTCGGGCACCCGCGACAGTTTCCGTACGCTCGTATCGCGCGGTCCGGACAGCGCGACCGATATCTCGATCACGCATAGTGCGATGGAAGAGGTGATGACCGGGCAGGACAAGACGTCTTCGCGCTGGGAAGAGCGTCCGCGTGACCCGGCGCTCGAGGCGCTGTTCCTCGCCAAGCTGATGCAGAAGTTCGGCCTGACCGAAGCGCAGTCGAAGCAGCTTCTGACCGACGCGCGCCCGGCCAGCGCGCCGACCACCATCGAGCAGAACGCGGGCGCGTCGACGCTCGATCTGCAGGAGTCGTTCGACCGCGCCTGGCTGCGTGTGGGCCTCGCGCTCGATCGCACCAACTTCACGGTCGACAACCGCGATCGCGAGAAGGGCATCTACTACGTACGCTACGCGGATTCGATGCAGGAGCTGAAGAAGGAAGGCCTGTTCGGCAAACTGTTCTACAGCGGCAATTCGACGCGCAAACCGGGCCAGGAATTCCTCGTCAACGTGCGCGCGAAGGGCGACGCGGTGACGCAGGTTGCGGTCGTCGACGCGAACGGGCAGATCGATACGTCGTCGGACGCGCAGCGCATCGTGTCGCTGCTGCACGCGCAACTGAATTAGGCGGGTCGTGCGCTTCGCAAGTCTCGGCAGCGGCAGTGAAGGCAACGCGCTGCTGGTGGAAGCGCACAGCGGCGCGAGCACCACGCGCGTGCTGCTCGACTGCGGGTTTTCCGGGCGCGAAGTCGAGCGGCGTCTCGCGCGGCTCGGCGCGAGCGCCGAGCATCTCGATGCGATCCTGATTACGCATGAACATAGCGATCACATCGGCAGCGCATTGACGCTGGCGCGCAAGTGGTCGATTCCGCTGTACATGAGCTGGGGCACCGCATGCGCGGTGGGCGCCGACGAAACCGATGTCGACCTGCAGGTGCTGTGGGGCGACGAGGCGGTAGCAATCGGCGAGCTCAGCGTTCTCCCTTATACCGTTCCGCACGACGCTCGCGAACCGTTGCAATACGTGTTCTCGAACGGCGCGCGCCGGCTCGGCGTGCTCACCGACGTTGGCACGTCCACCCCGCATATCAGCGCGGTGCTGAGTGGTTGTGACGCACTCGTGCTCGAATGCAATCACGACGTGCAGATGCTCGCGGGCAGTCGTTATCCGCCGTCGCTGAAGGCGCGTATCGGCGGCAATCACGGGCATCTGAACAACGACGCGGCGGCTGAAATCCTGGCGTCGCTCGACCGCTCGCGTTTGCGGCATCTGGTCGCCGCGCATCTGAGCCAGCAGAACAATCTGCCGGAACTCGCGCAGGCGGCGCTGGCGGGCGTGGTTGGCGCGGCTCCCACCGAGGTGGTGGTTGCGTCGCAGAGCGAAGGTTTCGGGTGGTTGGCTCTGTGACTGCGGTGCGGGGCTGGCTTCCGGTTGCGCCGCGCAGCATGTGTCAGCTGATCAGGTAATAAAAAAAGCCCATAACGAACAATCGTTATGGGCTTTTGCTTTGAGCCTCGAGGCGGCGCAGGGCACGCCTCGCGACCGGCCAAGCTTAATTGCGGTTGCCGCCGAAAATGCCGAGCAGCGCAAGCAGGTTCACGAACACGTTATACAGATCCAGGTAGATCGCTAGCGTCGCGGTGATGTAGTTCGTCTCACCGCCGTTCACCACACGCTGCACGTCGAACATGATATAGGCGGAAAAGATCACGATTGCCATGACGGAAACCGTCAGCATCAGTGCCGGCAGTTGCAGGAACACGTTCGCGACCGAAGCCAGCAGGATCACGATCACGCCCATGAAGAGCCATTTGCCGAGGCCCGAGAAGTCGCGTTTGCTGACCGTGGCGATGGTCGCCATGGCCGCGAAGATCACACCAGTGCCACCAAACGCGAGCATGATCAGCGACGGGCCGTTCGAGAAGCCGAGCACGAACGCGAGAATGCGCGACAGCATCAGCCCCATGAAGAACGTGAAGCCGAGCAGTACGAATACGCCGACGGCGCTGTCTTTGGTGCGCTGAATCGCGAACATGAAGCCGAACGCGATCGCGAAGAACGCCAGCATGCTCATGGCGGGACTGGTGGCGGCAAACAGCGAGAAGCCGGTGGCAAGACCGACCCAGGCGCCGAGCACCGTTGGGATCATCGACAACGCGAGCAGCCAGTAGGTATTCCGTAGCACGCGGTTGCGTGTTTCGACCGTACTGACCGCGCCGTTGCGGCCAAACATATACGGATGTTCGTTCATGGTCTCTCCTTACCTCGGAAGCGTGTTTCGTGATGGTGATACGGAAATTTGCGAAGCACCGGCGGGCGCACCGTTCATCCGTAAGATTAGCGCGGCGGCACGGAGTTTCAATACCCTCCAGTCACCCCTATGGCCTACGCTACCAGTATTTTGCACCCGTTGCTTCGATCCTTTCCATACTGTAAGGGTTCAATCGCAATGATACACGAGAACATGCTACAATAGCGGATTCATTTAAATCTGTAACCTCTTAATTTTTTGGAGTTTTTATGGCGATCGAGCGCACCCTGTCGATTATCAAGCCGGACGCAGTGGCCAAAAACGTGATCGGCCAGATCTATACCCGTTTCGAAAACGCTGGCCTGAAGATCGTGGCATCGCGCATGGTTCATCTGTCGCGTGCGGACGCCGAGAAGTTCTACGCTGTGCACGCAGCACGTCCGTTCTTCAAGGACCTCGTCGAATTCATGATCTCGGGTCCGGTGGTTGTGCAGGCGCTGGAAGGCGAAAACGCGATCCTGAAGCACCGTGACCTGATGGGTGCGACGGACCCGAAGAAGGCAGAAAAGGGCACGATCCGTGCCGACTTCGCCGACAGCATCGACGCCAACGCGGTGCACGGCTCGGACGGGCCGGAAACGGCTGCGGTCGAAATCGCTTTCTTCTTCCCCCAAGTCAACGTCTACTCGCGTTGAGCGCCTCGCGCTGAGGTCGGGTAGTGACCTCAGTCGCGTATCGCAAGCCGTCTTTCGCGTGGCGCGTTTCGTGCGATCGAATTGTTTTATCGCATGGATCGCGCGCGGTGCACGGCAAAAGTAGTAAGGTAAAAGCAGCAGGAATGGGCGCGAACGGCACGGCGTTCATGCAGCTTGTTGCATGAACGTAGTCTCGCACTGAAATGGCAGGATTCGATATGACGAGCAGTCCCTCCGTCAACCTTCTCGACCTCGACGCCCAAGGGCTCGTCGCCTATTGCGACAGCCTGGGCGAGAAACCGTTTCGCGCCAAGCAATTGCAGCGCTGGATTCACCAATACAACGCTGCCGACTTCGACGGCATGACCGATCTCGCGAAGTCCTTGCGCGAAAAGCTCAAAGGGCGCGCCACGATCACAATGCCTGGCGTCGTCAGCGATCATATTTCGTCGGACGGCACACGCAAGTGGCTGATCGATGTCGGGAATGGCAACGCCGTTGAAACCGTGTACATCCCCGAAGAAACGCGCGGAACGCTATGTGTGTCGTCGCAGGCGGGGTGTGCGGTCAACTGCCGATTCTGCTCGACCGGCAAGCAGGGGTTCTCCCGCAATCTCACCACCGGCGAAATCATCGGCCAGTTGCGCATGGCCGAGTTTGCGCTGCGCGCGTCGCGTGCCGACGCCGGGGGCCGCGCGATGGGCGGCGACGGCAAGGGCGAGCGCGTCGTCACGAACGTCGTGATGATGGGGATGGGCGAGCCGCTGCTCAATTACGACGCGGTCGTGCCGGCCATGCGTCTGATGCTCGACGACAATGCGTACGGCCTGTCGCGCCGGCGCGTCACGTTGTCCACTTCTGGCGTCGTGCCGATGATGGACCGGCTTGGCGCGGACTTGCCCGTGGCGCTCGCGGTGTCGCTGCATGCGTCGAACGACGCGCTGCGCGACGTGCTGGTGCCGCTCAACAAAAAGTATCCGCTGCGCGAACTGATGGCGGCGTGCGAGCGCTACCTGAAAGTGGCGCCGCGCGATTTCATTACGTTCGAATATTGCATGCTCGATGGCGTGAACGACAGTGAGGCTCACGCACGCGAGCTGCTCGCCGTCACGCGCAGCGTGCCGTGCAAGTTCAATCTGATTCCGTTCAATCCGTTTCCCGAATCGGGCCTCATCCGCTCGAAACCGGAACAGATCAAGCGGTTTGCGCAGGTGTTGATCGACGCAGGCGTCGTCACCACCGTGCGCAAAACCCGCGGCGACGATATCGATGCTGCCTGCGGTCAGCTGGCCGGCGCGGTGAAAGACCGCACGCGTCTTGCTGAGCGCACCGGGAAGGCGGGGAAGGTGATCGAGGTTCGCGCCGTGTAATCGCGTGGGGCAGCAGGGCGTCGGCCTTCGGCGGAAGCACTGCGAACGCGAAAATGCTCTGATGCCACCGGCGGTTGAAAAGAAAGTTTGCAGAATCGATCGGGAGCGGCACACAAAGCCGCACATTTTGTTATAAACGGTCTGCGATTTGGACGTGAGGCTCGAGCCCATCCAGTCGCACGATTAAAAGAATCGACGCGAAAGGATTTGGGATGAGTGAGCCGCAGCACCCGCAGCCGCACGAGACAGACACGAATGATGGCCATCCGGCACCCGTTGCAAGGGCGGTGGTCCAGCCGGTCGAGCAGCCGGCCCTCGATTCGTTGGCAGCGGTTGGCGCGCGCTTGACCCAGTTGCGCGAGTCGAAAGGCTGGGCGATCGAGGACGTGTCGGCGCGGCTGAAGGTGTCGGTCGTCAAGCTGAGCGCGCTCGAAGCGGGCGACATTAGCCATCTGCCGGACACGACGTTCGCACTCGGCGTCGTGCGCAGCTACGCGAAAATGCTCGGCGCCGATCCGGCGCCTTTTACGGCGGCGCTGCGTCGCGAGAGAGGAGTGCCGGCGCCGAATCTGTCGATGCCCGCGTCATCCGGCAAGGATCTGCCCCGCGGCAAGGTTTCGCTGTCGCTCGGCGATAGCGGACACAAGAGCCGTTCGTGGCTCTGGGGCATTGCGGCGATCGTCGTCGCGGTCATCGCGCTCGGCATGTGGCGCACCAACGGCGGCGATTCATCCGCGTGGCTCGCGCGGCTGAAGGCCAGCGCAAATAGTTCGACGAGCAGCGACACGGCGGCGTCGGGCCCGGTCGCGCAAGGCCCGGCGACGGCGGAAGGCGCATCGGCGCCGGACGCGGCGGTCACGGCGGACAACGCGGGGAGCGCGGATAATGCGGCGTCTGCGTCGGCAACGCCGATGCCCGCACCGCTTGCCACCGGCACCGCGCCGGGCTCGGCCCCGGCCGCGAATACAGCGGCAACGCCGGCGCCGACGGCAGCGGCAGCGAAGGCCGGCTCGCAGGCGCAGGCGCAAGCCGCCTTGGAGAGCCCAAGTGCACCGGTGGTCGTGGCGAACGCGTCGGCACCGGCGGTTGCGCCAGCGCCTGGCGAGTCGGTCGTCGCGCTGCGGGTGACGCAAGACAGCTGGTTCAGCGTGCGTGACAAAAACGGCAAGGAACTGTTCTCCGGCCTCGTGCATGCTGGCGATCCGAAGGAAGTGACGGGCGCCGGCCCGTTCAAGGTGACGGTCGGCAACAAGGCGGGTCTCGAGTCGGTGACGCTCGACGGCCAGCCGGTCGATCCGTCGAAATATGCGGCAGCCAAGGGCAATGTGGCGCGGTTTGCGCTGCCTTGACAGATACGGTACGCGCCGCGGCCAACCGGTCCGCGGCGCTTTTTCAATTGAGGCGCTGCGTTTTTGCATAGCGCGTGCGGCGTAAATGGGTTTTTCGATGCGAACCGAAGCTCAATCCCAATCCTGTAGCAAGATCGTTTCAGACGAGCCGGTGTTCGGCGGCCCCGCGATGCGGCGCAAATCGCATGCGGTCAACGTCCGCTGGGGCGGCCAGCTCGTGACCATCGGCGGCGATGCGCCGGTGCGCGTGCAGTCGATGACCAACACCGACACCGCCGACGCCATCGGCACCGCTATCCAGATCAAGGAGCTGGCGCAAGCCGGTTCGGAACTGGTGCGTATCACCGTGAATACGCCGGAAGCGGCGGCGGCCGTGCCGGCTATCCGCGAGCAACTCGACCGCATGGGCGTGATGGTGCCGCTCGTCGGCGACTTCCATTACAACGGCCATCTGCTGCTGCGCGACTATCCGGGCTGTGCGGAATCGCTGTCGAAATACCGGATCAATCCGGGCAACGTCGGGCACGGCGCGAAGCGCGACACGCAATTCGCGCAGATGATCGAGGCGGCGGTCAAATACGACAAACCGGTGCGCATCGGCGTGAACTGGGGCAGCCTCGACCAGGACCTGCTCGCCAGGATGATGGACGAAAACGGCTCGCGCGCTACTCCGTGGGAAGCGCAAAGCGTGATGTACGAAGCGCTGATCCAGTCCGCGATCGGCTCGGCGGAACGCGCGGTCGAACTCGGCCTCGGGCGCGACCAGATCATCCTGTCGTGCAAGGTCAGCGGCGTGCAGGATCTGATCGCGGTGTACCGCGAACTCGCGCGCCGTTGCGATTTCGCGCTGCATCTGGGCCTGACCGAAGCAGGCATGGGCTCGAAGGGCATCGTCGCGTCGACCGCGGCGCTGTCGGTTTTGCTGCAGCAGGGCATCGGCGACACGATCCGTATCTCGCTGACTCCGGAACCGGGCGCGTCGCGCACCGGCGAAGTGATCGTCGGTCAGGAAATCCTGCAGACAATGGGCCTGCGCTCGTTCACGCCGATGGTGATCGCTTGCCCGGGCTGCGGCCGCACCACGAGCACGCTGTTCCAGGAACTGGCGTCGCAGATCCAGACCTATCTGCGTCAGCAGATGCCGGTGTGGCGTGACCAGTATCCCGGCGTCGAGCAGATGCACGTCGCGGTGATGGGCTGCATCGTCAATGGTCCGGGCGAGTCGAAGCAGGCGAATATCGGCATCAGCCTGCCGGGCTCGGGCGAGAACCCGGCCGCGCCGGTGTTCATCGACGGCGAGAAAGTGAAGACGCTGCGCGGCGAAAACATCGCGCAAGAATTCCAGCAAATCGTGAGCGACTACGTCGAGCGCCGCTATGGCCGCGCCGAAGCGCTCAACTAAATACCGGCAATCGAAACACAGATGACTGAACAGAAGAAAAAGCTCGAGAAGCTTTCCGGCGTGAAGGGCATGAACGACATCCTTCCGCAGGAGGCCGGGCTCTGGGAATTTTTCGAAACCACCGTCAAGTCGATGCTGCGTTCGTATGGATATCAGAATATCCGCACGCCGATCGTCGAGCATACGCAGCTGTTCACGCGCGGTATCGGCGAAGTGACCGACATCGTCGAAAAAGAGATGTACAGCTTCACCGACGCATTGAACGGCGAAAACCTGACGATGCGCCCGGAAAACACGGCGGCGGTGGTGCGCGCGTCGATCGAGCACAACATGCTGTACGACGGCCCGAAGCGCCTGTGGTACATCGGGCCGATGTTCCGTCACGAGCGTCCGCAGCGCGGCCGTTATCGCCAGTTCCACCAGGTCGGTGTCGAGGCGCTCGGCTTCGCGGGTCCGGATGCGGACGCGGAAATCATCATGATGTGCCAGCGTCTGTGGGACGACCTCGGCTTGACCGGCATCAAGCTCGAAATCAACTCGCTGGGCCTCGCTGAAGAGCGAGCCGCGCATCGTGTCGAACTGATCGCATACCTCGAGAAGCACATGGACGTGCTCGACGAAGACGCGAAGCGCCGTCTCTATACGAACCCGCTGCGCGTGCTCGATACGAAGAATCCCGCGCTGCAGGAAGTCGCGCAAAACGCGCCCAAGCTGATCGACTTTCTCGGCGAAGAATCGCGCGCGCACTTCGAAGGTCTGCAGCGTCTTCTGAAGGCGAACAATCTTCCGTTTACGATCAATCCGCGTCTCGTGCGCGGTCTCGATTACTACAATCTGACTGTGTTCGAGTGGGTGACCGACAAGCTCGGCGCGCAAGGCACGGTCGCGGCGGGCGGCCGCTACGATCCTCTGATCGAGCAGCTCGGTGGCAAGCCGACCGCTGCATGCGGCTGGGCGATGGGCATCGAGCGGATTCTTGAGTTGCTGAAGGAAGAGCAGCTCGTGCCGGAAGACGAAGGTTGCGACGTGTACGTGGTCCATCAGGGCGACGCCGCGCGCGAGCAGGCTTTCATCATCGCCGAGCGTCTGCGCGATACCGGTCTCGACGTGATCCTGCATTGCAGCGCGGACGGTCAGTCTGCAAGCTTCAAGTCGCAGATGAAGCGCGCCGATGCGAGCGGCGCCGCGTTTGCGGTCGTGCTCGGCGAGGACGAGATCGCCAATGGCACGGTCGGCGTGAAACCGCTGCGCGATACCCAGGCCCATGGCGGTAAGAACGAGCAACAGAACGTGCCCGCCGAAGACTTGACCGAATATCTAATCAATGCGATGGTTGCATCCGCCGAAGACGGCGACGACTGATCGCGATGTCGTCGAGCCGGCTGGCTCGACACGCACACATAGCAAGAATGAGGAAATCGCCGGGCAATGAGTTACCACGACGAACAAGAATCGATTGAAAGTCTGAAGGCATGGTGGCGGCAGTGGGGCAATGCGACCACGTGGATCGTGCTGGTGGTGTTGTTGGCAGGCGCGAGCTGGAATGGCTGGAATTTCTGGCAGCGTCGCCAGGCCGCGGAAGCCGCGGTGTTGTATGACCAGGTTCAACAAGCCACGGCATCGGGCGACAAGGCGCAGATCGCGCGCGTCGCCGCCGACATGGAAGACAAGTTCGGCCGCACCGCCTACGCTCAGATGACCGCGCTCGGCGCCGCCAAGGCGCTCTACACCGCTGGCGACGAAGCCGGCGCGAAGGCGCAGCTGCAATGGGCGATCGATCACGCAAAAGATGACGAGTTCAAGCAGATCGCGAAGCTGCGCATGGCATCGCTGCTGCTCGACGACAAGGCGTACGACCAGGGGCTCGCGCTTCTGGCGGAGCCGCAATCCGATGCCTTCAAGGGCGTCGTGGCGGACCGCCGCGGCGACCTGCTCGCCGCCCAAGGCAAGCGCGACGACGCGCGCGCGGCCTACAAGCTCGCGCTCGACTCGCTGTCGAAGAGCGACAGTTCGGCGCGCCAGCTGATCCAGTTCAAGCTGGATGCGCTTGGCGGCTGAGCGTCCCGCGCGGCGCGCCGCGAGCCACGACCGCAAGACGGTCTCCTTTAATCCATTTCCTGAATGCTTCGTCCACCGATGAATCTGCTGAAACGTTACGCCGTGCCCGTTATCTGTGCGATGACCGTTCTCACGCTGGCGGCTTGCTCGTCCACGAAAGACGAGCGCCGTGTGCCGACGCCGCTCACCGAGTTCAAACCCGTTCTCGACGTGCAGCAGTCCTGGTCGGCGAGCGTCGGCAAGGCGGGCCGCTACATGTTCTCGCCGGTTGCCGTCGGCAATGCCGTGTACGCTGCCGGCACGAACGGCACGGTCGCCAAGATCGACGCGCAAACCGGCAAGGACGTGTGGCGCGTCAAGCTGCATGACGATCTGTCGGCGGGCGTCGGCAGCGATGGCACGCTCACCGCGGTCGGCGGCCTGAAGGGCGACGTATACGTGCTCGGCGCGGACGGCAAGGAGCTGTGGACCGCGAAGGCGCCGGGCGAGATCATTTCGCCGCCGCTCGTCGGCAACGGCCTCGTGGTCGTGCGCACGATCGACGGCCAGATCGTCGCGTTCAACGCGCAAACCGGCGAGCAGAAGTGGAACTTCCGCAACCGCGCGGTGCCGTTGAATCTGCGCGTGTCATCGGGCATGACGTTCGCGGGCGACGCGGCCGTGCTGGCCGGCTTCCCGGGCGGTTCGTTCGCCGCTATCAATCTGCAGACGGGCGACGCCTACTGGCAGACGCCGGTGTCGTATCCGAAGGGCGTGACCGAGGTCGAGCGTATCAACGACGTGACCGGCCCGCCCACGCTGGTGGGTTCGGAGACCTGCGCGGTGACGTTCCAGGGCCAGATTGGCTGTTTCGACGCGAACTCGGGCCGCGCGCTGTGGGGCAAGCCGTTCTCGAGCACGAGCGGCCTCGCGCAGGATGAGCGCAGCGTGGTCGCCGCCGACGACTGGTCGGTCGTGTCCGCGTTCGACGTGAACAACGGTTCGGTGCTGTGGAAGAACGAGGCGCTGAAGAACCGCGAACTGAGCGTGCCGATGCTGCTCGGCCGCGCGGCCGTGTTTGGTGACTACAAGGGCTTCGTGCATTTCCTGTCGACCGCCGACGGCACGCTCGTCGCGCGGGTCAAGACCGACGGCAGCGCGATTACCGCGGCGCCGGTGCTGGCCGGCGACACGCTGGTCATCCAGACGCGCGATGGCGGCCTGTTCGGCTATCGTCCGCGCTGATCGCTATAGATCGTGTCAGGCGCGCAGGCCGGCTTTGCCGGCCGCGCGCTTTTTAGTTGAAGTCTGCGTGGGCCTTGGCGCACGGCTCCTGCCTCGGGTTGCCACTCGGTCCGTGGCGTGATCGGGGCAGACTCAATAGAAAAATCGCCGGACGGGCTGGTCCGGCAAGTCGGATCGAAGCTGCGCCCGCCGGCATCGAAAGCGGTGCGTGCGCTTGGTCGGCGGCTTTGCGAACCCCGGAAGCACTCGCGCACGAGCGTCGGCCGCCGAGCAGCCCGGTCTGAAGCAGGCGACCCCCGGTGGCGTCTGTGCAGCCACTCCCGTCCGCCTGGATGCGCGTGTCGATCGCGCACCCGGAGCAGGCTGAATTCGTGATAATTTCGTCAAAACGCCGCCGCGTGGCGGCTGCCTGGCGTCGCTAAGCGCGCGATCGATTGCGATCCCGCGTTTCACCGTGAACAACATCAGATGAAACCCGTTATTGCCCTCGTTGGGCGCCCCAATGTGGGGAAATCCACGCTGTTCAACCGCCTTACGCGTTCGCGTGATGCGCTGGTTGCCGACCTGCCCGGTCTCACGCGCGATCGCCACTACGGCGAAGGGCGCACCGGCGAGCGGCCTTATCTGGTCGTCGATACCGGCGGCTTCGAGCCTGTCGCGAAAGACGGCATCCTGCACGAGATGGCGCGCCAGACCCGCCAGGCGGTCGAGGAGTCGGACGTCGTCGTGTTCATCGTCGATGGCCGCAACGGGCTCGCCCCGCAGGACAAGTCGATCGCCGACTATCTGCGCAAGGTCGGCCGGCCCATCTTCCTCGTTGTCAACAAGGCCGAGGGGATGAAGTACACCAACGTCGCAGCCGACTTCTACGAACTCGGCCTCGGCGACCCGCGCGCGATCTCAGCCGCGCACGGCGACGGCGTCACCGACATGATCAACGAGGCGCTCGAAGTCGCGTATGCCGGTCAGCCGGAAGAGAGCGAGGAAGACAAGGAAGCGCGCGGCGTGAAGATCGCGATCGTCGGGCGGCCGAACGTCGGCAAGTCGACGCTGATCAATGCGCTGGTCGGCGAAGAGCGCGTGATCGCGTTCGACATGCCCGGCACTACGCGCGACTCGATCTACGTCGATTTCGAACGTAACGGCAAGCCGTATACGCTGATCGACACGGCTGGCCTACGCCGCCGCGGCAAGGTGTTCGAAGCGATCGAAAAGTTCTCGGTCGTGAAGACGCTGCAGTCGATTTCCGATGCGAACGTCGTGATTCTGCTGCTCGACGCGCGTCAGGACATCTCGGATCAGGATGCGCACATCGCTGGCTTCGTCGTCGAGCAGGGCCGCGCTCTGGTGGTTGGCGTGAACAAATGGGACGGTCTCGATCCGCATGTGCGCGAGCGCACCAAAGCCGACCTCGAACGCAAACTAAAATTCCTGGACTTCGCCAAATTCCATTTTATTTCCGCCGCGGAAAAAACCGGAATTGGGCCGCTGATGCGTTCGGTCGACGACGCGTACACGGCCGCGATGTCGAAGCTGCCGACGCCGAAGCTGACGCGCGCGCTGATCGAGGCGGTCGAGTTCCAGCAGCCGCGCCGCCGCGGTCCGGTGCGTCCGAAGCTGCGTTATGCACACCAGGGTGGGCAGAATCCGCCGATTATCGTGATTCACGGCAATGCGCTCGACGCGATCACCGACACGTATAAGCGGTACCTCGAAAATCGCTTCCGGGAAACTTTCAAGCTGACGGGGACTCCATTGCGAATAGAGTTCAGATCGTCGACGAACCCTTACGCGGACAAAGGCTGAAGCAGGCTGAAGCTGGTCTTAAACCTGGGCTGAAACCCGCATGTATGCTGGGTTTGGCCGGTGGTCCCGGGCCCGCGCGTCGAAATGAAAATCAGCTATAGTGTAGCGGTTGGCGGCGGATCTCTTTTTCTTCGCCGTCAATTCAGTCAACCTGCAAAAAAATACGGAGTTTGCTATGAGCAACAAAGGGCAATTGTTACAAGACCCGTTTTTGAACGCACTGCGTAAAGAGCATGTGCCGGTGTCGATCTACCTGGTCAACGGCATCAAGCTTCAAGGGAACATCGAATCGTTCGACCAGTACGTCGTGTTGCTCCGGAATACGGTCACCCAGATGGTCTACAAGCACGCGATTTCGACGGTCGTGCCGGCCCGTCCGGTGAATTTCCACCCGGATTCCGAACAGTCCTAACCCTCGCCGCGGCCGGCACAGCGTCGCCCGTTGGCGATTCGCTCCCGGTCGCGTCATTTTGATACCCTCCAATTTGATCAATGCAGCGCTCGTTGGCATCGACTTCGGCAAGATCGATTTCGAAGCCAGTCTCGAAGAACTCAGCCTGCTCGCGCAAAGCGCGGGCGCGAGCCCCGTAGTCACCCTCACCGGACGCCGTTCCAGTCCCGACGCGAAGATGTTCGTCGGCAGCGGCAAGGCTGAAGAATTGCGCCTTGCCTGTGAAGCGAACGACATCGAACTCGTGATCTTCAACCATGCTCTGGCGCCTGCGCAGCAGCGCAATCTGGAGCGGGCGCTTAATCGGCGCGTGGTCGATCGCACCAGTCTGATCCTCGACATTTTTGCGCAGCGCGCACGCAGCCACGAAGGCAAGCTGCAGGTCGAGCTCGCGCAGCTGCAATATCTGTCGACCCGGCTGATTCGCGCGTGGACCCACCTCGAACGTCAGAAGGGCGGTATCGGTTTGCGCGGTCCGGGTGAAACGCAGCTCGAAACCGACCGCCGGCTGATCGGCGAGCGCATCAAGGCACTGAAGATCCGCCTCGACAAGCTGCGCCGCCAGCACGGCACGCAGCGTCGCGCGCGTAATCGCAACCAGACGATGTCGGTGTCGCTCGTCGGCTATACGAACGCTGGGAAATCGACGCTCTTCAACGCTCTTACCAAGGCGCAGGCGTATGCCGCCGACCAGCTGTTCGCGACACTCGATACCACCTCGCGGCGCGTGTATCTCGGCGACGAAGCGGGGCAGGTAGTGGTGTCCGATACCGTCGGTTTCATCCGCGAACTGCCGCATCAGCTCGTCGCGGCGTTTCGCGCGACGCTCGAGGAAACCATTCACGCGGACCTGTTGCTGCATGTCGTCGATGCATCGAGCGCGGTGCGGCTCGATCAGATCGATCAGGTGAACGAGGTGTTGCACGCGATCGGCGCGGACACGATCCGCCAGGTGCTCGTGTTCAACAAAATAGATGCGGTGCCAGAGCTGGCAGCCCGTGGGGACGCGGTCGAGCGGGACGAGTATGGTAATATTTCGCGCGTCTTTTTGAGCGCGCGCACCGGGCAGGGGCTCGATGCGTTGCGCGCTGCCATCGCTGAAATCGCTACAGCCGAACCGCTTGCCGAGATGCCGCTCGATGCGTCGCAAGATGACCGCTCGGCGCAACTGCGCGAAGACCACAAGATTCCAGAACTCGGGCACTGACCCGTTCCAATTGCACTGACCCGCTGTCTACTCTGGTGAACGAACACAGGTGAACGATTACAACGAGCGGAGTATCTGGCTGCGTATGCGCGCCTCGCTTTCACTGAACGATCCGCGTTGGGGCCGGGGCGACGGCAACGGCGACCGGCAACGGCCGAACGATCCGAAGCGACCGGGGCGCGACGGTGAAGGTCCGCCCGATCTCGACGAAATGTGGCGAGATTTCAATCGCCGTCTGTCCCGGATTTTCGGGCGCAAGGGCGGCGGTGTCGGCGGCGGCCGTCCGGACAACGGCCGCGGCGCTCGCCTCGGCGTCGGCATCGTAATCGGCGTGCTGATCGCAATCTATCTCGGCAGCGGCGTGTTTGTCGTACAGGATGGCCAGGCGGCCGTCGTGCTGCAGTTCGGCAAGTATCGCTATACCGCGGCGCAGGGCGTGCACTGGCGTCTGCCGTATCCGTTCGAGTCCCATGAGTTCGTCAACGTCGGCCAGATCCGCCAGGTCGAGATCGGCCGTAGCAACGTGGTGCGTCTCGCCAACGTGAAGGACGCCTCGATGCTCACGCACGACGGCGACATCGTCGACGTGCGCTTCGCCGTGCAGTACCAGGTGCGTAAGCCCAACGACTTTCTGTTTCGCAGCGTCGATCCCGATCAGAGCGTGATGCATGCCGCGCAGGCGGCGGTGCGCGGCATCGTCGGAGCGCACAGCACCAGCGATATTCTCGATCAGGATCACGAAACACTGCGCCAGCAGCTGATCGCGTCGATCCAGCAATCGCTCGATCAGTATCAGTCCGGTCTCGGAGTCACGGGTGTGACGATTCAGAGCGTGCAGGTGCCCGAGCAGGTGCAACCCGCGTTCGCCGACGCTGCGAAGGTGCACGACGAAAACGAACGCGCGAAACGCGATGCGCAGGCTTATGCCGCCGAGCTCGTGCCGCGCGCGCAAGCCGACGTCGATCGTCAGGTCCAGGAAGCCAAGACCTACAGCCAGAGCACGGTCGCGCAGGCGCAGGCCGAGGCCGAGCGCTTCAAGCAGGTCTACGCGCAATATGCGAAGGCGCCGGCCCTCGTGCGCTTCCGCCTGTACATGGAAACCATGCAGCAGATTTACGCGAACGCGACCAAGGTGTTCGTCGACGCGAAGAACGGCAATAACGTGCTGTATCTGCCGCTCGACAGGCTCGTCGAGCAGAACCGCGAGCGTCAGGCCGCGGCCGCGGGCGCCGCCGCTTCGGGTCCAGCTGTCGCGGGCGCGCCACAAGCGGCGAGCGCGGCTGCGCCGTCGGCTGCGTCGGCCGCTGAGACCGGTGCCGCGGCGGGCTCCGCCGCCGAGGGCGCATCCGGCCCCGCCGCTTCCGCGCCTGCGCCGGCGAGCCGGCCGAGCGCCGCGTCGCTGCGTTCGCGCGAAGCATTCCGCAATCGCATGCGCGAAGAAGACGCTCAATAAGGAGCGCACGAGAATATGAACCGAATCATTGCGCTCGTCGTCGCCGTCGTCATCGTGCTGTTCGCGGCATCGTCGATGGTGTTCGTCGTCGATCAACGGCATATGGCCGTGTTGTCCGCCCGCGGCGACGCCGTGCCCACGCTGCTCGGCCCAGGGCTGCACGTGAAGCTGCCGCCGCCGTTGCAAACGGTGACTTTCGTCGACAATCGCATCCAGTCGCTCGACGCACCCGACGAAGATCATTACGTCACGTCCGACAAAACCGATCTGCTGGTCAACCCGGTCGTCAAGTTCCGTGTGACCGATCCGCTGAAGCTGATCGCCGAGACGAAAGGCGATCCGCAGAGCCTGCCCGACCGGCTCGCGCTGCTGTCGCGCGGCGCGCTCGGCGACGCGTTCGGCAAGTTCACACTATCAGACGCGCTCGCGAAACAGCAGGCGGTCGCCGAAGAGGCGCGCGGTGCGATGGACAAGAGCGCGGCATCGCTCGGCGTGTCGGTAGTGGATGTGCAGCTCACGCGCGTCGATTTCCCGGCGGCGGTGGCCGACTCGGTGTTCAAGCGCATGATTGCCGCGCGCCAGCAGGTCGCAGCGGACGAGCGCGCGAAGGGCGCCGCCGAAGCGAACCAGATCCGCGCTGACGCGCTCGCGAAGCAGCAGGCGGTGCTCGCCGACGGCCTCGCCCAGGCCCAAGGCATTCGCGGCGAAGGCGATGCGAAGGCCGCGGAGATCGCCGCCGAAGCGTTCGGCAAGGACCCGCAGTTCTATCAGTTTTATCAAAGCATGCAGGCGTACCGGAAGACCTTCAAACCGGGCGATCTGATCGTGGTCGACTCCAGTAGCGAGTTCTTCCGCTTCATGCGTAGCCCGACCGGCGGCGTCGCCCCGGACGCTTCCGCGCCTGCTGCGCACAAACGCTGATTACCGAAGGCCGCGGCATCCGCATCGCGGCCGCTTCACTCGCATGGACATAGCTGGCTCGTTATTGCTCGCGATCGCGCTGATGCTGATTATCGAGGGGATGTTTCCGTTCGTTTTTCCGAGCGCCTGGCGCGACACGTTCCGTAAAATAGCGGAACGACCGGCGCATCAGATTCGTGTCGGTGGGCTCATCGTGATGTTGCTCGGGCTGGTTCTGCTGTTCATCGCGACCTGAAGCCGGCTTGCTTGTCTGACGAACGCTGCGTGCTGCGGCGTGTTTCACCCGCCCGAGCGAAACGCCGACTGTTCCGGTCAGGCCGCAGCGCGTCGCGCGCGAGCCGCAAAACGCCGCCCGAGCGTCGGTGTCAGCCGCCAGAATCAAGCCGCTATACGCCATTCACACTCATCATCGGCGCTACAAGACGCCGTGTTCAACGCCGTAGGACTGTATCGATGTCGACCTGGTTGCTTCCTGAGAATATCGCCGACGTGCTGCCGTCGGAGGCCCGCAAGATCGAAGAATTGCGGCGTCATTTGCTGGACCGTTTCCGCTCGTACGGCTACGAGATGGTGATGCCGCCGCTGCTCGAATACCTCGAGTCGTTGCTGACGGGCGGTGGGCAGGACCTGAATCTGCGCACCTTCAAGCTCGTCGATCAACTGTCGGGCCGCACGCTCGGTCTGCGCGCCGACATCACGCCACAGGTCGCGCGTATCGACGCGCATCTGCTGAACCGCCAGGGCGTCACGCGTCTTTGCTACGCGGGCAATGTCGCGCATACGCGGCCGCGCGGCCTGCATGCGACGCGTGAGCAGATCCAGATCGGTGCGGAAATCTACGGCCACGCGGGCCTCGAAGCGGACCTCGAAATCCAGCAGCTGATGCTCGACGCACTGCGTCTCGCCGGCCTCGCGAAGGTGCGTCTGGACCTGTGTCACGCGGGCGTGCTGGCGGCGCTGATCGAAGCCGAGCCGGCCGCCGAGGAACTCGGCCAGGCGCTCTACGACGCACTGGCCGGCAAGGACGTGCCTCGCCTCGTCGAGATGACCGCGCAATTCTCGCCGGTGATTCGCGATGCGCTGCGCGCGCTGCCCACTTTGTACGGCGACGCTTCGGTGCTCGAAGAGGCCCGCGCGCGTCTGCCGAATTCGCCGGCGATCGCCCGCGCGCTCGACGACCTCGCGTTCCTCGCGAGCCAGGTCGACAGCGCCGAAGTGATGATCGACCTCGCCGATCTGCGCGGCTACGCGTACCACAGTGGCGTGATGTTCTCCGCTTACGTGGACGGCGTGCCGAACGCGGTGGCGCGCGGCGGCCGTTACGACCACGTCGGCCAGGCCTATGGCCGCGCCCGCGCGGCAACCGGCTTTTCGCTGGATCTGCGTGAAGTCGCGCGAATCTCGCCGATCGAAGCGCGCAGCAGCGCGATCCTCGCGCCGTGGCGGCACGACGAGGCATTGCGCGTGGCGGTCGCGGCATTGCGTGACGGTGGCGAAGTGGTGATCCAGGCGCTGCCTGGCCACAAGCACGATCTCGATGAATTCGCGTTCGACCGCATGCTGGTCGAGCGCAATGGCGCATGGGTGGTCGAACCGCGCGCTTGAGCCGCGCGTTCCGATCGACTCCGCCGGGAACACGTTTCCGGCGCTCGCTACAGGGCGGTGCAACCATCGCCCGAACCGGGCGCGGTCGAGCGACTTTTCGCGGCCGCGCATCCCTCGCAAAACTCAACATAACGTGCATACCGTTGAGCGGAAACGGAAAAATTCCGGAAGCTTCCGCGAACCTAGGTAAAATACGTTTTTAACCAGCTTACGAAACAACATGTCTGCCAGCGCAGTGAATGTGAACCCCGGGCGCAACGTCGTCGTCGTGGGGACCCAATGGGGTGATGAGGGCAAGGGCAAGATCGTCGACTGGCTGACGGACCACGCTCAGGGCGTCGTTCGCTTCCAGGGCGGTCACAATGCCGGTCACACGCTTATCATCGGCGGCAAGAAAACCATCTTGCGTCTGATTCCGTCGGGCATCATGCATGCCGGCGTCGCGTGCTATATCGGCAATGGCGTCGTGTTGTCGCCGGAAGCGCTGTTCAAGGAAATCGGCGAACTCGAAGCCGCCGGCATCGACGTCCAGAAGCGTCTGTTCATTTCCGAAGCCACCACGCTGATCCTGCCGTATCACATCGCGATCGACCAGGGCCGCGAAGCGCGCCGCGGCGCGAGCAAGATCGGCACGACCGGCCGCGGCATCGGCCCGGCATATGAAGACAAGGTCGCGCGCCGCGGCCTGCGCGTGCAGGACCTGTTCGACGCGCCAGCCTTCGCCGAGCGCCTGCGCGAAAACCTCGACTACCACAACTTCGTGCTCACGCAGTACCTCGGTGTAGCCGCGGTCGACTTCCAGCAAACGCTCGACACGATGCTGAGCTACGCCGACCGTCTGAAGCCGATGGTCACCGACGTGTCGCGCCGCCTGTACGACGTCAACGCGAACGGCGGCAATCTGCTGTTCGAAGGCGCGCAGGGCACGCTGCTCGACATCGATCACGGCACCTATCCGTTCGTCACGTCGAGCAACTGCGTCGCGGGTGCCGCGACAGCGGGCGCGGGCGTCGGTCCGCAGAAGCTCAACTACATCCTCGGCATCACCAAGGCGTACTGCACGCGTGTTGGTTCGGGCCCGTTCCCGAGCGAACTGTACGATGCGGACAATACCTCGCGTCAAGACCCGATCGGCCTCGAGCTCGCCACGGTCGGCAAGGAATTCGGCTCGGTCACCGGCCGTCCGCGCCGCACCGGCTGGCTCGACGTCTCGGCGCTGCGCCGCTCGATCCAGATCAACGGCGTGACGGGTCTGTGCATGACCAAGCTCGACGTGCTCGACGGTCTCGACGAGGTGAAGCTGTGCGTCGGCTATACGGTCGACGGACAGAACGTCGATCTGCTGCCGCGCGGCGCGACGGAAGTCGCGCGCTGCGTACCGGTCTACGAAACCTTCGCGGGCTGGAAGGAAAGCACGGTCGGCATCAAGGAATGGGACAAGCTGCCCGCCAACGCGCGTGCGTATCTGACGCGCGTGCAGGAAGTCGCGGGCATTCCGATCGACATGGTGTCCACCGGTCCGGATCGCGACGAAACGATTCTGCTGCGTCATCCGTTCAAGGTTTAAGTGATGCAAGGTGTACCGATGATCGCGATGAAAGATCCGCGTAACGACGACAAGAACCTGTGGGTCGGCTGGGACGAATATCACCGGCTGATCGAGGTGCTCGCACTTGCCGTGCACGAATCGGGCTGGAAGTTCGACAAGATCCTGTGCCTCGCGCGCGGCGGTCTGCGCGTCGGCGACCAGCTATCGCGCATCTACGATCTGCCGCTGGCCATTCTCGCAACGAGCTCGTATCGCGAGGCGGCCGGCACACAGCAGGGCGAACTCGACATCGCGCAATACATCACGATGACGCGCGGCGAACTGCACGGCAACGTGCTGCTCGTCGACGACCTCGTCGATTCGGGTGTCACGCTCGCGCGCGTGCAGCAGCATCTGAAGGAACGCTATCCGGCCATCACTGCGGTGCGCTCAGCGGTGCTGTGGTACAAGGGCTGCTCGAAGGTGAAGCCCGATTATCACGTGCAGTATCTGCCGACCAACCCGTGGATTCATCAGCCGTTCGAGGAGTGGGACACGGTGCGTCCGCATAACCTCGGCGCGTGGATCAAGCGCGGCATTGCCCAGGCCGAGGAGGCGTCGGGCAATTAACGCAAGGCCGCGCGCGGCATCGCGGTGTCACAAAACGGAGCCCAGTCGGGCTCCGTTTTTTATGCGCCCCACACGCCGCGCGGGGGCGCCCGCCCCGCGGCAGACGCGTCCATATCGCAGTGCTACACTGCGCGGACATCCACGTAGCGTATCCACAACAAGCCGGGCGGTACCGGAAGGGCAGTTTAAAATAGCGGGCGTTTTTTCCGCCCGGAACGGATTTCCTCGCGTCCATGACAGATAACAACCACGAACACAAACAGCCGCTTACTTCCCTTGCGATTGCCGCGATCGGAGTGGTGTTCGGCGACATCGGTACGAGTCCGTTGTACTCGCTGAAGGAAGCTTTCAGTCCGTCGCACGGTATCCCGTTGACCGATCAGTCGATCCTGGGCGTGATCTCGCTGCTGTTCTGGGCAATCATGATCGTAGTCGGCGTCAAGTACGTGCTGTTCGTGATGCGCGCCGACAACAACGGCGAGGGCGGCGTCCTCGCGCTGATGGCGCTGGCGTTGCGCTCGGTCGATCAGAAATCGAAAATGGCCGGCCTGCTGATGATGCTCGGCATCTTCGGCGCCTGCATGTTTTACGGCGACGCGGTGATCACGCCAGCGATCTCGGTGATCTCGGCGGTCGAAGGTCTGGAAATCGCCGCGCCGCATCTGTCGCATCTGGTGATTCCGCTGACCATCGTGATCCTGATCGTGCTGTTCTGGATCCAGCGGCACGGCACCGCCACGGTCGGCCGTCTGTTCGGGCCGATCATGATGCTGTGGTTCCTCGTGCTTGCCTTGCTCGGCCTGTGGCACATCATGCAGTCGCCGAACGTGATCCGCGCGCTCAATCCGTACTACGCGTACACCTTCATGGCCGCGCACGTGCTGCAGGCCTACGTGGTGCTCGGCTCGGTCGTGCTGGTCCTGACCGGCGCCGAAGCGCTGTACGCGGACATGGGCCACTTCGGCGCGAAGCCGATCCGCATGGCGTGGTACGTGCTCGTGATGCCGTCGCTGGTGCTGAACTACTTCGGCCAGGGCGCGTTGCTGATGCACGATTCGAAGGCGATCGAAAATCCGTTCTTCCTGCTCGCGCCGGACTGGGCGCTGTTGCCGCTCGTCGTGCTGTCGACGGTTGCGACGGTGATCGCGTCGCAGGCGGTGATTTCGGGCGCGTACTCGCTGACGAGCCAGGCGATCCAGCTCGGCTACGTGCCGCGCATGAAGGTCCTGCACACGTCCGAACTCGCGATCGGGCAAATCTATGTGCCGGTCGTGAACTGGATGCTGCTGTTCATCATCCTTTGCATCGTGATCGCGTTCAAGAGCTCCGACAATCTGGCGGCCGCGTACGGTATCGCGGTGACGGCAACGATGGTGATCACGACGATCCTCGCGTGCGTCGTGATGGTGAAGGTGTGGAACTGGAACAAACTGCTCGTCGGACTCATTATCGGCGTGTTCCTGGTGGTCGACCTCGGCTTTTTCGGCGCGAATCTGCTGAAAGTCGAAGAGGGCGGCTGGTTGCCGCTGTGCATCGGCGGCTTGCTGTTCTTCCTGCTGATGACGTGGTTCAAGGGCAGGATGATCGTGAAGGAACGCACGGCCGCCGACGGTATTCCGCTGATGCCGTTCCTGCAAGGCCTGCTCGCGCATCCGCCGCATCGCGTGTCGGGCACCGCGATCTATCTGACCGGCAGCGATTCGCTGGTGCCGGTGAGCCTGCTGCATAACCTGAAGCACAACAAGGTGCTGCACGAGCGCACGATCTTCCTGACCTTCGTCACGCGCGACATTCCGTATGTGAAAGACTCCGATCGCGTGACCGTGAAGGACATGAACGGCGGCCTGTGGCTGGTGAAGGCAGCCTACGGTTTTAACGAAACGCCCGACGTGAAGGCGGTGCTGCTCGACGTCGGCCGCTCGCACGACATGACGTTCGAATTGATGGACACGTCGTTCTTTCTCGCGCGCGAAACGGTGGTGCCGACGCAATTGCCGGGCATGTCGGTGTGGCGCGAGCGTGTGTTCGCGTGGATGCATCAGAACGCCGCCAAGCCGACCGACTTCTTCAGCATCCCGGCTAACCGGGTCGTGGAACTGGGGACGAAGATCGAGATTTGACGGCCCGCGCGTGACGTGCGGGAGCGCCAACAAAAAGCCCACGCAATGCGTGGGCTTTTGATTCATGCGCGCGTGCGTGTAAGCGGTTGAGCGCGCGACGCAGTCATGTAACGGACCGGAGCACGTCCAACGACGTACACCGGTCCGACACGCTCACTTCTGCTTGAGCTTGGCAAACGCGGCCGCCATCGCGCCGCCCGGCTCCGGTTCGCGCGAGCGCTGCGGCGCGCCGCGTCCCGCTCCGCCGCGGTTGAGGCCGCCCGAGCCGCTGCGATCCTGCTGCGCACCGCCGCCGCTGCGCGCGGCCGCCGCGCCGGGTTCGTCATCGAGACGCATCGTCAGCGCGATGCGCTGGCGTTTCACGTCGACCTCCAGCACCTTGACCTTGACGATCTGACCGGCCTTCACGACATCGTGCGGGTCCTTCACGAACTTCGTCGACATCGCCGACACGTGCACGAGACCGTCCTGATGCACGCCGACGTCGATGAATGCGCCGAACGCCGCGACGTTCGTCACGACGCCTTCGAGCACCATGCCCGGGATCAGGTCGCTGACCTTCTCGACACCTTCGCGGAACGTCGCGGTTTTGAACTCGGGACGCGGATCGCGGCCCGGCTTTTCCAGTTCGACCAGGATATCGCGCACGGTTGGCAGACCGAAGCGTTCATCGACGAATTCAGTGGGTGACAGTCCGCGCAACGCGTCGCGATTACCGAGCACTTCACCAACCTGTTTGCTGATCTTCGCGAGAATGCGCTGGACGACCGGATAAGCTTCCGGGTGCACCGACGAACGGTCGAGCGGATTCTCGCCGTTGTTGATGCGCAGGAAGCCGGCGGCCTGCTCGAAGGTCTTGTCGCCGAGACGCGGCACCTTACGCAGATGCTCGCGCGACGGGAACGGCCCGTTCGCATCGCGATAGTCGACGATGTTGCGCGCGAGCGTCGCGTTCAAGCCCGAGACCCGTGCGAGCAGCGCGACCGACGCGGTATTCGCATCGACGCCGACCGCGTTCACGCAGTCTTCGACGACCGCGTCGAGCGAGCGCGCGAGTTCGCGCTGGTTCACGTCGTGCTGATACTGGCCGACGCCGATCGCCTTCGGCTCGATCTTCACGAGCTCGGCGAGCGGGTCCTGCAGACGTCGCGCGATCGACACCGCGCCGCGCAGCGACACGTCCATGTCGGGGAATTCCTTCGCCGCGAGTTCGGACGCCGAGTACACCGACGCGCCCGCTTCCGACACGACGATCTTCTGCAGCTTCAGCTCCGGGTGACGCGCGATCAGCTCGCTCGCGAGCTTGTCCGTCTCACGCGACGCGGTGCCGTTGCCGATGCTGATCAGCTCGGCCTGCGTTTGCGCGGCAAGGCGCGCGAGCTTCGCGAGCGAGCCGTCCCAGTCGCGGCGCGGCTCGTGCGGGTAGATCGTGTCGGTCGCGAGCACCTTGCCGGTGCGGTCGACCACCGCCACTTTTACGCCGGTGCGCAAGCCCGGATCGAGACCGATCACGGCCTTCGGCCCAGCGGGCGCCGCGAGCAGCAGGTCTTTCAGATTGCGTGCGAACACGCGGATCGCTTCGTGTTCGGCTTCGTCGCGCAGATTGGTCAGCAGCTCGTTTTCCAGGTGCGGCTGCACCTTCACGCGCCAGCACCAGCGGCACACATCGGAGAGCCACTTGTCGGCGGGGCGGTTCTGATTGGCGATGCCGAAGTGCCGCGCGATCAGCGCTTCACCCGGATGCGGCACCTGCGCGTCGAGCTCTTCGCCGAGACCCAGCTTGATCATCAGCACGCCGGCATTGCGGCCGCGGAACAGCGCGAGCGCGCGATGCGACGGCACCGTGCGGATCGTTTCGGCGTAGTCGTAGTAGTCGCGGAACTTCTCTTCCTCCGCCGTTTCCTTGCCTTCCACGACCTTCGACGACACCACGCCCTGGTTGAACAGATAGTCGCGCAGCTTGCCGAGCAGTTCGGCGGTTTCGCCGAACTGCTCGGAGAGGATGTCGCGCGCGCCGTCGAGCGCGGCCTTCACATCGGCGACGCCTTTCTCGGCGTCCACGTACGCCGCGGCTTCGGTTTGCGGATCGAGCAGCGGATTGCCGAGCAGCGCGTCAGCGAGCGGCTGCAAACCGGCTTCGCGCGCGATCTGCGCGCGCGTGCGGCGCTTCGGCTTGTACGGCAGATAGAGGTCTTCCAGCACCTGTTTGCTGTCGGCGCCTTCGATCGCGCTGCGCAGCTCGTCGGTGAGCTTGCCCTGTTCGTCGATGCTCGCGATGATCGCCGCGCGCCGGTCTTCCAGCTCGCGCAGATAGAGCAGGCGTTCCTCGAGATTACGCAGTTGCGTATCGTCGAGATTGCCGGTCACTTCCTTGCGGTAACGGGCAATGAACGGAACGGTCGCGCCTTCGTCGAGTAGTTCCACCGCGGCCGCGACCTGGCGCGGCTGGACGGACAGTTCGGTGGCGATGCGCTGGACGATCTTGAGTGCTACGGTTTCCGTCATAAGGTCTTGGTATTCCTGCGGACTCAGTGATGGGCCGCGCGCGGGCGGCAATTCGGGACAGGCCGGGCGTGCGCCGCGACCAGGTTGCTAGAGCGGGGCATTTTGCCATAAATGCCAAAGGGCTCAACCGCGGGGTGTTAGAATTTCGGGCATGTTCCGTTGACCCTCTACGACGTTGCCAATCTCCTTGTCCCTCAACCGCCTGGTCTCTTCGCTGGCGTCAGGTTCGCTGCCGGGTTCGTCTCGGGGTTCGTCTCAATTGCCGCTGGTTTCGTTGCGCTGGCTCGGTCCGTCGCTCGTAACGGCGGCCGCGTCGTGCGCGATCGCCGCAGCGCTTGCCGCGCCGGTGCCGGCCGCGGCGCAGAGCGCGACACCCGCGCAAGGTTCGGCGCCGGTCGCGGCCTCGGGCCCGCAAGCCGCCGCAACGGCCGGCAGCCTTCAAAGCGCGAGTGATGCAGCCGCGCTGGACAAGTCGTTCGACGAACGGCAACAGGTGCTCAACCAGCGCACCGACGACAACAACTATCAATTCGCTGTCGCGCAACACAACTGCTACAGCCGCTTCTTCGTCAATCACTGTCTGAATCGTGCGCGCGACGCGATGCGCAGTGTGCAGGCGGACATCCGCAAGGAACAGCTCGCGCTCGACGCCGAGCAGCGTGCGCAGCGCGCCCGCGAGCGCGACGAACGCACAGCATTACGGCGCGCGCAAAATGAGGCGGAAGCGCCGCAACGCGCTGCCGAAGACACGCGTAACGAGCAGGCGTATCAGGAAAAGCAGCGTCAGCACGCGCTCGATCAGGCGCAGCGCAACGCCGAGGCGCCGCAGCGCGAAGCCAATGCGCAGGCCTACGAAGAGAAGCAGCGTCAGCACGCGCTCGAGCAGGCGCAGCGCAACGCCGCGGCACCGCAGCGCGAGGCCAATGCGCAGGCCTACGAAGAGAAGCAGCGCCAGCACGCGCTCGACCAGGCGCAGCGTGGTGTCACGCCGGCGCAGTCGGCGGCCAATCAGAAGGCCTACGACCAGAAGCAGAGCGACTACCAGCGCAAGCTCGAGGAAGCGCGTCGGCAGGGCGCGCAACAGGCCGTGGAGCGCCAGCAGAAACAGGAGAATTTTGAGCGGAAGCAGGCCGAGGCCGCGCAGCACAAGCTCGATGTCGAAGCGCGTCAAAAGCAGGCTGCCGAAAAGGCCGAGCAGAAGCGTCAGGACCAGTTGAAGCAGCAACAGCTCGAAGAGCAGCAAAAGCAGCAACAACAGCAACAGTAAGCGTGCTGTAGTGGCAGTGCCGTAGAGTGAGCCGTTGCGGTCGTGGCCACGGCCGCCGTAGTCGCCGTAATGCGTTTTGAGCCGGACAGCAACCTCAGGCATCGGACCGCGCGCACGCGGTTGGTGCCGCCGACCAGAGGAGGCGAGCATGCGCGATCGTCATCACGTCATCGACGCAAACACACTTCGCGACCGCATTCTGCAACTGGAATCGGAGCATAGTGGACTCGACCGGTTGATCGACCGGATGTCGGATGAACCCGGCATCGACGACTTCGAGTTGCAGCGCCTGAAAAAGCGCAAACTCAAAGTCAAGGACACCATCATCTTGCTGCAATTGCAGCTCGAACCGGACGCGCGCGCCTGAGTTCGCGGCCTGGCAGGTGCTGGGGCGCGCAGCGCGCGAGCCGGACTTAGCAGGAACGCTTGCCTTGAATTCATCGCATGACACTTCATCCCGGGCCGCGCCGGACAACGCATCTGTTTCGGGCACGCCGTCGCCGCGTGCGGCAGCACCGGTGCCAGGTGTGTCGCTGAGTCGGCGCCGCGCGAGCGAGCTCGACGACATCTTCGCCGACAACGGTCTGCTCGCGCGGCAGATCGACGGTTATCGGCCCCGTGCGTCGCAGATCGAAATGGCGCGCGCGGTTGCCGCGGCGATGGAGGCGTCGGGTCGCGCGATGCCCGAGCCCGTGATGTTCGAGGCGCAGAAGCGCCCGGCACGGCGCCTGCAGCAGACGGGCGCTGAGGCCGCCTCTGAGTCGACCGACAGCAACGCCGAAGCCGACGGTGTCGATGCGGGTGAGAACACGCTGATCGTCGAAGCGGGAACCGGCACCGGCAAGACCTATGCGTACCTAGTGCCGGCCATGCTGTGGGGCGGCAAGGTGATCGTCTCGACCGGCACCAAGCATCTGCAGGATCAGCTGTTCCAGCGCGACATTCCGACCGTGCGCGACGCGCTCGCGGTGCCGGTGTCGGTCGCGATGCTGAAGGGCCGCGCGAACTATCTGTGCCATTACTACCTGCAACGCACCGCGGACAACGGCCGTCTGCCGTCGCGCCAGGAAACCTCGTATCTGCAGGACATCGTGCGCTTCGCGAAGATCACGCGCACCGGCGACAAGGCCGAACTGGCGAGCGTGCCGGAGACCGCGCAAGTGTGGTCGATGGTCACCTCGACGCGCGACAACTGTCTCGGCCAGGAGTGTCCGCACTACAAGGACTGCTTCGTGATGCAGGCGCGCCGCGAAGCGCAGCAGGCCGATATCGTGGTGGTCAACCACCATCTGTTTTTCGCCGACATCATGCTGCGCGATACTGGCATGGCGGAGTTGCTGCCCACTGCGAACACGGTCATCTTCGACGAAGCGCACCAACTGCCCGAAACCGCCACGCTGTTTTTCGGCGAGACGCTATCGACCGCTCAGTTCCTGGAGCTCGCGCGCGATTCGGTGGCCGAGGGCCTCGGTCACGCACGCGATGCGCTCGATTGGGTCAAGCTCGGCGCGACGCTCGAGCGCGCCGCGCGCGACGTGCGGCTCGCGTTCAAGGAAGACACGGTGCGTCTGTCGATCGGCCAGTTGCCCGACGATCATCCGCTATTCCCCGCGCTCGACACGCTCGAAGCCGAACTCGACGCATTGGCCTCGGCGCTGGCGGGGCAGGCCGAGCGAGCCGAATCGCTGGGCGCGTGTCTGCGTCGCGCGCGCGAGCTGCAGGACGTGCTGAGCGGCTGGACCTCGCCCCCCACGAGCGCGGAACGCGACGCGGTTGCGACACGCGAAGGCGACGCAGGTGCCGAGCGCACCGATCCGAACGAAAAGGTCCGCTGGATCGAGGTGTTCTCGCACACGGTGCAGTTGCACGAAACGCCGTTGTCGGTTGCGCCGATTTTCGCGAAGCAGCGCGCCGGCGTGCCGCGCGCGTGGATCTTCACATCGGCGACGCTGTCGGTGCGGGGCGACTTCACGCATTACGCGGCGCAGATGGGCTTGAACTCGAAGCGCTCGATGACCTTGCCGAGTCCGTTCGACTATCCGTCGCAAGGGCTTCTGTACGTGCCGCGCAATCTGCCGCAGCCGTCGTCGCCGATGTTCACCGATGCCGTGTTCGATGCGGCATTGCCCGCGATCGAAGCATCGGGTGGCGGCGTCTTCATGCTGTGCACGACGCTACGCGCGGTGGACCGTATCTCGGCGAAGCTGCGCGACGCGATCGAGTCGCGCGGCTGGGACTATCCGCTGCTGGTGCAGGGCGATGCGAGCCGCACCGAACTGCTCGATCGCTTTCGCGCGTACGGCAATGCGATTCTGGTCGGCAGTCAGAGCTTCTGGGAAGGCGTGGACGTGCGCGGCGACGCGCTGTCGCTGGTCGTGATCGACAAGCTGCCGTTTGCGCCGCCAGACGATCCCGTGCTGGCCGCGCGGCTCGACGCACTGACGAAGAAGGGCTTGAGTCCGTTCGCCGTGCATCAGCTGCCGCAAGCCGTGATCACGCTGAAGCAGGGCGCGGGCCGGCTGATTCGCGCGGAGACGGATCGTGGCGTGCTGATGATCTGCGATACGCGTCTCGTCGATAAGCCGTATGGCCGCCGTATCTGGCAGAGTCTGCCGCCCTTCAAACGCACCCGCGAGATAGAGGTGGTCCGGGAGTTCTTCGAGGAACCGGTCGAACGCGGTTGAATGTCTTGATCGGTTGCTGCGTTCAAGTGACGCGGCGACCCAACGACGTGTGCCGCGTGCGCGGTGCATCGCAAACAAAAAAGCCACGAATTTGCATTCGTGGCTTTTTTAATGCTGCTTGCCAGGGGCTGCTGGTTTGAGCAGCCTCCCGCATCGACGTTAGCTGCGACGGGAGCCGTCGCAACGTCGAGCAAGCGCAGCTTACTGGCTTGCGCCTGCAGCCGGCGATGCTGCGACTGCCGGCGATGCGGCTTCAGCCGGGGATGCGGCTTCTGCGGGCGATGCTGCTTCTGCCGGGGATGCTGCGACTGCCGGCGATGCTGCTTCTGCCGGGGACGCGGCAGCAGGCGCGGACGCAGCATCTGACGGAGCAGCGGCTTGTTCGCTCTTATTGCATGCAGCGAGTGCCACAGCTGCCAACAGGGATGCTACGAGGAGGGATTTCTTCATGATCACGTCCTTTTATGGTTTAAAGGTAAGCAACAGCGCAAAATAAAACCGGTAATGTGCTCCAACACCGACCTGGGCCGCTGGTGGAGATGCTCTTTCGAGAGCTGGAATCTTCCCTACGGCTTGGGCGGAAATTATATGCACTTTCGTACTGACAGTCGATAAATCCGGGGTCAATACGTTGTCTTTCTCATACAAAATTTCACTGTACGGTATAGCACGTGGGCAGAGTTACGCAAGCTCGCCCACCTGTATCCAGCCCGCACGATACCACTCGTGTAGCAGGGATGTCACAGATGAATCGTGCGATAGTGTTACAAAGCGTTTCGCACTCATGGACCTCTGATTCGCGAGATCAAACAGCCATCTTTTCGCACCGTTCCACGTCATTTCTTCTCCATTTACGAAGAAAAAACGACGTTCATACAACAGGTTAGTCTTGCGATCGAGCCGTAGACCGGATTTCGATGCGACGCCGATGAAACGGGCTTCGTTGAGCGGCCGTTGCGGCGGATCAAAGACGACACTCGGCTTCGGTTCGCTGAGATACGTACCGAGGAACGACGCAATGTCCTGCTCATTCCATCGCACTTTAGCAAGCATCGCGCCCACCCGTTCGACGAGCGCCGCGGGCAGTTCGGCCGGCCGCTCGACGGCGGCCTGCCGTGGATCGCGGTAGAGAGCGCCGGCCTTGCGGGTGGCCTCTCCACGCTCGGCCAGGTGGTACAGGAACTGCGCGGTCAGCTCGGTCTCGGACGGGGCGCGAAAACCAATCGAACAGGTCATGCATTCGCCCTCGGCGATGCCATCGTGCGCGATGTGCGGCGGCAGATACAACATGTCGCCGGGCTCGAGCACCCACTCTTCATCGTGCTCGAAATGCTGTAAAACTTTCAACGGCAAGCCCGGCTGCAGTGTCAGGTCTTTTTGCGCGCTAATACGCCAGCGGCGCTTGCCTTTTACTTGCAAAAGAAACACATCGTAGGAATCGAAGTGCGGACCGACGCCGCCGCCATCGGTCGCATACGAAATCATCAGGTCGTCGAGACGCGCGTCCGGCACAAAGCGGAAACGGTCGAGCAACGCGCGGGCGCGATCGTCATGCAGGTCCACGCCCTGCACGAGCAGTGTCCACGCGCGCTGTTTGACGGACGGCAGTTCGTCGGGCGCAAACGGGCCGTGCTCCAGCTGCCATTTGTTGCGGAAGTGCGTGATCAGGCGCGCTTCGACGTCGTCCTGATCGGCCAGCTCGAACAACTCGTCGCGCGACAGCGGCGCTTCGACGTCCGGAATCGCCTGACGGATCAGCAATGGCTTTTTCTGCCAATAGCGGCGCATGAATTGCGAGGGGCTCAGATGGCCGAGCAGTGCGGTCGGAATGTCGGGCGAGGGCGGAAGAATGGGCTGCGTGGCCGGCTTTGCAGCAGACGGCGAATTGCTTGCCGAATGTGCATCGGCCGGGAGATGAGTGGGCCGCCTGGGCATCGTATAATGTGAGTTGTATTCTGGAGAATCGAATGAAAATCGCAAAGAACACCGTCGTGTCGGTCGCGTACAAGCTGTCGGATGCGCAAGGCAATCTGATCGAGGAAAGCGAAGAGCCGATGGTCTATCTTCACGGCGGCTATGATGGCACGTTCCCCAAGATCGAGGAAGAGCTCGACGGCCACGAGGCTGGCTTCGAAACCCAGATCCAGCTCGAACCGCAAGACGCGTTCGGCGAATACGATCCCGAGCTTGTGAAGATCGAGCCGCGCGATCGCTTCCCGGAACCTCTTGAAGTCGGCATGCAGTTCGAAGGCACCCCGGAAGATGGCGACGAGGAAATCGATGCGCTGGTCTACGTGGTGACCGACGTCGCCGAAGACAAGGTCGTGCTCGACGGCAACCATCCGCTCGCCGGCATGGCGCTGCGTTTCGCGTTGACCGTCAAGGACGTGCGTCCGGCAACTGAAGACGAAATCCAGCACGAACACGCGCATGGCGCGGACGGCCTCGAAGTCCTCGACGACGACGAAGACGAGGACGAAGAAGACAACTCAAAACCGACCCTGCACTGAGCTTGCGGGCGTGCGAGGTGTCGTCGCGGGGGCAGGCGGCACCGATGCCGGCAACGCCGGCGAGGCTGGCAGTATCGACCCCGGCGGCATCGAGATCGCGGGCCCGTAGTCGCCGCCGCCCTGGTCGGACGGAATGTGCGGCTGCTGGTCCTGCGACTCTCCAGGTGTCTGCAATACGGGCGGCAATTCCGACCCCGGCCCGAACCCTTCCACATTCGGCATCTCCGGTGCAGCCGGCATCGACGCGCCCGATTCGTCACGCGGCGATACGGGTGGCAAGACCGGCGGCGTGATGGGCAGCGGCATCTGCTTCGGCACGTCGCGCACGGTGACTCTGAACGGCGGCTTCCAGGCGAAGTCCGCTTCTATCTGAATCCATTGGTTGAGACGATCACGCGGCGCGAGTGCAATGCGCGTGAGGTTCGTCACGACCATCCCCTTGTCGTTGCGTAGCGGCTGATCGATGACGAAAGCTCCGGCCTGCCGTTCGTCGTCTGCATGAACGACGACCACGGGTCCGGGGAAAATCTGCGCGAGCTTGACCAGACTGCGCTTGAATTCGAGAAAGCCGTCGCGGCGCGGACTGTGCGCAAAGTGCAGCCAGGCGAACCGTTCGGGTCGCTCATAGCGCTCCGGGTCGAAATCACCCTGAATGAATACGACCATCGCGCGCGCGTCGCGGCGCTTCGCATATTCGGCCGCGTGCTCGAGCCAGAATGCATTGGCGATCACGCGATCTTCGAACTCGCCGTTGCGGCCGCCCGCGCTCAGGTAGTGATTGTTCGGACCCGGCGCGTTCAAACCGATGAAGACGACGTCGCCGCCTTTGGTATTCGCTTTTTCCTTGACCACCCAGCGCACGTTTTCGCGAAATGGACGGAAGCGCGATACCTCGCTCTCGCGCGTCAACGCGATCGGGTTCTGTCCCATCGAGGTCGGATCGGCGAACAGCGTTTGACGCAACTGGTCGAGCCGTTCGACTGGATCGAAGCCGCCGGCTTCCGCCGTGCCGCAATCGGCCCAGTCATGCTGGCCGGGGATAAAGAAGAGGGCAGTGCGCGAGCTGTCGAGCAAGGCCTGACGGCGCTCGAACAACGCGTCGCGACAGACTTCCTTCGGGCCCTTCAGATTGCCGTCGTAGACGATGAAGCGCACGTCGCGCTCGCGGCCGATCGCATCGAGCAACCGTTGCGTGGCGGCTTCGTCGGCGGGGCTGTGCATCGTGCCGGAAATCACCGCGAACCCGAAGCGCGAGGCCTCGGCGTGCGCCGGCGCGCCCCAAGCGCACACCATTGCGAGCACGACGATGCCCCCTGCCGGTGCGAGCACGTGACGCAGCGCCGCGCGAATCCCGCGCGGGCGCGGCGGGCGTCTGCGCATGTCAGTGGCCCGCATCCGGCGCGACGGCCAGTTCATGCAGTTCGTACAGCAGATCGAGCGCTTCGCGCGGCCGCAGATCGTTCGGATCGATGCCGCGCAGACGCTCGACGAGCGTCTGAATCGCGGGCGACGCAGGCGTCGCGTCGCTCGCCGCCTCGAGGTCGTCGTCCGCATCTTCGGCGAGCATGGCAGGCTGCGTCGCAAACAGATCGAGTTGCGGCGCGGGCTGCGCGGCCGATTGCTGTTCCAGATGCGCGAGATGCTTGCGCGCCGCGCGAATCACCGCGTTGGGTACGCCGGCGAGTTGCGCGACCTGCAGACCGTAACTTTGATTGGCCGGTCCTTCGTTGACAGCATGCAGGAACACGATGCCGTGCCCATGCTCGACCGCCGACAGATGCACGTTGGCTGCGTGCGGAAACTCCGCGGGCAGTTGCGTCAGCTCGAAATAGTGCGTTGCAAACAGCGTGTAGCAGCCGTTGTGGGATAGCAGGTGACGCGCGATCGCCCACGCGAGCGCGAGGCCGTCGAACGTCGATGTGCCGCGGCCGATCTCGTCCATCAGCACGAGGCTTTGCGGCGTCGCGTCGTTGAGGATCGCGGCGGCTTCGGTCATCTCGACCATGAAGGTCGAGCGGCCGCCGGCGAGGTCGTCGGCCGCGCCGATGCGCGTGAAGATACGGTCGATCGGTCCGAAGGCCGCGCGCCGCGCCGGCACGTAGCTGCCAACATATGCGAGCAGCGCGATCAACGCGGTCTGGCGCATGAAAGTCGACTTACCGCCCATGTTCGGACCGGTGATCAACAGCAGCTTGCGCTCGGTCGCGAGCGTGCAATCGTTGGCGATGAACTGCTCGACCTGCGCCTCGACCACCGGATGCCGCCCCTGCTCGATGTCGATGCCGGCGTTCGCCGAGAACGTCGGCGCAACCCAGTCGAGCGCGCGAGCGCGTTCGCCGAACGCGGCCAGCAGATCGAGTTCGGCAAGCGCGAGTGCGACGCGCTGACAGTCGGGAATGAACGGCAGCAACGCTTGCAGCAACGCGTCGTACAGCGCGCGTTCGCGCGCGAGCGCGCGTTCCTGAGCGGACAGCGCTTTGTCCTCGAAGGTTTTCAGCTCGGGAGTGATGTAGCGCTCGGCGTTCTTCAGCGTCTGCCGACGGCGATAGTCGTCGGGCACCTTGTCGGTCTGGCCGCGCGTGACTTCGATATAGAAGCCATGCACCTTGTTGTACTCGACGCGCAGATTGTTGATGCCGGTGCGTGCGCGTTCGCGTGTTTCGAGATCGATCAGGAACTGTCCGCAGTTCTCCGAAATATCGCGCAGTTCGTCGAGCTCGGCGTCATAGCCACGCGCGATCACGCCGCCATCGCGCACCATCGCGGCCGGCTCCTGCGCGACCGCGAGCTTCAGCAAATCGACGCACGCGTGCGGCGGTTCGAGCGCCGCGTCGATGCGCGCGAGCGAATCCGCGTTCGCTGCCACCGCCGCGAGCTGCGCGCGCAAAGCAGGCAGCGCGATGAAGGTATCGCGCAGGCTCGACAGATCGCGCGGTCGCGCCGACAGCAACGCGAGACGTCCGGTGATCCGTTCGATGTCGGAAATCTGCCGCAATGCGCTGCGCAACGTATCGAGATCGGTGCTTGGCGGTGCGTCGAGCAACGCGCCGATCGCCTGCTGGCGTGTTTGCGCCACCGCCGAATCGCGCGGCGGATGATGCAGCCAGTGACGCAGCAGGCGGCTGCCCATTGTCGTGCAGCAGGTGTCGAGCAGCGAGCACAGCGTTGGCGATTCGGTGCCGCGCAGTGTCTCCGTGAGTTCGAGGTTGCGGCGCGTGGCCGGATCGAGGCCGATGTATTCGGATTCGGATTCGACCTTCAGGCTGCGCACGTGACGCAGCTGCTGGCCTTGCGTAGACGCCGCATACAGCAACAACGCGCCGGCCGCGCCGCACGCGCAGCCGAGCGAATGCGCGCCGAAGCCGTCGAGGCTCGCGACTTCGAGCTGATCGCACAGGCGCTTCGTGCCCGACGTGATATCGAAGTGCCAGGCCGGCACGCGCTTGAGCGCGCTGGCATTGACAGGCGGTGCCCAGCTGGTCGAGTCGGCGGCGGCATCGGCGACCAGAATTTCCGCGGGACGGATGCGCTCCAGCGCGGCGGCGACCTGATCGGGCGCGACTTCGGCGAGGCGCAGCGCACCGCTCGCGAGATTGAGCCACGCGAGACCGACGCTCGTCGCGACGCCGCGGCGATTGTGCGCGACGCACAGCGCGAGCAGATAGACGTCGCTCTTGTCGGACAGCAGCGCGGCGTCGGTCAGCGTGCCGGGCGTGACCACGCGCATGACCTTGCGCTCGACCGGGCCTTTCGAGGTGGCCGGGTCGCCGATCTGTTCGCAGATCGCGACCGATTCGCCGAGCTTCACGAGCTTGGCCAGATATTGTTCGACCGAGTGATGCGGCACGCCGGCCATCTTGATCGGATTGCCTGCCGATGCGCCGCGCTGCGTGAGCGTCAGGTCGAGCAGACGCGCGGCTTTTTCCGCGTCGTCGAAAAAGAGTTCGTAGAAGTCGCCCATCCGGTAGAACACCAGCGTGCCCGGATGCTCCGCCTTGATGCGCAGGTACTGCTGCATCATCGGCGTGTGTTGTGCGACGTCGTTGGCCGCTGCGGTTTGAATGCCCATCCTTCCTGTCTTCTTGCGGTAGATGCTCAGGGCGTGAGTTTAACCCGCCGGCGCGACGAGCGGACCCTGGCCGAATGGACGATGCCCATCCGGGAGCCGGATGCGTTCATTCCTCGATCATCGCCCGCATATCCACTCTGCGTTCGTTCGTGGCGCTGCGGCGTTTCGCGAGCCACATCAGCAGCGTGATGAAGCTGCCGAACACGACGATGATCCACTGCGCGGGCATCTTTGCCGTGAGCAGCAGCGCGTACACGCCGAGCATCAGCAGCACCGCGAGGTTCTGGTTGAAATTCTGCACGGCGATCGAGTGACCGGCCGAAAGCAGCGTCGCGCCGCGATGCTGCAGGACCGCGTTCATCGGCACGATGAAAAAGCCCGACAGCCCGCCGAGCACGATCATCAGCGGATAGGCCAGCAGAATGTAGTAGGGCGCGACGTGCGTGCCGAAGCGCAGGCCCGCGCCCGGCGGGAACAGGTCCTTGTTGTAGAAGGCCATCGCAACCGCCACCGCGCCTGTGAGCACGCCGACCGGCAAGACCTTCAGCGAGTGTCGCAACGGAATCAGCGCGGCCGCACCCGCCGCGCCGATCGCGATGCCGACACCAGTCACGCCCTGCATCACCGCGGCTTTCGACAACGACAGCCCGAGGTTCACGTTCGCCCATTTGAGCACCAGCAGCTGCATCGTCACCGCGGCGCCCCACATCAGCATGGTCACCCACAGCGCGATCTGTGCGAGCTTGTCGGCCCACAGCACGCGGAAGCAGTGATGGAAATCGCCGAGCAGCTTGCTCGGCTCGGTCAGCCGGTTCGGATAGCGCGCGCCGGTATCCGGAATGAAGATGTTGATTGCGGCGGCGATCGCGTAGGTGAGCATGACCGCGGCCATCGCGAGATCGGCGGCGGAGTGCATCAGCGGCAAATGCATGCGCGTGACGAAATGCTCGACGACGGTGCTGATCAGCGCGCCACCGAGCATCGTGCCGACGATCGTCGACAGCACCGTCGCCGATTCGAGCCATGCGTTCGCGCGCACGAGCTTTTCGGCGGGCAGCAGCTCGGTGAGGATGCCGTACTTGGCGGGCGAATACGCGGCCGCGCCGAAGCCGACCACGCCGTAGGCGATCATCGGATGAACGCCGAGGATCATCATCATGCAACCGCTCGCCTTCAGCGCGTTGGAGATGAACATCACGTGGCGCTTTTGCATCGAATCGGCGAACGCGCCGACAAAGGGCGCGAGCAGCACGTACGAGATCGTGAAGAAGATCTGCAAGAGCGGCGTAACCCACGCGGCAGAGCGCATCGCGGAAAGCAGCGCGATGGCTGCGATCAACAGCGCATTGTCGGCCAGCGACGAAATGAACTGCGCCGCGATGATCGTATGGAAGCCTTTTTTCATGGGGCCGGTTGGCGGCTGCGCCCAGGGTGAAAGTCGGACGGGGTCAAAGCGGTATGGAGCACAGAACGGTCCCGGCCGAGTCCCGTCCCGAGTCACCGCGGCATTTTTGGCACGACGCCCCGGCACGCCGCAGCGCCGCCAACAAAAAAAGCGGCCGAAGCCGCTTTTCCGCACAACCGTAATCCGTGGCCGCGGACCGGCCGCGGCGGTGCACCTTACGCCGACTGCTGACGCGTGCGGCTGTAGCGCGACAGAATCGGGATCATCTGCGCGTAGACCTTCGGATTGCCCGCGACGACTTCGCCGACGTGCAGGAAATCCGAATCACCGGTGTAGTTGCCGACCAGACCGCCGGCTTCGGTGATCAGCAGGCTGCCCGCCGCGACGTCCCATGCGTTCAGACCCTGCTCGAAGAAGCCGTCCATGCGTCCGGCCGCGACGTTGGCCAGATCGAGCGCGGCGGCGCCCGGGCGGCGCAGGCCCGCGCAAGCTTGCGTCATCTCGGCGAACTGGCGGCCGTACGATTCGAGGCTGTCCTGCGCGCGGAACGGGAAGCCGGTGCCGATCAGGCAGTCGGCGAGGCGGTCACGCTTGGCGACGCGGATGCGGCGATCGTTGAGGAACGCGCCACGGCCACGCGATGCGGTGAACAGATCGTTGCGGGTCGGGTCGTAGACGACGGCTTGCGTGACGATGCCCTTGTGCGCGAGCGCGATCGACACGCAGTAGTACGGGAAGCCGTGGATGAAGTTGGTGGTGCCGTCGAGCGGATCGATGATCCACTGGTATTCGGAATCGTCGTTCGACTTGCCCGATTCTTCGGCGAGGATGGCGTGATCGGGATAGGCGGTCTTCAGCGTTTCGATGATCGCCGCTTCGGACGCTTTGTCGACCTCCGTGACGAAATCGTTGTGCTGCTTTTTGCTGACCTGAATCAGGTCGAGATCGAGCGATGCGCGGTTGATGATCTGAGCTGCGCGGCGCGCGGCCTTCACAGCGATATTGAGCATGGGATGCATAAACTGATCCTTGTGCCGGGGCAGCACGGCTGCCGGCCGGTAAATAAGCGCGAAACCTGCGCTGACGGGCGCCGCAACGACGCAAAAACAGCACGGAACGGCGGCCAGCTATCCAGCCGGAGCGCATTCCGTCGACGGAGACGAATTGAATAAGAACGGTGCGGCCGGTTCGACGAAGGCTTCAGCAAACGTCGGCGCCGGACGCGAAGAGCGGTATTTTACCTGAGTCCGGCCGCCCTCGCGCAGGTGCTCGCTAACGTGGAGCGGATGTGCCGCACGGGCGCCGGTTGGCGCTACCATACGCGTCTTGAGTTCTAGCCAGCCGAGTTTCATCGTGGATCACACCCACCATTCCTCCGACCCCGCCGTGGCCGATTTGCGCGGCGGCTTCACGTCGACGCGTTTCGTGCTGGTCGAGCCCAGCCATCCGGGCAATGTCGGCGCCGCGGCGCGGGCGCTGAAAACCATGGGCTTTTCGCGGCTCGTGCTCGTGTCACCGCGCGTGCCGAACGTGCAGAACGATCCCGAAGCGATCGCGATGGCGAGCGGCGCGGACGACGTGCTCGCCTCCGTGCACGTGGTGCCGTCGCTTGCCGATGCGCTGACCGGCGTGCACTGGTCGATCGCGCTGACCGCGCGGCTGCGCGAATACGGTCCGCCGCAATGGACGCCGCGTGCGGCTGCCGCCGCCGCGCACGCAGAGGCGATGCACGGCGAGATCGCGCTGGTGTTCGGCAACGAGCGCACGGGCTTGTCGAACGAGGACGTCGAGCGATGCAGCGCCATCGCGCATATTCCGGCCAATCCGGCCTACAGCTCGCTCAATCTCGCGCAGGCGGTGCAGGTGCTCGCCTACGAGCTGCGCACCGCGTATCTCGGCGCCGATGAAGCGACCGACGGTGCGCCCGCCGCAGGGGCACGCGTAGCGCCGGCCGAATCCGCCGGTACGCGCGCGCAGATGGCAGCGAGCGACGAGATCGAGAGCATGTTCGCGCATCTGGAAAGCGCACTGGTCGCGCTCGAGTTTCTCGATCCGGCCAATCCGAGGAAGCTGATGTCACGGCTGCGGCGGCTCTTCGCGCGCTCGGGCCTCGAGCGCGAAGAGGTCAACATCGTGCGTGGCATCGCCAAGCACATCCTGCTCAAGACCGGGCGGACCGGCTGACGCTCGTTGACGAGCCCCGCGGCGCACCTGTTGCGCCGCGTTCATCTGACGACAACCTTGTAGGTGACGGGGACTTCCGGCAGGTTTCGCGCAATCGCCCTACAATCCATGAAACGTTAGAAGCAAAGCTGCCGCCGTGCTGAGCGGCAGGCATGCCGTCACGTGTGGCGCGAAATGCCCAGGCCCGCGCGAGCGCTAAGCGCGCGGACCCGCCCACGCAGACGGTTTTTCCCCCAAAACAACACAGTCCCTGCCATGTTCACGAGACTTCGCGAAGACATCGCCACGATCCGCGAGCGCGATCCCGCCGCCCGCAGCGCATGGGAAGTGCTCACGTGTTATCCGGGGCTGCACGCGCTCGTGCTGCATCGGATCGCGCACGCGTGCTGGCGCGCGAAGCGCCGTTGGCTCGCGCGTTTCGTGTCGCAGATGGCGCGCTTCATGACCGGGATCGAGATCCATCCGGGCGCGACCGTCGGGCGGCGCGTGTTCATCGATCACGGCATGGGCGTCGTGATCGGCGAGACCGCGCAGATCGGCGACGACTGCACGATCTACCAGGGCGTGACGCTCGGTGGCACGTCGCTCACGCGCGGCGCGAAGCGGCATCCGACGCTCGAGCGTGGTGTGATCGTCGGTGCGGGCGCGAAGGTGCTCGGCGGATTCACGATCGGCGCGGACGCGAAGATCGGCTCGAACGCGGTGGTGACGAAGCCGGTACCGGCGCGTGGCACGGCGGTCGGCAATCCGGCGCGGATCATCGTGCCGGCGTCGGTGGCCGCGGACGCGAACGGCGCCAAGGGTGCGAACACGAATGCGGACAACGCCGCGCGTGACGCGAAGCGTGGCAGCGAAATCAGCGCGTTTTGCGCCTACGGCATCACGCCCAATGCGGACGATCCGGTTTCGCTCGCGATTCACGGTCTGATCGATCATGCGGCTACCCAGGCGCGGCGTATCGATGAGATCGTCGATGCGCTCGAGCGGCTCGGCACGAGCCTCGAAGGGCTGGAAGGCGCGGATGCGGCGTTGCTCGATCTGCGGCGCCTATCGGCGGCGATCGCGGGGAAGGTGGAAGGGGTGGCGGCGGAGCACTAGGTATCGGCGCTTCGACAGCGCGAAGCGCACGCCGTACTTACCAGGTCAATCCAGCGGCAACGCCCGAATCCCGTCGGCATCGATCTTCAGATAGCCGCCACGGCGCTCGCCGTGATCGAGATCCCAGTCCGGCAGAACCCAACGCGTGCCGCCCGGTTCGCGATGCCGCGCGGGCAGATGTGTATGCCCGTGAATGATCGTCGCGCTCTTCGATTTCCTGAACAGCGCGGCGACGCCTCGCGGGGTCACGTCATACTTGACCGACATCGGCCGCGTGCGGCCGTGCTCGCTCTTCGAGCGCATATTCTCGGCGAGCTTGCGACGCCACCGAAACGGCCACGCGAGAAACAGTGTCTGCGCGAGTCGATTGCGCGCGAAACACCTGAACAACTGATAGCCGCGATCCGCGGTGCACAGACCATCGCCGTGGGCGAGCGCAATGCGCGTGCCGAACGCGGTGATCACGAATGGATCGGGCAGCCAGATCGCGCCGGCCGCTTTCATGAAGCGCTTGCCAAGCAGAAAGTCGCGATTGCCGTGCATGATGTAGAGCGCGATGCCGCGCTCGGACAGCGTGTGCAGCAATGCGGCAATACGGGCGACGAACGGCTCGCTCAACATGTCGTCGCCGACCCAATATTCGAACAGGTCGCCGAGGATGAAAACAGAGTCGGCCGCTTCCGCGTTCACGCGGATGAAGTGCTCGAACGCGGCGACCGTGCGCGGAATCGCCTCGCTCAGATGTAGATCGGAGAGGAAGAAAAAAGGGCGCGCGGCGTGCGGGCGTGGGCCCTCGCCTGGCACGCCCGCGGCGATGCTTCGCAGCGGCGTCTCTTGCAGCATTGAAGGTGCCTGATTTCAGTTCAAACGAGTCGACGCCCGCATGGGGCGCGACTCACTCACGGCTTAGCCGACGACGACAGCCTTTTCGATCACGACGTCATCGACCGGCACGTCCTGATGGAAGCCCTTCGAGCCGGTCTTGACCTTCTTGATCTTCTCGACCACGTCCATGCCTTCGACGACCTTGCCGAACACCGCGTAGCCCCAGCCTTGCGGCGTCGGCGACGAGTGGTTCAGGAAGTCATTGTCGTTCACGTTGATGAAGAATTGCGCGGTCGCCGAATGCGGATCGTTGGTACGCGCCATCGCGATCGAGCCGTTCTCGTTCTTCAGACCGTTGTTTGCCTCGTTGGTGATCGGCTCGGCCGTCGGCTTCTGCTTCATGCCGGGTTCGAAGCCGCCGCCCTGGATCATGAAGCCGTCGATCACGCGGTGAAACACCGTGTTGTCGTAGTGGCCGGCCTTCACGTAGTTCAGGAAGTTCTCGACCGACTTCGGCGCCTTTTCGGCGTTCAGTTCGAGTTTGATGACGCCGTGGTTCGTATGCAGTTCAACCATGATGGAATCCTTTGATGAACAGGTGGATAAAAGGCGCGTCGCGTCGTCATGCGCTGACGACAGGCCGCGCCGGGGCGTTGGTTGGGGCCGGGCTTCGGCCGCGCGGATTCGCTTGCTGGTGCGCCCGCTGGTTCGTCGTTACTTGCTCACCACCGTCGCCGACTGGATCACGACCGGTTTCTGCGGCACATCGCTCATGGGGCCGCGCGTGGTGGTGGGCGTGGCTTCGATGCGCTTCACGACGTCCATGCCGCTCGTGACCTTGCCGAACACCGCGTAGCCGTTGCCGTCCGGATTCGGGTAGTCGAGATTGGCATTGTCCACCGTGTTGATGAAGAACTGCGCGGTGGCGGAATTCGGGTCGCTGGTGCGTGCCATCGCGATCGTGCCCGCGGCGTTCTTCAGACCGTTGCGGCTCTCGAGCGGGATCGGCGCGCGCGTCGGCTTCTCGGCGAAGCTCTGCGTATAGCCGCCGCCCTGAATCATGAAGCCCGGAATCACGCGATGAAAGATCGTGCCGCTATATTGGCCGGCCTTCACGTAGTCGAGAAAATTCGCGACCGTTTTTGGCGCTTTCTCGGGATACAGCTCGACGCGGATGTCACCCTCCGACGTCTTCAACAGCACGGAAGGATGAGCGGCCTGCGAACCGGACTGTGCAAAGGCGGGTGCGTTTGCGATCAGGGCGGCGCTGCCGAGCGCCAACATCAACCATTTCATGAAAATCCTCGGGGTTGGAGAAAACGTGCGGCAAGCAACGAGCCCGGCGCTCAGCGCGACGGCGCCATGTACGGCGGCATGGCGAGCGAGCCGTTCGGGCCGCCAAACTGGAAGCTCGGGCTGTCCGTGATGTTCGACGTGGGGTGCGCGGCAGGCCCGGTCGTCTGTTCGGCGGCGGGCTGCGACGCCGCGGCAGCGGGCGCAGCCGGCGACACGACCTTCTGGATGTCCGCGAGACGCTGCGCGGTCCTCGGGCTAGCCTTGCCGAGGCTTTCCGCGCGACGGTACGCGGCATCGGCGAGGCGCAGATAGAGGTCGCCGAGGTTCTCGAACGCGAGCCCGTAGTTCGGATTGACCTGGGTGGCCATTTCGAGCGCGGCGCGCGCTTCGGTCAGGCGGCCTTGTCTTGCGAAGAGCGTGGCGAGGTTGTTGTACGGCTCGGGCAACTCGGGATACAACTGCGTGAGTTCGGTGAACGCGGTGATCGCTTCGTCGTCGCGATTCAGATGCACGAGCACGTTTGCGCGTTTGAATTTAGCTTGTGCGTCGCGCGGGTTTGCGGCGACGCGCGCATCGAGTTGGGTCAGCGCGGCTTGCCAGTTTTTCTGCGCGATCGATGCGTCGATTTCCGGCGTGTTGTCACGCACGGCGGGACCTTGCGGCATCACCGCCGCCTTCTGCGCAAAAGCGCTCGCAGCCGGCGCCGCGGCTAGCGCGGCAACGACGGTGATACGCCACGCGAGGGCGCGCGCCGCTTCGAAAGTGACGCCACCAACAACGTCGCCAAACGCAGTCGCGGCGAGGGTCGCAGCGCTGCGCGCGCGGCCGCTGGAGTGTTTCATAGGCTCAGGTCAGGATGTTATACTCCGAGCCATTCTAACAAAAGGTCTGCGCGTTCCGTCGAACCGCCGACTGTCTTTTCGCCACTCGTGGCCGTCTCCGCCCGGTTCGCAGTATCGTCTGCAGCCTGATCGCCGCACGAGGTGCGCCGGTTTAAGCTGTATGCGACGCACCCGTTGTCCTGTTGGTTTCGCGGGTCGCGGCGCGCATGAAGCACAATGCGGACTTCTTTCGGCCCACGCACCGCTCTCTATGGAATCTCTGCGCATCTACAACACGCTCGCGCGTGACAAACAGACTTTCGTGCCGCTGCGCGAAGGTGTCGTGCGGATGTACGTCTGCGGGATGACCGTGTACGACTATTGTCACGTCGGTCATGCGCGGGTGATGGTCGTGTTCGACATCGTGCAGCGCTGGTTGCGCGCGCTTGGGTACAACGTGACCTACGTGCGCAACATTACCGATATCGACGACAAGATCATCAAGCGTGCAGTCGAGAACGGTGAAACTATCAAATCGCTGACTGATCGCTTCATCGCCGCGCTGCATGAAGACGCGGACGCGCTCGGCATCGAGCGTCCAGACATCGAGCCGCGCGCGACCGACTTCATTCCGCAGATGCTCGGCATGATCGAGGCGCTCGAGAAGAACGGCTACGCCTACCAGGCGAGCGACGGCGACGTCAACTACGCGGTACGCAAATTCGCAGGCTACGGCATGCTCTCGGGCAAGTCGCTCGAAGACCTGCGCGCGGGCGAACGCGTCGCGGCCAACGACGCGAAACAGGACCCGCTCGACTTCGTGCTGTGGAAGCAGGCGAAGCCCGATGAACCGGCCGACACCGGCTGGGATTCGAAGTACGGGCGCGGTCGTCCCGGCTGGCACATCGAGTGCTCGGCGATGGGCTGCACGCTGCTCGGCGAACAGTTCGACATTCACGGTGGCGGCCAGGATCTGCAGTTTCCGCACCACGAAAACGAGATCGCGCAAAGCGAGGCCGCGACCGGACAAACATTCGTCAATTATTGGATGCACAACGGCTACGTACAGATCGACAATGAGAAGATGTCGAAGTCGTTGAACAATTTTTTTACGATTCGCGAAGTGCTCGCGCAGTACGATGCAGAGGTGGTGCGTTTCTTCATCGCGCGCGCGCACTACCGCTCGCCGCTGAACTACAGCGACGTGCATATCGACGACGCGCGCAATGCACTCGCGCGTTTGTACACGGCGTTGAAAGACGTGTCACCCGATAGTGCCGCGCTCGACTGGAACGAAGCGTACGCGCAGCGTTTCCAGGCAGCGATGAACGACGACTTCAACACGCCGGTGGCCGTGTCGGTGCTGTTCGAACTGGCCACTGAAGTGAATCGCACGCGCGAGCCCGCGCTGGCCCGTCAATTGCGCGCGCTTGGCGCGGTGCTCGGGTTGCTCGGACGCGAACCGCGTGCATACCTGCAGCAGGCAGCGGGTGCTGCAGCCGAAGGCGCGCTCGAGCCCGCCGCGATCGAAGCGAAGATCGCCGCGCGCATCGCCGCCAAGCAGGCAAAAGACTATGCGGCAGCAGACCGGATCCGGGCTGAATTGCTCGAGGCCGGCGTTGCCCTCGAAGACAAACCCGGCGGGTTGACCGAGTGGCGGCGCGTGTGAGCGCACCTCGTACTTCCCTCTGAACGACTCGCCAGGCAGGAGGCAGGATGGCAACGGCCACGAAGACGCCGGCTAAACGCGCGGCGTCTCAAACCAGTGCGGCAGCCGCACCATCGGCTGCCGCAGCCAAGTCGACGCGTGCGTCGACTCGCGCGGGCGATGGCGCGGTAGACAAAGCGTCATCGATAGCGGGCGGGGCGGCGAAAGCCGGCTCGGCCGCGGCAAAGAAGAGCCCGGCCAAACGCTCGCTCAATGGCGCGGGCGGCGCGGGCACTGAAGCCTCGCACGCGCCGGTTGCGAAGCGCGCGAAAACGGCGTCGCGGGCGAAGGGCAATGGCGCGGTGCCGCCCGAGCTCGCCGGCGACGTGCAGGAACTCGCACGCGATACGAACGCAGGCGAAGTCGTGCGCAAGACACGTGTGTCGGCCACCTCGGCGAGCACGGTCAGCGCCGGCGGCGAAGCGGCCGGTGTCGCATCGCTCGCGAACGAAGTCGCGGTGCCGGTGCAGATCGGCGGCCTCGCGCCTGAAGTCACGCGTCCCGCGTATTGGGATAAGGCGTGTGCGGACCTCGTCAAGCGCGATCGCATTCTGAAAAAGCTGATTCCGAAATTCGGCCCCGTGCATCTTCTGAGTCGTGGCGATCCGTTCGTCACGCTTGCGCGCTCGGTGGTCGGCCAGCAGATTTCGGTCGCGTCGGCGCAGGCGGTGTGGGCGAAGGTCGAAGCCGCGTGTCCAAAGCTCGTGCCGCAGCAGTTCATCAAGCTCGGTCTCGAGAAGCTGACTGCGTGCGGTCTGTCGAAACGCAAGGCCGAGTACGTGCTCGACCTCGCGCGGCATTTCGTGTCGGGCGCATTGCACGTCGGCAAATGGACGTCGATGGACGACGAGTCGGTGATCGCCGAACTCACGCAGATTCGCGGCATCGGCCGCTGGACCGCGGAGATGTTCCTGATCTTCAACCTGTCGCGTCCCGACGTGCTGCCGCTCGACGACCTCGGCCTGATCCGCGCGATCAGCGTCAACTATTTCAGCGGCGAACCCGTCACGCGCAGTGAAGCGCGCGAGGTTGCCGCGAACTGGGAGCCGTGGCGCACCGTGGCGACCTGGTACATGTGGCGTAGTCTCGATCCGTTGCCGGTCGACTACTGAAGAAGAACAGGAGGCGAAGCCGTTTCAAAGACTATCGTGTATATCATGTCGATAGTTGAGAAATGGTTTTGACATCGGCTCGCGCGGTTAGAATACGCGCTGCCCGGTAAGTCCAAGGATTACAACCAATGAAGACCACGTTTCTGGATTTCGAACAGCCGATCGCTGAACTCGAAGCAAAGATCGAAGAATTGCGCTTCGTGCAGGACGACTCGGCCGTCGATATTTCGGAAGAGATCGAGCGGCTGTCCAAGAAGAGCCAGCAGCTCACCAAAGATCTGTATGCGAACCTCACACCGTGGCAGGTTTCGCAAATCGCCCGTCATCCGCAGCGTCCGTACACGTTCGACTACGTGAGCGAGCTGTTCACCGACTTCCATGAACTGCATGGCGACCGCAATTTCGCGGACGATCTGTCGATCGTCGGCGGTCTCGCGCGGTTCAACGGCCAGGCGTGCATGGTGATCGGTCATCAGAAGGGCCGCGACACCAAGGAGCGCGCGCTGCGCAACTTCGGCATGCCGCGTCCGGAAGGCTATCGTAAGGCCGAGCGTCTGATGCGCCTCGCCGAGAAGTTTGGCCTGCCGATCTTCACGTTCATCGACACGCCGGGCGCGTACCCCGGCATCGGCGCGGAAGAGCGCGGCCAGTCCGAAGCGATCGGCCGCAATCTGTACGTGATGGCCGAGCTGAAGACGCCGCTGATCGCGACGATCATCGGCGAGGGCGGCTCGGGCGGCGCGCTCGCGATCGCAGTGGGCGATAGCGTGCTGATGCTGCAGTTCTCGACCTACTCGGTGATTTCGCCGGAGGGTTGCGCGTCGATTCTGTGGAAGAGCGCCGCGAAGGCGCCGGAAGCAGCGGAAGCGCTCGGCTTGACCGCGCATCGTCTAAAGGCGCTCGGTTTGATCGACAAGATCGTCAACGAGCCGCTCGGTGGTGCGCACCGCGATCCGAAGGGCATGGCCGCGATGCTGCGCCGCGCGCTCGCCGATTCGCTGCGCCAGTTCCAGGGCATGAGCACCAACGACCTGCGCGAACGCCGTTTCGAACGGCTGATGGCGTACGGCAAATTCAAGGAAACGACGCCGGGCGCATAAGCCCGCGCGTTGACCTGTCTTCATCGTCCACCGGCGCTTGCCGCGCTAACGACGTGACCACCACCGCCGACTCATCCGCCGAGCGTCTCGTGATCGAGGCGCTCGGCGCGGCGCTGTCCAGGCTCGATCCGAACGCGCGGATTGCGCTCGCATTCAGCGGCGGCGTCGATTCGAGCGTGCTGCTCGATGCGGCGGTACGCGTCGCCGGCGCATCGCGTTGTGTCGCGCTGCATGTGCATCACGGTTTGAGTCCAAATGCCGATGCGTGGCTCGCGCATTGCGAGGCATTCGCGCGCGAACGTGGCGTGGAATTCGACGCGCGACGCGTGGACGTTTCGCGCGCGCCGGGCGTGAGCATCGAGGCTGCGGCACGCGACGCGCGTTATCGCGCGCTCGACGCGATGTGCGCAACGCACGGAATCAGCACGCTATGGCTCGCGCAGCATGCGGACGATCAGGCCGAGACCGTGCTGCTGCAACTGTTGCGCGGCGCGGGTCTCGCGGGGCTCGCGGCGATGGCGCCCGGCTCGCTGCCGACGGGCGCGTCGACGACACGTATGCGGCCGCTTTTGCATTTGCTGCGCGCGCAACTCGAACATTATGCGAGCGCGCGCAAGCTGCGCTGGATCGACGACGAATCGAACACGGACACGCGTTACGCGCGCAACGCATTGCGTCATCAGGTGATGCCGGTGCTCGCGGTGCACTTTCCGGGCTTTCGCGATGCGCTCGCGCGCACGGCCGCGCATGCAGCATCCGCGCAGCGCTTGCTCGATACGCTCGCGCGCGCGGACATGAAGAGCGCGGCGCGCGATGAAGGACGCGCGCTCGCGCACGACGCGCTGCTCGCTCTCGACGACGATCGCGCGCTGAATCTGCTGCGCTACTGGATGCGCACGCTCGGCTTCGTCGCGGCATCGAGCGCACGTGTCGCGGATGCGCTGCGGCAGTTGCGCGAAGTCGGTGCGGGACAGGACGGACATCGTCTGCGTATCGATCATGCGGGGCATGCGTTGCGCAGTTATCGCGGCCTCGTCTACTGGGAGGCCGGCGACAGCAGCGAGCCCGCCGACGAAACCGCGCTCGTCGAGCGTGAGATCAGCGAACTCGAGTGGCAGGGGCAAGAGGTCTGGCATCTGCCGCAATGGCGCGGCACGTTCGTGTTCGCGGTGGTGGATGCAGCCGCTGCCTCCGATGTCGCCGACGCATGGCACGAAGCGCCACGCGACGAAGCATTGGATACCGTTCCCGTCAGCGTCCTGCAACGTGCTTCTCTAAGCGTGCGGGCGCGCCGTGGCGGCGAGCGCATGCGCGTCGGTGCGTCGAACACGTCGAGCCGCACGCTGAAGAACCTGTTTCAGGAGCGCGGCATTCCCGCATGGAAGCGCGACGTGCCATTGCTTTACGTCGGCGATGAACTGCTGTTCGTGCCGCTGATCGGCGTGAATCGTCGGACGGTGCGCGACGCATCCGAGCGCGAAACGCGCGTGAAAATCGCCTGGCGAGAAGATCTGCTGATCGCCTGAGTGCCGGTCGGGCAGTCGCGCATGCCGCGCGGGCGCATGTCGTAATGGTGAAATAGGGTGCAAATCAACGATAAAACAGGCCATTACGGGCCTGTTCTGACGCATTTGAACGCTCTGTGTGTCTTGTCTTTTTGCGCCTAATCAGGTACTTTAGCTTGTTTGCCCGACCCGATTTCGCCGTCGCTTTTGTCGCCATCGGTCGTTAGTGCCGGCAGGCGTGCGTGATCCGTCGTCGCCGTTCAAATCCGATCAGCCATTTGCGATTTCATCCCGGGCAAATCCGCGCGTGCTGCACGCGTGCTGCATCTACGCCGCCACACACTTTGCCGCCGTTCACGAGACGTTGCGCCCCTGTGCTTTCTGTGCGGTCGTCTCCAGCGCGCCAGCGCGGTCTATCTTCCAGTTCAGAACGACAATGGCACTCATCGTACACAAATACGGCGGCACCTCGATGGGCTCGGTCGAGCGCATCAAGAACGTCGCCAAGCGCGTCGCGAAATGGCACAAGGCCGGCCACCAGATGGTCGTCGTGCCCTCGGCGATGTCCGGCGAAACCAATCGCCTGCTTGGCCTCGCGAAAGAAATCACGACTCAACCGAGCCCGCGTGAACTCGACATGATCGCCGCCACCGGCGAGCAGGTCAGCTCGGGTCTGCTCGCGATCGCGCTGCAGGAAGCCGGCGTCGAAGCGGTCAGCTACGCAGGCTGGCAGGTGCCGGTCAAAACCGATAGCGCGTTCACGAAAGCGCGCATCAGCGACATCGACGGCGAGCGCGTCAAGCAAGACCTCGCGGCCGGTAGGGTGGTCGTGATCACCGGCTTCCAGGGTATCGACCCCGATGGCCACATCACGACGCTCGGCCGCGGCGGCTCGGACACCTCGGCGGTCGCGGTCGCGGCCGCGCTGAAGGCGGACGAGTGCCTGATCTACACGGACGTCGACGGTGTGTACACGACGGACCCGCGCGTCGTTGAAGAAGCGCGCCGGCTCGACCGCGTGACGTTCGAAGAAATGCTGGAAATGGCCAGCCTGGGTTCGAAGGTGCTGCAGATCCGCTCGGTGGAATTCGCCGGCAAATATCAGGTGAAGACGCGCGTGCTGTCGAGCCTGACCGATCCGCTGATGCCGCTCGACGACGAAATGAAGTCGGGCACCCTGATTACTTTTGAAGAAGACGAGACCATGGAAAAAGCAGTCATCTCGGGCATCGCGTTCCAGCGCGACGAAGCTCGTATCGCCGTGATGGGCGTGCCCGACAAGCCGGGCATCGCGTATCAGATTCTCGGCCCGGTGGCGGACGCGAATATCGACGTCGACATGATCATTCAGAACCAGAGCGTCGAGGGCAAGACAGCGTTCACGTTCACGGTTGGCCGCGGCGACTATGCGCGCGCAATGGAGATCCTCACCGGCACGGTCAAGGCGCACGTGCAGGCCGAGCAGGTGCTGGGCGACCCGAAGGTGTCGAAGGTGTCGGTGGTCGGCGTCGGGATGCGCTCGCACGTCGGCATCGCGAGCAAGATGTTCCGCACGCTGTCGGAGGAGGGCATCAACATTCAGATGATCTCGACTTCCGAAATCAAGATTTCGGTACTGATCGACGAAAAGTACATGGAGCTCGCAGTGCGCGCGCTGCATAAGGCCTTCGAACTCGATCAGGCATAAATCGTGTGAAAAACGGGGCGCTCTAGAGCGCCCCGTTTGTTTTGTGGCGTTCATGTGAACGAATTGCGTCGCGAGACACCTCGTTGGCACAAAAAATGTTCGCGAGACATTGACCTTATCGGCCCGGCCCGCTATTATCTTGGCTTCGTCGCACTGACTCCCTGTGCGACAGAAAGTTTGGGAGACGTGGCCGAGAGGTCGAAGGCACTCCCCTGCTAAGGGAGCATCTGGGCCAAAACCTGGATCGAGGGTTCGAATCCCTCCGTCTCCGCCAATAGGCGGTCCGGGCAGTTCCGCCCGGTTCCATCAGACACCCCCAAAGCCTTAGAACAGTAAGGTTTTGGGGGTGTTTTTCTTGTTGCTGCTTCCGATCTGTACCGACAAAATCAACCCATCAAGTGGGGGTGAAAGTAGGGGGAAATGGCGGAATCTCAATCCAGGCAACTTCATCGATTGTCGGCACTGCGCATAGCGAAGCTGGTTGATCCCGGTTTCTACGCTGATGGCGGTGGCCTTTACTTCCAGATTTCAGGCTCGGGTTCGCGCTCCTGGATTTACCAGTTCAAACTGTTTGGACGGTTGCGCGAGATGGGGCTTGGGTCAGTTACGACTGTCTCGTTAGCTGAGGCGCGTGCCGAGGCGGCTCGATGTAGGGCACTCGTGAAGGACAAGATTGACCCGATCGAGGCGCGTAAAGAGGCGCAGCGCAAAGCGGCTGCGGAAGGTGCAACGCTCTTCCGCGATGCGGCTACGACATACATCGAGAAGATGTCCCCGAGCTGGAAGAATAAAAAGCACGCGCAGCAGTGGACGAACACTCTCACGGCCTACGCCTATCCGGTGATTGGCGATGTCGATGTACGCCACATCGATACGCCGATGATCGTGCGTATTCTTCAGCCAATCTGGTCGACCAAGCGTGAGACCGCAGGCCGCGTGCGCGGTCATATCGGGAATATTCTCGATGCGGCGAAGGTGCTTGGACATCGTAATGGCGACAACCCTGCACGCTGGCGTGGTCACATAGATAAGGTGCTATCAAAGCGCAGGCGTGCCGTGAAGCATTTTCCTGCCTTGCCGTGGGCCGACATCGCTGAATTCATGCCAAAGCTTAAGGTGAAGGAAGACGAGGGTTCTCGCTCAGCCGTGATGTTGCACCTAGTGATCCTGACCGTCTGTAGAACGAATGAGATCCGCAGAGCGCGGCCCGAGGAGTTCGACCTACGCCACAAAATTTGGACGATCCCCACCGAGCGGATGAAGATGGGTCTTCCTCACCGCGTACCATTGGGTGATACGGCCTGCGATCTCGTGAAGAGAGCTATGCAGACGGCTAGGTATGGCTACCTCTTTCCGGGCGATAAAAAGGGAGTTCCACTTTCGAACATGGCGATGTTCGAGTTGCTTGATGGTATGGGATATTCAGAGATCACGGTGCACGGGTTCCGTTCGACATTTCAGGACTGGGCAGAGGAGTATGGTGAGTATCCCGAAGTACTAGCCGACAAGGCGATTGCCAACAAGACGAGCAACAAGGCGCGGCGTGCGTATCAACGAGGTGACATGCTCGAGAGACGCCGAAAGATGATGGACCATTGGTCGCTGTACTGCGCGGGGGTGTCTGCGAGCGTCGTGTCTATCACACCTCCGAAGGTTCAGGCCGTTGCATGATGGTTGGTAGACAACCTGTGCATGGGGTGCAGGTGGTAAGAGGTTCAAATTCTCTCGCCCCGACCAGGAAAATCAAGGACTTACGGCATGCTGTCGTAAGTCCTTTTTCTTGGGCTGGCAGTTTTCCACGTTTGCCCCCACACGTTGGAGGGCTCTCGGGGGAACACAGCGGAATTTTCGACGGAGCTGCCCCGCGTCCGTTGTGCGCTTTGGGTGACTTCGCTCGTGTACCGGTGGGTCGCTACACCCTGGGCAATCGGTCGGCAGTTGCTGGCATTGCACAAGATGGCGCGATCAACATGAAGGTGCAACTGGTACGAAGTACGAGAGTACAGGCGGAGAATCACAGCGCCTATTCAGCCGGCTTCGAAACCAAAACTGGATAGCACACCGGCCAAGACAAATAATGGCTATTCAAAGTGGACGCCTTTCGCTCCGCATATCAGGACTGGCCACGCACCATGATTAGCATGCCGAGGTGTTTTGTGAAAATGTGATCGTGTACAGCACCGACGATCATATGCGGCGCGCGCACCAGCGACGTGGCAGAGTTTGAGAAACGTCGAAAGACGATAGAGCATTGATCGCAGGACTGCGCGAGGTCGTCCACGACCGGGGATAAAGTAATTTTTGTGCACGCGATATTCCCACCTCCATAAACAAATCTCGTTGGTGGGCTTGATCGTCGGGAGGCGATGCATTGCTTTGATGCCGGTTCGAAAATAGGTAAGATCGAATTGTCTGCAGATTGTGTTGAGCGCACCAGTCGCCTGGTGCTACTGGCAAAGATGGAAGACGCCACCGCTGCTTCGGCCCTGGCGGGCTTCACCGCCAAGCTGAATTCGATCGCTGCCCCTCTGCGCCAGAGCCTTACCTACGACCAGGGCTTGGAACTGCGCTAAACGTTTTTTCAAGCGGGTGCTGCGTTCGAAGCCGGTGCCCCGCAAGGTCTTCACCGATCAATGGCGCAGCTATCCGGCGGCGAGAGCCGACATCCCGGAACTGCTGAACGTGAAGCATGTGTTCGTCAAGGCTGCGGCCCGTATCAACAATCGGGCGGTGAATAGCCATCCGCCCATAAGGGAGCGCGAACGGCGCATGCGAGGCTTTCGCGACCCGAAGCGTACGCAGGCCTTCCTGTCGAGCTTCGGTCCGATCCGGCAGCACTTCGCAATGAAACGACATTTGCTGCGCGCTTCTCTCTGCCGCAAACACCTCGCGGCCCGGTTTGTCGCGTGGCGCGAAATTACCAACGTCACCCAAACTCCGTCGACTGGCTTCTGAGCCGCAGTGCGTTATGGATCGTCATCGACGAAGTCAGCCAGGTTGACAGTGCCGTACCAAAGCCTCCCGACGAACCGTTCCTGCACGACACTTGTACACGCAATGGCTAGACGAGGATTGATCTGACATTTGACTGCCACCGCCCCACGCTGTGAAGACGGGGTACGCAAAAAATTGAAGCAGCTTCACCAAAATGCCATTTCACCTGACTACGCTGACCCAAGTTTCTCAAGTTGGTTCTCTTGCAGTTTCTCGATCTGACCGCCGTATCCTCCTCAACGAATCGCTTGACGGATCAATCCTGTCGAATGGCAATGAATCTGAAGGAGTACGAACGTGGAAACACCGAAACCCAAACGAATTGCCTTTGCCGCATTGTTGGTGACCGCGGTGAGCAGTGGGCTGCTGCTCTCAACACCCGCCCGTCCAGATAGTGAATCTTCCACCAGAACGCCTATCAAACACATCGTCGTGATCTTTCAGGAGAACGTCTCCTTCGATCACTACTTCGGCACCTATCCGCACGCGAAACCAAACACGGATGGCACGCGCTACTTTGGCGACCCGAAGGAAGATACGCCAAGGCCAAATACGCTATTGAGCGCGGGCTTGCTGACCAATAATCCCAACGGCCAGAATCCGTTCCGGATTGACCGCAGCGTACCCGTGACCTGCGATCAGGATCACGGCTACAGCGACGAACAGTTCGCGTTTCACGGCGGACTGATGGATCGCTTCCTCACGCACAGTTGCAATGATGCGATTCTCGGTCCGAACAGTACACTGGGCTACTACGACGGCAACACCGTCACGGCGCTGTGGAACTATGCACAGCACTACGCGATGAGTGACAACTCGTTCGGGACGAGCTTCGGTCCGTCAACGCCCGGTCTTCTCAACCTCGTGGCTGGCACGACTTACATGGGAACGATCACTAACAACATTTTGACGAGCGGCAACATTGCCAACGGCGGCACCAGCGGAGCGGTCATTGGCGATCCGGATCCGGCCGGCGACAAGTGCTCCGATCGCAAGCGCACTCAGATCACGATGTCAGGTGAGAACATCGGCGATCGGTTGAATTCTGCTGGTCTTACCTGGGGCGCGTTCATGGGAGGCTTCGACGACTGCGCGGCGACCCATAACAACGTCGCCGGTGCCAGCGTCGTCGACTACATCCCCCATCACGCGTTTTTTCAGTATTGGAAGAGTACGCAAAATCCGCAGCACCTGCCGCCGAGTTCCGATGCCGCGATTGGCAAGATGGATCAGGCCAATCATCAATACGACTTGAATCGGTTCTACACGGCGATCGCGCATCACAACCTGCCGGCGGTGAGCTTCCTCAAAGCACGAGCGTTCCAGGATGGCCACGCCGGATATTCGGATCCGCTGGACGAGCAGATGTTCATCGTCGATGTGATCAATACCGTCATGCATTCACCGGAGTGGCGTGAGACTGCAGTCATCGTCGCCTACGACGACTCGGATGGATGGTATGACCACGTGATGGGCCCCGTCGTGTTCCAGTCCAACGTGCTGGATGACCAGCTTCTCCCGCCCGGAAACTGCGGTCAGCCAAAGGCCAACGATCCTGCAAGCGGTACCCAGAACGGGCGCTGCGGCTACGGCCCCCGGCTGCCGCTGCTGGTGATATCGCCGTGGGCCAGGACCAACTACATCGACCATAAAGTGACGGACCAGTCCTCGATCATTCGTTTCGTCGAAGACAACTGGAACTTGCAGCCTATTGGCGGCGGTTCCGCCGATGCGGTCGCGGGGTCGTTGAACGGTTTCTTCGATTTTGACCATGACCCGCGTGCGGGACGTCTGTTTCTCGACGACCGCACGGGCCAGATCGCATCGTTCGATCGGTAACCGGGGCTATGTGTGCGCGGCGCATCGGTGCCCCGCACACATCTCGATGGCTCAATAATTATCGTCTAGACAGGGTCCTGACTGCGAGCCGGCACCGGATACGGTGTCTTGCCCGTGATGCCGGACCACATCACCTTGTTGTATTGAGCGGGGGCCGCCCGATCGCCCTCGTCGAAATCGAAGCCGACGGTGACTCGATCCCAGTATGCCGCATCTTGCGTCGGCTTAACGTCCGGGCCCTGTGCGAATTGCACGCTACCGTCAGTCCGGCTCAACGCCAGCGTCGTCGTCTTCAGAACGGTGGGGATTCCTTGCATGCGATTCTGTCGATGGGAGCAGCCTCGTGAGCTTGGAGTAGTCCAGGCCGTTGTACTCCCAGAGAAGGTCGGAGAATCGTTGTCGGAATGCATCGGTCCCTTAGTCGCTGGGACGAGCAATTTCGGGTACGCGCAATACATCCATGCGTTCATATGCCGTGATGTCCCAAAACCGGCGCCAAACGCCATCGTCGTGCACTTCCACCTTCATCAGTGGAAGACGCGTGTACGCAACTCCCGTTGTCAGCGCCTCAAACAGGCGAATGCCATCCGCGTAGAGGGCTGCGTATGAGTAGGGGCCGCCCGTGGCCTTCGCGATGAGGTCGCTGCCTTTGCCGTGACTTTTGACGAAAAGAACATCTCCTGCGCGCAACTTGTCAATACGTAGACGGGCCACTACTTTCTCCTTGCGACGGCTAACACCCAACCAGCGGCAGCCGAGCTGCCCGAATTCATCTCTGGCGGCGCTCGCGAAGGGATCAACCGACCTTCCATGCCACAATGTCCTCCGGACTGTCGGAATCGCCCCGCATTTGCACGCGAGAAATTCAGGGCGCCGTCACCGCATGTAGCACGAACTAGTCGGCCCGGCCTTTGGTATTCCGTCAGATGCAATCGAAGCACTTTCCCTATCGTCAATGGTTGCGGCCGACGGGTTTGAGATCGGTCCGGCTGATCACGGGACTGGTGCTGTTCACTTACGTGGGCACGCATCTCCTGAATCGCTCGCTGGGGAATATCTCGCTCGCATGGCTTGAGCGAGATCTGCTTGTGCAGAAGTTCATCTGGCAGGGATGGTTTAGAACGGCCGTTCTGTACGGCGTGCTGGTGACGCATTTCTTCCTGGGTCTGTGGGCTTTGTACGAACGGCGCTCAGTGCACTGGACTCCGGGTCAGGTGGCGCAACTTGTTCTCGGCTTGTGCATACCGCCGCTGCTAGCAAACCATGTTGTGAATACGCGGGTCGCCTTTGCCGAGTCCGGCCTGAACAAGGGTTACGCGCAGTTGCTGTACTCGTTCGGGGTCGATTCACCGTTCTTCGGCCGCGTGCAGTTGATACTGTTGGTGGTGGCCTGGCTGCATGGGTGTTATGGCATCTGGTTCTGGTTGCGACTGAAACCCTGGTTCGGGGCGTGGCGGAGCGTGCTGCTGAGTGTTGCCGTCCTGCTCCCGGTGCTCGCGCTGCTGGGCTTCTTACAGGGCGGACGCGAAGTGATCGCGCTCGCGCAGGACCCTGTGTGGCGTGCCGCGGCGATCCGGCCGGCGATCATTGGAACGGGATCGCAAAACCTTTGGCTCGCCAGGCTGCGCAACGACTTTTTGTTCTTCGATGGTGGGGCGCTGCTGCTGGTGCTCGCCGCGCTGCTGGTGCGTACGGTGCGGGAGCGCCGGGGCGGGCGACTGTGCGTTCTCTATCCGGACGGGCGCAAGATATTCGCGCCGCTCGGATTTTCGGTACTCGAGGCTAGCCGCATCGCCGGCGTTCCCCATGCCAGCAGCTGCGGTGGCCGCGCCCGATGCACGCGTTTTGGAACGGCTGGGAGTTGATCCGCGGACAGTGCGCCTGGCCTGTCAGTCGCGGCAGATCCATGATCTCTCCGTGTGGCCATTGGTGCCACCGGCAGCGCCAGCGGCCTTCCTGCAACGGAGCCAGCGGGACGTCATGCCGCAAGAGCGATTCGCGGCGTTCATGTTCGTGGATATGCGCAATTCGACAAGGCTTGCGGCGGCACAATTGCCGTTCGACAGCATATTCGTGGTCGGTCGCTTCCTGAGTGCGGTCAGCTCCGCGGTAGTCCAGGGGGGCGGCCTGCCAAACCAGTTCCTGGGGGGACGCAGTGCTCGCGATATTTGGCTTAAGCTGCGAGCCGTCCACTGCCTGTCGTCAGGCGCTCGGCGCGGTGCCGTTGGTGGCTGCCAATATTGAAGAAATCAACGCTGCGCTCGAGCAGCAACTGCAAACGAAAATCCGGTTTGGCATTGGATTGCATTGCGGCCGGGCGGTGATGGGTGAGATTGGTTTTCGTGAGCATGTCACCTTCACTGCAATTGGTGACTCATTGAACGTGGCCTCGCGACTTGAGCAGTTGACAAAGGAGGTCGGTTGCGAGGCGATTGTCTCAGAACAGGTCTTCGAGCATGCCCGCGTTTCAGCCGCAGGCCTGCCACAAATTGCGGCGCGCCTACGAGGCCGAGATGACGTGGTGCCTGTCCGTGTGGTATCCAAGGCGGCACAGATGCCTCGGCACTGACAACGCCCTCCGCGCCAGTTCGAGTGACTCATAGTGGCCGAGGACTGGACGCTCGTAGTTGCTACCTGAATGTCCGAAACGGGTGTGCACCGTGAAAAGGTGGCGCTTTCCAGCGGGTGCAAGCCCCGCCCGGCAACCGCTCCCGATCGCACGCCGTTTCCACAATCGCATGGCGGGTAGATTCTGCCTCGGCGGCGACGGGTGTTGACTAATTTACTTCGTTTTCGGTGACAACTTTCCTTCGCTCTACGCCTTCGCGGACCACGATGCTTTGCTCGATCCGCCCACCGAGGACGTATCGGGCCGCGTGCGACTGTGTTTTGGTGTGACGGGGCGCGCAGCGGGGGGGCCTCGCGCCCGCTGGTGGGGATCCGAAGCAGCCGTACATTGCCCGCGCACTCACGTGGCTTTGCGCGCAGCAAAACGCCGATGGCGGCTGGGGCGAAACAAGCGACAGCCATATCGCCCCACGCCTGACTGGCACTAACGGAGGCGAGATCGCGTCAAACTTCACAGCTTGGCCGTTGCTCGCGCAGATGGCATTTTGGGGAATCCGAGTCTGGATCGGTCCGCCGAGGCATTGCTTATCTGCTTTCGGTACAGGGAAATGATGAATTATGGTGGCATCGCTCGCATAACGCGCCAGGAGCACAGCAGCCCGCCTTACCACAACGAAACCAACTCGGCGCACTGAACATCCCTTGAACCAGAGCAGCGCGAAGCGAGATACATCCATGCGAAGCGAACGGCGGGTTTGAACATCTGGTCATGCGAAAAACGGTTGGTTACATCAGCATGGCCGATGTGTCTGCTACGCTGCGAGCAATTGCATTAGTCGCGAACTTTGAGGTATCGAACCATGTATCGTCTACCCCCATCCAGCAAAACATCCACCGTCAGCAGATCTCCGAGCGCCGAGTCCGATGCGCAGAACTCGCCGTATCCTGGCCAGCAAAAAACTACGGCGACGACAATATCGAGCGCGCGCAAGGGCGGCCCATTTTCGGAACTTCCAGTTTTTGAAAAGCGTATCGCGACTGGGTTCTCCCCCCGCAACACGACAATCGAAAAATTTCAAACGGCTCAACGTACGAAAGCGCAGGTATTTTGCGTAGTAGAAGACGAACTGCTGAATACCGGGTTCCACGAAGACATACGCGCGGACAATGAGTCTCCTACGGAATGGCTTGAAACATACTGCGACGTGACCTTCGGGGTGAATATCCTCCCAGACACTATAGATCTCGAGGCCGCTTATTCTGCGACATCAGACGCACAGCAATCTCCAGCATTTCCAGGGACGTCGGAAGAATCTCCTTCAATTCCTTCAAAACGGATTGGCCGGCAATTCATGCGCATTGGGGAGGGCTCCTCTGGCGAGCTGCTCTCGAGCGAGGGTAATACCAATGCAGCCAGTAAGACCGCTTCGCCGAACTCCCGCGAGCCAAAGCGTGTTCCGCCGAGGCAAACTCCGCAATCCAGCATTCCTCAGAGAACGCGAGTCGACAACGCGGACGACGAAGTCGGTGCGGCTTTGCAGGAAACGCAACGTGATACGCGGCCGCAGACTTACTTCTGGTATCACCGCAATTCCGTCAATTTTCACGTAAAGGGAGAAGAGCGGCCCAGTCTAGAGAAGACGCCCCGTACGCAACAGGGTCTGACGGTGCCGGGCGTAAGCAACAACGAGGGGACGAGCATGCTTGCGCCGGGCAAGATGCCGGGCAGTGACGTCCCCTACCTGAAGCCCGGCCAGCCGTGGCATAAGATACTGGGAGTGCCTGAGAACGCAAGCAGCCAGGAGATCATGGGTGCTTACCGGGCAAAGGTCCCGCTTTACCATCCGGATTCGCATCGAGCGCAGGAAGAATTCGGGAAGCGGATGGCCAAAATACAGGTCCAGATATTGAATGACGCCCGCGACAATGCCCTGAAGGACGCGCAGGCGAGAGGTGTCTGACGGCGGTTGCGGTGCGATCAAACAGGGATGGCAAACTGGGCGTGGCGCATTCCACGATTACACGAGTGACCGATGTAACGAGATCCAGACAGTCGATAGTGATCGTCGCGACTTCGGCAAATTGATGGAGGCGACATGTTGATACTGGATTTATGTCGCCGCTTTTATCCCGTGCCAGGGCAGGGCGAAGTGCTTACGGATGGGACTAACTGTCGGATACATCTATATCGACCTCGATAATTTGCAAGCCAAGGGATGGATATTGGTATCTATTGCCGCCGACGCCAATATGAACCAGTCGCCGATGCGCCGATAATCCAGTCTGCGAGCTCGCAGATGCCGCCTGTTCCAGACGTCGACATCGGGCCGATTCACTTGAATCCCGGTATCCAGATCAAAACATCAGCGCTTGGACGAGCTGACGTCGTTTTGCCGGACACCGCTCACCGACTGTTGCAGCACCTGAAGGTGATCGAGGAGCGCATCGACTTAATCGCGGCCTTGAGTAGTCGTACATGAAGCACTCGACGCTCTGTAAAGAGATCACCGATCGAGCTCTACTTCCTGACCGATCGCCCGACTCTTCGTGCATAGTCGTACCACCCAGTTTTGCGAAGCTTGTCGATACGATGACAAAATAGGTTGAACCAGCACCCTGAATCCTGTTTATCGTGCCGGCTGCCACTGGCGGCAAGCCGCGATTGTGCTGAGGACCGGGTGCGTGGATCTCATCGAGGCAGCGGGCGTGCTTCGGCGATCGCCCATGCCGGATACATGCACGAAAATGACGATTACCCCACTTACACTTACCACGTGCCGCTTTGAAACGCCTTCATGCATTCGACAGCGAAAAGGCCTGGCAGGACTGGGACGGCGCGGACCGCTTCGGAGCGATCCGATAAGGATGCCTTATCGCATCCGGACGGCACACGCCATGTCCATCAGTTTGACCAAAGCACTTTCATGGCATCAGTCGTCCAGCAGCGAATGATCGCGCACTGCGCCCTTGTCCGCCGACATTACCAGCTTCGCATAGGCCTTCAGCGCCGCCGACACCTTGCGCGGACGCGGCTTTGCCGGCTTCCATCCCTTGGCGTTCTGATCTTCGCGGCGGCGCGCCAGTTCCTCGTCCGACACCAGCACGTTGATCGTGCGGTTGGGAATATCGATGCGGATCTTGTCGCCGTCATGCACGAGGCCAATTGCGCCGCCTGCCGCGGCTTCGGGCGAGCAGTGGCCGATCGAGAGACCCGAGGTGCCGCCCGAGAAGCGGCCGTCGGTCAGCAGCGCGCACACCTTGCCGAGGCCCTTCGACTTGATATAGCTCGTCGGGTAGAGCATTTCCTGCATGCCGGGGCCGCCCTTGGGGCCTTCGTAGCGCACGATCACCACATCGCCGGCCTTGACCTTGTCGGCGAGGATGTTTTCCACCGCCTCGTCCTGCGACTCGGTCACGTGTGCTGTGCCCTCGAACACGAGGATGCTGTCGTCCACACCGGCCGTCTTCACCACGCAGCCGTCGAGCGCGATGTTGCCCGTCAGCACGGCAAGGCCGCCTTCCTTCGAGAACGCGTGCTCAGACGAGCGGATGCAGCCTGCGGCGCGATCCGTATCGAGGCCCGGCCAGCGCGTGCTCTGGCTGAACGCCACCTGGCTGGGAATGCCGGCGGGGCCGGCCATGTAGAACGTCTTCACGGCGTCGTCGACATTGCGGACGATATCCCACTGCTCCAACGCATCCTTGAGCGTCGGCGCATGCACGGTGGGCACGTCGGTGTGCAGCTTGCCGGCGCGCTCCAGCTCGCCGAGGATCGCCATGATGCCGCCCGCGCGGTGCACGTCTTCGATGTGGTACTTGTTCGTGTTGGGCGCAACCTTGCACAGTTGCGGCACGACGCGCGAAAGGCGGTCGATGTCACCCATGGTGAAGTCGATGCCGGCTTCCTGCGCGATCGCCAGCAGATGCAGGATGGTGTTGGTCGAGCCGCCCATGGCGATGTCGAGCGTCATGGCGTTTTCGAACGCCTCGAAGCCCACAGAGCGCGGCAGCACGCGCTCGTCTTCCTGTTCATAGTACTGGCGGGCCAGCTCCACGATAAGGTGGCCAGCGCGCTTGAAGAGCTGCTCGCGGTCGGCGTGCGTGGCCACGACGGTGCCGTTGCCGGGCAGAGAAAGGCCCAGCGCCTCGGTCAGGCAGTTCATCGAATTGGCTGTGAACATGCCCGAGCACGAGCCGCAGGTCGGGCAGGCGGAGCGCTCCACCTCGGCCACTTCGGCGTCGGAGTACTTGCTGTCGGCGGCCATCACCATGGCGTCGATCAGGTCGAGTTTCTTGATCTCGATAGCCTTCGTGACAGGGTTCGCGAGGCGCGTCTTGCCCGCTTCCATCGGGCCGCCGGAAACGAAGATCACCGGAATGTTCAAGCGCATGGCGGCCATGAGCATGCCCGGGGTGATCTTGTCGCAGTTCGAGATGCACACCATGGCGTCGGCGCAGTGCGCATTGACCATGTATTCGACAGAATCCGCGATGATGTCGCGGCTCGGCAGCGAATAGAGCATGCCGTCGTGACCCATGGCGATGCCGTCGTCAACGGCGATCGTGTTGAATTCCTTGGCCACGCCACCCGCGGCTTCGATTTCGCGCGCAACGAGTTGACCGAGGTCCTTCAGGTGCACGTGGCCGGGCACGAACTGGGTGAACGAGTTGACGACAGCGATGATGGGCTTGGCAAAGTCTTCGTCTTTCATGCCGGTGGCGCGCCAGAGGGAGCGCGCACCTGCCATGTTGCGGCCGGCGGTGGAGGTTTTGGAACGGTATGCGGGCATTGTGGTCGATGAAGAAAAATCGCAGAAAGGAAGCGGGCCACGGGAATAAAGGCCCCACGCACGCCCTCGCGAACAACCTCTTGACCCGTGCCTCGTGCAAGACTTGGATTAACCAACACCTGTTTGCAGGCGTCGGCTTCGCAGCGCAAGGCTTTCGTGCAACGAGACGAATCGTCGGCGAATCACACCGGCCGGGAGCGCCGAACTTTCGGCACGGCGCGAGCCCACGAATGTGATCATCGACTGGTTTGCGGGGCTTCGAGTAAGTCCAGAGGGTGGTCGATTGAAGGTGCAGATGTTACATGAAGTGCCGGACGTGGCAAGACGTCCGGTGCGATGCGATGGTTTGATGAGCGAAGCGAAGGGATGCGGGCCGCCAGCGCCACTATCGCCACCGAGAAGTTGGATGAGCCGGGCACGTGTACGGCTGAGCGGGAAGCGGGGGACCCAAAGGTACGATCGAGTGACATGGATGAGAACATCGTTGACGCGTGGCCATCTTCCGCCCGCGGGCGGTAGCTTTCGACTGGTTACTCGCTGTGTCCTCGACCCACTCGAACGGTCCGATCAACGGCGAGCATTCTTCCCGATTTGCGATTGCGGTATGTCTGGCGATGCGCAGTTGCAGCGTGTAGCGCGAAGCAAGGCTGGCCGGCTGTCGAACACGCCCATCCTTTCGAAGTGCCATACTCGGGCGCTTCGGTATTTGCGTCACAACTACGGATGCGTGAGTGCTCATGCATCTAATGTCCGGGAGAATGCGTGCTTCGACCTTTTATAGGCCGTCAGCGAAGTGGCATGTCATCGGCCGAGAGCCGCTGCTTGCCCACGAGTCACTGCCAACGAGTCAATCATGTTTTCATCCAAAGCATTCACAGGTGCATTTCCGGCAGTTCCATGTTCGTCGACGCGGGTAACTGAGTCCACCATCTCCTCCGTGCCAGGCGGCGAGACGTCGTTGCCCGTGGCGGCACGACCTGAGCCGGCGTCTCCCGACCTGACCGGACTAAAGCCAATGCCGCCTGCTCTGCGTCAGACAACGCCTGATTCACGCGTTGGTGACGCGCAGCCCCAGCACGCTTCGCTCCCGGAAAGGCTTTCGACTCGGCGGCCTTCGGTAGCCGACTCGCATTCGATTCCTGCCTCGAGCCTCAATGTCGAATTCCCCTGCGATGCGACGCAGGTAGCCGGGCAACAGGCAAGCGCAAACTCACTCGACTCGTACGAGGATTTTTCGTACGCTCGGGACCCCAAGTTCGCCGAGGCATATGAACACTCACGGATCAACTCGCTGTGGTCCACACAGTCAGCGTCCGCAATCGCGCCGGTGAGATCGAGACAAAGCGAAAAGTCGACCCGAACATCACGACTGCGATACTCCTGCAGATCCTGGAGCGGGGGCGGGGCGCGTTCGGCGAGAGCGCCAAGATAGAGACAAACGACGCGGGCTCGCAGCATCCGTGCGAATACTTGAGTTCGCTCTTGCTGCGAGGCGATGGCCATCCGGCCGATGCAGACTTGAGGGCGAAGCTCGCTGCGGTTGCCATTTTGCAGCGTGCCGGTAAGAAGAACTTTGATTTGAAAGGCTTGGGGAAGGCCATTGTCGTTACCGGCAGTATCAGCACCGGTATGGAGTTCGCAGGGCAGCGCATCAAGGCGATGATCGAGTCGCTGAATTTGTCGCCGCAAGTTGCCGCCGCGCTCAAAGCCTTGACCGACTCTGCCTCGCCGTTCGTTCCCGAGGTGCTCGACACGGTGAACTACCTGGATTCGAAGGACGACATCAGCGGCGAGGAGAAACAGCCGTTGTCGAAGCGGTTTGGACAAGCGCTCAGTTCGGGTATCTCTGCATCTCTGGCGGCGTTTCCCAGCAATTTGAGAAGTTACATGTCGACCGGCATCGGCGGCCTGGATGTCGTGCTCGACGTAGTGACGTCGGTATTTGCCATCCTGTTCAGTTCAACCGGGCTTGCGCTGGAAGTGAACGAGAAGCGGGCGGCTCTGCGGGAAGAATTGCTGCGGATGATCGACGCCAAGGTAATGGCGGGGCCGCCGGAGGGCGTCAGTCTGGAGCACTATGTCGCCGGCATGGTCGAGACCTCGACGCGCTTTTCCGTAGGTTTGAGCCTGTGCCTGAAGGCGCTGGCGGTTGCGGCCGGGCTAGGGGCGATTCCGGTGGCGTTGAGGCAGACCGTGGCAGCCGCTATTTTTCAGGGCGCGCTACAAATTCCCAGGAATGTCCTATACACGTCAGCCGAAGTGATTTCACTCAATTTGCTGGTGCTGGGTGCGAGGATGGCGATTCCGAATTTCATGACGTCGGACGGTCAAAAATTCGAGCTGCTCGGGCAAAAAGTGATGGAGGCGCATGTCCGAGGTGAGCCGTTGTCCAGCGAAGAGATTCAGCAGTCTCTCAAGCCTTACCTGACGATAGCGGGCGAACATATCGTCACGGCAATGACGCCCGTTCTCGACTTTCCGGATAGGGCGGCAAAAGCGATATGGGACACCATGCAGCGGGTTGTCGCCGCAGTCGGCGAGCAGGATCGCGGCTCCGGCTCGGAGCCGGATGAATCGGACGACTCGCCAATCGAGATTCGGGTTATGGGCGAGTCGGCGTTTGGTTGATCCGGCAGTTCAGGGAAGCATGCGCTGAAGATCGGGCGGCGATCCACGTGAAGCCATTCGCCAATGCGCCGCGCCCAGCATTCTGGGGGCAACCGTCCGCATGCGATGGACAAGGTTCGGTCCGGCTCCCCGAAAAAGCGGCATACGCCCTGACCTCCGAAAAAGACCCCGACCGCTTCGGGCTGTCGTCGGGCGGGTTGGATGTGCGAGCTCAATGTGTGGATCCCGCGCACCGGTCCAAGTTTCACACCGTGTGGCATCGGCGAGCGCAGGCCCGACGCGTTGCGCCAGCGATAAGGTGCGCGACGTATTGGCGTGTGGGCCAGGATCAGCTTTGGCAGTAGTGCAGAAAATTGATCATCGTGTAGACGAGCGTCTTGAGCGCGTAGTGCACTTCACTGATGCGCTCGAAGCGAAGCGTTGCGAAACTGAATCTCCAGTTTCTCTTTGACGAATTCGATCAACATCCGGATCGCCGGCGCCGTACCGCGCCGGCTCGGGTATATCGCATAGTACTTCGCCGCCTGAGATGGCCAGGCGCGCATGGCTTCGACTAGCTTGCCTTCCTTGATCGGCACCGCACAGATGTTGAGTGGAATTTGCGCGAAGCCGAGACCAGCCAGTGCGGCCTCGCGCAGGGCGACGAAGTTGTCCACGATGAAGATCGGCTCGACTCGGTGCTCGACCAGCTCGCTGTCAGGCGACATGAAGCGCCAGTCACGCAACGTGTGCGCCGTGCCATACGCAAGACAAGGCAACGCCGAGAGTGCTGCCGGAGCATCCGGATCGCCGCAACGTGCGAGCAGTTCCGGGGTGCAGACGAGGACATTCGGCGCAAGCGCGATCTCGCGTGCGACCACGTCTTCCGATTCCAGCGGCGCGCTGGCGGCGCGAAACGCAAGGTCGATCCCCTCTGCAATGAGGTCGGTGTAGCGATTCGTCAATGTCAGGTGAAATCGCACCTTTGGATATCGCGTAGCGAATTCGGCTAACAGGCCGCTCAGAATCGATTCCCCCATTAACAGCGACGCGTTGACCCGCATCACGCCCGACGGTTCCGCCAGCGCGTCGTCCACCGCCGCCTGCACGCTCTGTGCCTCGGCGACCATGTTGCGAGCGTGGCGGTACACGGTCTCACCGAGCGGCGTCAGGTCGAAGCTGTGAGTGTCCCGATTCACGAGACGGGCACCCAACCGCGCTTCGAGTGCCGTGATACGGCGCGACAGCCGCGACTTTGCAATGCCTGTTGCGCGCTCGGCCGCGCTGAAGCCGCGCGCCTCAACCACGCGTACGAGCAGGTACAGGTCGTTCAGATTGTCCATCGGCGCAGGATCGCGCGAGGCGCCCCCCTCGTCAATCCGGCGCAGCCCACGGTGTTGATCAAAACGCAACACCGCCTTCCATTTTTCGGGCTATGAAGCGGCTACTGAATCTCTATAGTGACGTCAGCCGAGTTCTTCTAACCCGTTCCTCGGCTTTCGATCAAACAGTCCTCACAGGAAGCAAGCTGATGTCAACGACATTGACCGAACGAGTCGCCATTATCACCGGCGCCACCTCAGGAATCGGCCGTGCAGCCGCCATGCTGTTCGCCAGGCACGGCATCAAAGTGATTGCAGCGGGCACCCGCGAGGATGCGGGCGCCGCGCTCATTGCCGAGATCGCGTCCGCCGGCGGCGACGCCGTCTTCATCCCGGCGGACGTGTCGGATGCCACCCAGATGCAACGGCTCGTGCAACGCGCCGAAGCGCTCTACGGCGGCGTCGACTACGCGTTCAACAACGCTGGCGTCGAAGGCGAATTTGGCCCGCTCGACGAGCTCGACGAAGCAACGTGGAACCGGGTCATGGACGTCAACCTCAAGGGCGTCTGGTTGAGCATGAAGTACGAATTGCCGGCGCTCAGACGGCGTGGCGGCGGCGCGATCGTCAATACGTCAACGAACCTCGTCTCGCTGGGCCTCCCGTCGACAGGTATCTATACCGCCAGCAAGGCAGCGGTCGATGCGCTGACACGTGTCGCGGCGATGGAGGCCGGTTCCCAGGGCGTTCGCGTCAATGCGGTGAACCCGGGCAACGTCGCCACGCCGATGACCGAGCGCCTGTTCGACGAGGCGACCGTCGCCGGCATCCGCGCATCCAATCCGCTGCGCAAGATTGCCACCGTCGACGATGTCGCACAGGCTGCGCTATGGCTGCTGTCGCCGGCCTCGGGCCACATCACGGGCCAGACGCTGAACATCGACGGCGGCTTGACGCTGATCTGAAAGGAGGCCGCCTGTGATTGCCGTGCTTGTCACCTTCCGCATCAAGCCCGAGAGTGTCGATGCGTTCAAAGAGGCATTGCTGGAGGTCGCCGTGGCCGTCGTCGCGGAGCCGGAATGCCTGACGCTCGATTACGCGCAAGACGCGGCGGACCCAACGCGTTTCATGCTTTATGAAGTCTGGCCGAGCCGCGAGTATTTCGAGAAGACGCAACTGCCGAAGCCCTACTACCGGCCGTATCTCGAAGCCACCCAGCCGATGTGGGCGGAGCCTCGCCGCTTCGCGTACTTCGACCTGTTTTCGACGTATCCGACGAGAACATGATGAGTGAGGCAAGCTCTCAAGGCCGGAGTTCGGATGAATTCAGTCGGCACGACCATCGGTGTTATTGAATACATCGAGTCGGCTTTGCTTGTGTACGTGCGGTGAGCGTTTTTCTTCGGCTCAGGAGCGGCCATTCGGGGATTTGGTTCGAACGCCCCGATCAGGCCGCGTCTCGCCCATGCAGCCGGCAGAAGCCGGTCGTGTAAAAGCGTACAGGCCGCCGACGATGGCGCATGTCTCCGTAAGAAGCCACGCTTGGCGGCATCGCTTGTAAGCGGAAGCGATTGTACTGGCACCGCTGGAACTTCAGCCCGATGGGGCTCGCAGACTAGGTCGGCCCGTTCGGAATACCCGCAATCTGTTGACTGCCAACCCGGTATCTACGTGCTCTTGGACTTCCCTCGGACAGTCCAGTCGGTTAACCGTCCGAGCCACCGTGTACGGAACCGTACGCACGGTGGCGCGGAAGGGGCCGTGCCCGTGAGATCTGCCTTCATCTCGATTCCGCGCTCGTGGCGGTGTCGCATGTCAGGCGTGTCGTCGAAATTGGCGTTGGAACGTACGTAGCTCGGCGCGAAGTTTCGCATGGCAGCGCGCATCTTTCTCATGCGCTTGCCGGTTAGCCATGCGTCAATCGGTTGCGAAGGTTCTACACTCCCTACGTCAAAACCGGCGAGTCGAGTCATAGCATGAATCTTCGAAACATCTCCAAATGGTTGCCGCGTATCTCTAGCAGGGAGAGCGCGAGAGCACATGCGCGAAAAGGCGCTGCGAACAGCAGCTCGTTTGACCTGCTGAGCCATCATCCAGGACCGCTTGCCGGACTCGACCGTTGGTCGCCGAAAACGAGTAAGACGCGCCCGAAGCAAGTTCAAACCCTACCTGTCTATTTTCACAGGCCGCACGCCCAGCCTGGAGAGCAGTCGCGGAAGGTTCCGATCGGCGACAGCGCGAAAGATGCCGTGGTGAAGGAATCGACTGTGCCGAGAATCCTCTATCCGATTGCCAGGACCAAGGGGGCGCTTAAGCCGCAAGACCTGATGACGGACGTTCAGCTGGAGTGCTACAAATGGATGACGCTCGGATTGGAGTTGTCGGCAGAGCAACGCGCCGAGCTGGAAGCGGAGGAGCAAAGGGTTCTCGCTATGGCAGGCAAGGCCAGCAGGGATCTCCACGAGGGCATATCCACGCAGGCGCTCGTTCAAAGGTTGCACGCGCTTCCTTCGCTCGAGCCCGAAGCCGAGACGGCATCGCTCGGGCCCGCCTCGCCGTGCGCCGATGACCGCCAATTCGATTTGGCGGAGCTCACGGCGTTTACGATGGCGGCGCAAGAACGAGGTAACGCGCAGATCGCCGCCGTCTTGCATGACCTCGGAATGGTGGCTGTCAAGAACAACGGAACGGCACGCGGCGAAAGCAATAATTGCTTTTTCATTGCGCTAGCGCAGCATGCACTGCGGAATTACAGCGTATCCGGAGACGCCAATGTGCCGGACCAAGTGGCCATTTTGGCCGGCGCCACGAGAAAGCATTTAATGCAGGCGAACCTGATCGGACCGAACGAGATGATCCCTTCAGGCGGGCCTGCCGCGGATTCCGCTGTGGCATTCATCAACGGGCTGGAGGTCGTGCAGCCAAAGCTCCATATTCACGTCGTATCGAGGCAAGTCGACCACACCGGCGACGACCAGTTCGGGGTGACGGGGGAAGGCTCGCGACGGATCGTCATCTGGGACCGAGGCGGCCATTTCGAAGCGGTGGTGTCAGAGAATCTGCTGACCGTGTGAGCTATGTCATCGAAGTTGGCAGGGCAGCGCCGAGGCGTTGGCCGGGACCGGGCCGGTAGTCGCCGTCATCAGCGCGCTCCAATTACTCGCTGGATCATCATGAAAAGTTTGCGCATACAATTCGCCCCGACTTCTTCAAACCCGGCGTCCACGAGCCCGAAAAAGTCGGCGACGGAGACCCGGGCGGCGTTCAATCGTCCTGTGCCCGATACAACGGGCAAGTGGACGGTCCGCTCAAGCCTTTCTGCAGGTCGAACAAAGGGCAGCGACTGCAGGAGCAATATTCGAAGGACATCTCCAATATCGTCGCATTTCTCGGAAAGGGGGATTCGAGTCCCCGGCGAACAAATTCTTCCGGGGCTAGTGGTTCGGGACCCGTACCATTCCAGCCTCTCAAAGAGAGGAGTCAAGTCGTCCCAGGCTTCTTCAAGACGTTGCAAAAGAGAATATTCACATCTGGCCCAAAGCGTGGCCATGCGTTGCGTGATGCGGTAAAGATTGCGGGTGACACCAAGAATACGGACGCGTTTCGGGCGCGACTCTACCAATATCCCGAACTCGTGAATATGAAGTCTGCCGGAGGGCGCACCGCGCGTGACCACGCTGAGGCAATCCAGCATACCGCCACCCGGCAGGCAGTGGTCCGGTCGCTTGAGGACGCTGGCGCACTGAGGTCCGATCAACTCCGCCTCAATGAGCGCCTGCTGAATGCAGCCAAGAAGCGCGATGCCGCAACGGTGCGCGAACTGTTGACGGTGGGATCGGACCCGTGTTGGGCGGGCAATGGGAAGTCTCCTCTGTCGATCGCCATTGCACACGGCCAGTTGGAACTGGTCAAGGCGATGATTAGCGATAGACCGAGCGGCAAGGCGGATATTGCAGCCGCGCGCGCGGGGTTGTCGAAGAACGAGGCTGTAGCATTCGAACATGATTTTCGCCGGCTGTGCCGAAATGGAAATCTGTCGGAAGCTAAAGAACTGCATGCACTCGGGTTGATCGATGATGTGGATGCCAGGTCGAAAAACGGGCGAACGGCGTTGCATGAAACGACTGACGCCAATGTCATCAGTTGGCTGCTGGAACGCGGCGCCGACGCTAACTTGTGCGACAAAGATGGTCAGTCGTAAGCGCCCGGTCATCCCATCTTGAGTCACGGTGAAAGTCTTGGGAGCATCGTGTTCACTTAAATAGGTGGACACGTGAACACTATTGAAGAAGCAGCGGCACCTAGCCGTCGACGACGCCGGC
>NZ_JBFPKN010000139.1:0-603 GCF_040948805.1 Paraburkholderia sp. BR13439 | reverse complement strand
GGCCGGGCGCACGGCGCAACAATGTCGGTGGCTTGCCGCGCCGGCTCCATGGCCTGGGTGGAAGTGGCGCCGTACCGGGTGCCCACACAGAGGTGCCAGGCCGGATCCCTACGGCGTACAACAAACCCAGTTCAGTTACCCCATCCCGGAAAGCGGTTTCGTCGCCGTACCCGGCATCGGCCAGCACGATGCCCGGGGCAACGCCGGATGCTATAGCCTCACGAAGTTGGGTCAACGGAATCTGGGGCTTGGTCTCGAAAGCCAGATCGTCGGGAATGCCCGCACGACGGGCACGTTCCCGGTCTTCAATCCATTCCTTGGGGACATACAGCTGCCAGGCAATCGGCAGGCTGCCACGTTGCGTCGCGATCGACAGGCTCACGGCGACCTGACAGTTGTCCTGTTTGCCAAGTTGCCCACAGTACTGAGTCCAGCCTGAACAAACCGTAGAGCCTTAAGCGTTGGGGGTTTCCGGCGGAAATCGTGTTGTTGGAATTGCAGAGACCTGGCATATTGCTGGGTATAGCCTGCAAATTCTGACGAGGTTTAGATGGGTCCGAAGGCGCCTGTAACGGAGAAGGATTTGTTCCGGCATCCACTGCG
>NZ_JBFPKN010000138.1:0-610 GCF_040948805.1 Paraburkholderia sp. BR13439 | reverse complement strand
TCACCAGACGGCTCTTCAGGTCTTTGTTCTCTGTCATCAGTGTCAGTGTGCAGGTGTCCACGTGGACACCTAGCTTCTGACCTTCTGCCCCTCGATGGAAGGGCGTCTTTTATTGACCGCTTACGATCGAGTTGCGTGCGCATCCAGCGCTCGCTCGCGCTATGCGCGAGATTGAAGTGAAGCCACAGAAACTCGCCACCGTCCTTTGCGGTAGCGTCGGCATCGTCCTCACTCTCGCGGAACCAGTCGATGACTTCGTCCGCGTCGATCGGCCGTCCGGCAAGCGTTGGCAAGAACCGGAAACCGCAGACCATGCCCGACGAATCCGCGCCGTAGGTTTGCAATGCCAGATCTGATTTCATAGGGCGTTCAATGCGAGCGCTTCCGAGAGGGTTGAGACGCATTGAGGCGGGTGGAGGGTTTCGCTTACTTCAATGCTGTTTGTTGATTTCGACGCGTAAACGCAAAAACCCCACCGCTGTGGGTGGGGTTTCTGGCTTTGGGGGAGCCTGACGATTACCTACTTTCACACGGGCAATCCGCACTATCATCGGCGTGGAGTCGTTTCACGGTCCTGTTCGGGATGGGAAGGGGTGGGACCGACTCGCTA
>NZ_JBFPKN010000137.1:0-680 GCF_040948805.1 Paraburkholderia sp. BR13439 | reverse complement strand
GAGACGGCGACGCCGGAGTGGGCGAACCTGCCGGTCTCCGATCCGGACCCGCGTGCGCTCGGCCTGACCTCGCGCCATCTCGCCTATGTGATCTACACCTCCGGATCCACCGGCACCCCCAAGGGGGCACAGAATGAGCATCGGGCTATCGTTAATCGCCTGATCTGGATGCAAAACGCCTATGGTCTCAAGGCAACTGATGTCGTGTTGCAGAAGACGCCATTTGGCTTCGATGTCTCGGCCTGGGAGTTCTTCTGGACGTTGCTTGAAGGGGCGACCCTGGTGCTGGCGCCTCCGGATGCGCACAGAGATCCCGCTGCATTGGTTGACTTGATCGTTAGCCAGCGCATCACGACGGTTCACTTCGTGCCATCCATGCTGGTCAGTTTTATGGATGCGAAGAGTGTTGACCGCTGCACGTCGCTGCGGCGTGTTTTATGCAGCGGCGAGGCGCTTCCTGCCGCCAGTGTGCATAAGGTTCGGCGCCTCTTGCCTTGGACAGGCCTGCACAATCTGTACGGTCCGACCGAAGCTGGGATCGACGTGACAGCGTGGAGTTGTCCGGATGAGTTTGATGGCGCCATTGTCCCGATCGGCCGTCCGATTGCGAACACGCGGGTGTATCTGCTTGACGGACACGGTGCGCCGGTTCCGTTTGGCGCGGTCGGGGAGCTCTACGT
>NZ_JBFPKN010000136.1:0-700 GCF_040948805.1 Paraburkholderia sp. BR13439 | reverse complement strand
AGGACGTTCTCACCCGATTGCCGACTCAAAAGGCCAGCGACATCGCAGCATTGCTGCCTCATCGCTGGCAACCGGCGGATCCCATCCGCTAGTTCAGTTCGCCAAGACGGGTTTGCTGGCCGCTTACCTTCAATCGGGCAATGCCGTTGAAGCAGCTGCAACGCTAAGACGGCTCTTCGCGCCGATCCGTCCGACGTCGAATTCAGGAACAATCTGGCGCTTGAGCATAAGCGGTCCATCTTTAGCGTCTGGCAGTGATCGCCAGGAGCGAGGAGCATAGGCGTCCACCTGTTTAAGTGGACACGATGCTCCCAAGACTCTCAACGCAACTCAAGATGGGATAACCGGGCGCTTACGTCCATTCGGCGATGACGAACTGCTAAAGGGGTCTAACGCCGTTAGTCAGCGATTGTGAGCTTGTTTTTAAGGTCGATGGGTACTCAGGCACCCACCAGCCGCATCGCTTTCATTGTCTTTTTGAATCCTAGGATTCTCAGCACTCTCATGAGGTTGTAGGCAAGCACGTTCAGACTCATCTCGGTCCCCACGTTGGACAGTCTGACCTTGCCCCTGTTTGACGTATCCCATAGCCGAGGGAATTCAGGCGGCTCGGTGGGCAGCGAGCCAGTTCTTCTCGAACGTCATAGGGCTGACGTAGTCGAGCGTCGAGTGTAGCCGATGGGCATTGTAGAAACCCAGC
>NZ_JBFPKN010000135.1:0-742 GCF_040948805.1 Paraburkholderia sp. BR13439 | reverse complement strand
AGGTTATAGGCCGTCATGTTCAACACGAACATCTGGTCCACCTTCTTCAAGCCGCGCACCATCACCTGGCGCATGCGCCCTACGGTCTTGGCCCAGCCGAAACCTTGTTCGATCAACTTCCGCTTTTGCTGCGAAATGGCGTAGCCCGCGCTCGAGGCAATCGTATCGGGCACTGCCGAACGTCGCCCCGAGGTGTTTTGCGCAACGTGCGGTGTGACCTTCATCTGTTGGCACGCCTCGATGAATTCCTGAGCGTCGTAACCCTTGTCTGCACCCAACGTAATTTCTACGTTCGGATCCTCTGCCGCTTGCCGCGCGTCGTGGATCATGATCTTGGCGGCTTCACGCTCTGCATGCCCGTCGGCGCGTGTCACGCGCGCATTGACCACCAGGCCGTGCCGGTTATCGGTCAGCGTATGGCCCATGTACCGCAATTCGCTGGCCGTTTTGCCTTTGCGATAGAGCTGCGCATCTGGATCGGTCCTCGACTGATGTGTCTCGTTGCTGCGTTTCTCGCCCTTGAAGTCGCCCGCGCCGCTACCATCGTTGTCCTGATCGTCACCGTTCTTGCGTACGAAGCTCTTGTGTCCGGCCCACGCCTGGATCAACGTGCCGTCCACGCTGAAATGCTCCCCCGAGAGCAGGCACTTCTTCTCGGCGATGGCCACTACGGCGTTGAAGAATTCGATCACGGCATCGTGCTTGATCAGACGCTCCCGGTTCTTCGTGAAGACCGTGGGCA
>NZ_JBFPKN010000134.1:0-763 GCF_040948805.1 Paraburkholderia sp. BR13439 | reverse complement strand
TGGTCGATCTAGAGACGGCGACGCCGGAGTGGGCGAACCTGCCGGTCTCCGATCCGGACCCGCGTGCGCTCGGCCTGACCTCGCGCCATCTCGCCTATGTGATCTACACCTCCGGATCCACCGGCACGCCCAAGGGCGTCATGGTTGAGCATCGGAGCCTGGTGCGTCTAGTGGCGGGGAACGACTTCGTCGAGATCTCGCCGCAGGACGTCTTTCTCAACGCATCCTCGCCGACATTCGACGCGACCACGTTTGAGCTCTGGGGAGCCTTAGCAAACGGTGCGAGTGTTGTGCTCTATCCTGAACGCTACCTCTCGACGGTAACGCTGGCCCAGATCATCCAAGATCAACGCATCACCATCGCCTGGATGACTGCCCGGTTGTTCGATACCTATACCGCAGAGGGGCGCGGCACTGATGGGCTGCAGCAACTGCTGGTCGGAGGCGAAGAGGTCTCCGTCACTTCCGTCAGAGCATGCCAGAAGCGACATGCGACACTGCGGATCTCAAATGCCTACGGCCCGACAGAGAACACCACCTTCAGTCTCTGCTATCCGGTGCCTGCTGGCTTCGATGACCAGCAACGAGTGCCGCTGGGCCGACCAATTCGAAATTCGGTAGTCTATCTTCTGGACAGACACGGTGCGCCGGTTCCGTTTGGCGCGGTCGGGGAGCTCTACGTTGGCGGGGCGGGGGTGGCGCGCGGTTATCTGAACCGGCCCGAGCTGACCGCGGAGCGGTTCATCGGCAGTCCCTTTGTCGA
>NZ_JBFPKN010000133.1:0-774 GCF_040948805.1 Paraburkholderia sp. BR13439 | reverse complement strand
GGGCGGGGCGTGCGGCGCTGGGCGAGGAGGCGCTCGCTGGCGTGGGGCTGGTGGAGCTGGAGGCGCAGTCGCCGGCGTGGGCCGGGCAGCCGGCATCGGATCCGGATGCGCGCGCGCTGGGCCTGGGCCCGCACCATCTGGCCTATGTGATCTACACGTCGGGCTCCACCGGCACGCCCAAGGGCGTGATGGTCGAGCACAGAAACCTGTTGAATTATTTGCAATGGTCACATCGCAGTTATTACGAAGAAGCGTTGAATGGTTCGCCGATATTACATTCGTTGAGCTTTGACGGCATCGTTACAACCTTATTCGGACCCCTGTTGGCAGGTGCAGCGCTGTATCTTCTAAAACCTGCTTTTGAAATTGATTTACTTTCTGCTGCTAACGATGGTCGGGTCTACGATTTGATCAAGCTGACGCCTTCGCACCTGAGCCTGTTAAACAGGCAACTGGAGTGTTACGAAGGTCCGGCTCCGACTAAGGCACTGATGGTTGGTGGGGAACCGTTAGTACCTGCGGATATTCAGTTTTGGCGAAAGCGTTTCCCGCATGTGCGTCTGATCAATCACTTCGGTCCTACAGAAGCGACAGTTGGAAGCGTCACATTCGAAATATCCAAAGTTATTAATGGATCCGCCTCTATCCCGATCGGCCGTCCGATTGCGAACACGCGGGTGTATGTGCTGGACGGTCATGGCGAGCCGGTGCCGTTCGGGGCGGTGGGTGAGCTCTACATTGGCGGGGCGGGGGTCGCGCGGGGCTATCTGAACC
>NZ_JBFPKN010000132.1:0-791 GCF_040948805.1 Paraburkholderia sp. BR13439 | reverse complement strand
GCCAACCGCCTGAAGGTGCTGGTTCACGATGGGATTGGCATCTGGCTGGCTGCGCGACGGCTGAATCAGGGGCAGTTCGCGTGGCCGCGCGCTGGTAGCGAACCAAAGCAACATGCGCTCACGCAGGAACAACTTGCCGGGCTGGTGGTGGGTTTGCCATGGCAGCGCATCGGCGCGGACGGTGTGATCCGTGTCGTTTGAGGACGTTCGGTACGTATACGGTCGCGCTTTCGCGCTCTCCGGGGTTCTGGCAGACTCGTCTGCATGGATCTGCCCGCCGACCTCAACACTCTTAGCCCCGAACAACTGCGTGCGCTCGCCACGCAACTGATTGCACGCGTCGAAGACCGGGACCGGGAGATTGAAGAGAAGACCCGGGAGGTCGGTGAGAAGGAGCGGGAATTACGCTATCGGCAGACCCGCATCGACCAGTTGACCCACGAGATATCGATTCTCAGACGCCATCAGTTCGGCAGGCGCAGCGAGCAGCTCAGCAGCGATCAGATGAACCTGCTGGACGAGGCAATTGACGCGGATCTCGCCGCCATTGAAGTTCAGCTCGAGCAACTTCAGCCACAAGCCACAACCGAGCCGCTACCCCTGCAACCGAAGCGTGCAGCGCTGCCGGCGCAATTGCCGCGCACAGAGATCCGGCATGAGCCGGAGAGCACCGTATGCCAGTGTGGCTGCGAGCGCGTGCGCATCGGCGAGGACATCAGCGAGAAGCTGGACTACACGCCAGGTGTGTTCACCGTGGAGCGGCATATCCGTGGCAAGTGGGTGTGCAGAAA
>NZ_JBFPKN010000131.1:0-794 GCF_040948805.1 Paraburkholderia sp. BR13439 | reverse complement strand
CCCACAAGCTTTCGGTCGGCGCGTTGTCCCAGCAATCGCCACGGCGGCTCATCGACGAACGCATGCCATATGCTTTCAGCGTGTCCTGAAACAGCCCGCTGCAATACTGGCTGCCCCGGTCGCTGTGCATGATCAGGCCCGGCGGCGGACGCCGTCTGAACCATGCCATGCGCAGCGCGTCAGTGACCAGCTCGGCCTTCATGTGAGGCTGCATCGACCAGCCCACCACCTGCCGGCTGAACAGGTCGATGATGACCGCCAGATAAACCCAGCCTTCTGCAGTCGCGCAGTACGTGATGTCGCTCGTCCAGACCTGATTCGGCGCACTCGTCGTGAAGTTACGCTTCAGCAAGTTCGGCGCGACCGGCAGGTTATGGTTCGAATTCGTCGTCGCGATGAACTTGCGCTTGTGCCGAGCACGAATGCCGTGCCGCGCCATCAGATGGCGAACCCGCTCCTTACCCACGCGCACACCACGTGCAACCAGTTCTTTCGTCATGCGCGGCCAGCCGTACTCACCCTTGACCTGCGCATGGATCGCGCGGATGTTGGCCAGCACGGCATCGTCGCTGATTCGTACCGGGCTGTGCCTCTCCCGGCCCGCTGCAGCCCGCTGACGCCGCTGGTGATACCCGCTCGGGCTGACCTCCAGCAACTCGCACAGCAGCGACGCCGGCCAGCGCTTGTGCTCCCGTTCGATAAAGGCGTACTTCACGGCGATTCTTTCGCAAAGTACGCTGCCGCCTTTTTTAGAATGTCGCGCTCCATCTTCAGTCGCGCATTCTCCGCACGCA
>NZ_JBFPKN010000130.1:0-804 GCF_040948805.1 Paraburkholderia sp. BR13439 | reverse complement strand
CCCAGGCCCAGCGCGCGCGCATCCGGATCCGATGACGGCTGCCCGGCCCACGCCGGCGACCCCGCCTCCAGCTCCACCAGCCCCACGCCAGCGAGCGCCTCCTCGCCCAGCGCCGCACGCCCCGCCCCATCGGCCAGCACCAGCCGCGGCGCCGCCTCCCCCACAATCTGCCGCAGCCGCGCGCACGGATACGCCGCATCCAGCGGCACATACGCGCCCCCCGCCTTCAGGATCGCCAGCAGCCCCACCACCATCGCCGCGCTGCGCTCCACGCAGATCCCCACCGGCTGATCCGGCCTGACTCCGAGTGCGATCAGATGGTGCGCCAGCCGGTTGGCCCGCGCATTGAGCTCGCCATAGCTCAGTCTCTCGTTCTCATGCACCAGCGCCACCGCCTCCGGTGCCCGCCGCACCTGCGCCTCGAACAGCTCATGGATGCACCGCTCCGACGGATACGCCGCCTCCGTGCGGTTCAGCTCCTCCAGCAGATACCCGCGCTCCTCCCCCGGCAGGATCTCCAGCTCCCGCACCGGCGTGTGCGGCGAGCGCTCCAGCAGCTCCGCCAGATGCTCCAACGCATGTTGCATGTAACCGCACACCCGCTCCGCAGAAACCGGCCCGCTCACCTGCGCCGTCAGGCCCAGTGCTTCTTCCCAGTCCTCCACCGACAGGGTCACGGGATAGTTGGTGCGCTCCTGCGCACCCAGCCACTCCATGCCGTCCAGGACATCGTCCCCCACGACGCCCGGGAGCGCCGCCAGCGTATTGTGGCGATAGTTCAGCAGCGCGCCAAACAGCGGCGCA
>NZ_JBFPKN010000012.1:0-277738 GCF_040948805.1 Paraburkholderia sp. BR13439 | reverse complement strand
TTCCCATCCCGAACAGGACCGTGAAACGACTCCACGCCGATGATAGTGCGGATTGCCCGTGTGAAAGTAGGTAATCGTCAGGCTCCCCCAAAGCCAGAAACCCCACCGCCCAGCGGTGGGGTTTTTGCGTTTACGCGGCCGAAATCAAAAGCAAGATGCTCGACCGAGGGCAAACAATACGCGTGGCCGGACGGCGTTGCCGGCCACTGGCGAAAGTAGCCCGTTTATCGACGGCAACTACGTCGCGCATATGGCCAAACCTGACGCGCCAACCGCGCTCTCGTGTATTGAACACTTCAATGAGCGCCACCCGCGTAAAGCCCTGAAATCCGCTCGCCGCGCGAGTCCAGGCGTGCTGCAGCGAGTTCATAAACCTAACGGTGTCCGCATGTCCTGAATGACAGGGACGACAACTCCACCCATCTGCACTGAGTCATCTACGCATCCCATTTGCGCCACCTCGGCAAGCAACGCTTCGTCGCGCGCAATCACCTTGGGCAGATGCGAGCGCAAGAATTCGACCCACGTGCGCGTCTTCGCATCGATGAATTTGCGCGACGGATAGAGCGCATAAACGGTCGTCTTCTGCAGCGTATATTCTGGCAACACGCGAACCAGCGTGCCATCGCGCAACCCGGAAATGGCCGCGTAGAGTGGCACCATGCCGATGCCCATTCCTTCGCGGATCGCCACGATCAGTGATTCCGCGATGTTCACATGCACGGGTCCGTCGACTTCCATCAACTCACTGCCGTTCGGGCCGTCGAGCGTCCATTCATGTGGCGGAAACGCCGGCGTATGAAGGATCAGACATTCGTGATGCGCAAGGTCAGCCGGTTCTTGCGGCGCGCCGTGCGCGCGCGCGTAAGCCGGCGATGCGCACAGGATGCTGAACGTCGTCCCCAGCGAAAACGATATGAGGTCCGAATTCGGCAGCATCGACGCGCCGATCACGGCCACATCGGCGCTGCCCTCGAACAGATCGGGCATGCGCTGTGACAGCGTCAACTCGACAGTCACTTCAGGATATAGCTCGCGATAACGCGAAATAGCCGGCAGGAGGTAGTGCTGGCCGATGCTCGCAAAGCTATGCATGCGCAGCGCGCCGGTTGGTCGCTCGTGTGCGCAACTGGCTTCTTCTTCCGCGATATCGACATCCGCGAGAATCTGCTGCGATCGCTTCAGATAGCGCTCGCCGGCGGTGGTCAACGCAAGCCGACGAGTCGATCGATTCAGCAGGCGCGTGCGCAGGTGTGCTTCAAGTTCCGAGACCGCGCGAGACATCACGCCGGTCGTTGAATTGAGCGATTGCGCGGCCGCGGTGAAGCTGCCGGCTTCAACCACGCGCACGAACACTCGCATATTTTGTAGCGTGTCCATCAAACCTTCTGTTTCATGACCAGGATCGTATTTTCCGTCAGTCCCGGGGGACTATTGTTGTCTGTTTTGGAACAGATGTTCTGCACTCGTCGTCTTAATGCGTGCAACGGGGACTCCTACAATCGGCGCCTCGCCTGTCGGTGTCAGCGATTCTGCCCGGAGGCTCTCTCAGCGACCACGTGGGGTGCACTGTTTTCAGATGAAACCCGATCATGCGATCGAACCGTCGTCGGATTTCTTCGGTCCGCGCGGTGTCATGCGGCGACGACTCGGTCGAGCCAAACTCAATCGGGTCTTGCGTGACTGGGCCAGCAGCGACGGTCTGACCTGGCTTCATCTGCTGAAGACGGTAACCGCCGGGCTGCTGGCGCTGGGCATCGCGATGCTCCTCGATTTGCAGCAGCCGCGCATTGCGATGACGACGGTCTTTGTGTTGATGCAACCGTTCAGCGGCATGGTGCTCGCGAAGAGCTTCTACCGGATTCTCGGAACGGCGGTAGGGACCGCGGCCGCGCTCGTGCTCGGCGGGCTGTTCGCCCAGCAGCCCGAACTGTACATGCTCGGCATGATCGCGTGGGTGAGCGCCTGTATTGCTGCGGCGGTCCGGTATCGGCATTTCAGATGGTACGGTTTCGTGCTCGCCGGTTACACCGCCGCGCTGATCGGCATTCCGAACGTGACGACGCCCGAGGGACTGTTCCTCGCAGCACTCGCGCGCGCGGCGGAAGTGGCGGTTGGCATCGTGTGTTCGAGCGCGGTCAGCGCATTGCTGCTGCCGCAACGCTCGAGCCTGGCGCTACGACGTAACCTTCAGATCAGGTGCGCGGATTTTACTGCCTTTGCTGCCGATGTGCTCGCACGCGGGCTCGAGCGCCATCAGTTCGAACGGCGGTTCGCGGATTTCGTCGACGAAATCGCTGGCTTCGAAGCAACGCGTACGTTCGTCGGATTCGAAGACCCGGCGATGCGCTCGCGCAGTGCGCATCTGGCGCGCCTGAATAGCGAATTCATGGATGCATGCGCGCGTCTGCATGCGCTGAATCAGTTGCTCAAACGGTTGCGCGCGAGCGGCGCAGTGTCGATACTCGCGGCCATCGGTCCATACCTCGACGAACTCGGAGCCTTGTTCGAAGCACAAGCACCAGTTGAAGCAGGCGTCGAAGCCTCGCACGCAGCAGCCGATCTGCGCCTCTTTCGGGCAAGCCTGCCACGCCGGGTACGCGAAACGAGGCGGCCCCTCGAAGCCGCGTCCGCGGAATCGCTTGCGGACTTCGACACGGCAGCCGAATTGCTGTATCGATTCGTGGGCGAATGGATGAATTATTCGCAAACCTATGCAAGCTTGTGGCGCAAATCAGAAAGTCGGCAGCAAAGCCTGCGACGCGGCTCGAGCCCAAAAAAGAGCGACTGCACGAGCAGACCGATCAGCCACACAAACCACTTCGCCGTATTGTTCACGTTTCTGCGCTCGGCTGTCGTCATCGGGATTGCCGGCGCGTTCTGGATCGCGACCAACTGGCCGAGCGGCGGCCTCGCCGTGATCGGCGCAACGCTGGTCTGTGCGTTGACGTCCACCGCGCCGAGGGCTACCAGGATGGCCATGCAGATGGCGATCGGCGCGGTGCTCGCGACGCTGACCGGCTACGTGTTCATGTGCTACGTGTATCCCAACATCGATGGTTTCCCGCTGCTTTGCGCGGCACTCGCGCCGGTGCTCGCACTCGGCGCATTCATCGCGACACGGCGCGGCGCAGCGGGGTTTGGCATCGGCTTTTCGGTGTTCTTCTGTCTGCTGGCCGGACCGGATAACGTCGCCACCTACGTGCCTGATCTGCTGATCAACAACGGCATCGCGCTGACCGCGTCGATGCTGCTCGCGGCTGTTGCATTCGCGGTGGTCTTTCCCGCCGATATGCGCTGGCTGATCGACCGGATCATGGGCGACCTGCGGGCGCAAACGGTATCGGCATGCAAGGAGGCTCTGCCGGGACTGAACCGACGTTTCCAGGCGGGCACGCACGATCTGACTTCACAACTGCGCGTGCTGCTGACGCACCGTTCGCGACGACGGCGTGACGCACTTCGCTGGATGCTCGCGACGATCGAAGTAGGTCACGCCGTCATCGATCTGCGCAACGAAGCCGCGCGCGCGGATTATGCCGACATCCTTCAGCCGCGCTGGCGCAGCGTGATCGAACACACCTGCGACGATCTCGCCCTGCTTTTCGAACGCCCCAGTCGCGGTTCGCTCGAACGCGCACTCGTCGCCGTGCGCTCGGCCACGTGGCTCGCGCAAGACATGCTGCGGACCGTGCATGCCGAGCGCGACCGGCGTCACGATCTGCAGCGCATCCTGAGCTGTCTGCACTTCATTCGTAGCGCGTTGCTCGACAAGGACGCGCCGTTCAATCGTCGCTGACCAATGCTTCGTGGATTCTTCTGCCATATGGAAAGATCTCTTCCGGGCGGCCCCGTTAATCCGCGTTGATGACGGTCATATAGTGCCGTCACTGCCTCGCAGTAGGCGTCGCAGCAGTTGTAAGCCCTGGAGAATGAGATGAAAGTCTTGAAGTTGGTCCTGATCGCCTGTTCTTTGTCTACCGCTGCCGCCGCCTATGCACAGACGGCGCCGGTCGCGCCGGAGCAGCAGGTTGCGCAAGCGGATAGCCAGCGCGCCGATAAGGGTGCCGCGCGCAAGCATGCGGAAGCGCCGAAAGCGAAAGCCGACGAATGCGTTGGCCCGATGAGCTTCTGCAACATCTTCTTCGGCAGCTGAGTCCGGCTGCTTCACGCGCAACACCTGTCGCGGACCTGTCACGCGACCCAACACCTGCTCGCGACGCCGTCCGATCGAGACGCCGCAGCGGGTGCGGCTACCGCCTATTGAGCGAAGCACACCGCAGACGTGCGCACCAGTAGACGGAGCTGGCGACTATGGAGAGACTCCCTTTCATGTACGAAGACCGAATTCGCTGCACCGCCCTGCGCGGAAAAATCACCACGGCCGCCGACGCGGCGCTTCTGATTCACGACGGCATGCGCGTTGGCACAAGCGGTTTCACGCGCGCGGGCGACGCGAAAGCGGTGCCGGTCGCGCTTGCCGAGCGTGCGCGCCAGTTGGGCGAGCCGCTGCGCATCACGCTGATGACGGGCGCCTCGCTCGGTCATGACGTCGACCGCATGCTGACCGAAGCGCACGTGCTCGCGCGCCGTTTGCCGTTTCAGGTGGACAAGACGCTGCGCGACGCAATCAATCGAGGCGAAGTGATGTTCGTCGATCAGCATCTGTCCGAGACCGTCGAGATGCTGCGCGCGAACCAGCTCGGCAAACTCGATGTCGCGATCATCGAGGCCGCCGCGATCACGGAAAGCGGCGGTATCGTGCCGACAACTTCAGTCGGCAATTCGGCGAGCTTCGCGATTCTCGCGGACAAGGTCATCGTCGAGATCAATCTTGCGCAGCCACTCGAACTCGAAGGCCTGCACGACATCTGGATTCCGGGGCGCCGGCCGCATCGCGAGCCGCTGCCGATCGTGCGCGCGCAGGATCGCGTCGGCACACCCGCGATCGAGATTCCGCCGGAGAAAATCGCGGCGATCGTGATCACTGACATGGCCGACAGCCCGTCCACCGTGCTGCCCGCGGATCGCGAAACCGCGTTGATCGCCGGCCACTTGATCGAATTTTTCCAGCACGAAGTCACGCGTGGCCGCATGCCGAAGCAGTTGCCGCCGTTGCAGGCTGGCATCGGTACGATCGCCAACGCGGTGCTGGCGGGCTTCGTCGATTCGCCTTTCGATGTGTTCGAAATCTATTCAGAAGTCTTGCAGGATTCGACGTTCGATCTGATGGACGCCGGCAAGGTCGCGTTCGCGTCCGGCGCGTCGATCACGTTGTCGGCTGCACGGCAGGCGCAGGTGTTCGGCGATATCGAACGCTATCGCGACCGGCTCGTGCTGCGTCCGCAGGAAGTCAGCAACCATCCCGAGGTGATTCGGCGGCTCGGTCTGATCGCGCTCAATACTGCGCTCGAATTCGATATCTACGGTAACGTCAATTCGACGCATGTCGGCGGCACGCACATGATGAACGGCATCGGCGGCTCGGGCGACTTTGCGCGCAATGCGTCGTGCGCGGTGTTCGCGACCAAGTCGACCGCGAAGGACGACCGCATCTCGAGCATCGTGCCGATGGTGCCGCATTGCGACCACAACGAACACGACGTCGACGTCGTCGTCACCGAGCAAGGTCTCGCCGACCTGCGCGGCCTCGCACCACGCGAACGTGCGACGCTGATCATCGAGCATTGCGTACACCCGCGCTATCGCGAACTCTTGCGCGACTACTACCGCGATGCGTTGCGTTGGGGAGGGCAGACGCCGCATTGCCTCGATCAGGCGTTTGCATGGCATACGCGGCTGCGCGATACCGGCTCGATGCTGCCGGCCTGACCCGCAACGGCCGCAGCGCCCACAATCGCCGCGATAAAAGCAGCAGAAACAGGCAACAAAAAAGCGCCAGCGGCACGAGCCCGCTGGCGCTTGATGAAATCGAATGCTGTGCTCAGGAGCCTCGTCGCACGAGCCGGATAATAAACAGCAGAATGACCGCGCCGATCACCGCGGTGATGATCGAGGCGATCCAGCCGCTGCCGATCGAGATATGCAGCACGCCCGCGAGCCAACCGCCGATGAACGCCCCGATGATCCCGACGATGATGTCGACGATCAGGCCGAAGCCGCCACCCTTGACCAATACGCCCGCGAGCCAGCCAGCAATCGCGCCGATGATGAGCCATGCAATGATGCCGTGTTCCATATTCGAGACTCCCTGGTTGAGTGTGAACAAATCACGGTGACAGAGCTTAGTCGAAGGTTATGGGACGGTCCACGTTCGGGACGCGGAATTAACACTATCTGAATCTGCTGCAAGCTAAGTGTAGACGATGCGCGCGAACAGAGGAGACTTGTGCACAGCGCTTCACTCCGGTGTCGGTTCCGCTTCCCGCGCGGTCCAACTGACCCTGGAGACGCTCTTTTCCATGCTCAGGCGGCTCGCCATCTGTTCGAGCTTCGATTGATCCTTCGGATGCATCGTCAGCGTCGCCGTCACGCGAATGCGCGCCGGCTCGTCCTCGACATCCTCGCTGGTCAGGCTCTGGAAAGACAGCGGCGCCGAGTACATCGAGTTGGAAATCGCGGTGCGAATGTGGATCTCGTCGGCTTCGCGGCAGACGATCGTCAGCACATACTCGCGAACGAGGTCGGCGTTTGAAACCGGTGTCTGGTTGATCATCCGGCTCACTTCGCGCAGTACGGTGTTGGCCAGCAGCACGACCGCGGTGCCGGCGAACGCCGGTCCGTAATGTCCCGCGCCGCTCAATACGCCGACGGCCGCCGAGCACCACAGCGTCGCCGCGGTGTTGATCCCCTGGATCGAACCCTTGTCGCGCATGATGACGCCGCCGCCGAGAAAGCCGACGCCCGACACCACATAGGCCGCAATCTGCGTAATGCCGCTGACGCCGTTGCCGGTCAGCACGCCGAGCGTGACGAACAGGCACGCGCCGCTCGCCACGAGCGTGATCGTGCGCAGGCCGGCGGTGCGCTGGCGCATCTGTCGTTCGAGGCCGATTGCGACGCCGCAAGCAAAAGCGGTCAGAAGCCGCAGGAAGAATTCGAGTGTCATCGTTCAGAAAGGTTGGCGTGCGCGCTGTCGCAGTGTGAAGCCTACGCGTGAGAACACCAGATCGTCTACCTCGTGCACGGCAAGTGCATGCGGCGGGACGAAGTACCCGCGCACACAAGTGCAGCGGCCGGAGCGTGCGGTATCGGCATGGCATCGAGCCACGCCGTGCTTTACCGACAGTACGCGAATGACAATGAAATGAGAGCGACGTGCGCCATCGAGCCCGAGGGCAGGACGGCGACAGAAAAGACTGACGCGGAAATCCTGGGGCTCAGGCGAGCGGGCAAATCGATACTCGGCTCGTACAACTGCTACTGTCCAAGATCGTGATTCCGGTTAGAAGAATTGCGCGAATTTTAGGGGGCTGCGCAAAGATCAGTCAAGCCGCGAGCGGCACGGAGTGTGCATTTAGTGTTGCCCTAGCCTTAATGCTGAAAGGCTGCAATTAATTGCTCCGGACTGCGAATGTTGAGTTCAATCGGGTTCGGCCGGTACGAGTCTCAACCGTGTGATCTCCGAAGGGGCGCCGAGTCGTTTGGGCGGTCCCCAATAGCCCGTGCCGCGACTCGTATAAACCCATAGTCCGTCCAGACGCGCGAGGCCCGCCGTAAACGGCTGCTGCAGCCGCACGAAGAAATTCCACGGAAAGAACTGACCACCGTGCGTATGACCCGACAACTGCAGCGTGAAGCCGGCCGCCGCGGCCGCTTCGGCCGAGCGCGGCTGATGCGCGAGCAGCACCCTGATCAGCACGTCCCCCGGCGCGCCGGCGAGCGCCGCGACCGGGTCGCTGCGATGCGCGGGGTCGTGATGACCCGCCGAGTAATCGGTGACGCCGGCGATCACGGCGCGCGCGCCGTCATGATCGACGATCACGTGTTCGTTCAGCAGCACCCGCAAGCCGAGCCGGCGGAATTCAGCGATCCACGAGTTCGCGTCGGAGTAGTACTCGTGATTGCCGGTCACGAGAAACGCGCCGTGCCGCGCGGCGAGCCGCGACAGCGGCTGCGTATGCCGGCTCAACTGCGGCACGCTGCCGTCGACGACATCGCCCGTCACCGCGATCAGATCCGGCTCGAGCCGGTTCACCGCGTCGACGATCGCGTCGACATAGCGGCCCTTGATCGTCGGGCCGACGTGGATATCGCTGATCTGCACGATCGTGAAGCCGTCGAGCTCGGCAGGCAGATCGTCGATCGGTACTTCGATCGTGACGACACGCGCGCGACGGCGCGCGTTGACGAGGCCGATCAGCGTCGACAGCAGCGCGAGCAGCGGCACCGCCGCCGCCGAGCCGGTGCGCCAATGCGCGATCGTGAGCGTGTTCGGCCAGATCGCGTCGATCGTCAGCAGCGACGCCAGCATCAGATCGCGCGCGAACGTCAGTACCAGCAGCGACGAGAAGAAGCCCATCGCGAGCAGGCCAACCCACGCGAGCCGGTCGCCGAGCGGCTGGCGCTTGAAGCCGCGCGCCATCATGCCGACCGGGATCAGGTAGATCGACAGCAGGAGCCACAGCACGCACAGTCCGCGGCCGGCCGAGTCGATCGGCATGTCGGGAATCAGGCGCAATCCAACGTAGATATGCAGCAGGATGCCAATCAGGATGATGCGGACAAGAAACGATGAACGTCGCATAAAGAGGATCAGGACGGGAAGGAGGCCAAAGGGCCGGCATGACAGCGACAGCGCGGCGGCGATCCGTTGGCGGGCAGTGCTTGCGTGCGCGACGGTTAGCGAACGCGGCGAATCATTCTACCGACATGTTGGGTCCCTTGCCGTGGCTGCAATATTCATGCTCCCGCACCGCACGAGACGCCCGCCGGCAGGCGCCGGGACGCGCCACGACAGCGCTTCGCCGGGGACAGGCGCATTCCGTGCTCAGCACATACTTACAAGGGCACGCGCGAAGCATTTGATGCCTATGCAAACGAATTAAATGGGCTTTGAATTGTATTCATGCGTGGAGTATGCTTGGAACCAAACAGCCTGTTGCCGGGGCAGCGCAGCGCGCTTCGGGCATGACTGGTTCTGTCGCCGGAGAAGATCGGCGGGGGGAGGCACACCATGAAGCTGCTCAAACCAGGCCACCTGTGGCATCACGCGGACGACGTGCATCATGCGCATCATGCGCATCATGTCGGACACGAGGGTAGCCATGTGATGCTGCCGCTCGTCGGCATTTCGCTGATGGCAATTGCGCTTTACATCGGCGTGCGCGGCATCGATTTCTCCGAACTCGGCAAAAGCGCGCTGTTCGACGTCGTGATGGTGTGTGTCGCGCTCGGCATCGCGGGCCTGTTCGGCGCGGTCGGCGCGTGGCTGCGCTCGAATGGCGACGAAGCCGATGAGGGCTTCTGCTTCGTCGGCGCGTTGATCGGCACCGTGGTGTTTTATATCGCGCTGCTAACCTGACGAGATTCGATTCAACGCGAGGCGCGACACCGGCCGCGTCATCCATCATCAACGCACCTTCACACTATCCGCGCCGCTTCGTCGAACGAAAAACGCGGGCTGCGAGGAAACAGCCTGGACGGATCGCCATAGCCAAGATTGATCAGGAAGTTCGACTTCACCGTCGTGCCCGCAAAGAACGCTTCGTCGACCTTGGCCTGATCGAAGCCCGACATCGGCCCGGTGTCGAGCCCGAGCGCACGCGCGGCGAGAATCAGATAGCCGCCTTGCAGCGTCGAATTGCGAAATGCCGTGTCCGCGATCAACCGCTCGTTACCGACGAACCAGCTGCGCGCATCGGCATGCGGAAACAGTTTCGGCAGCTGCTCGTAGAAGGCCATGTCCATGGCGACGATCACCGTGACGGGCGCGGCCATCGTTTTCTCGAGATTGCCGGCCGACAACGCCGGGCGCAGTTTCTCCTTGCCCTCCGGCGTCCTGACGAACACGAAGCGGCCCGGACTCGAATTGGCCGAGGTCGGGCCGAGCAGGTGAATCAGCGCGTGAGCCGTCGTGGCCATAATAGCCAAGGTACTGACTCGTCCGCTTGCATCCAGGCATTCCGATGAACACCGATCTTTTCAACGACCTGCCGACCCCCGACGTCGACTGGTATCCCGACTGGCTCGGACCGGCCGACGCCGAACGCCTGCTCGCCCGCCTGATCGACGAAGTGCAATGGCGCCAGGACATGATGGGCACGCCTGGCGGCCGTGTTGCACTGCCGCGTCTGACCGCCTGGCAGGGCGAGCCGGACGCGGTGTATGTCTACTCGGGCATCCGCAACGTGCCGCAGGCGTGGACGCCCGCCGTCGCTGAACTGAAGGCCGCCGCAGAGGCGACCAGCGGCGCGCGTTTTAACAGCGTGCTGCTAAATCGCTACCGCAGCGGCGCCGACAGCATGGGGTGGCATGCGGACCGCGAGCCCGAACTCGGCAAGCAACCGGTGATCGCGTCGGTGAGTCTCGGCGTCGCGCGCAGGTTCGATCTGCAACACAACCGCAGTGGCGTCGTGCAATCGTTCTCGCTGAAGGGCGGCAGCCTGCTCGTGATGAAGGGCGACACCCAGGCGCAGTGGCGTCATCGGGTGCCGAAGGAGCCGCGCGTGAGCGGCGAGCGCATCAATCTGACGTTTCGCTGGGTGACCCCGAGAGTCACGCCGACCTGAATCAGCGAGCGGCAATGCTCTGACCGGCGCGTTATACCAAAATTGGTATCGAGGGCGCGAATCATATGATTGGACGGTTAACGCGTCGCACAGTACGCTACATCACGATCCATGCGCCGTGAGGGCCACGAGGGCCGGGCTGACCGCTGGGTCGTCTACACAACAACGATTGGAGACTGTCATGGCGAATACACGACGTGCCGCGTGTCGCGCTCTGGGCGCGCTCGCGCTTTCCGCGAGTCTCGGAGTGCTAACGCTGGCCACGCCAGGCGCGCATGCCGAAGACAAGAAAATAACGCTCGGTTTTGCGCAAGTCGGTGCGGAAAGCGCATGGCGCACCGCGAATACCGAATCGGTGAAGTCGGCAGCGACGGAAGCCGGTATCAACCTCAAATTCTCCGACGGGCAGCAGAAGCAGGAAAACCAGATCAAGGCGATCCGCTCGTATATCGCGCAGAAGGTCGACGTAATCGCGTTCTCGCCGGTTGTCGAATCGGGCTGGGAACCGGTGCTGCTCGAAGCCAAGGCCGCGAAGATTCCGGTGATCCTGACCGACCGCAACATCGACGTAAAGGACCCGTCGCTGTACGTGACGATGATCGGCTCGGACTTCCTCGAAGAAGGACGACGCGGCGGCAAGTGGCTCGAGGAGAATTACAAGAACGATAAAGGTCCGATCAACATCGCCGAGCTGCAAGGCACGGTCGGCTCCGCGCCGGCGAATGACCGCCACTCGGGTCTGATCGAAGTGATCAAGAGCGATCCGAAGTTCAAGATCATCGCGTCGCAAAGCGGCGACTTCACGCTTGCCGGCGGCAAGCAGGTGATGGAAGCGTTCATCAAGACCTACGGCAACAAGATCAACGTTGTCTATGCTCATAACGACGACATGGCGCTCGGCGCGATCCAGGCGATGGAAGAAGCCGGCATGCATCCGGGCAAGGACGTCGTGGTGGTTTCGTTCGACGCGACCAAGGGCGGCTTCCAGGCGATGGCCGCCGGCAAGATCAACGTCGACGTCGAGTGCAGCCCGCTGCTCGGACCGCAGCTGATGACGGCGGTGAAAGACGTGGTGGCTGGCAAGCCGCTGCCGAAGCGCATCCTGACTCAGGAGACTGTCTTCCCGATGAGCGTCGCTGCGCAAACTTTGCCGTCGCGTAAGTACTGACGCGGCGCGCAACGTCGCCGCGGCATCGCTCGCGCGAGTGCCGCGGCGTGTGCGGTGTTCAGGCGCCCGGGCCGACGCGGCCCACGGCGCGAAGGAGATGTGCAGTACGGACGCATCGAACAGGTTTCTCCAGTGGTGCCTGACCGCCCGGGCTGCTTCCTTCTGCAGCGGGCGGTCTCTTTTCAGGAGCCTGCGTCCGCGGGAGCATGCCGCTGGGGCCTGCCGAACCATGCATAGCCGATCGAGCGAGGTCCATGACCCAATCCGCTACCGAACCGACTCAGCCGGACCAGCCGCAGCGCGGCACGTCGCCGGGTGCGCGAAGCCAACAGAATGACACGAGCGCGCGCGAACCGATCCTGGCGACCTCCGGCGTCAGCAAGACATTTCCGGGCGTGAAGGCGCTGCAACACGTCGACTTCCGCCTGTTTCCCGGCGAGGTCCATACGCTGATGGGCCAGAACGGCGCCGGCAAATCCACGTTGATCAACGTGCTCACCGGCGTGCTCGCACCCGATGCCGGCACGATCCGCCTCGGCGGCGAGGTGGTCGCGTTCGCGTCGCCGCAGGAAGCCGAGGCGGCCGGCGTGCGCACGCTGTACCAGGAAGTGAACCTGTGCCCGAATCTGTCGGTCGCGGAGAACATCTTCGCGGGCCGGCAGCCGCGCCGCTTCGGCGCGATCGACTGGCCTGACATCAAGCGGCGCGCGCAGGAAGCGCTCGCGCGCCTCGACGTGTCGCTCGACGTCACGCGCTCGCTCGACGCCTATCCGATCGCCGTGCAGCAGATGGTCGCGATCGCGCGAGCGTTGTCCGTCGATGCGCGCGTGCTGATTCTCGACGAGCCGACTTCGAGCCTCGACGACAGCGAAGTCGCGCAGCTTTTCAAAATCCTTCGCCATCTCAAGCAATCGGGCATCGCGATCCTGTTCGTCACGCATTTCATCGAGCAGACCTACGCGATCTCCGATCGCATCACGGTGATGCGCAACGGCGAGCGCGAAGGTGAATATCTGGCACGCGATCTGTCCGCGGATCAACTGGTCGCGAAGATGGTCGGCCACGAGCGCATGAGCGCGCGTCTGCGCGAAGCGGCGCACGAAGGTCAGGCCGCCGACGATCTGCAGGAGATCGCGCACGATCACCCGGAGCAAGCAACGGCCAAGCAGCCGTTCATCGAACTGCGCGGCGTCGGCCGTCGCGGCACGCTACAGCCGATCGATCTCGAAGTGCACGCCGGCAAGATACTCGGCCTCGCGGGACTGCTCGGCTCGGGGCGCACCGAAACCGCACGTCTGCTGTTCGGCGCGGATCGCGCGGACAGCGGCACGATCCTCGTCGAAGGGCGTCCCGTGCGGTTGCGCACGCCGCACGACGCGGTGCGCCACGGTATCGGCTATTGCGCGGAAGACCGCAAGAAGGAAGGCATCGTCGCCGAGCTGTCGATTCGTGAAAACATCATGCTCGCGTTGCAGGCGCGGCGCGGCTGGTGGCGCAAGATCAGCCGGCAACGCGCGCGCGAACTCGCCGATACGTGGATCGAGCGGCTCGGCATCAAGGCGTCCGACGCCGAGCAGCCGATCGCGCTCCTGTCCGGCGGCAACCAGCAGAAGGCGCTGCTCGCGCGCTGGCTGGCAACCGATCCGAAACTGCTGATCCTCGACGAGCCGACCCGCGGCATCGACGTCGCCGCGAAGTTCGACATCATGGACCGGCTGCTCGCGCTGTGCGCGAACGGCCTGTCCATCCTGTTCATCTCGTCGGAGATCAGCGAGGTGCTGCGCGTCAGCCATCGCGTCGCGGTGCTGCGCGATCGCCGCAAGATCGCCGAGGTGGCCGGCAAGGCATCGAACGAAGACAACATCTACCGACTCATCGCAGGGAGCGGCGAATGAAGCTATCGAACTGGTTCGCGCGCGACGGCGTCGAGCGGCCGCTGCTGTGGCCATGCGTGACGCTGCTGTTGCTGTGCGGACTGAACCTGCTGGTCAATCCGCATTTTCTCGCGCTGCGCACGCTCGACGGTCACCTGTTCGGCGCGCCGATCGACATTCTGAATCGCGCGGCGCCGCTGGTGCTGGTCGCGATCGGCATGACGCTCGTGATCGCGACGCGCGGCATCGACATCTCGGTCGGCGCGGTGGTCGCGATCGCGGGCGCCGCGGCCGCGACGATACTCGCGACTCAGGCCGTGCCGAGCGGTGCGCTGATCGTGCAGGCGCTCGTGGCCGCGCTCGTCGTCGGCATCTTGAGCGGCATGTGGAACGGGCTACTTGTCGCGTTCGTCGGCATGCAGCCGATCATCGCGACGCTGATTCTGATGGTCGCCGGCCGCGGCATCGCGCAACTGCTGACCGCCGGGCAGATCATCCCGATCGGCGCGCCCGGCTATCTGTTCGTCGGCGGCGGCTACTGGCTCGGCGTGCCGTGCTCGGTATGGATCGCGACCGTAGCCGTGCTGGCGACCGCCGCTTTGGTGGAGGGCACGGCGCTTGGCCTGTTCATTCGCGCGATCGGCGTGAACCCGGTTGCGACGCGGCTCGTCGGCTTGCGCTCGAAGGCGATCGTGTTCGCGGTGTATAGCTTCTCGGGCTTGACCGCGGCGCTGGCCGGCATCCTGATCAGCTCGAATGTGCGCAGCGCGGACGGCAACAACGCGGGCCTGCTGCTCGAACTCGACGCGATTCTCGCCGTGACGCTCGGCGGCACGTCGCTGCTCGGCGGCCGCTTCAGTTTCGCGGGCACCGTGCTCGGTGCGCTGATCATCCAGACGCTCACGTACACGACTTATTCGATCGGCGTGCCGCCGGAAGCGACGCTCGTCGTCAAGGCGGCCGTCGTGCTCGCGGTCAGCGTGATCCAGTCACCTGCGGCGCGCGCGCTCGCGGTGTCGTTCGGCGCGTCGCTCATCAAATCGCGCGGGGTGGCACGATGACGCGCTTTCTCGAAGCACTCGCCCGCGTGATCGATCCGCGCACGCTGCCGATCGCGGTGACGGTCCTGCTGTTCTGCGCGCTGTTCGGCTTTGGTTCGGTGATGTACACCGGCTTCTTCTCGTGGCAGGTGCTGCTCGATCTGCTCGTCGATAACGCGTTCCTGCTGATCGTCGCGATCGGCATGACGTTCGTGATCGTGTCGGGCGGCATCGATCTGTCGGTGGGCTCGATCGTCGCGCTGACGACGATCGTCGCAGCCGTGCTGTCCGAGCACATGCATGTGTCGGTGTGGCTGATTATTCCGATCGTGCTGTTGATGGGCACGGTGTTCGGCGCGGTGCAGGGCGCGCTGATTCACTACTTCCGCCTGCAGGCGTTCATCGTGACGCTGGCGGGGATGTTCTTCGCGCGTGGCCTGTGCTTTCTGATCACGACGCAGTCGATCACGATCACCGATCCGACGTTCAAGGCGATCTCCGCGTTCCGTCTCAATGTTGGCGTCGGTTCGGTATCGGCGAACGTGCTGATCGCGCTCGTGGCGCTGGCGGCCGCGATCTATGTCGCCCATTTCACGCGCTTCGGACGCAACGTATATGCGGTCGGCGGCAATCCGCGCTCGGCGCTGCTGATGGGGCTGCCGGTCGCGCGCACGCGGGTCGGCGTGTATGCGCTGAGCGGCTTCTGTTCGGCGCTCGGCGGCGCGGTGTTCACGTTCTATGTGCTGTCGGGTTATGGGCTGCAAGGGCAGGGTATGGAGCTGGATGCTATTGCAGCGACGGTGATCGGCGGCACGCTGCTGACCGGTGGCGTCGGTTATGTGGTCGGCTCGCTGTTTGGCGTCGGCATTCTCGGCACGATCCAGACGCTGATTACGTTCGACGGCACGCTCAGTTCGTGGTGGACGCGGATCGTGATCGGCGCGCTGCTGTGCGCGTTCTGTTTGCTGCAACGCTTGATCGAGCGGCATGCGAAGTCCGTGCGTCGGCCCGGTGGCACCAATGCGGTCACGACTACGGGGCATGGGCACGGGCATGACGAGCCGTCGACGACGGCGGCGTCATCGGATTCGCAGGTGTTGGGGCGCGCGCCGGGCTAGGGCGCGGTCTTCCAGCGCGTCATACGGCGGCGCCCCGTTCCTCGGGGCGCCGCTTTTCTATCAGTCGCTAACGACTCGATTCACTCGCGTCGCTGCCTTCGGTGCACGGCGATCGCGGCATCGTCCATGCCAGTCTGTCGTATTGGCGCAAGTGTGCCGGATTCGCGAGGATGCCGGTCCCCGACGAATCGCCCGGCCACCATTTCTCACCCGCGATGACCGCGCTCGAGGCAGCCGCCGACGGCGCTGGTGTCGTCGTCAGCTCGCCGTTTCCGTCGCGACGCCAGTGCGCAGCGACGTTGCCGATGAGCACGTTTCCGTTTGTGTGACCTATTATCAGAAAGAGTTGTGACCAGTACGACCGCGGTTGCGATGCAACTGATTGCAGATGTCGTGGGGAAACAAGCGATGGTTCGCACGGAAATACTCGACGCGCTGCGGGCATACACCGATCCGTTCCGCGTCACGAGCGGCAAAGATTTCTTCCTGAAGAATTTCGATCCCGGCGAGACGCTGGGACTCAAAATGCATAAGGGAGAGGCGCAGCAACTGCTCCAGCGCGGATCGAAATGGCTCGCGATGGAGCAGGAGATCCTCTACGCGCAGGATTCCTGGGCCGTGCTGCTGGTATTCCAGGCCATGGACGCCGCGGGAAAGGATGGGACGATCAAGCACGTGATGTCGCGCGTCAATCCGCAAGGGTGCGATGTCATCTCGTTCAAGCAGCCGTCGGATGAGGAACTCTCGCACGACTTCCTTTGGCGCTATTCGAGGAAAGTGCCTGAGCGCGGGCACATCGGTATTTTCAACCGCTCGTACTATGAAGAGGCGCTGGTGGTGCGCGTGCATCAGCATCTGCTGCGTGCGCAGAAGATTCCGCCGGTACGGGTCGGCAACAACATATGGGACGAACGGCTCGCCGACATCGCGCGCTTCGAAGACTATCTGACGCGCCAGGGCGTGGTCATAGTCAAGTTCTATCTGAACCTGTCGTACGGGGAGCAGAAGAAGCGGTTCATGGAACGCCTCGACAATCCCGACAAGAACTGGAAGTTTTCCGCATCCGACGTTCGCGAGCGTCGCTACTGGAACGACTATATGCAGGCCTATGAAGAGGCGATCCGCGCGACGGCCTCCGAAGCGGCTCCGTGGTACGTCGTGCCCGCCGACAACAAGCCTTTCACGCGCCTCATCGTCGCGGCGGCGATCGTCGAGGCCGTCGAGAAGCTCGACCTCGCATATCCGAAAGCGACGCCAGAGCAGATGAAGGATCTCGCCGCCGCGAGGGAGGAGCTCGACGCTGAAGCGGTGGACGAGACGTGACCCGATCAACCCGGGGACGATCCGGATCATTGAGAGCGGCCCCCTGACCCGAAATCACTGGAACCGGGAGACACGAGGATGAGCTCAGTTGAGAGTGCGACGCCGTGGCATGCGATACCGGCCGGTGACATCGAACGGCAGTTCAACGTCGATCCCGCGCAGGGCCTCGATGCCGCGGAAGCGGCCGGGCGGCTGGCCACCTATGGGCCGAACCGCCTGCCGCAGGGCAAGAAGAGAGGGCCGGTCGCACGCTTCCTGATGCAGTTCCACAACATTCTGATCTACGTGCTGCTCGTGGCCGGTTTCATCAAGTTCATGATGGGCCTGTGGCTCGATGGCACGGTCATTCTTGCCGTCGTGATTCTCAACTCGCTGCTCGGCTTCATTCAGGAAGGACGCGCCGAGAAGGCGCTCGATTCGATTCGCAACATGCTGTCCGCCGAGGCGCGCGTGATGCGTGGTGGAGCGGTTCGCCTGATCCCCGCCGATGAACTCGTTCCTGGCGACATCGTGCTACTGGAATCGGGCGACAAGATCCCGGCGGACATGCGTCTCGTCGACGCGAGGAATCTGCACACGGAAGAAGCGGCTCTCACGGGCGAATCCCTCCCGGCCGAGAAGAGCACCGCGCCGGTGCCCGCCAAAGCGACGGTCGGCGACCGCGAGAACATGGCGTTCTGCGGCACGATGGTCCTGTCGGGCCGGGCAACCGGTGTCGTGGTGACGACCGGCAGCCAGACGGAGCTCGGCCGGATCAACCAGATGCTCGCCGAAGTCAGCGCGCTCGAGACGCCGCTGCTGCGCCAGATCAAGAAATTCGGCTACGTCATCACGGCGGTTATCGCCGTTGTCAGCGTGCTGCTGTTCTCCTATGGGCATTGGCTCGGACACATGACGTTCGTCGAGCTGTTCCAGGCCATCGTGGGGATTGCGGTGTCGGTGATCCCGGAAGGCCTGCCGGCGCTCATCACCATCACGCTCGCCATCGGCGTGCAGCGGATGGCGCAGCGCAACGCCATCATTCGCCGCCTGCCGGCGGTCGAAACGCTGGGCGCCGTCTCGCGCATCTGCTCGGACAAGACGGGCACGCTGACCCTGATGGAGATGATGGTGACCTCCGCCGTGACGGCGGAAGCCGGCTATTCCGTTACCGGCGACGGCTACGCCAGCGAAGGACGGGTCAGCGCCGATGGCAAGCCGATCGGCGCCGCGCCGGACGTGCTGAAGCTGATGGGCCGTGTGTCGCTGTTGTGCAACGACGCCGAGCTCTTCGAGGAAGAAGGGAAATGGAAAGTGGAGGGTGACCCGACCGAGGGCGCGCTCTATCCGTTCGCTTCCAAGCTGGGCATGGACCGTCCCGCCGAGACCGCGGCCGCGCCGAGGATCAACGTGATTCCTTTCGAGTCCGAGCACAAGTTCATGGCGACGCTGAACCGCTCGGCCGACGGCGAGATGCTGCTGGTCAAGGGCGCGCCAGAGGTGATCATCGATCATTGCGACCGCCAGCAGACGGCGCAAGGCCCGGTGCCGCTCGATCGCGAGCATTTCGCAAGAGAGGGCGACCGGCTCGCCGCGCAAGGCGAGCGCGTGCTCGGGCTGGCGTGGCTGCCGGACCCGGGCCTGCGTACGGGGACTCTCGGGCCGCAGGACCTGCCGCGCACCCTCGTATTGCTCGGCCTCGTGGGTCTGATGGACCCGCCGCGCAAAGAGGCGATCGAGGCCGTGCGCGAATGCCACGGCGGGGGCATCCGCGTGACGATGATCACGGGCGACCACAAGATCACGGCGGCGGCAATCGCAAGAATGCTGGGCATCGGCGACGGCAAAACGGCCGTGTCCGGCGCCGAGATCGAAGCGATGAATGACGCGGCGCTGCAGGAATGCGTGCGCAGCGTCGACGTGTTCGCGCGCGCGAGTCCCGAGCACAAGCTGCGGCTCGTCAAGGCGATCCAGGCGAATCGGCAGATCGTCGCGATGACGGGCGACGGCGTCAACGATGCGCCCGCGCTGAAGAAGGCCGACATCGGCGTCGCGATGGGGATCAAGGGCACCGAGGTGACGAAAGAGGCGGCGGGGATGATCCTCGCCGACGACAATTTCGCGTCGATTTCCGCGGCTGTGAAGGAGGGGCGCACGGTCTACAACAACATCGAGAAGGCGATGCTGTTCATGCTGCCGACCAATATCGCGCAAGGCGCGGTGATCGCGGTGGCGATCCTGTTCGCCTTTACGCTGCCGATCACGGCGCCGCAGATCCTGTGGGTCAACATGGTGACTTCGGTCGCGCTCGGCCTGACCATTTCTTTCGAGCCGCACGAGGCCGACGTGATGCGCCGCTCGCCGCGCGCAATCGACCGGCCGATCGTCACGCGTTTCGGCATCTGGCGCATCCTGTTCGTCGGCGCGGCGCTCGTGCTCTATACGCTATCGACCTTCTTCTGGATGAAGTCGCACGGGGCGTCGGATGATCTGGCGCGCACGGCCGCGGTCAACGCGATTACGCTGGGCCAGGTGTTCTATCTGCTCAACATCCGGTATCTGCTCGATTCGTCACTGACCGTGCGCGCGCATATGGGCAATCGTCATCTGTGGTACGGGATCGCCGGGGTCGTGGTGTTGCAGCTTCTGTTCACCTACACGTTCCCGTTCCAGGCCGTTTTCCACACCGAGGCTTTGCCGTTGTCGGCGTGGGGGTGGCTCTTTGTTGGTGGCGTCCTGTTCTTCCTCGTGGTGGAGCTCGAGAAGCTCGTTTTCCGACTCACCCCCGCACTGCGAGGATTCGTGACTTCGCAACAGGAGGGCGGCGCGGCGTTGCGCAATGATCCTGCGGGGTAGGCCGCCTCAGCGGCCTACCGCTACATCTCATGAACGCGGCGGAGGATGAAAAACAGATTTGCCGAGACCGCATTGACGATCGGTATCCGCTCGAAAGGCCGGTTCAGCTTCATGCCGATATTGGCCAGTGCATTGAGCGCTCCGCCGCCCTTGATGCCTTTTGCGAACGTCGGAAAAACTTGATGATAGCCGCATTCTTCCAGTACGAATCCCGAACTGAGAAACAGGCGCTTCGCGTCGCTGAGGCTGTACAGTCGATTATGGCCCGTGTACTTCTTCATCACTCTGCAGGCGTTTTCTGTTGCCGATAAGCGGTTGGGTAAAAATGTGATTATCAGCAAACCGTTGTCTTTCAGCACGCGCCATAGCTCATCGATGCTCTTTTGTTCGCGAGCCACGTGCTCGAGTACACCGCTTCCAATCACTACATCGAATTGATTGTCTTCGTAGGGCAGCAGAAACTCATGATTGAGCGCAGCGAAAGATAACCCGGCGTACTGATGGAATTCCGCGAATTGCCCATCATTGCATAGGTCGCAGCCATAAATCTCGATGTCCCGGAAGAGCGTACGAAGCATGCACGAATCCGGGGCGTGACGGCATCCCCAGTCGAGCACTTTCATTCCACGCTTGATATACGGGGCATAAATTTCGAACGCGCGCACATGACGATCGAGACTAGCGTCGTTGGCAATGACCGATTGCACATAGTCCCGGTATTCACCATCGGCGCGATGCGCAAGGTAGTCCTCGCAAAGCTTGGCATAAGTCGTCCTGACCTGCTGCAATTCATTGCTCGGAATCGTTTCGGTGTCGATGGGTCTATGCATATCTCCCTCATATCGGTGCGAAGGCGGAGTTCTGCGCAACTCGTTTCCAGAATGCCGGCTGTTGCTACACGTGTGACATCAGATCGATAAATTCGCGGGAAGTTGATCAGTCTGAATTTGAACCTGCTGATTCAACTGCGTTGCGGTTCAGGTTTTGTGTAAGGCTCTGTGTAGCTGGACTATCGCTCGAGGGCGGTGCACGCGACATGTGTCGCAGGCAACCCGGCAATGGAACGACGGGGCAAAAAATGTCGCGATAGTGCGGGACAACTCATGGATCCCTCTTTCCGAGTGCGCGCGCATGGGAGTGCGCTCGAGAACGGGTCGACTTCTTTCAAGGATAGCAGTTGGTCCCTGCGCATTTGGCCAGGAATCTCCACGTTTCGCGCCTTATTGTGATGGTTTTGCGCCCTCGGCTCCCGGTGATGCGGTCGAGACCGGTCCGCCGGGTCGAAGTGGGCTCTGCAAGGTATGCAAATGAAATATCCGGGCGGAGAAATCGATTCGGGCGTGGCAGCGTTGCGTTAGGGCAGACACCTGGGCGAATCTCGCGTTGTTCAGCGGCCGACACATTCAGGGTCAACCGGAAGATTTATATGAAATGCTTACGCTCCACGCTCGAGGCGCCTGCGCACCGTCCCGACCAGTCTGTCGAACGGCCATGCACTGGCAGCCAGCGCGCTAGTCTCCGAAAAATGCTCCCCCACGATATCCGTCGACACCTGCCCCGGCGGTGCCTCGACCAGCACATGCGCGCCCATTTCCTGCATCACGGTGAGCGCATCGAACCAGCGCACGGTGTAGCGCATATTCGTCGCAAGATCTTCGCGGATCGCGTCGGCCGTATACAACGGCCGTCCACCGCGATTGCCGATATAGATGCCGCGCGGTGTTTCGAAACGCAACTCGCGCGAGTACGCGAGCAGTTCGTCGCTCGCATGCGCGAGCAACTCGCAATGTGAGGGCACGCTGACCGCGAGCGGGGTGGCCTTGCGCGCGCCGGCCGCAAGTGCGCGTTTGATGAACAGGTCGAGCGCATCGTTCGCGCCGGCCATTACGATCTGGCGCGGCGCATTGACGTTGCCGATATAAACGCGTTGCCGCTGCTCTTGCGCCTGCTGCGCGACGAGCGTTTCCACCTGCTGCTCGTTCAAGCCGGATACGGCCGCCAGACCATAGCCCGACGGGTAAGCGGTTTCCATCAATTCGGCGCGCCGCCGCACCATCATCAAGGCATCGCGAAACGGCACCGCGCCGCTACTGACCGCTGCCGGATATGCGCCGACCGACAGCCCCGCGCTGATTTCCGCCACCAAACCTTCATCGGCGAGCGCGCGCGTGATCGCGACGCCCGCGATCGTCAGGCCCAGTTGCACGGCGACGGTCGAGTCCAGAGCGTCGGGCGAGTCGAGCGTCAGCACGTCGACGCCGAGGGTGTCCGATGCTTCAGCGAACGTGTCCTGTACCGCGCGATGCCGCGGCAGTCGATTCAGAAAGCCTTCGCTTTGCGCACCCTGACCGGGGAAGATAAGCGCGAACATCAGGTAGCGCCATCCTGAGCGACCTCGGCCCACGGATTGGCGATCAAGCGGGGACCGCTCGCGTGGCGGGCCAGCACGCGCGCCTTGCCCGCAGCCCACTCCGCGAGCGCGACGCCGCCCGCGGGCGTTTCGAGTTGTGCATCGATGCGCACACCGATACGAGCCGAGAGCGTTTGAAGTTGCTCCAGCAAAGCACTCGCGACCTTCAACGCCAGCAGTTCGGGCACGCGGATCAACAGATCGAGATCGCTGGCTTCGTTCACGGTGGGAGCATGCGTCGCCAGTTCGAATCCCGTGCTACCAGAAGGACCCCAAGCGAATCCAGAAAGCGGACCGCTCCGGTCGCGTTGCAACGAATTCAGGGCAACGAAAGAAGGCAATGCATCACGTTCGGGACCGGGTCGCGCCTGCGCCAGGGACTCCGGCGCTACGACGCCGACGATATCGTCCGCGTGCGCCCACGTGCCGTAACGCTGCGCTCGCTCTGCGCCGCGCACGCCGATCGCGACGAAACCTTCAACGGCGAGCGCGCGTCGCACGACCGCATACGGTGCGCGTTGGAACGCAGCGCGGACCCACGCGGGTTCGTCATCGAGCGCATCGAGTCGTCGCAAGCGCAGCAGATCATGCGGCCGCCAGCGCGCGTCGCACGACGTGGCGCAAGCAGTCGGGAAGGGCGCAGCCGCACACACGCGCATCACACGGCGTCCCACTGTTCGGCAAGACGCCGCCGCACCTCGATCGACGCCGCGCGAGTCTGCCGCGCCGCAACCGATTCCAGCCGACGCGCGAGCGTCCGATCCCCGTCGCGCGCGCTGCGAATCTGTTCGACCAGCACGGTGCGCACGCGCTCGATCTGCGCCGCGTCGGGCGCATCGGCGTCGACGCCGTCGATCAGCTGATCGAGCAGCCCCAGCTTCGCGAACGAGGCCATCGAATACGACATCGGCACGATCGTCTCGCCGAGTTCGTCGAGTTCTTCGACCGTGCGGCGCGTGACGCGCGCGGCTGCTTCCTTGCCCATCGCGTGGACCATCGTGCCGGGCACGTCGAGCGCGACGATGCGGTTCGCCTGATAGCCGTGCGCGAGGAACGCGCCGGACATCGCCGGACCGACGATCAGCGCGATCACCGGATGGCCGGCGTCGCGTGCGCTCGCGTAGGCGTCGACCGCGGCCGCGCAGGCGAGGTGGATGCCGAGCATTTCCTCGCGATAGCCATACGCCTGGCTCTTCACATCGACGATCGCGACGATCGGGCGGCGTGTGCCGGCGCCTCGATCCGCCTCCATGACTTCGCGCACCGCGCGCGCGAGTTGCCAGCCCTGTTCGAGTCCGACCACGTTGCTGGTCGCGCGTGGAAAGCGATTCGCGGCATCGGGCACGACCGCGATAAAGCGCGCGGTGTCGCCGCCGAGCGGCGCATCGCTGCTCCAGACGGGCGCGGCGCTCGACGATTCGCCGGCCAGTGCGTTGAACCAGCGCGCGCCGCGCGTGAGTGTCGTGTCGCTCATGCCTGCTCCTTGTTCGATGCATCGCCCGCTTGCGGGTTGTACACATCACGCATTGTCTCGGGCGTGACGCTCGGCGGATCGATCCGCGCGAGCCGCTGCAGGAACGTGTCGACCTGCTCGCTGCGATGCGCGGCCGGCACGCCCTGCGCGAACACGGCGTGGACGGCGGCGCGCACCGCGTCGGCATCGTCATCAACCAGGGTATCGGCGAGCGCGCTCGCGACGCGCTGCTCGCCGCCGATCAGTTGCCACACGCGGCGGCGATCGCTCGCATCGAGTTCTTCGATCCCGGCTTCCTGCTCGATCACTTCGGGTCCGTTCATGCCGAGCCGTCCCTGCCTGGTCACGATCAGATACGAGCACAGCGCGGCCGCGAGCGACATGCCCCCGAAGCAGCCGACCATCCCCGCGATCACACCGACCACCGGCACGTGCCGGCGCAGCGCGACGATCGCCGCCTGAATCTCGGCGATCACCGCGAGCCCGAGGTTCGCTTCCTGCAACCGCACGCCGCCGGTCTCGAACAGCACGACCGGGCGCACGAGCTTGCCGCGCTCGCAGTCGCGCCGCGCCATCTCGAGCGCCGCGGCGATCTTGCTGCCCGACACTTCGCCGATGCTGCCGCCCTGGAACGCCGCTTCGATCGCCGCGACCACGGCCGGTTCGCCGTCGATCGTGCCGCGCGCGATCACACAGCCGTCGTCGGCCTGGCAGACGATGCCCTGCATGGGCAGCCACGGCGACGCGATGCGGTCGAACGGACCGAGCAATTCGCGGAAGCTGCCCGTGTCGAGCAGCGAACGGGCGCGCTCGCGCGCGGGCAGTTCGATGAAGCTCTCGTGCAGCAGCGGTGCGCGGTGAATGCTGGCGCTCGTGCTCATATGCTGTCTCCTTCCTCGGCCGCTTCGACCGCCTCCGCGAGCCGCAGCGCGACCACGCCCGGCGTCGCGCCGAAGTCGTTGATCTCGATGTTCGCGGCGCCGTCGTAGCGCGTGAAGAAGCGGTCGAGCACGCTCTTCCAGATGTGGCTGTAGCCGTCGACGCTGGTGCGCACGACCACGTGCGCAGCAAGCGCCGAGCCGCCTGCATCGGCGGCGGGCGACAGCAGCACTTCCAGATCGCCCGAGCCGACTACGCCGACGTGCGCGCGGGTCGTGACGGCGCGTTGCGCCGGATAGTCAAAGGTCAGATGTTCCATGAGGCTCAGCTCCGGCTGGCGTCGCGATGCGCCAGCATGTCGAGAAAGAGGGTGGCGGCGAGCAGATCGGCCGCGCCGCCAGGCGATGCGTTCAGCGCGAGCAGTTCGCGTTCGAGCGCGTCGAGCGCGACGCGGCCCGCGGCTGTCGAACTGCCGCCCGCGTCGAGCACGCGTCGTGCGCCGCGCTGCCCCGCATGCAAGCCGGCGAGGCCCGCGCGATGCAGCAGGCAGGTGTCGTCGAGCGTGCTCATGATCGCGAGCAAGGCGTCGATGCGCGCGGTATTTTCGTCGATGCCGCGTGCGCGCGCCGCGCGTAATGCGGGCAGGCCGACGTCGAGCGCGTGCGGGAAGCCGTCCTGCGCTTCGCGCCGTGCGCCGCCAACCTGATAGCGTCGACGCGCGCGTTCGCCGTGGCTATCGGACGAAGCGGCGAAGCGGTCCGGGAAGCAGGCGATCTGCGCGGCCAAAGTGCAGACGCGCGAGGAATCCAGAGGGTTCGGCGCGCCAGGTCCGTGCGTACGCATCGAGGCACTCGAAGACGTTTCGAGCGCGACGCCTGCAACGAGCAAGCCGATGATCCAGATCGCGCCGCGATGCGCGTTGCAACCGCCGGTCGCCTGCATCATGTCCAGTTCGCCCGCGCGGCCGACCTGCGCAAGTTCGGCGCGCAGCAGCGCCGACGGTTCGCCGCGACGCCGCGCGGTGCGCGCGAGCGCCGCGAACGTCGGTTCGAGCGCGTGCGCGGAGCGCCGCATGATCGCGAGATCGAGGTCGCGATGCGCGCCGCTGCCGCGCCGGTCGACGAGCGCGGGCTTCGGCGTGAGTTCGGCCTCGTCGATCAGCGCGGTGATCGCGTCGCGCGCGAGTTGCGCGTCGGAAAACGGCGCCCCCTTGGGCGATGTGCCGCACGCATCGCGCAGGACAGGAGCAGGCGGCGCGTCCAACCGTTCGACAACAGCAGCTGCGGACGCCATCGTCACCAGCTCCGGAAGCGCGCGGGCGGCGCGTACAGTCCGCCCGACCACGTGACCAGATCGTCGATGCTGCGCGCCGCGAGCAGCGAACGCTTCGCTTCGCCGCGCCGGATGCCGAGATCTTCCGGATACGCGACGATGCCGCGCCGGCGCAACTCGGCGGTTTTCTCGGCTTTTGCGCGCAGGCCGATCGGCGTGACACCGGCCACCGCCGCGATCGCCGCGCGCCGCTCGTCGATGCCTTCGGCCTTGTGCAGATGCGCGATGCCTTCCTCGGTGACCACATGGCTCACGTCGTCGCCGTAGATCATCACCGGCGCAATCGGCATGCCGTTTTTCGCGCCGACGGCGATCGCGTCGAGTTCATCGACGAAGGTCGGCTCGCCGCCTTTCTTGTACGTTTCCGCGAGTTGCACGACGAGCTTCTGGCCGCGCGACACCGCGCCGTCGCCCTTCAACAGCTTCAGCCACGCCTCGCTCGCATGACGCCGGCCGCGCGGATCGTGGCCCATGTTCGGCGCTCCGCCGAAACCGGCGAGCCGTCCGCGCGTGACCGTCGACGAATTCGCGTCCGCGTCGATCTGCAGCGTCGAGCCGATGAACAGATCGACGCCGTATTGGCCGGCCAACTGACACAGCACGCGGTTCGAGCGCAGGCTGCCGTCGTTGCCGGTGAAGAACACATCGGGGCGCGCCTCGATATACGCCTCCATACCGACCTCGCTGCCGAAGCAATGGATGCTGTCGACCCAGCCCGATTCGATCGCGGGGATCATCGTAGGGTGCGGGTTGAGTGTCCAGTTGCGGCAGATCTTGCCTTTGAGGCCGAGCGCTTCGCCGTAGGTGGGCAGCAGCAGTTCGATCGCCGCGGTATCGAAGCCGATGCCGTGATTGAGCGACGTGACGCCATACGGCTCGTAGATGCCGCGTATCACCATCATCGCGGTCAGCACCTGCAAGTCGCCGATATGACGGGGATCGCGCGTGAACAGCGGCTCGACCGCGAACGGCCGGTCCGCCTGTACGACCACGTCGACCCACGAACCCGGAATGTCGACGCGCGGCAACTCGTCGACGATCTCGTTGACCTGCACGATCACGATGCCGTGACGGAACGCGGCGGCTTCGGCGATGGTCGGCGTGTCCTCGGTGTTCGGGCCGGTGTACAGATTGCCGTGACGGTCGGCCTTGTCCGCGCACAGCAGCGCGACGTGCGGCGTCAGGTCGACGAACATGCGCGCGTACAGCTCGACATACGTATAAATCGCGCCGATTTCCAGCTGGCCGTCTTCGAGCAATTGCGCGACGCGCAGACTCTGCGGCCCCGCGAACGAGAAATCGACCTTGTGCGCGATGCCGCGCTCGAACAGCGTCAAGTGTTCAGGACGACTGATGCTGGAAATGAGCAGATGTACGTCGTGCAGCTTTTGCGGATCGACCTTCGCGAGCGAGCGCGACAGGAAGTCGGCCTGCTTCTGGTTGTCGCCTTCGAGCGCGACTCGCTCGCCGGGCTGGATCAGCGTTTCGAGCGCATCGATTATGCGGTGCGTGGGCAGCACGCCGTCTTCGAGCCACGGAGCGATGGCCGCGAGGCGGCGGTTCTTCTCGTCGCGCCGGGTCGTCCATGAGCGGGCAGTGGACCGCGATGCGGCGGCTTCGGCGGGGTGGTTCATCGGCTCGGTCATCGGCTCGGTCATCGGCTCATTCATCGGCTCATTCATCGGCTCATTCATCGGTTCAGTCAGCTCCCGGTGTGGACGCGCGGGCGTCGTCCGCGCGGCTTCGGTTGATGCGCCAGCGCTTCTTCGCGCGCGCGCTCGGTCAGGAAACGATGCAGAAGCTCGCCGGTGCCGAGCAGATGCGCGACCACCAGCGACTGCGCGGCCGCGATATCGCGGCGCTCGACGGCTTCGAGCAACGCGGCGTGCTCACTGTCGGACTCGCCCTTGTACGACGGCAAGCCGAACTTCAACCGCAGATAGCGTTCGCCGCGCCGGTGCAGCAAGCCGATCATGTCCTCCAACTGCGGCCGGCCGGCGGGCGCGTACAGACACATATGGAACGCGGCATTGCGCGTCACGTATAGCGACGGGTCCTCTTCGCGCTCGGCGGCGCTGCACAACTGCGCGGCTTCGCGCAGCGTCGCCGAGGTGTGATTCGGAATCGCGAGGCCGAGCGCGAGACTTTCGAGCGCCGAGCGGATCTCGTAGATCTCGCGCGCCTCGTTGGCGGACAAAGGCGCGACGGTCGCGCCTTTGTGGACGGCTGCGCGCGCCCAGCCCTCGCTTTCCAGCTGGCGCAGCGCCTCACGCACGGGAATCGCGCTGACGGAGAAATGCCGGGCGATCGCGTCCTGGCGCAATGGTGCGCCGGGCGCGAGCGTGCCGTCGACGATCGCCGCGCGCAGCGCCTCCGCAATCATGTGCGAGGTGCTTTCGCGGGGTGCCGCGGCCGGAAGAAACGAGCCGGGCACGGGCGCGTCCAGGGGAAAACCTTCAGTTGCGTCGGTCATAGTATCAAATATTATATATAAAAAGACGCGTATTTCAGCGCGGGCAAACCCGGAAGGGTCTTCACCCACCGTCCCGGCAGTTTCCCCGCGCCGTCCTCTGAATCAGTTGTACGAGGACATCGCCGATCAATCAACGTCGTCGATCCAACACCAAGCGCGCCCGTCGTTTTTCGTTACGTTCAACCATCGTAGGCTGGAGGAGCAAGATGAATACAGTGACCGACCGACGAGCGCTCGCGCGTCAGCGCACACCGCTCAATCGTTCGCAGATCGCAGGGTTTTGGGGCGCGTGGGCCGGCTGGACGCTCGACGGCATGGACTCGTTCATTTACGCGCTGGTGCTCACGCCAGCGCTGACGGAGTTGCTGCCGCGTTCGGGCTTCGCGGCCACGCCGTCGAATGTCGGCCTTGCGGGATCGATCCTGTTTGCGCTGTTCCTGGTCGGTTGGGGGCTGTCGTTCATCTGGGGACCGCTCGCCGATCGCTTCGGCCGCACCAAGGTGCTCGCCGCGACGATCTTCACGTTCGCAATTTTCACCGGGCTTGCCGCGACCTCGACCAATGTGTGGCAGCTCGGTATTTATCGCTTCATCGCGGGCGTCGGCATCGGTGGGGAATGGGCGCTTGCGGGCACCTACGTGGCCGAGGCGTGGCCCGAGGATCGCCGCAAGATGGGCGCCGGTTATCTGCAGACCGGCTACTACGCGGGCTTCTTTCTCGCGGCCGCGCTCAATTACACGGTCGGCGTGCATTTCGGCTGGCGCGCGATGTTCCTGACCGGCGCGGTGCCGGTCGTCGTCGCGATTCTGATTCTGCTGCGCGTGAAGGAGCCGGAGAAGTGGCAGAAGGCCGACGCCAAGACAGTGCGTGTGAAGCCGCTGCGCGAGATCATGGGGCCGGCCTACAGGCGTCGCACATGGGTCGCGTGCATTCTGCTGACCATCGCGATCACCGGACTCTGGGCGGGTGCGGTCTACGAGCCGTCCGCGGTGATCCAGCTCGCGACGCGCGCCGGCATGTCGAAGGGCGATTCAATTCGCACGGCGTCGCTGGCTACCGGCCTGCTGTCGATCGGCACGATCCTCGGCTGTCTCGCGCTGCCGCCGATGGCCGAGCGCATCGGCCGCAAGATGACGTTGGCGGTGTACTTCGCGGGAATGGCGGTGTCGATCGCGGCGAGCTTCGGCTGGGCGTTCTATCTGCCGAACGGGCTCGCGCCGTTCATCGCGTGGCTGTTCGTGCTGGGCTTTTTCGGCGGCAACTTCGCGTTGTTCAGCCTGTGGCTGCCCGAGCAGTTCGAAACCCGCGTACGCGCGACCGCGTTTGCGTTCTGCACGTCGTTTGGACGCTTCGTCGGCGCGGGCGTCAACTTTCTGCTCGGCGCGGCGGTGCTGCATATGCAGACGCTCGGTGTGCCGGTCGCGTTGACCGCGCTCGCCTTCGTGCTCGGCCTGTTCGTGATTCCGTTCGCGCCGGAGACGAAGGGGGAGACGCTGCCGCAGTGAGCACCAGGCGGGCGGCGCGCGTTGCTTCGCGTTACTTCGCGTGACTGCGCGCCCCCCCAGCCGGATGCAGCAGCGTCAGCAACGGCCAGCCGAGATTGACGCCGAGACTCGCGGCGACGATCAGCGCCATGCCGGCCAGTTGCGCCAGCGACAGCGCCCGGCCATACACGAGCGCATCCACGACGATCGCGGTCAGCGGATAAACGAACAGCAGCACCGCGATCACCGGCGTGCTGAGCTTCGGCAGCGCGCCGTAAATCAGCACGTACGACAATCCCGTGTGCAGCACGCCCATGCCGATCAGCCAGAACCACTGCATCGGCCCGATATGCGTGAGCGTCAAAGGCGCGATGAACGGCGCGATCAGCGGCAGGCAGATCACGCCGACCGCGCATTGCATGAGCGTGAGCAGATGCGGGCGCATGTCGCCGAGGCTTTTCGCGATCAGCGTGACGCTCGCGTACAGCAGCGAGCCGAGCAGCGCTTCGCTCAAGCCGATCAGGTAGCTGGTGTGGCCCTGCAGATTGCCGGCCGCGATGACGCCCGACGCGAGCACGAGCCCGACGAACGCCGTCGCGATCCAGCCGAGCCGGTCCGCGCCGAGCCGTTCGTTAAAGAGCGCCGCGCCGATCAGCACGACCCAGAACGGCTGCACATGAAACACGACGGTCGCGACCGCGATGCTGGTGCGATGAATCGCGTCGAAAAAGCCGACCCATTGCGTAACCATCAGCACGCCGGAAATCAGCGCGAGCGCGACCGTGCGGCGCGTGAACTGCGCGCGCGTGAAAAAGCCCTTCCACGCGCAATAGGCGGCGAGCGACAGAAAGCCGAACAGGCAGCGGAAGAACACGAGCGTCAGCGCATCGAGCCGCGCCTCCTCGACGAAAACGCCGATCGTGCCCATCAGCAGCCCGCCGCCCGCCAGCGTGATCGCGCCTTGTTGACGTGAGGTGAGGGACATGCGCAACGACTCCTTGAGATGATGCCTGCGAGTATTGCGCCGCTTGCGGGCTTATCACAAACGAATTAAATTGAGCAATTCCATAAGCCCGGTTGATAAATCGTGAACCCTGAATTCGACGTCGATCTGTTGCGCAGCTTCGTCGCGGTCGTGGAGGCGGGCAGCTTCACGAAGGCGGCGGCGAGCGTGCATCGCTCGCAGGCGGCGGTCAGCATGCAGATCAAGCGGCTCGAAACGATGCTCGGCACGACGCTGTTCGCCCGCAACACGCGCAACCTGTCGCTGACACGGCCCGGCAACACGCTGCTCGAATACGCGCGGCGCGCGCTCGCGTTGCAGGAGGAGGCGTGGTCGGCGATCGTGAGGCCCGAGGTGACCGGGCGCGTGGTGCTCGGCGCGCCGGACGACTATGTGTCGTCGCTGCTGTCGCCGGTGTTGCGGCGTTTCGCAACGCTGTACCCGCGCGTCGAGATGGAGATCGTCTGCGCGCAGAGCACGGCGCTTGCGCCGATGCTCGCCGACAACAAGATCGACCTCGCATTCGTCACGCGCGACCGCAAGCTGCGCGGCGAATTCGTGCGCAGCGAGCCGATGGTGTGGGTTGGGGCGTCGGTCGATACGCCGGTGTTGAAGGCGTCGCCGTTGCCGGTGGGGTTGTACGAGCCTGGCTGCGTCGCGCGCCAGCATACGCTCGCCGCGCTGGATGGCGCGCGCATCCGCTATCGCGCGGCGTTCAGCAGCGCGAGCCTGATGGGACTCGTCGCGACCGTGGATGCCGGTTTGTCGGTGATCGCGCTGACGCGTTGCAGCGTGCCGCCGCGGCTCGCGATTCTTGGCGACGCGCAAGGCCTGCCGAAAATCGCGCCGCTCGAAATTGTCGTCGCGCGCAGCGCGAAATCGGATCGGCCGACCTGCGATTATCTGGCGCAGCAGATGGTGCAGGATCTGTCGTTGCGGTAGCCGAGCGTGCCAGCCCTGGTGCCCTTCAAGCCCGCGTATAGGCGGTCACTTCACCCTCGACCGCTAGCCGCACGCGCTCGCCCGGACGCGGGCACAGATAACCGGGCACGCGTGCGCGCACCATCGTCCGCGTGGCGGACTGCAATTGCAGCGCGACGCTCGCGTCCTGCCCCTGGAAGATCACATCGGTGACGAGCGCATCGTGCGCGGCACCCGTGCGCGCGGTTTCGTCGGCGCGCAGCAGACGGATCTGCTCGGGACGCAGCATCACGTCGACCGCGCCGTTGCCGACGGGCGCGGCCAGTGCCAGTTCGCCGAGCTCGCAGCTCGCGCGATCCTGTTGCGCGACGCCCGGCAACAACACCGCCTCGCCGATGAACGACGCAAGCTCGCGCGTCACCGGACGGCGGTACAGCGCTTCGGGCGTCGCGGTCTGGATCAGCCTTCCGTTCCACAGCACCGCGACCTCATGCCCGAGCGACAACGCCTCGGCCTGATCGTGCGTGACCAGCACGGCAGTCGCGCCAGCCGCGGCCAGCGCATTCGCGACCGCCTGGCGCGTCTCGACGCGCAGCGCGGCGTCGAGCGACGAGAACGGCTCGTCGAGCATGACCAGCGTCGGCGCGGGTGCGAGTGCGCGGGCGAGCGCAACACGCTGCTGCTGACCGCCCGACAACTGCTGCGGCGCGCGCTCGCCGAAATGCGCGGGCAGACCCACCAGTTCCAGCAGTTCGGCCACGCGATGGCGCGCGCGACGCTGCGTGCGCGGCAGGCCGAACACGATGTTGTCCGCGACCGACAGATGCGGAAACAGCGCGCCTTCCTGCGGCACATAGCCGATGCGGCGTTGCTCCGACGGCACGTGCAGGTTGTCGCCGACGACACGTCGGCCGTCGATCTCGACACTGCCGCCGTCGGCGCGCTCGAAGCCGCACAAGAGCCGCAGCAGCGTGGTCTTGCCGCTGCCCGAGGGCCCCAGCAACGCGAGCAGCGTGCCGCGCTCGACCGAAAGATCGATGCCGTGCAGCACGGGATGACCGTCGAACGATTTCTGCAGTCCGCGGATACGAAGTTCGCTCATGAAATCCCGAAGAAAGTCGAACAAAAAGCAGCGATGAAAAGCCGGCGCGTGTCGGGTCAGCCGCGCTCGCCGAGCAGCGCCGAGCGGCCGAGCAGCGCGAACAGCAGCCCCGACGCGCACAGCGAGATGCCGGTCAGCAGCGCCGCATACGGCGCGGCGGCGGCGAACGCCATCGTCGACGTATCGGCCCACACCTGGGTCGCGAGCGTTTGCGTGTCGAGCGGCGACAGCAGCAGCGTCGCGTTCAGCTCGGTGACGACCGAGATGAACACCATCGCGGCGGCCGCGCCGAGCCCGGGACCCGCGAGCGGCAGCACGACGCGCACGAGCGTTTGCGTCCAGTTCAGGCCGAGCGCGCGCGCGGTTTCCTCGAGGCGCGGCTGCGCCTGCATGAACGCCGCGCGCACGCTGACCAGCGCGACCGGCATGAACAGAATCGCGTAGGCGACGATCAGCAGCGTAGCGCTTTGATAAAGCGGCTGCAGCGCATGCACCGCGAGCGACACGATCGCGAGCGCAATCACGAGCCCCGGCACGCCTTGCGCGAGAAACACGGTGCGCTCGAACAGCGTCGCGAAACGGGTCGGGTAACGCACCAGCAGAAATGCGAGCGGCACCACGAGCAACGTGGTCAGCACGGCGGCGGCGAGGCCGAAACCGAGCGAAGACATCGTCGCGTTCCACAGCAATTCGGGCGAGACATCGGCGGGCGTCACCGCCGCCGCGCCCGGCTGCGTGAGCCAGAAGCCGATCATGCCGAGCGGCACGCCGAGCGTCGCGAGCGTCAGCAGCGCAAAGCCCGCGACGACGAGCCAGCGCCACGCACCGAGCTCGTAGCGCAACACCGCGCGGCGCGTGCCGCGATCGACGCGCTCGTAGCGCGCCGCGCCGCGCACGCGAAACTCGAATGCAAGCACGACGAGGCAGATCACGATCAGCAGACACGCGAGCAGCGATGCGCCGCCGGCGTCGAAGCTGGTGCGGAATTCCGCGTAGATCTGCGTGGTGAAGGTATGAAAGCGCAGCAGCGTGAACGCGCCGAACTCCGACAGCACGCCGAGCGCGACCAGCAGCATGCCGCCGAGCAGCGCCGGACGCAGTTGCGGCAGCACGACGCGCACGAAGCTGGTCCAGCGGTTGCAGCCGAGCGCGCGGGCGCTTTCCTCGAGTGCCGGGTCCATGCCGCGCAGCGCGGCGGCGACCGGCAGATAGACGAGCGGAAAATACGCGCAGGTCAAGACGAGCAGCGCGCCGTTGAAATCCTGCAAGTCCTCGCTCAACGACACCCACGCGTAGCTCGAAATGAAAGCCGGCATCGCGAGCGGCGCGGCGCACAGCACGGCCCACGCGCGCCGCCCCGGCAGATGCGTGCGTTCGACGAACCACGCGGCGGCCGTGCCGATCACCGCGCAAACGAGAGTAGTGGTGAAGGCGATCAACACCGTATTGACGAGCAACTCGCCGACGAGCGGCCGCCAGATCAGATCGAGCGCGTCGCCGATGCCGAAGCTCGCCGCGCGCCAGAACGTAAACGCAATCGGCAGCAGCACCAGCAAAGCGCTGAGTGCCGCCGCCGCAAGCAGGCCGCGCGGCGCGCGCGTGCGTGCACGCGCCGGGGCAGGGGGGGCAGCCGGCGGACCGGCTGACAGGGCTTCGCTCATTTACAGCAGGCCTGCCCGACGCAGCAGTTTGCCCGCCTGGCTATCGTCGCCGAGCTGCTGGATCGTCAGCGTGGGCGGAGTCAGTTCGGCAAACGGTTTGAGGACCGGGTCAGGCGCGACACCCGCATGCAGCGGGTACTCGAACATCACGTGGCTATTGGCCATCAACTGCTGCGCGCGTTCGCTGACCAGGTACGCGAGAAACTTCTGTGCGCCGTCCGGGTTGTGCGCGGACTTCAGCACGCCCGCGCCCGAGACGTTGACGAGCGCGCCGGCGTCGCCGTGGCTGAAGTGGTAGATCGCGCTGCGGGTTTTCGCATCGCCGATTTCCGCATGCAGACGCGACCAGTAGTAGTTGTTGATCAGACCAGTCGCGACCGCGCCGCGATTGACCGCGGCGACCAGGCCTTCGTCGTCGTCGAAGATCTGCGAGTTGGCTTTCAGGCCCTTCAGCCACGCGAGCGTCTGCTCGTCGCCCTTCAGTGCCAGCACCGCGCTCACGAGGGGCAGGAAGTCGGCGTCGCTCGGCGCGATGCCGACCTTGCCTTTCCATTCAGGCTTCGCGAGGTCGAACACCGATTGCGGCAGTTGCGACGGCTGCAGCTTCGCCGTGTTGTACGCGAGCACGCTCTCGCGCGCGGTCACGGCGACCCATACGCCGCTCGGCGAATTGAAGCGCGCCGGCACCGCGCCGAGCGTCGCTGCGTCGACCTTCGCGAGCAGACCCTTTTCCTCCAGCAGCATCAGCTCCGGCGAGTTCTCGGTGAAGTACACGTCGGCGGGCGAGGCCGCGCCTTCCGCGACGATCTGCGCGGCGAGCGCCGGGCCTTCGCCGTTGCGGATTTTCACCGAGATGCCCGACTGCTTTTCGAAGTCCTTCGCGAGCAGATTGACGACCTGCTCGTGCTGCGCGTTGTACAGCGTGATCGATGCCGCATGGGCCGCCGACGGCATCGTCGCGAGTGCGGTGAGCGACAGCGCGGCCACGCTGCCGAGTGCGCGCAGGCGGGAGGCAAACCAGGAATGAGCCATGTTGCAGAAGTCCGTTCAGATTGTGTTTAGTGAGCGAGGCGCTGCGCGCCCGGCGTGCTTCATGTGCTTCATCACGCTTCGAACAGCCCCGCGCCGACATACGAACCCGACTTCGCCCCGGGCGGCACGACGAAGATCGCGCTGCCCACGTGGGTCGTGAACTGGTTCATCATGTCGAACTTCGCGAGGCGGTCGTTGATCGGGATGAAGCCGGTGCGCGGGTCGCTCTGATGCGCAATGAAAATCAGCCCCGCGTCGTACTCGGTTTCCTGCCGCCACGGCGGCCAGCGCTCGATATAGAAGTTCGTGCCTTCGTTGTACGAATACGAGCGCCGCAGAATCTGCGCGCCGTTGTTGCTCGCCTGATTCGACAGACGCACGTGCGAGTTCTCCGGGATCACCGGATCGCCGTCCTTGTCCTCGGCTTTCAGGTCCACCGCGTCGAACTCGTTCTTGCTGCCGATCGGCGCGCCGCTGTACTTGTGGCGGCCGAACACCTGTTCCTGGAAGCCGAGCTCGGTGTTGTCCCAGTGTTCGAGCGTGATGCGGATGCGGCGCACGACCGTGTAGGTGCCGCCTTCCATCCACGGCGCGTCGTTGGTGGCGCGGGCCCACACGAACTGGTTCATCAGCTCGGGTTTCGCGGTCGACGGATTGTTGGTGCCGTCCTTGAAGCCCATCAGATTGCGCGGCGTCTGGCCGCGCGGACCGGACAGGAAACCGGCCTGGCCCCAGCGCATCGCTGCGACGCCGTAGGCCCGGCGCGACAGTTGGCGCACCGCGTGAAACGCGACCTGCGCGTCGTTCGCGCATGCCTGGATGAACAGGTCGCCGCCGGTCTTCTCCTTGATCAACTGATCGCCGTTGAAGCGCGGCAGATCGACGAGCGCGACGGGGCGGCGCGACGCGAGCCCATAGCGGTCCTTGCCGTCCTTCGTGAAGAGGCCGGGGCCGAAGCCGAACGTGATGGTCAGACCGTTCGGGCCGAGGCCGAGCACGTCGCCGGAATCGGGGGCGGGCTGGTCGTCGCCGGCGGGCATCGCGAAGGCCGTGCCGCCTTGCGTCAGGCGCGCGGCTGCTTCGGTCCATGTGCGTAGCAGTGCGATCACGTCGTCGCGCTTGTCGGTGGTCAAATCGAGCGCGGCGACGTAGGTGTGGCTCTGCTGCGGTGTGACGATGCCGCCTTGATGCGGACCGTAGAACGGCTCGACCGCGAGCTGCGGATCGGCGTTCTGCGCGCTATGCGCGGGCGCCGTCGCGAGCGCGGCCGGCGAACTCGCGAGGCCGGCGCCCAGCGATGCACCGGCGGCGACCGCCGCGCCACCCGCTTTGAGAAAGCCGCGTCGTGACGGCCGTGGGGGTTGATCGTTTGTCATGGTCACTTCACCTTCCTGCAGCCTGCGTGGGTGCCGCTTACTTCGCGAGCACCAGCGTGTTCACGTCGTCTTCGACGTAGTAGAAGCCGTCGCCTTCGGGCGTCATCGCGATACCGAACAGGTCGCCGTTGCCGGGGGGCGATTGCGCCTTGTCGGTATCGATCCAGCGTGCGTATAGCTGCTTGCCGGTCGCCGGGTCGATTTCGACGACCTGGCCGTTCAACGCGTTGGTCACGAGCAGGTGGCCGTTGGGCGCGGTGGCCATCGCGAGCGGACGATGCAGCAGGCCGTCGGCGCTCAGCTGGCGGCCGACGCCCGCGCTGGTGTCGCGCGTGAGCGGATCGTCGATTTCGGTGATGCGGTTGCCGATTGCGTCGGACACGTACAGCAGTTTCTGATCGGCCGACAGTGCGAGCCCGGTCGGCCCGACGAGGAACACGCCCTTGTCGGCCTGCGCGCCGAAGCCGCTGCCGATCACGGTTTCCTTCTTCGCGACGGGCGGCTTGCCTTGCGGTACGTCGAGGTCGATGCGCAGCACGGTGGCCTGCTTGAACACGGGCGGATTGCCCTCCGCGCCGCCGACGCCGAAGCCCGCGTTGCTGACGAACAGCGTCGCGCTCGCGCCGTTGTCGACGACCGCCATGTTGCCCCACGGGTCGTTGATGTTCGGCGTCGAGATCGTCGAGGCGATCTTGCCTTGAGGGTCGATCACGATCAGGCAGCCGGCGCCTTTGGTGCCGGTCGTGCCGTCGTTGCTCGGCGTGCTGCCGACGATCACCCAGCCCGACTTCAGCATCGTCATTGCGGTCGATAGGCCGATGCCGCCCGGACATTCCTTCAGATCGCGCGGCACGGTCGCGAACACCGTCATCTGTCTGGTGTCCGGGTGATAGTCGACGATCGAGCTGCCGGTGCCCTGCAGGTTCGTCGAGTTGTTGAAGTTGCCGACCAGCACGTCGCCTTGCTTCACGGTGCCCGCGCTGACCGGTGCGACCACGAGCGCGTACGGGTTCTGGTCGCCGTTGTCGGGGACGGTGTTGATCAGCGTCGTGTGATGCTTGATCGTTTCAAGGAAGCCTTGCGGCTCGGCTTGCGCGGGCGCAGCCATCGTGAGGGCGGCAGCGCCGGCCATCGCGGTGAGCAGGGCGCGCGCGGCGCGCGGCGCAAACTTGCGCGTGACTGGGTTCACGATTGGGCCTCCGTGCGGGCGCACAAAGCGGGAGTGGCGGTGACGATCGAAAGCATGGGAAGTGCTGGTCCGGTTGCGTGGGGTGGCATGTGCTTGCGTGGATGAAAGCGCGCGGCGGGCGGCATCAGAAGTTGATATTGGTCCGCACGCCGACGACCAATGTATTGCGCAGCGGCTGCGTCGGGTCGTTCGGGTTCTGGCCCGCACCGGCGTTGAACGTGTATTGCGCGTCGGCCTGCACCTGCCACCACGGATTGATCTGGTACTGGTACGTCGCCTCGAGCGTGGTTTCGCTGGTGCGCACGCCGTACGGGCTGCCGTTGAATGCCAGGAAGTCCTCGTCGAGTCCGTTCACGTGACTGCCGACCTTGATGTAGGTCAGCGCGAGGCCGGCGCTGTCGTTGTCGCGGCCCTTGAACGGCGCCTTCAGCACCACGCCGAGATTGGCCGCGACTTGCACGAGATTGCGATCGCCCGGCGCGCCCATCACGCGCGCGAACACGCCGAGGCTGCGCGGTTCGTCGGGGTCGGGGCGCCACACCATCTGGTCGGCGACCGCATAGAAGCTGTAGTTGCCGCTGTGATTCGCGGCAATGCCGGTCGACGCAGGATTCGCGAGCGATAGTCCCATGTTGTCGAAACGCCGATCGGCGAATTTGTTGGTGTTGTACCAGACGCCGAGCTTGTAGGTGCCCGGCAGACCGCCGCCGCCCGTGCCGACCATTTCGCCGTCGGACGGCTGGTTGATCGCGTACTGCAGCTCGCCGATCCACAACGCGCCGTTATGCAGGTTGAAGTTCGTGCCGCTCATGTTGTTCGGGTTGTTGCCGAGCGGATCGCCCGAATACACGCCGGCCAGCGCGGTCAACGAAGGGGTGATCTGGCCGCGCACGCGCACACCCAGACCCGCGAGCGGATAGGCGGGACCGCCCGACGGCAGGTCGTACGAGGGCAGCGCGGGCCAGCCGAACATCGTGTTGAGGAACAGCGCCGCATACGTGCTCGTGATGAATTCCTGGTCGAGACTCTGCTGACCGATCTTCACGTCGACGCGTTTGTTGAGGAACGACTGCTGATACCAGAGCTCCCACAGACGCGTCGCGTTGTCGGCCTCGATGCCGCTCGCCGTGTTCAAAGTGCCGAGCTTGTTCGCGCTCAGGTTCGAGCCGTGAATCTGCAGCGCGCTGACGTTGAAGAGGCCGCCCGGCAGGCCGAATGCCTTTTGCGTATCCATCTGCAAGGTGGCGGTGGTCAGGCCGTCGTAGTCGGCGCCGCGCGCGAGACCGCCGCGCAGATTGGCCAGCACTTCGCTGGTTTCGGTCAGCGTGAAGGTCATGCCGTACCTGCCGAGCCACGGACGCAGGCCGCCCATGTCGCCGAGCATCTGCTGACGATTCCAGAAACCGGTCCACTGGTTGGTCTGCGTCGCCTGAATGTTCAGGTCGGCTTCGGGCGCTTCCGGGTTCGCATCGGGATTGGCTTCGGCCAGCGCCGCGTGGCTGGTCAACGAGGCCCACGCGAAGGCCGTGCACAGTGCGACGCGCCGCATCGAAGGCAAACGCGTACGATGAATTGCGCCGGTACCTGCCGAAGCGTCGCAAAAGGAACGCGCGTTGGCGCGCAGTCCATTGAGTTGGGCGAACTTCATCGAAATCCTTATTAGTGTTGTTTCGTCCGATGCCGAAGCAGCTGATGGCGAGATCGTACGCAGGCCATTTGCGAGAGTCAACACAAATGAGAACGATTCGCATCAAGATTACTGGCATGTAAACCCGGGATTTACGGACTGCTCGTAAAGCGCATGAAGGTGTAATTCTTTAGTAATTGAGGCGTAATGAAAGAGTATTGATGTAGTCAGACCGAACGCACGAAAGGGTGAGGTGTCGAAGTGCACGAGTAACCCCGAAGGTCAAAGTGAGGAGGTCGAAATGAGCAAGCGCATTCTTCTGGTTTCGTTGCTGGCGAGTGGCGGTCTGTTGTTGGGCGGCGCCGCGCACGCGCAGTTGAATCTGAAGCAGTTCGGTATCGGCGGGGGCGGTGACAGCTCGGCCGGTGCCGGGGCGTCGTCGGGCGGCGTGTCGCAGCTGCTGCAGAGCTATGTTGGCGCGAACCAGCAGGTGCTGAGCGGGCAGTCGAGCCTCGCGTCGGCGATGGGCATGACGAGTGCGGCCGGCCAGGCGCAGCAGGCGGCGGGGCTGCTCAGCGGTGGCACGCCGTCGGTCAGTCAGTTGACGCAGGTCGGCAGCACACAGCAGTCGCTGTCGCAGAAGCTCACCGATGCGTTCGCAAATCATGCAAGTGGCGGCGCGTCGGCGACGCCGGTCAACAAGGAAGCGTTCACCCAGGGGCTGTCGTCGCTCGGCAAGGGAGTGAGCCAGTATTCGAGCTTGCAGTCGGGGCTTGGCAGCCTTGGTCAGATGAGTCCGTCGTCGCTGCTGCAATCGGGCCTCAATCCGCAGACCGCGCAAAGCGCTTCGTATATCGCGCAGTCGGCGCCGGGGCAGTTGCAGTCGCTGATGTCGACGCTGAGCTCGGCCGTGCAGTTCGCGTCGAGCCACGGTATTACGGTGCCGTCGATCGCGACGTCGGCGTTGAAGGGCATGTAGGCGCGTTTCGCTTCGCCTCGCGCGATCGATTCAGCGCGAAAGCGCTATGATCGCGTCGAACCCGCTACTCAACTGGAATTCCGCCGATGTCCCACTCTGTCAATCTGGAAAACTACTTCACCCGCATCGGCTATCAGGGCCCGCGCGCCGCCACGCTCGAAGTGCTCCGGGCGATTCACCTGCTCCATCCCGCCGCGATCCCGTTCGAGAACCTGAACCCGCTGACTCGCCAGCCGGTCACGCTCGAGCTCGCAGCGATCGAACGCAAGCTCGTGATCCAAAAGCGCGGTGGCTACTGCTTCGAGCAGAACATTCTGTTCGCGAACGTGCTGATGCAACTCGGCTTCAAGGTCACGCCGATGCTTGCGCGCGTCATATGGGGCCGCGAGCCCGGCACGATCTCGCCGCGTACGCACATGGTGCTGCGTGTCGATATCGACGGCGACGAATGGATCGCCGACGTCGGCTTCGGCGGCGTCACGCTGACCGCGCCGCTGCGCCTGACCGCCGGCCTTGCACAACCGATTCCGCTCGGCACGTTCCGTCTCGCCAACGCGGGGCACGACACCGTCTATCTCGAGGTGCTGGCGCCGGACGAGAGCTGGTCGCGCGTCTATCACGTCGATCTGCGCGCAGTCGAGTGGGTCGACTATGAAATCTCGAACTGGTACACGTCGACGTCGCCCGATTCGAAGTTTGTGAATAACCTGCTGGCGTGCCGCGTGCTACCCGAACTGCGCCTCGCGCTATTCAACGATCAGTTGAACGAGCGCGACGCGCAAGGGCAGATCGTCAGCGAACGGCGCCTCGCGAGTGCCGCCGAACTCGCCGACTGCCTGCGCGAGCGCTTCGGCTTGAACCTGGAGGACCTCGATATCGCCGACGTGTTCGAGCGCGTGCGCACGCGTGATGCGTCCGCATAACACCAGCCCATGAGGGAGCCGCGATGGTCGCACGTCTGATCCTGCAATCGCTGGCCTGGCTGGCGTTCATGGGCGTGCTGCTGTTCGGCGCGGCCGGCACGCTCGCGTGGCCGGCCGCGTGGTGGTATCTGCTGGAGCTGGTGGTGTTGAGCCTGTGGGTCGGCTTGTGGCTCGCGCGTCATGATCCCGCGCTGCTCGCGGAGCGGCTCGCGCCGTTCGTGCAGGCGCAGCAGAGCCGCTGGGATCGTGTGTTCATGGTCGCGATTGGAGCCGCGTGGTGCGGCTGGCTGGTCCTGATGGGCTTCGACGCGATGCGGTTTCGCTGGTCCGGGCCGCTGCCGTTGTGGCTGATGGGCTTCGGCGCGCTATGCGTGTTCCTGTGCATCTTCATGTGCCGCTTCGTGTTTCGCGCGAACAGCTACGCCGCGCCGGTGGTCAAGGTTCAGGCGAGCCGCGGGCACAAGGTCGCCGACACCGGGCCTTACGCGTACGTCCGTCATCCGATGTACGCGGCCGCGCTGGTGTTCTTCGTCGGCACGCCCTTGATGCTCGGCTCGTGGTGGGGGCTTGTGGCGCTGCCCGTGATGGCGTACGGCATGGGCTGGCGCGCGGTGCGCGAGGAGCGGCTGCTGGCCGAGCAACTCGACGGCTACACGGCGTACATGGAACGTGTGCGTTACCGTTTCGTGCCGTTCATCTGGTAGCGCGTCCAGGTGGTCTCGCCGCCGTCGAAGCGGGTAAGATGGCTCCCGGCCGCCGGAGAACCGGCCACGGTGTACCTGATGTAACACCGGCGAATCACCGATGAGGTTTGGAGTGAAAACAACTACACAGGCGCGCATCGCGCCCGCCGCACAGGCCGAGCAGAACCAGGACGCCGCCGATCGCAACCGCGACACGCCGGTCAAGGCGATGCCCGCCTACGAGCAGATCAAACGCTACGTGCTCAAGCGCATCAGCGAAGGCGCATGGAAGCCGGGCGGACTGATTCCTTCCGAAACGGAGCTGGTCAAGGAGTTCGGTGTCGCGCGCATGACGGTGTCGCGCGCGCTGCGCGAGCTGACCGCCGAGCGCGTGCTCACGCGCGTGCAAGGCTCGGGCACCTTCGTCGCGCCGCAGCGATATGAATCGACGGTGCTGGAGATCCGCAATATCGCCGATGAAATCGCCGCGCGCGGTCATCGTCATTCGGCGCGCGTGCTGACGCTCGAACCGAGCGACGACGCCGATGCGCTCGAAGCGCTCGGTCTCGCGAGCGGTCCCGCGTTTCATTCGTGCATCGTGCACAGCGAGGAGGGCGAGCCGATTCAATACGAGGACCGTTTCGTCAATCCGAAAGTGTTCCCCGAATATCTGCAACAGGACTTCTCGGTCGAAACACCGAATCACTACATGGTGCGGCTCGCGCCCGTGCAGCGTGCCGAGTTTCGCATCTATGCGCAGAAGCCCGACGCCTATGTGCGGCGTCATCTGATGATGGATATCGGCGAGCCGTGTCTGCTGCTGTGGCGGCGCACGTGGGTCGGCGAGAACGTCGCGACGTCGGTGCGGCTATGGCATCCGGCGTCGCGGTTTCATCTGGCGGGGACCGTGTAGCCCGGTTGCTGAAGCACGCTTTATCCCTGCCGCTGCGACGTATCCGGCGAAAAGCGGCAACCGAGCCGGTAGCGCGAACCCGGATGCACGAAACGCGCGAACGTCACCGCGACGCCGCTCGTCCACGTGCGGCGTGTCAGCGTCAGGCACGGTTCCTCCGCGTGAATTTCGAGCAGCTCGGCTTCGGCGGGCGTCGGCAGCGCCGCGTCCACGACGTGTTCGAGATCGTGCATCGGCACGGCCGTCAGCAGATACTCGGACGGCTTCAGCGCCGAAAAATCGTGCTGCAGAAAATCCGGCGCGACGGCCGGATTCACATAGCGATCCTCGAGCTGCACCGGCAGGCCGTTCTCGCGATGCACGCAGACCACATGAAACACCGAAGCGCCCGGCGCCAGCCCCAATGCGTTCGACACCGTGACCGATGCGGTCTCGCGCTGCAATAGCACCATGTCGCAACGATATGCGTGGCCGCGCGAGCGGATCTCGTCGCCGATATGGGCGATCATCAATAGCGTGGATTGCGGCTTGTTCGGTGCGACGAAAGTGCCGACGCCCGATACGCGGGTGACGAGCCCCGCGTCGGCGAGCTCGCGCAGCGCGCGGTTGACCGTCATCCGCGATACGCCGAGCGTCCCGACGAGATCGAGTTCGGAGGGCAGACGATCGCCCGCCTGGCGTTCGCCCGAGTCGATGATCTGGCGGATGTGCTGCTTGACCTGCTCATAGCGCGCGGCGGGCGCCTCATCACTGCCGCGCGCGGTTCTGGCCGCGGCGCGGGCCGCGCTGGCGGAGAATTTGCCGTGAGGCTTGTTGCGAGCGGTGGTGCTCATAGGGGCTGGGTGTCGTCGGGGCCGCGCGTCCAGAACGCATTGCGGTCGAAATAGTTTTGCAGAAACTGCCGCAGACGCGGCTGCGCGGCATCGTGAAACACGTCGCGCGGCTTGCCCTGCACGGCAATGCGGCCTTGGTCGATGAACATGACCTTGTCGGCGACCTGCGCGGCGAAGCCCATTTCGTGCGTGACCACGGCCATCGTCATGCCGTCGCGCGCGAGCTGCTTCATCACCAGCAGCACTTCGCCGACGAGCTCCGGATCGAGCGCCGAAGTCGGTTCATCGAACAGCATGATGTGCGGCTCCATCGCGAGCGCGCGTGCAATCGCGACGCGCTGCTGCTGACCGCCCGACAGCTTCGCCGGATACGCATCGCCCTTGTGCGCGAGGCCGACTGTCTCCAGCATCGCGTTCGCGCGGCGGCGCGCTTCGTCGTTCGACAGGCGCCGCACGCGCAGAAGCGCTTCCATCACGTTGCCGAGCGCGGTCATGTGCGGCCACAGGTTGAACTGCTGGAACACCATGCCGACGTTGCGGCGCACGCGGTTGATCTCGCCATGCGACGCGCGCACGCGTTTGCCGTTGCGCTCGGTATAGCCGAGCAGTTCGCCTTCGATGCGCACGTCGCCGTGATCGTAGGTTTCGAGCGCGGCGAGGCAGCGCAGCAGCGTGCTCTTGCCCGAGCCCGACGGCCCGATGATGCAGACCACTTCCGAGCGCGCGATCTCGAGATCGATGCCGCGCAGCACCTCGACATCGCCGAAGCGTTTGCGCAGATCGCGCACTTCGATCAGCGGCGCGGCATTCGATGCGTTCGCCGTTGCGCTGGCGGACGGCGCGGATGATTGCGCGGGGGAGTGCATGTCGGCGATGGCGTTCATAGGGGGTCCCGGAATCATGCCATGAAGCGTGCGAGGCGGGCTTCGGCCCACATGCCCGCGCGCGAGGTCAGCTCGACCAGCGCGAGATAGCACACGCACAGCACCAGCAGCGTTTCGACGAAAGCGAAGGTGGCCGAGCCGATACCGGTCAGCACGAAGGTCAGTTCGGGCACCGTGACGATCGACAGCACGGCCGTTTCCTTGCTCAGCACGATGATCAGATTGGTCAGCGCGGGCACGATCAGCACCAGCATCTGCGGCGCCTGGATGCGGACGATCGCCTGCCAGCGCGTGAGCCCGAGACACGACGCCGCTTCGAGATGACCTTTGGGCACCGACTGGAAGCCGGAGCGGAACGCCTCGGCGAAATACGCACTGCCGTAGAGACCGAGGCCGACGATGCCGGCCGTCATCGGTTCGAGCGTGAGCCCGATCGACGGGCCGCCGTAGTACAGCAGAAACAGCTGCACGAGAAACGGCGTGCCGCGCAACAGTTCGATATAGACGCGCAGCGCGGCGCGCAGCCAGCGTCCGCAGAACAGTTGCAGCACCGCGATCAGGAAGCCGATCACGAGACCGATCGCGACGCCCGCGGCCCAGCTGCCGAGCGTCGTCGCGAGACCGGCGGCGATAGGCTGCAGGTTGTGCGTGATGACGGTCGGATCGAACGTTTGCATGGCGAGGTTGGCTTAAACGTGAGTCGATTCAGGCGTGCTGCAAACGGTGCTCGGCCGCATGCGCGACGAGCGCGAGCGAACCGCAGATCACGAAGTAGATGAGCCCTGCCGCGACATACGCTTCGAGCGGCCGGTAAGTGCTTGCGGCGATGTTCTGCGCGGTGCGCGTCAACTCGGCGACGCCGACCACCGAGATCAGCGAAGAAGCCTTGATCAGCAGCACCATTTCGTTGACGAGCGACGGCAGCGTCAAACGGAATGCTTGCGGCACCAGAATGCGCCGCAGCGTATCGAGCGGGGAAAGCCCGAGCATGCGCGCGGCTTCGAGATGTCCGGGCGGGATGCTTAGAAACCCGCCGCGCAGAATCTCGGCTATATACGAGGCCGAGCACAACGACACCGCGCTGATCGCGGCGACGATCGGCGACACGTTGATACCGGCGAACGGCAACAGGTAGTAGACGAGCAGCAGCTGCACGAGCATCGGCACGCCACGAAAGAAGAACACGTAGGCGCCGCCCGCGAGCCGCGCGGCGCGATGCTGCGACAGCCGCGCGGTGCATACGCCGATGCCGACGAAGAAGCCGATCACGAGCCCCGTCAGCGAAATGCCGACGGTGGCGAGCGCCGCATGCAGCAGCAGCGGCAGGCCCTGAACGAAGACGGTCGTGATGAACATGGGTCGCGGCCGGTGGAACGGGAAGGACGACGCGTGCCGCCCACGGACGCTCAATAGTTCGGCGTGGGCATCGTGGAAGGCATCTCCATCGCGACACCGAACCACTTCTTCTGCAACGCGGCGAGCCGGCCATCCTTCTGCATCTTCACGAGCGCGGCGTTGAACGCGTCGGCGAGCGGCTTGCTGTCGGCGTCTTTACGCAATGCATATGCGAAATAGACCTTCGCGCCGAACGGCGGCTGCACGACCGCGAACATCTCGGGGCGCTGCTTGGCGACATACGCGATGTTGGTCATCGAGTTCGCCACCGCGGCGATGCGGCCTGCCGCGAGGTCCGCGTAAGCCTGATTGTTGTCGACGTACTCGCGGATTTCCGGCGGCTTCGGCAGCGTGGCCGCGTAGCTCTTCAGCTGATCGAGCTGCGCGGAGCCCTTGCCCGCGCCGATCGTTTTGCCCGCGCTATCCGCCGATTGCTTGATCGACGCATCGTTCGCGCGCTTGAGCAGCGCGTCGGTCGCATCGGCGACGGGCAGCGTGTACGTGTAGCGTTCCATGCGCGCCTTCGTGACCGTCAACGGGCCGCCGACCATATCGAACTTGCCCGCTTCGAGACCGGGCAGCACGCTCGGCCACGGCAGATCGATGAAGCGCACCTTGACACCGATTTCCTTGCCGATCTCCGCGAACAGGTCTTTGTTGAAGCCGGCCTGCTGGCCGTTCTCGAGGAAGTCGAACGGTGCGAACTGCATTTCGGTGCCGACCACCAGTTCGCCGGCTTTCTTCACTTTGGCGAGCTGGTCTTCGGCGTGCGCTGCGACGCTCGCCGCGCACAGCGCCAGCACGACCAGACCACATTTCCAGCCTGCAAGGATACGCATGGGGTTCTCCGGGGGCGAATTGGTGTTGGGTGGCCGGCGTGTCGAAGTCTTGGTTGTGGACCCGCCGCGCCGACGCAGATTGCGGGCCCTGCAGGGCAGTATATACTGCGTTTCCTGCGAAAAATAAATGCTCGCGCGAGTAGAGAAAAGCCCTGATATGGAGGTACGCGAAGCAACTTGCAGCCGTGCTTTTGGCGGTATATACCACTGCAATACCGATCCTCGAAGGAGCAGTGCGATGCCCGCGACTCGCATTCCGATCATCGATGTCGCCGGCGTGCGCGCGGGTGATCAGCAGGCGCTCCGACGCGTCGCGAAAGAAATTCATGAAGCGTGTACGACGATCGGTTTTTTCTACATCGTCAATCACGGCGTACCGCAAGCGACGATCGATGCCGCCGCGCAAGCCGCGCGCACCTTCTTCGCGTTTCCGGTCGACACCAAACGACGCGCGGCCGTCAATCATCGGCATCGCGGTTTCAATGCGCTGGGCGACGCGACGATGTACCAGGCCAAGCGTCCCGACTACAAGGAGTTCTTCAGCATCGGCCTCGAACTGCCGGAAGACGATCCCGACGTGCTGGCAGGGCAAGCACTGCGCGGGCCGAACAACTGGCCGGACTTCATGCCCGGGTTGCGGCCGGTGCTGTATGAGTATTACGAGGCGGTCGGCGCGTGCGGCGCCGATTTGCTGCGCGCGGTCGCGGTGAGCCTCGGCGTCGAAGAAAATTTCTTCGTGCCGCGCTACACGAAGCGCATGCAGCGCACGCAAATGGTCTACTACCCGCCGCAGCCGCCGCAATCGGATGAAGATCAGTTCGGCGTCGCGCCGCATACCGACTACGGCTGCATCACCTTGCTGTGGCAGGATCAGGTCGGCGGCCTGCAGGTGCGCGAAATCGCCAACGATACTTGGGTCGAGGCGCCGCCCGTCGAAGGCAGCTTCGTCGTGAACGTCGGCGATCTGCTCGCACGCTGGACCAACGACCGCTTTCGCTCGACGCTGCATCGTGTGATCAATGCATCGGGGCGCGAGCGCTATTCGATCGCGACATTCTACGATCCGACCTATGGCGCGCTCGTCGATCCCCGTGAGCTGGGCGCGAGCGACGCGCAAAGCAAATATCAGCCGGTCGCCGCGGGTGACTATATCCTCGGCCGCATCAACGATTCGATGGGCTATCGCAAGAAACTCGCTGCTACGGCACGGTAAGGAACTCCTGCATGACAGAGCAGAGCATCACTGACGACAAGAGGACCCAGATCGCAAGCGCGACCGCGCCGCTCGCGACGACACTCGAGGCGTTGCGCGCCGCGCTCGGCGCCGACGCGGTGCGCGTCGGCGAACAGATCGGCGAACACGCGATGACCGACTGGACGCGCCACGAGCCGACACGTCCGGCGGCGCTGCTGCTGCCGCGCACGACCGACGAGGTATCGCGCGCGCTCGCGATCTGCCACGCCGCGCATCAGCCAGTGGTGCCACAAGGCGGCATGACCGGACTCGCGGGCGGCGCGATCGCGCGCGCCAACGATATCGCGTTGTCGCTGGAACGCTTGAGCGGTGTCGAAGAACTCGACGCGGCGTCGGCCACACTGACCGTGCGTGCCGGCACCACGTTGCAGGCCGCGCAGGAAGCCGCCGAGCAAGCAGGCTTCGAACTCGCGCTCGACCTCGGCGCGCGCGGCTCATGCCAGATCGGCGGCAATCTGGCGACCAACGCGGGCGGCAATCGCGTGATCCAGTCCGGCACCGCGCGCGATCAGGTGCTCGGTCTCGAAGTGGTGCTCGCGAATGGCGACGTGCTCAGTTCGCTCGGCAAGATGGTCAAGAACAACACCGGCTATGACCTGAAGCACTGGTTCATCGGTTCGGAGGGCACGCTCGGCGTGATCACGCGCGCGGTGCTGCGGCTGCATCCGCGACGCGCGGCGCGTCATACGGCGCTCGTCGCGCTGAACGATTACGATGCCGCGGTGAGCCTGCTGCGCCGTCTCGCGACGCGCTTCGGCAACGACATCGGCGCGTTCGAGGTCATGTGGCCGGACTTCTACGATTTCGGCGTGAAGCTGACCGGCGCGCGCTCGCCGTTCGGCGCCGCGTATCCGCTCTATGCGTTGATCGAGCACGCGGGCTTCGATGCCGACGACGCTGGCGAACGCTTCGCGCAAGCGCTGAGCGATGCGCTACAGGCGGGCGCGCTGCGCGACGCGGTGATCGCCCAGTCGGTCGCCGATGCGCGCGCGCTATGGGCGATCCGCGAGTGCACGGCGGAGTTTCCGCTCAAGCTCGATCCGATCAACTTCGACGTGAGTCTGCCGATCGGCGAGATCGGCGGGTTCGTCGACCGTTGCCGCGCGGCGCTCGATCAGCGCTGGCCCGGCAACGAAGCGTATTTCTTCGGGCATATCGGTGATTCGAATCTGCATCTGACCGTTGATGGCCATTCGATTCCGGGCGTCGATCATCACTCGGTCTATGCGTTTGTCTACGAGATGCTGGGGCCGTTGCGCGGGTCGGTGTCGGCGGAGCATGGCATCGGAACGCTCAAGCGCGAGTTCCTGCCGATTTCACGCTCGCCAGCCGAGCTTGCCGCGATGGTCGCGATCAAGCATGCGCTCGATCCGCACGGCATTCTGAATCCGGGCAAGCTCTTCTGATGCTGATGGAGGCGGCGCGTGTGCCGCCTGATCGGTCAATGCGCGGCGACCGGATCGAGCCCGGTTGCACGAACCGTTTCCTGCGCGGCCGGCGACGCCAGATAGTCGAGCAGAGCCTGCGCTTCCCGCGGATGCGGAGCGTTGACCGGAATCCCCGCGGCGAAGCGGGTGACCGATTGCACCGACTCCGGAATCCTGCCGACAAAGGTTGCGCCCTTCACCGGCAGCAATTCGCTGACCTGCTGGAAGCCGATTTCATACTCGCCGCTCGCGACGACCGAGGCGACCGGAATCTTCGGCACCATCTTCGCTTTCGGGCCGACCTGAGCTTCGATGCCGAGCCGCTTGAACATCTCGCGCTGAATATAGACGCCGCTCGCGCTGTCCGAGTAGGCAATCGACTTCGCATGCAACAGCGCATCCTTCAGGCCTTCGACGGTGCTGATATGCGGCTTCGGCGCGCCGTCGCGCACGACCATGCCGATGCGCGAATCCGCGAGTTCCACGCGCGAACCGGGAATGACTTTGCCCTGCTTGATCAGATCGTCGAGCGCATAGCCGACCATGATCACGACGTCAGCGCTCTCGCCGCGCGCGAGCCGGTTCGGAATCCCCTCGGGCGATTGGCCCATCGACGGACCGAGGATCGTGTCGAGCGTGTTGCCGCTCGATGCCGCGAACTGCGGCCCAAGCTGTTGATACGCGGCGGTGAAGCCGCCCGAGGTCATCACGTGAAGTTCGGCTGCCTGTACTTGCGTGGCCGCGACGCCGTTGCCGAGCAGCCCGGCAGTGAACAAGGCCAGAAGGAATCTTTTCATCGGTATGGTTACAGAGGGCGAAGGAGATCGATGCGCAATCGCAACCATACCGGAATGACGGCGCGACGAGAACCCGCCACGCGCGGACAACGCGTGGCGCATCGGCGATGGCCGCGCCGTCAATGCGCGTTCAGATAGCTGACGATCAGCGGATAAACATCGACCGCCGCGTTCTTGCCGAAGATGCAGTCGATATGCCCATAGCCGGGAACCAGATGCCGCTCGTACGGCTGCTCGGGGAAGCGCTCGCGCAGCAGGTCGTAAGTGCGTTCGGTGCTGACCGGCAGATAGGTTTCGTTCTTCTCGCCGTGGATGAAGCCGATCGGCAAACGCATGCCCTCCAGTCCTTTCATGCCGTTCGCACCGCTCAGATACACGTCGTCGCCGCGCGCATCGACGACATGGCCCGCGCGGACCATCGTGGCCAGATGCTGGAACACGGCCATGTCGTGAATGCCGAACAGTTCCTGCAGGTTCGCATGCAGCGTCTCGTTCAGCTTGTCGTGCTCATAGAGCAGGCCATACAGGAACGTCGCGCGATGACAGATCGCATTGCCGCAGCCCTCGTCGTGATCGACCGGATAGAGACGCAGCGCTTCGTCGAACAGGTTCGCGGGCCAAGAGTCTTCCTGCGTATAGGCAGTGAGGTCGCGGATGCGCAGATGCTGCATCAGGTCGGGAATATGCAAGCCGGCCTTGATCCGTTGCAGCGTGCCCGGCACCGGATGTGCGGACACCTGCGAAATCACCGCCGAGCGCACGCCCTCGAGTCCGTATAGCAGCGACATGCTGAGCGCGAGGCCGCCCAGGCAGTGGCCGAGTACCTGGATGTTCGGCGCGCCGGTCACCTCGCGAATCTTCGCGACGGCGGCGGGAATATCTTCGCGCGCGACCATGTCGACGTTGGCCGGCACGAGCACGCTCGGCAGTTCGATGCTGACGCGCAGATCGACGAGCCATACGTCGTAGCCCGACGCGTACAGATATTCGACGAGGTTGGTCGATATCAGATCGGTCGAGAAAATGCGGCTCGAGACGCCGGAGCCGTGGATCAGCAGAATCGGCTTCGACTCTTTGTCCGCGGCGGGATCGAAGTAGCGCGTGAGCTTGAGCCGCGTGCGGTCCGGTGTATCGAAGTAGGTGATCTGCGGCGCCGGCGCGCGCAGCGTGCGCTTGGCGCGCGGCGGCGTGTAGGGATCGTAGAACTGCAGCGGCGCGGCGACGCCGCCGTATTCGGTGAACAGCACGCCCGCGAAGAATTTGCCGAACTTCAGCGTCCATTCGAGGCGCGTCTTCAGGTCGGGCGCGTGCGTGACTTCGAGTGTGCGCTGCTGCTTGAGGAAGTTCTCGGGTGTGATGATCAGCGTCGCGGTGCCGACGATGGGCGCATCGTCGTGCGCCGACGCGCGTATCTCCGCATACAGCGTGTTGGTCTGCTCCCACAGGTTGATCGGCGACGTGCGCGTGATGATCTTCCTGCCGGTCAGATACCAGGTGTTGCCTTCGGCCGCGTCGAGCGTCATCCGGTAGTTCATGTTGCGCTCGTCGACGTCGGACTCATCGACGACGAACAGGTTGAACGTGCCGTCGCTGATCGTCAGCGGTTGTGCGGAGAGAGCGCCGCAGGTCAGCGTGCCGGCGGTGCGCGCGAGGTGATTCGGGTTGCTCAGCATGTCGGCGAGATCGTCGGACTCGACCGTCAGCGTGAATTCGATCGGGCTCTTTGCGGCTTCGCCCGCCACCTCGGGCGTGTAGGTGCCGACCATCGTCTCGGTGAAGCGCAGGCCGATCTTCTGCGCGGGCGGCGTGGCGGCGGTGCCCTTCGACGCGTAATCGATCGACCAGTCGTGCGCCTTGGCGAGCAGCGCGCAGTTGCGTTCGGCGAGCGCGGAGATGGTCAGGAGCGGATTGACGCCGAGCGACATCGGCATCACCGCGCCATCCATCACGTACAGACCGTCGTGCACCGCGGCGCCGTCCGTGGCGCTGAACACGCGGCCCAGATGATCGACCACGCCATGCGCGGCGTCCTCCGCCATGCCGCAACCGCCGAGCGGATGCACGGTCACGGTGCGCCGGCCGGCGATCTTCGTCGAAATCGGGTTGCGCAGATATTTGCCGCCGAGCGGCTTGCTGGCCTCGATCAGCACGTCCTCGACGGTCTGCAAGATCGGCTGGCGTCCGGCGTTTTTCCATTCGATGCGAGCACGGCCTTTGTCACCGATCTTGATGCGGCCGCTTTCGTCATCGTGCGCCATCACGAGGTAGCTTTGCGTGTGATTGAGCGCACCGTGGTACGGGCCGCGGATCAGGCTCTCGATCGCGCGCGCGTCGTAGGCCATGCGCTCGAGCAGCGACGGGGCGCCGGCCGCATCCACGCCTTCGAGCGGCGCGACCGCGCCGAGCATGCCGACGAGCGCTTCGCCGACCGGCCCGGCCAGCGAGCCTTCCTCGATCACATAGCCATCCCTGACGTTTTTCTCGGCGGCGCGATTGTCGATCAGACCGGTGATGGTCGGCCCGACCGGAGGAATCTGCCCTGGCTTGTGCTCGCCCCAGCCGACGCCGTTGATCGGATCCTTCGTGTTGTACGCGAAGGCGAGCACGTCGCCGTTGCCGGTGAAGTGCTGGCCGAGCATCTCCGACGTGCTCAAGCCGGCGGCGCGCGAGCGCAGCAGCAGCGCGGTCGAGCCGATCGTGCCCGCCGCGACGATGACGATATCGGCCAGCACGAACAGATCGGGCGCGTCGTAGCTTTCGCGGCCGAGCTTCACGAGCTGGAAGTTGACCTTCCATTGCTGGGTGTCGGGATCGCGCAGCACCGAATGCACGGCCGTGCCGGTGAAAATCTGCGCGCCGTGGGCGACCGCGTCGGGCAGATAGTTCATGTGGGTCGAGTTCTTCGCGTCGTAGTTGCAACCGGAGTTGCAATCGCCGCAACCGACGCAGCGCTGCTGCTCGACGCCCGCCGCGTTCGGGCCGTTCTCGAACGTGACCGTGATCGGCGGACGGCTGAAGCGGTCCGCCATGCCGAGCGCCTGCGCCGATTTTTCGAGCGCCTGCAGCTTCGGCAGCGGCGGGAAGTCGTCGGGGACCGGCGACGGCGACAGCATTGTCCGGGCGAGCGCATAGCCGTCGTCGCGTCCGGCTTTGTCGGCGCGCAGCGCGGCCGGCCAGCGCGGGTCGTCCCACAGGCGCGAATCGGCCTCGAGCGCGACGTTCGCATTGATCAGCGACGTGCCGCCGAGCCCGCAGCCCACCACCGCGTTGACGTCCTCGTTCACGTGCACTTCGAGCAACGCGAGCGGCGAACCGATCTGCGCCTCGGCCGTGTTGTACTGGATATTCTCGGCGCCCTGTACGGGCGTGCGCGGATACTCGCCGGCCATGAATTCGCGGCCGCGCTCGAGCACGCATACGCGACGTCCCGCGCGCGCCATGCGGCTCGCGGCGATCGCGCCGCCGTAGCCCGAGCCAATCACCACCACGTCGTAATGCCGTTGCAGCGCCGTCGGCGCGCTCGATAAGCGGTTCATCAGGACCACCTCGTCTGGAATCGGATGCGGGGAAAGGAAGCGCGGCTTCGGAACAAAGACGGCGTGCTGCGGCAGCTTTTTTATCGTAGGCGGAATATCGCTGCAAAAAAAGCGAATGCAAAAAATGCGCGCCATGAAGGGGCGCGCGGAAGTCGTAGCGTGCGACGTTCAGGGCGGCATGACCGGCCGGCCATTGCCGGGTGTGCCCGGCCGTACGGGCATGCGCTCTTACTCCGCTTCTTATATGGCCTGTTGGTTCTCCGAACTATTACGCGGCCACTTCATTGAATTCGCTATCGCTCGATTCCGCCGCGAGCAGATTCAGCGCAACCAGAATCGCCGCGCGATTGTCGACGTCGATCTCGATGCCGAGCGCGTCGGTGAGCCAGCGGCCGATCTTGGTGTTGGAAAATTCCGCGGCGCCGGCCGTCTTTTTCATCGTGACGCCGAGTTTGACGGCGCGATAGTGATAAGAGGGCACTCGATGCTGCGCCGCCACCGCCGAAAGCCCGCCTTTGCCTTCCGAGCACCAGCCGAGGCTGCCGGCCAGCACGATCCGCTCGGGTTCGTCGAGCCCTTCGATGAACTCGCGCGCCGCGCGCCGCACCTGCTGTTCGTCGAGGCCGTATTGCAGCAGCACGCTTTCCACCGGGTCTTCGAGCGCGTGCGCGTGCAGATCGATTTCCTGCGCGACGCCCTCGGTCTCCATCGACACGTTGCGCTGATGGCACGCGCTGCGCAGGCAGTCGATCAGATAGCGGCGGAAATACGCGCACACTGCGTAGCTGTTGGAGGGCGCGCTGTCGGCGCAGGCGTTCGTTTCGGTGTGGCCGGGCGCGAGGCGCAACACCTTCGCGTAGATGAACTGCGCGACCAATTCTTCCTTGTCCTCGCCGAGCGCCTGCAATTCGAGCGGGTGATAGGTCCGCAACGCGCGCTTGACCAGTTCGACCATCGACACCATCTCGTCCGCGGAGAGCCGCGTGCGTCTGCGCCACAGGTCGGGCAGGATCGCGTCGTCGAGTTGGCGGGCGAACTCGTAGCTCGGGACTGCGCCCATGGAAACCTCCGTCACGGTTGGCAGGGAGCGCGGTGAGCCGCGGCGCGTGGGCCGCGAAGCGGGGGGAAGTTGCCTGTGATGCCGCGCTGAAACGTGAATGCAGTATGGTTCGCGGCAAGGCCTTCGCCTATATGGAAGAAGTGTTAGCTGATGGGTAAACTCCCGGGTAAACCTTCTGACGGATTGCTGACGATTCGTCTGAAGCGTGCGCATTCGCCGTAGAATGAACCGCGCGGGCGGCGCGTTTGGTCGCCCGGTTCGACCCGCGGCTTTCCCGGAGCACCGCCGCCTGGTCAGTGCTTCGTCTCAACGCAGTTGCCATGCCCCCGCGATCAAACTGCGTGGGATCGGAGCAGGCGCTATAGCGCTAACGCCGATCGACAGAGGAGACCGCCCGATGCGGGCCGACCCTATCCAGCGTGCCATCGACGAAGACCTTGTGCGCGTGCTCTACGCGCAGGACCCGATCGCGTTCTTTTCGCACTGGTTTTCGATCGCGGTGCTGGTGGCGATCTACTGGCCGCATGTGCCGGCGCCGCCGTTGTTTATCGCGTGCTTCGTTTTTTATGCGCTCGCCAATTGCGCGGGCCTCGCGCTGTGGATTTGCAATCGCCGCTACCCGCAGCTGGCGTCGCCGCGCGACTGGATCTATCTGCACGCGCTGCGCGGCGTGCTTCTTTACAGCGGACCGGGCTTCGCTGTGTGGTTCGCGTTCCAGAGTCCGCAAACCGATCTGCCGCTATTGCATACCGTGCTGCTGGTGACGCTCGCGGCCGGCGTGTTCATGTCGAATGGGTTCGATCTCCTCAATTTTTCGACGTCGATTCCGTTTCTGCTGCTGCCGTCGATCGTGCTGCATTTCGGTTCGCATACGTTCGATCGCACGATTCTCGCGATCGTGCTCGCGTTCTTCTTCTGCGCGATCAACGTCTATGCGATGAGCTATCGCAAGCTGTTTCGCCAGGTCGTGCAGGCGCGTGTCGATCAGCAGTACCTCGCGGAATCGCTGGCCGCGCAAAAGCGCGTCGCCGAGCAAGCGAGTCTCGCGAAGACGCGCTTTTTCGCGGCGGCGAGCCACGATCTGCGCCAGCCGCTGCATGCGATCGGCCTTCTTGCGGCGTCGCTGAACGACCCGGCGGCGACGCCCGCGCAGCACGCGAAGACGGCCGGGCACATCGTCTATAACGTCGAGGCGCTCAATCAGCTGTTCAACCAGGTACTCGATCTCGCGCGGCTAGAAAGCGGGGTGACCCAGGTGATCCGGTTGCACTTCCGGCTCGCCGAGCTGTTCGAGCGGGTCGGCAGCCAGTATCGTCCGCAGGCCGCGGCGAAGGGGCTCGCGCTGCGCATCGCGCCGACTTCGATGGTCGTCTACGACGATCCCGTGCTGCTCGAGCGCGTGCTCAGCAATCTGCTGTCGAACGCGGTGCGTTATACCGAGCAAGGCGCGATCTGGCTCGGCTTCCGGCGCGCGGGGCGACAAAAGGGCGGCTATATCGAGGTGCGCGATTCGGGCGTCGGCATTGCGCCGGAGGAGCATCAGCGCATTTTTGAGGAGTTTTACCAGGTCGAGAATCCGCAGCGCGACGCGCGTCAGGGGCATGGGCTCGGATTGCCGACCGTCAAGCGGCTGGTCGGCCTGCTCGGCGGCGAGTTGCAGCTGCGCTCGGCGCCGGGGCGCGGTTCGGTGTTTCGCTTTGCGGTGCAGGCGGGCGACGCGAGCGGCATCGTCGCGAGTCTGAACGATTCGGTCGCGGGCGGCCCGGCTTCGCTGGGGCGGCGCGTGCTGTGCATCGACGACGAGCCGTCGATACTCGAAGGCCTCGCGAGCCTGCTCGAGCGCTGGGGCTGCGAGGTGCGCGGCGTGCGCGACGAGGCCGGTGCGCTCGCCGCGCTGGCGGACGGCTTCGTGCCCGACGCGGTGCTGTGCGACTACCAGCTCGCCAATCGTCGCACCGGCGCGCAGGCGCTGAGCGCGATGCGCGGCGCGCTCGCGCGCGAGGGGCACGGCAATGTGGTCACGCTGCTGATCACCGGCGATATGGCGTCGGCGGAGCTGGCAGCGCTCGCGTTGCAGGGAATTCCAGTGCTGCACAAGCCGGTGACGCCGGCGCGGTTGCGGCGCACGCTGGAAATGCTGTGGCAGCAGACGGAACTCGACAAGGGGCGGCTGGCGGGCCCAGTAGTGTTGGGAGATGGGGCGGCACAGGTCGGTTCGGCGCAGTCGCGCGCGGGGAGCGGCTCGCCGCAAACGGAAGCGGGCTCCGGGGCGCAAAGCGAAACGCAGCCTTAGCAACGGGAATCAGCGACGGTTGGCGCTGCGGCGCAGCGCTACAGCGTTTTCCCCGCCTCCAGCCATCCATTGATTACCGCGATCGCCGTCGAGCGGTTATGCACGCCGAGCGCGCGGAAGATCACCGACAGATGCACCTTCACGGTACCCTCGGCGACGCCGAGATCGCGCGCGATCATCTTGTTGGTCCAGCCGCGATGCACGAGCCGCATGATGTCCTGCTGACGCGGTGACAGATTCTCCAGCAAATGCTGCTGGTGCGGCTGCAGCGACGGCACCGGCCTGAGAGGTTCGGTCTGCGCGGCGGCGCTCGGGGGCGGCGCTGCTGCCGATGCATCCGCTTCTGCGCCCGCGCAGCCGGCCGCCTGCGTCTCGCGCGTGCCGAGCAGACTCAGCGCTTCCATCGGCACATAAGCGCCGCCGGACAGCACCAGTTCGATTGCCTTCAGCATCACGCTGGCGGGCTGGCGCTTCGGCACGAAACCGAGCGCGCCGGCCGCGAGCACCGCGCGCATCTCGTCGGGCGATTCCTCCGCGGACAGCACCACGACCGGCAGCGCCGGATTCGCCTTCAGCAGCGATTCGAGCGACGTCGCGCCGCTCATCCCCGGCATATGCAGATCGACGATCGCCAGATCGTGATTGGCGTCGGGGCGCGCGGCGGTCGCAAGGGTTTCCCAGCTGTCGGCTTCGTCGAACTGGGCGTCGGGATCGAAGCCGCGCAGCATGCCTTTGACGCCTTGCCGGATCAGTTCATGGTCATCGGCTACAAGAAACTTCATGATGTCTCCGCGAGTCGAGCCAGTCCGTTGAGGGCTGCCGCCGATGCACATTCCGCCGTTGCGGGCTGCGCACTTGCAGCGTAAATAACTGCGGTACTCATGACATACATCATGGCCGGTCTTCCGCGCTTCTTGGTCGATCCCAGGGACCCCGGACGAGCCGATCCGATTGCCGTTCTCTCGTTCTGCGATTCGCATCCGGCATCGTTCCAGCTCACCAGGGTCCCGCTCCCTTGCCGTGCCGCGCGTCGCTCAGCAGGGCTGGGACGCGCGTGGCCGGCTGCCGGCATCGTTCGATGCGCTTCGTGATGTTAAGGCAGGTCTCCCGCGCATAGGTTCCGGCTTGCTACGTAGACGAGCCGTGCGCAGCCTTTTTGAAGCGCTGGCGCGCGATCCGGGAGATTATGCCCACCGGATCGACACGGGTTCGCGCGCCGCTATCTGACCGCAAACAGCGTCGCTTTCATCAGAAGCTTGAAGGCGAAACCGAGCGACATCGCCGCGGCCACGCCGAAGCACCAGAGCGCGATGAACCAGAGCCAGCCCGGCAGCTTGCGGCCGGGCGCTGCCGCATTGGCAGTGGGAGCCGAAGCGCGGACACTCAGCTTTTCAGTGATAGTGATGTTGGTCGCCATGACGCACCTTACCTCGAAAGACCCAGTAACCCATCGTCGTATAAGCGACGATGATCGGCAGGATCACCGCCGCGCCGGCCAGCGTGAACGTCTGGCTCGTGCGTGGCGCGGCGGCTTCCCATAGCGTTAGACTCGACGGAATCGCGTACGGCCACAGGCTCACCAGCAGCCCGAGATAGCCGAGTAGCACGAGCGCCAGCGCGAGCACGAACGGCGTGCTGTGGTGGCGCGCGCGCACCGCGCGATGCATGAAGAACGCGCAGATCGCGACGAGGAACGGCACCGGCAGCAGACGATAGAAGATCCCGTCATGGAACCAGCGTTGCGCGATGCCCGCATCCATCAGCGGCGTCCACAGGCTCACGAGCGCGATGAAGCCGAGCAGCACCAGCGTCAGCGGCCAGACCACGCGATGCAGCCGGCGCTGCAGGTCGCCTTCGGTCTTCGCGACGAGCCAGCAGCAGCCGAGCAGCGCGTAGGTCGCGACGAGCCCGAGGCCCGTCAGCAGGCTGAACGGCGTGAGCCAGCCGAACGCGTCGCCGGCATACGCGCCATCGACGACCGGAATACCTTGCAGGAAAGCGCCGAGCACGATGCCCTGGAAAAACGTCGCACCCGCCGAGCCGCCGATGAACGCGAGGTCCCACAGGTGCCTCGTGCGACGCGACTTCGCACGAATCTCGAACGACACGCCGCGAAAGATCAGGCACACGAGCATGAACACGAGCGGCAGATAGAGCGCTGACAGCACGGTCGAGTAGACGACCGGAAACACCGCGAACAGCGCGGCGCCGCCGAGCACGAGCCAGGTTTCGTTGCCATCCCATACTGGCGCGACCGTGTTCATCATCAGATCGCGTTCTTTCTCGTCGGGGAAGAACGGAAAGACGATGCCGATGCCGAGGTCGAAGCCGTCCAGCACGACGTACATGAAAAGGCCCAACGCGATGATCGCGGCCCAAACGACGGTTACGTCCATATTCTTTCTCTCGTAGCGTGGGTTAGACGACGTCGATCATCTGATCGGCGGCGGACAGCGGGCGGCGTGCGGTCTGCGCGGGCATCGGCTGCGGCTTGTCGTGCGGCGTGTCGTGCGGCTTGCCGCGAGGCAGTGCGGGACCCGAGCGCATCAGCTTCAGCATGTAGTAGATGCCGGTGCCGAACACGAGGAAGTAGACGGCCACGAACGTCATCAGCGACAGACCGACCTGCTGCGTGGTCAGCGGCGACACCGCCTGCGACGTGCGCATCACGCCGTAGACGACCCACGGCTGACGGCCCGCTTCGGTGGTGACCCAGCCGGCCAGCAGCGTGAGGAAGCCGCTCGGCCCCATCGCGACGCACAGCCGCTGGAACCACTTCGCTTCGAACAGACGTCCACGGCGATGCAGCACCCAGGCCGCGATCGACATCGCGATCATCAGTACGCCGAGTCCGGCCATGATGCGGAAGCTCCAGAACACTACGGCCGAATCCGGCCGGTCCTGCGGCGGGAATTCCTTCAGCCCGCGGATTTCGCCGTCCCAGCTATGCGTGAGGATCAGGCTGCCGAGGTGCGGGATCGACACCGCGTAGTGCGTGGTTTCGGCCGTCATGTCGGGGATGCCGAACAGGTTCAGCGCGGTGCCGCCTTTTTCGGTGTCCCAGATGCCTTCGATCGCCGCGATCTTCGCCGGCTGATATTCGCGCGTGTTCAGGCCATGCTGATCGCCGACGAATGCCTGGATCGGCGTCAGAATCAGCAGCAGCCACAGCGCCATCGAGAACATCTTCTTGACGGCGGGATCGCGTCGGCCGCGCAGCAGATGCCACGCGCCGACCGCCGCGACCACCAGCCCCGCGACGATGAACGCCGCCAGCGCCATATGCGCGAGCCGGTACGGGAACGACGGATTGAAGATGATCTTGAACCAGTCGAGCGGCACGACATGGCCGTCGACGACCTCGAAGCCCTGCGGGGTCTGCATCCAGCTATTGGACGCGAGAATCCAGAAGGTCGAGATCAGCGTGCCGATCGCGACCATCAGCGTCGCGCCGAAGTGCGCGCGCGGACTCACGCGCTGCCAGCCGAACAGCATGATGCCGAGGAAGCCCGCTTCGAGAAAGAATGCGGTCATCACCTCGTACATCAGCAGCGGACCGGTGATGGGCCCGGCGAAACTCGAGAAGCCGGACCAGTTGGTGCCGAACTGATAGGCCATCACGACACCGGAGACGACGCCCATGCCGAAGGCCACTGCGAAGATCTTCGACCAGAACAGACAAAGATCTTTGTAGTAGGCCTTGCCGGTTTTCAGCCAACGCCATTCGAGAACCGCAATGAAGCTGGCGAGACCGATGCTGAGCGCGGGGAAAACGATGTGAAAAGAAACCGTGAACGCGAATTGAATGCGCGCGAGATCGAATGCCGATAGTGCCGAGTTCATGATCCTGTTGTGCGTGATGGCCGCGTGAGCGGAATTACGCGCATCGACCGATATCGGTGCGCACTGCGCGGGGCAGATGGCGCAAGAGTAGGGGATCGAAACAAAATGTGTTGCAATGCGCTGTGCGTCAAAAAACCGCCTTGTTTTATGCGAAATACGCTAATCGATGAGGCAAGCCGTTGATGAGTCTCGAGTTTCTTTTAGCGGCCGATGCATGGCCGCATGTGGGTCGTTGCAGGTGCTGCGTCAATCGACCGCGCTGCAGCAATGCTTGTTGCGCGGCCTTGCGCGACAAGGTCGAGAGCGGTGCCCGTCGTCAGCCGACAATCGATCCATCCAAACCGACTTCGTCGGCTCGCGCGCTAGTCAGGCGATTTTTTTATCCCTACGATTCGGCCTTTTCCGTAGTTCGGTTATTCATTGCCGTATTCGCACGGCGTTCCGTCATGCGTCGCGCGCATGCTTCGTGAGCAGCTTCCGCTTCATCCACCTGCCGGCGACGGCAGACTTCATCGAAAAGGAGTCAGCAGATGAGCACGATCAGGACGAAAGACGGTACTTCGATTTTCTACAAGGACTGGGGCAAGGGTCGCCCGGTCGTGTTTTCGCACGGCTGGCCGCTGACCGCCGATGCGTGGGATGCGCAGATGCTGTTTCTCGGCAGCAAGGGCTTTCGCGTGATCGCGCATGACCGGCGCGGCCACGGCCGCTCGGAGCAGCCGTGGGACGGCAACGAGATGGACACCTACGCCGATGACCTTGCCGCACTGATCGAACATCTCGACTTGCAGGACGCGACGCTGGTCGGCCATTCGACGGGAGGCGGCGAAGTCGCGCATTACATCGGCCGGCACGGCACGGGGCGTGTCGCGAAGGCCGTGCTGATCGGTGCGGTGCCGCCGCTGATGCTGAAGACCGCCGATAATCCGCTCGGCCTGCCGATCGATGTGTTCGACGGCATCCGCAAGGGCGTCCTCGACGATCGCTCGCAGTTCTTCAAGGATCTGGCCGTGCCGTTCTATGGCTACAACCGTGAAGGCGCGAAGGTGTCGCAGGGCGTGATCGATTCGTTCTGGCGCCAAGGCATGGCCGGCTCGATCAAGGGGCTGTACGACTGCATCAAGCAGTTCTCCGAAGTCGACTACACCGAGGATCTGAAGAAGATCGACGTGCCGACCCTGGTGCTGCACGGCGACGACGACCAGATCGTGCCGATCGACGCAGCCGGCCGACGCACCGCGGAGATCGTCAAGAACGCGACGCTGAAGGTCTATGCGGGCGGCCAGCACGGCATGTGCACCGTGGAGGCCGACAAGGTCAATGCCGACCTGCTCGAATTCATCGGCGCTTGAGCGGTCAGAAACGCGCAATGAGGTGATTTTTTGACCGCGCGGGCGGCGCATGGACGCCGCCCGCGCCGGATGCCAGGCGACCGCGGGCGTCAGGCGAATCCACTTCTCGAACAAACAAAGCAGCTCGGGTTATACGATGTCACATGAACACGACATTTCGTATGTCTTTGTTTTTTAAGAGGCTACGAAACTGGCCCTATGCAATTTAAGGGTAAATGCGGAGTTGAAATCCGCTGGTTCATCGTCGATAGTACGTTATCGTACAACTCGGGTGTGTTATGCGACGCGCACAGCGCGATCCGCCGGCCGCTCAAACCTCTGTCTGTTCTCTGTAGACCTCGCGCGCGGCGCAGTTAAAGGAACCCCTATGAAGAAGATTGCCCTGAGTGGCGCCGGCGGCCAGCTCGGCTCCGTGGTACGTGCTGAATTCGTCGCGCGCGGCGTGCCGTTGCGCTCGGCCGCTGGCTCGAAAGTGCTGACGCCGCTCGTCGAAGGCGAAGACGTGATGAACGGCGACCTGCGCGATCCGGCGGTCGTCGACCGTCTGCTGAACGGCGTGGACGTGCTGATCCATTTTGCCGGCACGAGCGTCGAGCGTCCGCTGCCCGAGATCATCGAGAACAACCTGCGCGGCCTCGTCGAAGTCTACGAAGGTGCGCGCCGCAACGGCGTGAAGCGCATCGTATTCGCGAGCTCGAACCATGCGATCGGCATGTATCCGGTCACCGAGCATCTGAGCCTCGACTGCGAACTGCGCCCGGACGGCTTCTATGGTCTGTCGAAGGTGTGGGGCGAAGCGCTCGCGCGCATGTACTGGGATAAGCACGGCATCGAAAGCGTGTGCGTGCGCATCGGCAGCTGCCTCGAGCGTCCGACCGAGCAGCGTCACCTGAGCACCTGGTTCGGCCACAAGGACCTGATGCATTTTCTCGATCGCTGCATCGAAGCGGAAGAGGTCGGCTTCATGACCATCTGGGGTGTGTCGGCCAACACGCGCAGCTGGTGGGACAACAGCGTCGGCGCCGCGCGTCTCGGCTACGAGCCGAAGCAGAACGCCGAAGACTACGCCGAAGACATCCTGTCGCGCCCGAATCCGCTCGATGAACTGGGCCAGCGCTTCCAGGGCGGCGGCTTCGTCGGCATCGACTATTCGCGCAAGGACTAAGTCCCGGGCAGTTCGACGGGCAATGCATCACGAGGAGATGGAGTAGTGAAGATCCAGGGTATTCGCTGGTGGATGGTCGCGCTGGTCGCGGCCGGCCTGATCATCAATTACCTGGCGCGCAACACGTTGTCGGTCGCGGCACCGACGATGATGAAGGAGCTCGACATCACCACCGAGCAGTACGCGCACGTGGTCGTGGCGTGGCAGCTCTGCTATGCGTTCATGCAGCCGGTCGCCGGGTTCGTGCTCGACACGATCGGCACCAAGATCGGCTTCGCGGTGTTCGCGCTGGCGTGGTCGGTGGCTTGCGCGGCGGCGGCATGGGCGACGGGCTGGCGCAGCCTCGCGGTGTTCCGCGGTCTCCTCGGACTCGCCGAATCGGCGGGTATTCCGGCTGGCGTGAAGGCGACGAGCGAGTGGTTCCCGGCGAAGGAGCGTTCGGTTGCGATCGGCTGGTTCAATATCGGCTCATCGATCGGCGCGCTGCTCGCGCCGCCGCTCGTCGTGTGGGCGCTGTTTCACGGCCGCTGGGAACTCGCGTTCGTGATCGTCGGCGTCGCGGGCATCGTGTGGAGCTTGCTGTGGATCATCGTCTACAAGCATCCGCGCAACCAGAAGCTGCTGGGCAACGCCGAGCGCGACTACATTCTGAGCGGCCAGGAAGCGAAGCATCACGATGACATCAACACGCCGAAGCGCAACTGGCGCGCGATGCTGGTGAGCCGCGATTTCTGGGCGATCGGTATTCCTCGGATTCTGTCCGAGCCGGCCTGGCAAACGTTCAACGCGTGGATTGCGCTGTACATGATGACCGAGCGTCACATGAACCTGAAGGAAGTCGCGATGTTCGCGTGGATGCCGTTCCTCGCCGCCGATATCGGCTGCGTGCTCGGCGGTTATTTGAGCCCGCTGTTTCACAAGTACGCAAAAGTGTGGCTGTTCACGTCGCGCAAGATGGTGTTCGTGGTCGGTGCGCTGTTGATGATCGGGCCGGCGTGCGTCGGTCTCGTCGAGAGCCCGTACATGGCGGTGGCGCTGCTGTGCGTCGGTGGCTTCGCGCACCAGACGCTGTCGGGCGCCCTGTACGCGATCACCTCGGATATGTTCGGCAAGCACGAAGTCGCGACCGCGACGGGCATGGGCGGCATGGCGGGGTATCTGGGCGCTGCCGCGTTCACCGCGTTGTTTGGTGTGCTCGTCACGCAGATCGGCTATAGCCCGCTGTTCGTCGTGCTGGCGGTGTTCGATCTGATTGCCGCGGTCGTGGTGTGTCTGATGGCCAGGAGTTCGGAGAAGATGCCGGAGCCACAGTGGGTATCGTCCGATGCGGTGGCGGCGAAGTAAGGCGAAGGGGGGTCGGCTCTAGTGGGTCGATCCGGCGAAACAAGCGGCGGCCACGAGTGGGTGCCGTTTTTTGTGTGCGGATTTTGATGCGGTTGACCGGATGCGGGTATTGCAGCGCGAGCATCGCGACAAACTACTCGCTGAGAAGCCTCTTTAGTTCCTCAAGAATGAGGCGGACGTGTGGTTTTAACTCGCGACGCTCGAGATCAGCATTGCTTTGACCTTTTCCCAATCCCTGGCGACGGGCTCCATCGTCCGTTGTCGCCACTTGCGCCGCACGATGACCGGCAGGCGCGCGCCGTTGGATTGCTTCTCAAGGTGACCTAGGACGATGTCCCGCACCGCCTCAGGACTCCACCCGCTCCATTCGCCAGCCACGACGAGATTTGGCCAAAACGCCGGCGCCACCTCGTCGCGCAGGATGTCTTCCAACTCCTGCAGCTCAAACCCTGAACATCGCAGTCTTTCTGCGACGTACCGGCAGGCAATCTCGTCGAATTCCGTGTCAAGGAAGAGTTCAGAGAGCGCCACCCACACCGGAAGGCGGCGTTCGATTTCATCAGGCTTCAACATGGGCGTCTGCAGCGTACGTTGTTGAGCATCGCATTGTGATTGGGCTTGAGTGACTGCCACCTTATCGGCGCACCGTCGTCTGATAGACGGTACCGAATACGATGTCACTGCCGAAGGCGAAAAGTATGCCCCCGATGAGCGCCACCGCGCCCACGCAGACAGGTGCCGTTGCTGTACACACGCCGGTGGCAACCGCACCGGTACCGACGGCCCATCGACCCCATGCACCGGCTGCTGCTATGGTGCCTTGGCGGGCGATCTCCTGCGGCTTATTCTCCGCTTTGTAGACTTCATAGACGCCGACGGCGATCGAGCCGCTAGGGCTTCGTCAAGGGGCTCTGGTTGTGTTGAAGTCATCCGTTGTCTCCGCACAAGAACCCCGCCAAGATAGCAGTCGACCAAAGGGACAGGAAATGGGCGATGGATGATTCTTGTGTCCCATTAATCCGATGAGCTGCGAGTCATTGACTGCATATCGCTCGTGGTCATGCACTAGCCACGCGGCTTAACGCACCGGAGCAGACGGCAATCCGAGGAGACACGGGACGGGGAGTCGCCATCGCCAAACACGATACGAACGTGTCGCGTCACGCGGCGAAAGAGCCCTACGGCCCCGAAGAGGGAAAGGGCATCACGTGCGAACTTCGCACGACCCCCAGAAATGCAAAATGCAATCGAGCCGTCCATCGGTCACATGAACACCGACGGACAACCCGATTGCAACGAGTTCGAACCTACATCAAATCAAGCAGCCTTCTGCCCAATCTCGTGATTCGCGAGCACTTCGAGCGCGCGCACCATCGCCGAGTGGTCCCACGCCTTGCCGCCGTGCGCGACGCACGCGTTGAACAGCGCCTGGCAGGTGGCGGTGTTCGGCAGCGACACGCCGAGCGCCTGCGCGGTCGACAGCGCGAGGTTCAGATCCTTCTGGTGCAGCTCGATGCGGAAGCCCGGATCGAACGTGCGCCTGGTCATGCGCTCGCCGTGCACTTCGAGAATGCGCGACGACGCAAAGCCGCCCATCAGCGCCTCACGCACGCGCGCCGGATCGACACCCGCCTTCGACGCGAGCAGCAGCGCTTCGCCGACCGCTTCGATGGTCGCCGCGACGATCACCTGGTTGGCCACCTTGCACACCTGGCCCGCGCCGACCGCGCCGATCAGCGTGACGTTCTTGCCCATCATGTCGAACATGGGCTTCACGCTGTCGAACGTGGCCTGTTCGCCGCCGACCATGATGGTCAGCGAGCCGGCCTTCGCGCCGACTTCACCGCCCGAGACCGGCGCGTCAAGATAGTCGGCGCCGGTTTCGCGCACGCGCGCCGCGAACTCGCGGGTCGCCATCGGCGAGATCGAGCTCATGTCGACGACGGTCTGGCCGGCGCGTAGCGCGCTCGCGAGGCCGTTCTCGCCGAACAGCACGCGCTCGACGTCCGGCGTGTCCGGCACCATGACGAAGATCACGTCCGCGTTGGCTGCGACCGCGGCGGGGTTCTCGCATGCGACGGCGCCGGCCTGCGTCAGTTCCGCGGGCACGCCGCTACGCGTGAACGCCGCCAGCGACACGCCGTTTTTCAGAAGGTTGGCGGCCATGGGCTTGCCCATGATGCCGAGTCCGATAAAGCCTGCTTTTTTCATGGAATGCTCCGAAGATTTCGTGGCGGCCGCGTTCAAGCTTCGCCCGCCGGTTTCTGCATGAAGTGTTTCTGCGCCGCTTGAGCGGCGCCCTTGAGCAGCCCGAGATCCGCGCAGACGGCGACGACGCGCGCGCCCAACGACAGATAACGTTCCGCGTCGGCCTGCACCGGCGCGAGAATGCCGCTCGACTTGCCTGCCGCCCGCGCGCGCTCGAACACATGCGCGATCGCCTGCTGCACGTCCGGATGGCTCGCGTTGCCGAGGTGGCCATACGATGCCGCGAGGTCGGACGGACCGATGAAGACCGCGTCGATGCCGTCCACCGCGAGAATGCTGTCGATCGCCTCGACTGCCTTGCGGCTTTCGATCTGCGGGATCACGCAGATATTGTCGTTGGCGAGCGCAAAGTAGTCGGGCACGGTGCCATAGCGGTTGCCGCGATGGCCGACCGACACGCCGCGGATGCCCTGCGGCGGATAGCGCGTTGCCGCGACCGCGCGGGCCGCGTCGTCAGCACTGTCGACGAACGGCACGAGAAAGTTCGAGAAGCCGCTGTCGAGGAATCGTTTGATCACGACGCTGTCGTTAGCCGGTGGTCGGACGACCGGCGCGCTGCCGCTGTCCTTGAGCGCCATCAACTGGGGGATCAGCGTGAGCACGTCGTTGGGCGCGTGTTCGGCGTCCAGCAGCATCCAGTCGAAGCCGACCGTGCCCAGCAGTTCAGTGGCGATCGGGCTGGCAAGCGATGCCCAACAGCCGATCTGGGTTTTTCCCTCGCGCACCGCGCGCCGGAAGCGGTTGGGCAAGGATTCGTAAGGCGTGACGGCGGGCATGCGGTGTCTCCTCGAACTACGATGGATCGGGAACAAAGCTTCGACGACGGCAATAAACCACGCAGAATGCGAGGTTATAAGTCGTCGTATGACTATGGCAGATTAGCACTGAGCCCCTTGGTTGTAACGGTCGTGTAAACCCGAATGAGCCTGTCCGACAAGCGTTTCGGGTTGCATCGAGCCCCCGCAATGTTGTAGGATGACCTATATCTGAAGCCTTCATTCAAGGAAAGCCAAAATGCCCATTACCGGTGAAATGCTGATCGGTCGCAAAACAGTGCGCGGCGAAGAAAAACCGCTGCGCGCGTTCAATCCTGCCACGGGTTCCGAGATTGCCGAGCCGGTGTTCGGCAGCGGCACCGTCGAGAACGTCGAGCAGGCCTGCGCGCTCGCGCAACAGGCGTTCGACGCCTACCGTCAACTGCCGCTCGCAGTGCGCGCCGAGTTTCTGGATCGTATCGCGGACGGCATCACCGCGCTCGGCGACGAGCTGATCGAACGCGCGATGGCTGAATCGGGCCTGCCGAAGGCGCGTCTGGAAGGCGAACGCGGCCGCACCACCGGCCAGTTGAAGCTGTTCGCGCAAACCGTGCGTGCGGGCCAGTGGCTCAACGCCACGCTCGATTCGCCGCTGCCGGAACGCAAGCCGTTGCCGCGCTCGGATCTGCGCATGCAGAAGATCGCGCTCGGCCCGGTCGCCGTGTTCGGCGCGAGCAACTTCCCGCTCGCGTTCTCGGTGGCGGGTGGCGACACCGCCGCGGCGCTCGCTGCCGGCTGCCCGGTCGTCGTGAAGGCGCACCGCGCGCACCTCGGCACCTCGGAGCTGGTCGGTCGTGTGATCCAGCGCGTCGCGCAGGAAATGGATCTGCCCGAAGGCGTGTTCTCGATGATCGTCGGTGCGGGTAACTCGGTCGGCGAGGCGCTGGTTGCGCACCCGGCCATCAAGGCGGTCGGCTTCACCGGTTCGCGCGCGGGCGGCACGTCGCTGATGCGCGTCGCGGCGGCACGTCCGGAGCCGATCCCCGTCTACGCCGAAATGAGCAGCATCAACCCGGTGTTTTTGCTGCCGAACGCTCTGACTGCACGCGGCGACAGCATCGCGCGCGGTTTCGTCGACTCGCTCGTGCTCGGCGCGGGCCAGTTCTGCACGAACCCGGGTCTCGCGATCGCGATCGACAGCGACGCGCTGAAGGGCTTCGTCGCGACAGCATCGGAAGCGCTCGCCGCCAAGCCGGCGCAGACCATGCTGACTTCGGGCATCCACGCCGCGTATGAAGACGGCGAAGGCAAGCTGGCTGCAACCAGGGGTGTCGAAGTCGTGGCACGCGGCGTCGCCGCTACCGGCCCGACCCAGGCTTGCGCGGCGCTGTTCGTGACCGACGCGCAGACGTTCCTCGCGAACCCGGCGCTCGAAGACGAAGTGTTCGGCCCGGTGTCGACGATCATCCGCTGCAAGGACGAGCAGGAAATGCTGAAGGTCGCCGAGCACTTCACCGGCCAACTAACCGCGACGCTGCAGATGGACAGCGCCGACGTGGCGGCTGCGAAGAAGCTGGTGCCGATTCTCGAGCGCAAGGCCGGCCGCATTCTGGTCAACGGTTTCCCGACTGGCGTCGAAGTGTGTCACGCGATGGTCCACGGCGGCCCGTTCCCGGCAACGTCGGACAGCCGCGCGACCTCGGTTGGCACCACCTCGATCGACCGCTTCCTGCGCCCCGTCTGCTACCAGGACTTCCCGGCCGAGCTGCTGCCGCAAACGCTGGCCGACGGCAACCCGCTGGAACTGTGGCGTCGTCGCGATGGCGAACTCACGCGCGGTTAATCGTGTGACGCCGTCCTGAACGGATGCGCGCCTGGCGCCAATATGGGCATGGGCGCGCATCGAAGGGAAGGGCGGTTGCAATCACAAAAAAAAAATGGCCGGGAGTTTCCCGGCCATTTTTTTCGCCCGCGTGCTTCGTGAAAATCAGTTGTTCGCGTCGTTCGCTTCATTCGCGCGACGCAGCCGCTCGCGGCTATTCGACAGATGCATGCGCATCGCCGCCCGTGCGCCTTCGGCGTCGTGCCGGCTGATCGCCTCGAGGATGCTTTCATGCTCGAGATTCACGAGCGACAGATATGCATCAGGATCGGCGCGCGCGATGCCGGCCGAGTCGAGCCGGTTGCGCGGAATCAGTGCGCTGCCCATCTGCGACAGGATGTCGACGAAATAGCGGTTGCCGGTTGCGCGCGCGACCGAGATGTGGAACTGCAGGTCGGCCTCCACGCTGTCGAGTCCGTTGTGACGCGTGGCCTCGATCGCGTCGAGTGCGGTACGCATGTGCGCGAGGTCGTCCGGTTTCGCGCGTTGCGCGGCAAGACCGGCGCATTCGGTTTCGAGGCTGATGCGCAGTTCCAGAATGGACAGCACGTCGCGCAGCGTGGTGGCGGGCACCATGTCGATGCCGAGTTTTTCGCGCTGCGGCTCGAGCACGAAGCTGCCGATACCGTGCCGCGTCTCGATGATTTTGCCTGCCTGCAGGCGGGAGATTGCCTCGCGGATCACCGTGCGGCTCACGCTGAGCGTGTTCATCAGCTGCGATTCGGTCGGGAGTTTGTCGCCCGGCTTCAGCACGTTGGCCGCGATCTGCTCGGTGACGTAATTGACGACGAACTCGGCAAGATTGCGAGCGCGTCGTGGCGGTGCCGCGGATGCTAGTGGTGTAGCCATCGAAAACGCTCCTTGTTTGAAAAATCGCGGGGAATCCTGCATTTTTATTATATCGTCGTCTGACGACTGATTATATAAGCGCCGAATCGAATTCGGCGCGATTGTCACATATATCGGCGGATGCCTGAAGTTTGGCGCCTCGGTGCGCACGGCTCGCGCGAGGTGCCGGGCGTCCGCCGGCCGGAAGTACGATAACCGGAACGATAACTGAGCCTATAACTGGCTCACGCCGAGCGCAACTCGACTCGCCGGATGTCCTTGACGATCACCAGATAGCTGATCACCGTCATCAGCGCGTTCGCGCCGACGAACACCAGCGCGCCATTGAACGAGCCCGAGCGCGCGACCAGATAACCGATCACGATCGGCGTCACGATGCCGGCGATGTTGCCGAACATATTGAAGATCGCGCCGGACAGACCGAGCGCTTCCTTCGGCGCCGTGTCGGCGACGACGGCCCAGCCGAGCGCGCCGATGCCCTTGCCGAAGAACGCGAGCGACATCAGCGCCACGACGATCCAGTCGGTCGACACGTAGTTGCAGCCGATGATGCAGGTCGACAGCAGCATGCCGCCGACGATCGGCACCTTGCGCGCGACGGTCAATGACCAGCCGCGGCGGATCAACCCGTCCGACAGCACGCCGCCGAGCACGCCGCCGAGAAAGCCGCAGATCGCCGGCAGCGAGGCCACGAGTCCCGCCTTCAGGATCGTCATGCCACGCGCCTGCACGAGGTAGATCGGAAACCACGTCAGGAAGAAGTAGGTCAGCACGTTGATGCAGTACTGCGCGAGATAGACGCCGAGCAGCATGCGGTTACCGAGCAACTGACGCACGAGCGTCCAGCCGCCGGTCTTCGAGACGTCGTCCGGACGCGTCTTGCGCGCACCGCTGACGAGGCCGCCGCCTTGCTCGATGTACTCGAGCTCGGCGCGCGACACGCCCGGGTGATCGGCGGGATTCTTCATGACCTTCAGCCACGTCAGCGCGAGCAGCAGCCCGACCACGCCCATCACGACGTAGACCGTCTCCCAGCCGAACGCATGCGTGAGCCACGCCATCAGCGGCGTAAACACGACCGCGGCGAAGTATTGCGCGGCGTTGAAGATCGCCGACGCGGTGCCGCGCTCGGTGGTCGGGAACCAGCTCGCGACCACCTTCGCGTTCGCCGGAAACGCCGGCGACTCCGCCGCGCCCATCACGAAGCGCAGCACGAACAGCGCGGTGATCGCCGCACCGGCGCTGCCGAGCAGGCCGACCGAGCTTTGCAGCAGCGTGAACAGCGACCACGAGAAGATGCTCGCCGCGTACACGCGGCGCGCGCCGAAACGGTCGAGCAGCCAGCCGGCCGGCAGTTGCGACAGCACGTAGGCCCAGCTGAATGCGGAAAAGATATAGCCCATGCGGATCGCGTCGAGGCTGAACGCGGTGCGCATCGCGGAACCGGTGACGGACAGCGTCGCGCGGTCGGCATAGTTGAGGGTGGTGATCACGAAGATCAGCGCCAGAATTCCGTAGCGGACCTTGCTGCGTGCCGCGCTAGCGGCGGCGTCGGTGGAACTGGCCGTGCGGCTCAAGTCCATGGGTCATCTCCTGTATTGTTGGGCGAGGTGTGGTCGCTGCGCCGGGCGGTCCGCAGACCACCTGCCTGTCGCGCAAATGCACGAACGCCCGGCAACTTTGCCGTGCCGGGCGTTCGCAACGGGGCCGTCTATGCAGCCCTCGTCGATGAGGCTCGCGAGCTTCTTCGCTCGAAGCCCGACGCCGGTGCGTTACTGCGGTCCGAGCTTCTTGATCAGCGCGTCGAGCTGTTCCAGTTCTTCCGGCGTCAGGTCGGTCAGCGGTGCGCGCACCGGACCTGCGTCGTGGCCGACCAGCTTCGCGCCAGCCTTGACGATGCTGACCGCATAGCCTGCGCGGCGGTTGCGGATCTTCAGGTACGGCAGGAAGAATTCGTCGATCAGCTTGCCGGTCGTTGCGTGGTCGTCAGCGGCGATCGCGCGGTAGAACTCCATCGCCGTCTTCGGGATGAAGTTGAACACCGCCGACGAGTACACCGGCACGCCCAGCGCCTTGTACGCGGCAGCGTAGACTTCCGCGGTCGGCAGGCCGCCGAGGTACGAGAAGCGCTCGCCGAGGCGGCGGCGGATCGTCACCATGTTTTCGATCTCGCCCACGCCGTCCTTGAAGCCGATCAGGTTCGGGCAACGGTCGGCCAGACGCTCGAGCATGTCGGCGTTGAGCTTCGAGTTCGCGCGGTTGTAGATGATCACGCCCATGCCCGGAACGGACTTGCAGACCTCTTCGGCGTGCGCGGCGATACCGTCCTGGCTTGCTTCGGTCAGGTAGTGCGGCATCAGCAGGATGCCGTGGGCGCCGAGGCGCTGCGCTTCCTTCGCGTAGGCGATCGCCACGCGGGTCGGGCCGCCTGCGCCGGCGAGGATCGGTACCTTGCCCTTGCAGACTTCGACCGCGGTCTTGACGACTTGCGTGTAGTCGTCTTGCGTCAGCGAGAAGAATTCGCCCGTGCCGCCGGCGACGAACAGCGCCGAAGCGCCGTACGGAGCGAGCCATTCGAGGCGCTCTGCGTAAGTGTTGGCGCGGAAGTCGCCGTTAGCGTCGAAGTCGGTGACGGGGAAGGACAGGAGGCCTTCCGAAACGATCTGCTTGAGTTCCTGCGGTGTCGTCATGATCTAAATATCCCGGCGTCGGATGGGTCGTTAGTAGGATCCAACTAGTACGACAGACGTCGTACTAGTAGAAAATCTTGGAAAAACAGATTTCTTATACGTCATCGTACAACAACGAATCCCGTAACTCAACGGGGTCCTAACGGCATAATGCTGTCTATAGGGTAAATACGGAACATCCGAGCAAACTTTACCGTTGTAGGATGACGTATGATTGCTGCCGAAGCAGGCCTATCACGCCTCAAGGATTGATCAATGGAACAAACTCCGCTCTACATCCGCGTTCATCCCAATGACAATGTCGCGATCGTCGTCAACGACGGCGGTTTGGGCGAGGGCGCGGTATTTGCCGATGGGCTCAGGCTGCGCGAGCGTGTGCCGCAGGGCCACAAGGTCGCGCTGGCCGATCTCGCCGAAGGCGACGATGTCATCCGCTACAACGTCGTGATCGGTTATGCGCTGAAGCCGCTGCCGAAGGGCAGCTGGATCAACGAGCACGTGATCCGCATGCCGAGCCCGCCCGGACTCGAAGACCTGCCGATCGCCACGACCAGGGCGCCGGACATGCCGCCGCTCGAAGGCTACACGTTCGAGGGCTACCGTAACTCGGACGGCTCGGTGGGCACGCGCAACATCCTGGCGATCACGACCACCGTGCAGTGCGTCGCCGACGTCGTGCAACATGCGGTCACGCGCATCAAGGCCGAACTGCTGCCGAAATATCCGAATGTCGACGATGTCGTGAGCCTCGGCCACACCTACGGCTGCGGCGTCGCGATCGACGCGCCCGACGCGATGGTGCCGATCCGCACCGTGCGCAACATCGCGCTGAACCCGAACTTCGGCGGCGAAGTGATGATGGTGAGCCTCGGCTGCGAGAAACTGCAGCCCGAGCGTCTGATGCCGCCGGGCACGATTCCGATCGCCGCGGCAGCAGTGGTCGACGACGTCGCCGACATCGGCGATGTCGCGCTGGACCAGAACGGCGACGTCGTGGTGCTGCAGGACGAATCGCACGTCGGCTTCCAGTCGATGATCACGTCGATCATGAGGATGGCCGAAGGGCATCTGAAGCGCCTGAACAACCGTCGTCGCGAAACCTGTCCGGCGTCGGATCTGGTGATCGGCGTGCAGTGCGGCGGCAGCGACGCGTTCTCGGGCCTGACCGCGAACCCGGCCGTCGGCTTCGCGACCGACCTGCTGGTGCGCGCCGGGGCGACCGTGATGTTCTCGGAAGTCACCGAAGTGCGCGACGGCGTCGATCAGCTGACCGCGCGCGCGGCCAACGCGGACGTCGCGGCGGCGATCATCCGCGAGATGCAGTGGTACGACGATTACCTGAAGCGCGGCGGCGCGGACCGCAGTGCGAACACGACGCCCGGCAACAAGAAGGGCGGCCTGTCGAACATCGTCGAAAAGGCGATGGGCTCGATCATCAAGTCGGGCAACTCGGCGATCTCCGGCGTGCTGTCGCCCGGTGAGAAAGTCAATCAGAAGGGCCTGATCTACGCGGCGACGCCGGCAAGCGACTTCATCTGCGGCACGCTGCAGGTTGCGTCGGGCATCACGCTGCACGTGTTCACGACCGGCCGCGGCACGCCGTACAGCCTCGCCGAAGTGCCAGTCATCAAGGTGGCGACGCGTTCGGACCTCGCGCGTCGCTGGCATGATCTGATGGACATCAACGCCGGCACGATCGCGACCGGCCAGTCCAGCATCGAGGAGGTGGGCTGGGAACTGTTCCGCCTGATGCTCGATGTCGCGAGCGGCCGCAAGGAAACTTGCGCGGAGAAGCTCGGGCTGCACAATGCGTTGACCCTCTTCAACCCGGCGCCGGTGACCTGATCAGGCAACCCGCACCATCCAATCTCAGGCGAGCGCCGGTCCAACCGGCGCTCGCTTTTCCGTTCAGAAGACCCGATCGCAATCACAACAGCAAAGATATATGACCGATTTGAACGTTGACCGCTCCGCGGCAAAGAAACCCTTCCGCCGTCTGCTGCTCACTGGCGCCGCGGGCAACCTCGGCAAGCAACTGCGTCCCGCGCTCGCGCAGTGGGCCGACATCGTGCGCGTATCCGATATCGCGCCGCTCGGCGAAGTCGCCGCGCACGAGGAAGCCGCCGTCGTCGATCTCGCCGATGCAGCGGCCGTGCACGCGCTGCTCGAAGGCGTGGACGCGGTGGTGCATCTCGGCGGCATTTCCGTCGAAGCGCCGTTCGAAGACATCCTCGAAGCGAATATCCGCGGCCTGTACAACGTGTACTCGTCGGCGCAAAAGCACGGCGTGAAGCGCATCGTCTACGCGAGCTCGAATCACGCGGTGGGTTTCCATCCGGTGACGTCGGTGCTCGGCACCGACGCGCCGCTGCGTCCGGACGGCATGTATGGCGTGTCGAAGTGCTTCGGCGAATCGCTGTCGCGCTACTACTTCGACCGCTTCGGCCTCGAAACCGTGTGTCTGCGGATCGGCTCGTCGTTCGAGCAGCCGAAGACCGCGCGCATGCTCGTCACGTATCTGAGCTACCGCGACTTCATCGAGCTCGTGCGCTGCTCGCTGTTCACGAACCGCGTCGGCCACGTGATCGTCTACGGCGTGTCGAACAACCGCACCGCGTGGGTCGACAACACGAACGCCGCGTTCCTCGGCTACCGTCCGCAAGACAGCTCGGCGCAGTTCGAACACCTGTTCCCGCCGAGCGCCCCCGACACGCGCTTCGACGACCCGACCCAGCTGTACCAGGGCGGCCCGTTCGTGCTCGCCGGTCCAATGGAGCCGAAGCGGGAGCCTAAATAATGAGCGCGAATCCGCAAGTGGAACGCTTCGAAGCGGCCGGTCCGTTGCCCGCGGCCACCGGTGAAAGCCCGCTCTGGCGCGCGGCCGAGCAGGCGCTGTACTGGGTCGATATTCCGGCGAGGAAAATCGTGCGCGGCTCGCTCGAAACCGGCAAGCGCACCGAATGGCAACTGCCGGAGCAGGTTGCCTGTATCGCGTTCGATCACGCTGGCACCGTGCTCGCCGGCTGCGAGACCGGCTTGTTCGCGGTCGCGCTCGCCGACGCGTCGAATGCGCCGGGCGGCGAGCCGCTGACAGCGTCGCTGCGCAAGCTCGCGGCGCCTGAATTCCCGCATGGCGGCATGCGTTTCAACGACGGCCGTTGCGATAGGCAAGGGCGCTTCTGGGCCGGCACCATGGTGATGAACATGGCGGCGGCGATCCCGGGCGGCGCGCTGTACCGCTTCGATGAGAAGGGCGTGCTGTCGGCGCCGGTCGTCGATTCGCTGATCACGCAGAACGGCCTCGGCTGGTCGCCGGACGGCACGACGATGTATCTGTCCGACTCGCACCCGCTGCGCCGGCTGATCTGGGCGTTCGACTATGACGTCGACACCGGCGAGCCGCGCAACCGCCGCGTGTTCGCCGATCTGCATCACTATTCGGGCCGTCCGGACGGCGCGGCGGTCGATGCGGACGGCTGCTACTGGATTTGCGCGAACGACGCCGGTCTGCTGCTGCGTTTCACGCCGCAGGGCAAGCTCGACCGGCAGATTCCAGTGCCGGCCATCAAGCCTGCGATGTGCGCGTTCGGCGGCCGCGATCTCGATACGCTGTTCGTCACGTCGATTCGCCCGGCCAACGGCGCGAGCGAGCACGACGGCCATGTGTTCGCGCTGCGGCCTGGCGTGAGCGGGCTGCCTGAGCCCGAATTCGCGGGCCAACTGTAATCTTGCTTACATGAGACATGCGCCGGGACGAAGTTTTTCTCCCGGCGTTTTCATTTTCGCGGTCATTCGTGTGGCCCTTTATTCGTCACTCGTCATACAACATTTGGCGGAAGACCATGCTCCCGCTCTTTGTTCGGCAAAAATACAACAATGCCGGAGACCCATGGCAATTCGCTCTCATTCAGCGCCAGACGGCGCGGGGCTTGGCGGCGTGCGATGCCGGTCATAGGTGCCGGCGCTTTTCTCGATGCGGGTAAATACCGTCTGTACAAGTTAAAACCCCTTTTATAGACTTCGTATGTCGTCGTACAACATATAAGTCCCAACAAACGGCTTTCTGTGTTTGTGTGACAAGTGCAACTCGGTAGGTTTTCAGGTCAATTGTGCGGCTGTGGTCGATGCCGCATGCATGTCGGAAGCCGGCCGGCGTGATTGAAGTAAGTAGTCGAGCTATCGACTGGAGTGCTGGGTCAACTGTGCCGGGGAAGTTGCACAGCCAGTACGGCCAGCGCCCGCACCTGCGAAGGCGGCGGGCGCGAAGCCGGAGACGCGTCAAAACCATGTCACATCCGCTGTCGCTGGGATGGTCTTTTTTCAAGGAATGTCACGATGAACAAGAAGTTTGCCTCTTCCCGTAGTTCGATGATCGTCGCAGCCGCGGCGTTGGCGTTCAGCACGATGTCGGCTGAAGCACGCGTGTTCCGCGTTGCCGATGTGCACGGCGACACCTTCCCGACCAACATGGCCGTGAAGTACATGGGCGAGCAGATCAGCAAGGCGACCGACGGCAAGGACTCCGTGAAGGTGTTCGGCAACAGCGCGCTCGGCTCGGAAAACGACACGATCGACCAGGTTCGTATCGGTGCGCTCGACATGACGCGCGCGAACGGTGCTGCGTTCAACGAAATCGTGCCGGAATCGATGATCCCGTCGCTGCCGTTCCTGTTCCGCGACGTCGATCATTTCCGCAAGGTCATGTACGGTCCGGAAGGCCAGAAGATCCTCGACGCGTTCACCGCGAAGGGCATGATCGCGCTGACGTTCTACGAGAGCGGCGCACGCTCGATGTACGCGAAGAAGGCGATCAAGTCGCCGGCAGACATGAAGGGCCTGAAGGTTCGCGTGCAGCCGTCCGACCTGATGGTCGACGAAATCAAGGCAATGGGCGGCACGCCGACGCCGATGCCGTTCTCGGAAGTCTATACGGGCCTGAAGACCGGCCTCGTCGACGGCGCCGAAAACAACATCCCGTCATACGAAGAAACCAAGCACTTCGAAGTCGCTCAGGTCTACTCGGAAACCCAGCATTCGATGACCCCCGAAGTGCTGGTGTTCTCGAAGAAGGTGTGGGACACGCTGTCGCCGCAAGAGCAGCAGATCATCAAGAAGGCCGCGGCTGACTCGGTGCCGTGCTACCAGAAGCTGTGGACCGCGCGTGAAGCCGACGCGCAGAAGACCGTCACGAAGGGCGGCGCAACGGTGGTCGCGGCTTCGCAGATCGACCGTGCGGCTTTCGTGAAGGTGATGCAGCCTGTGTGGACGAAGTACGAAAAGACCCCGCAGATGAAGCAGATCGTCGACGAGATCCAGGCAATCAAGTAAGTCTCGCGTCCCGGGCGCAATCAGCAATAGCAACGTTTGTCGAAGCAGCGGCGTGAATGGTCCGCGAGGAAACTCGCGAGACATTCCGCCGCGCGGTTTCGCGTGCGCGGATCGCGTCGGGACGGCTGAATTTCAAGCACAGGTCGGACGTAAGCAAGGACAGGGTCATGAGTTTCCTGAAACGCCCAAATGATTTTCTTTTTCGCGTGCTGCTGGTCGTGGCGTCGGTTAGCCTCGCCGCACTTTGCCTGCTCGTGATTTATAGCGTGGTGATGCGCTACGTGTTTAGCGACGCACCCGATTACGTTGAGCCCATCGCATTGTTGCTGGTGATCCTGATCGCGATGTTCGGCGCCGCACTGAAGGTTCGCGAGGGCGGTCACATCGGACTCGACTCGCTCGTCAAGAAATTGCCCGAGAAGGGCCAGGTGATCGCGAAAGGGATTCAGCACCTCTGCCTGATTGCTTTCGCAGTGGCCGTTTTCGTCGGTTGCTTCGAGATGGCCGAAACCACGATGGGCGACCGCATTCCGATCATCGGCGTGCCGGAAGGCGTGCGCTACTGCATCCCGATCTTCGCGAGCGTGTGCATCGCGTTGTTCTCGATCGAGCATCTGCTCGAGCTCTTTGCCGGGAAACGGGAAGAGCCAGCGCTCGAACTCTCCGCCACGGAATAAAAGTAGAGCCATCATGGAACTTGCCCTCCTTACCGTCAGTTTTCTGGTTTTCCTCTTTCTAGGGGTTCCGGTTTCATTCGCGCTGGGCCTGTCCTGCGTCCTGACGTATCTGTTCGAAGGTCTGCCGACCGCGACTGCGATGCAGTCGATGATCTCCGGCATGAACGGTTTCTCGTTCCTCGCGGTGCCGTTCTTCATCTTCTCCGGCGAGCTGATGCTCCACGGCGGCATCGCCGACCGCATCCTGCGCTTCGCGCAGGCCACGGTCGGCCATTTCCGCGGCGGCCTCGGCATGGCCAACGTGGTCGCCTGTACTCTGTTCGGCGGCGTGTCGGGTTCGCCGACCGCGGATACGTCGGCAATGGGCGGCGTGGTGATCCCGCTGATGAAGCGCGAAGGCTATAGCGCCGCCTACGCGGTCAACGTGACCACGCACTCGTCGCTCGCCGGCGCACTGATGCCGACGTCGACCAATATGATCATCTACGCGTTCGCGGCGCAAGGCGTTAGCGGCGTGCTGAACGGCAAGCAGATGAGCGGCGTGTCGATCGGCGATCTGCTGTTCTCGGGTCTGTTGCCGGTGCTGTGGGTGATGGGCCTCGTACTGATCGCCGCTTACTGGCAGGCCGTCAAGTTCGGCTATCCGCGCCGTCCCGACGGTTCGACCCAATTGCAGCGTTTCCCGGGCTGGATGGCGGTGCTGCGTACGTTCATCGGCGCGGTGCCGGGTCTGATGGTCATCGCGATCATTCTGTTCTGCGTGGCGCGCGGTATCGCCACTGCGACTGAGGCGGCCGCGATCGCCGTGGGTTATTCGCTGATATTGACCATCGTCGTGTATCGCACGCTGACGCTGAAGAAGCTCGGCCATGCGCTCGGCAAGGCCGCGAAAACGACCGGCGTGGTGCTGCTGCTGATCGGCGTGTCGAACATGCTGCGCTTCCAGATGGCCTATCTGGAGATCCCGGACGCGATCGAACGCATGCTCGACGGCGCGACCTCGCTGCCGTGGCTGATGTTGTTGTACATCAACGTGATTCAGGTGTTCCTCGGTACGTTCGTCGACATGGCGGCGCACATCCTGATCACGACCCCGCTGTTCCTGCCGATGGCGATGCACAACGGCGTGGGCCCGGTTCAGTTCGGCATCATGATCCTGCTGAACTGCGCATTGGGTCTCGTGCATCCGCCGATTGGTTCCGTGCAGTTCATCGGTTGTGCGATTGGGAATGTGTCTATAGGGGAAACTACTAAGGTGGCTTGGCCGTATTACCTCGCTATCTTCTCGGCCATCAATATAGTCACCTATGTACCGTGGTTCTCGACCTGGCTGCCGAGCGTCATCAACGGCCATCCGGTGTTCTGATTCCAAATAAAGCGTTTTATCCACACTCGGCGGTGCTTGTATGGGCCGCGTCTGAAAGTTTTTAACAACGGAGTAGAAATGAAAAAGACTCTCTTAGCTTCGGCCTTGGGGTTGGTCGCCCTGGGCGCACATGCGCAAAGCAGCGTGACGCTTTACGGTATCGTCGATACGGGCCTGGGTTGGCAGAACAGCTCGGCATCGCTGACCACGGCAGCGAAACCGCAGACCGTCCCCGGCAGCTCGCAAGTCAAGATGATCAACGGCATCTGGGCAGGCAGCCGTTTCGGTTTGAAGGGCTCGGAAGATCTGGGTGGCGGCACGAAGACCATTTTCCAATTGGAAGAAGGCTTTAACAGCGCAACTGGCGCGCAAGCCGTGTCGGGTCTGGCATTCAACCGCCAGGCATGGGTCGGTCTGACGAACGCGCAGTTCGGTACGCTGACGGCAGGCCGCGGTTATACCTCGTACTACACGTTGCTCTCGCCGTACAGCCCGACCACGTGGCTGACCGGTGCATACGGTGCGCATCCGGGTGATATCGACTCGCTGGATACGACGTTCCGCGTGAACAACCAACTGGTCTATACGTCGCCGAGCTTTGGCGGTCTGACGGTTAGCGGTTCGTACGCACTGGGCGGCAACGCGGGCAGCTTCGCGGCCGGCCAAACGTGGAGCGTGGCGGCACAGTACCTGAACGGCCCGATCGGTATCGCGGCTGGTATCCAGCGCATCGACAACGCGGCAACCGTTGGCACCCCGGCGTGGAATTCGACGGCGTCGAACAACGGCGCTCAGCCGTCCGTCTCGGCAATCAACAACGGCTTCCAGACCGCCGCGAAGCAGCAGCGTGTTGCTGTGACGGGTGGTTACGCGTTCAACTCGCAGTGGGACGTTTCGTTCGCATACTCGAACGTTCAATACACTGCGGGCCAAGCTTCGCTGTTCCACGACACGCAGATCTGGAATACCGGTGGCGCAGTGCTGCACTGGAAGCCGATCTCGGTGCTGGATGTGGCCGCTGGCTATAGCTACACCCGTGCAACGTCGTCGAACGGCATTCAGAGCACGGCTACCTACAACCAGTTCAACCTGTCGCAGTACTACACGCTGTCCAAGCGCACCGGCCTGTACGCACTCGAAGCGTATCAGCGCGCTAGCGGTCAGACGCTGTCGGGCAACGGCAAGTCGATCATCAACGCAGTGGCAAGCATCGGCGACGGCCAAAACGGTTCGCCGTCGTCGTCGCGCAGCCAGACCGCTGTCGGCGTGGGTATCATCCACAAGTTCTAAACAGTTACTGAACACGTGGCGGCGCGTTGTTTTGCCGCCACATCGACGCGTTTTTTTTCGCGTTGTAAGCCTCGAAAGCTGCGCACCTCACGTGCGCAGCTTTTTTTTCGATGCCTCGTTTCTATGCATCGAAGCGCTGGTCTCGCCAGCGCTTTTCCGGGTCGATCAGGCCTCCGACCACAGACGCCCACCCGTCGCCCAGTTTTCGCGCTTCACGTCGGTCAGGATGATGTCGACCGAATTCGGCTCGACGCCGAGCGATTCGCAGGTGGCTTTCGTGATCGCTTCGACGAACTGGCGTTTCTGTTCCAGCGTACGGCCTTCGAAGAGTTCGATATGAAACGTGGGCATGACGTTGCTCCGCGGGGTTGAGAGTTGGGACTGGAATGAAGCGGACCGGCTCGGGCGTTCAGGCGCGATAGCCCCGATCGAGTCGATCGAGCTTGCGCAGCAGCGCGGGCCATTCGAGCGCGCCTTCGATCGCGCCGCCATCGTAGAGCTGCTCCGCCGTGCGCGCGGCGACCGCGTCGCTCGGCACGACCAGCGGCGCGCCGCAGCTTTGCCCCTGAATCTGGATTTCACAGGCTTTCAGCAGCGTCGCCATCAGCACATAAGCTTCGGCAACCGTGCGTCCGAGCGTCAGCGTGCCGTGATTGCGCAATAGCATCGCGGGGTGATCGGCGAGATGTGCGACGAGGCGCTCGCCTTCGGCCGGCGTGAACGCGAGGCCTTCGTAGTCGTGATATGCAAGCTGGCCGTAAAAGCGCAGCGCGTGCTGCGACGCCGGCAGCAATCCTTCCGGCTGCGCGGACACGGCCACGCCCGCGGTGTTATGCAGATGCATCACACAGAACGCGTCGTCGCGCGCGGCATGCACGGCCGCGTGCAGCGCAAAGCCCGTGGCATTCACCGGATGTTCGCTGGCGCCGACGATATTGCCCGCGATGTCGATTTTCACGAGATTCGACGCGCATACCTCATCGAACGCGAGGCCGAACGGATTGATCAGGAAGTGACCCGGTTCGCCGGGCACGCTCGCGGAAATGTGTGTGTAGATCAGATCGTCCCAACCGTTGAGCGCGGCGAGACGATAGGCGGCGGCCAGATCGATGCGGGTTTGCTGTTCCGCTTCCGACAGCGGACCGGTCTCGGCGATGCGGCCGGCGGGTGAGTGGGCGAATGACATATCTGTCTCCTGTCGGCCGGAGTGAGTGTTTCAGCACTGACTCCGGCGCCATGCGATTGATCGCCAAGGCAAGAAGGTTGCTGAATGCGAGGCCGCGCGACGCGGGAACCGGCTTGGGATGCTACCGCACAATGCCGTGCGGGTGGCGACAGCGCACGACCCATCCGTTACGCGCTGCGGCGCCCGAGCGACTGCATGCTCCACGTTGCGAGCACGAACGGCGCGGTCATCGTAAGCCAACCGCAATGCAGCGCGGCCGCTTGCAACAGCACCGACATCGCGATGCCGCCGAGCATCGCCGCGTAGCCCGAGTCGGCTAGCGCGAGCGCGGTCAGCGCACCGTTGAACCCCCACAGGCCGGCGTCGAATGAAGCAACGCGCGCGCCGAGCAACAGGTGTGCCGCACTCGCCAATGTCGCGCCGCCCAGCGCATAGAGCGCGTGTTTGCGCGAGGCGGCGGCAATCCCGAGCAGCACCAGCACACCCGCTGGCGCGCCCGACGCGAAGCCGGTCTGCGCAACGCCCGCGAGCACGCCGCTGACGAACCGCATCGCGTCGAGCGGATGAGCGGCGTCGGGACCCGCCGACAAGGAACGGCTCGCGATCAGCGGCAACCATAGCCACGTGACGATCAGGCACGGGCTCGACAGATAACCGAGCCCACGCACACGCAACCAGCGCGACCACGGTCGCAGCAGCCATGCGGTGGCCGTCGCCGCAAGAATCGCGACGGCCGACGCGCGCGCCGGATCGCCGATGAAGCTGAACGCGGCGAGGCCCGCGAGCGCGCCGTTAAAGCCGAGTAGGCCAGCACGCAACTCGGCGTCGGCCGAACCGGCGAGCATCGCGCTGACGTTGGCCGCGATCGCGCCGAGCAGCGCGGCGCACACGAGACGCGGCTCGCTCACCAGCCACGCGCCGAGCATGCACGCGCCGGTCGAGGCGTTCGATTGCAGCACGATCTCACCGAGGCTGCGCAGCAGCGTGCGCAGCGGGGCACTGAGCGAGGAAGAGGGGGCATCGGTCGCGGCGGCGTGCATCGGCGGCGGGTTCGGAGTCACGACAAACCGCGAGCATAGTCGAGCGGCCAACACTCAGGCATCTCGCGCGTTGATACTGGCTATTTGCCGGCCGTAAGCGCCTGGGTCGAGATTGACTCGCGCGCGCACTTTCGCGCTACGATGAAAGGCCGGCGCGCCCACTGCGCCGTTTCGCGAGGAGACGCCGATGCGTGAATTACGATGGGCCTCGGAAGAGGGCGACGGCATCGAACATCTGGTATTCGATGCGCGCGACGACGGCTTCGCCGTGGAAAGCGTCGTGATCGGGCAGCGCTATGGCAAGGCGTACGGGCTGCATTACGCGGTGCGCTGCGACGCGCGTTGGCGCACGCGCTATGCGCACCTGAAGATCGTCGGCGGCGGGGAGCTGGAATTGCATGGCGATGGCGAAGGCCATTGGCACGACGGGCACGGCCTCGCGCTGAGTGCGATCGAGGGCTGCATCGATATCGATATCGCCGCGACGCCGTACACCAATACGTTGCCGATCCGCCGGCTGCAACTAGCCGAGGGCGAACGTCAACCGATCGAAGTCGCGTACATCTCGACGCCGGACTTGCAGGTTACGCGCGCCGAGCAGGCATACACGTGCATCGAGTTGAATGGCGAGTACCGCTACGAAGGCATTTTTCGCGAGTTCACCGCCAATATGCGCGTGGATAGCGATGGCCTCGTGATCGACTATCCGACCTTGTTCGCGCGTTTGCCGCGCGCGCGTTAGGTTTAGTCTTCGGCGTCGCGGTTGCTACGCCGCGCCATGCGCGCGGCGGACTACCCGTGCGTGCCGCCTGCCGCGTTTGAAACGTCGTCGGGCCCGGTCGATGCGCCGCGGCCGAGCGTGCGTTGCATCAGTGTCGTGTCGAGCCAGCGGCCGTGCTTGTAGCCGACCGCCTTCAACGTGCCGGTCAGCTCGAAGCCGAGCTGCGTATGCAATGAGAGCGAGCCGCCGCTGCCGCCATCGGCGATCACCGCGATCATCTGACGCCACGGTCCGGTCTCGCAACGATCGATCAGCGCCTGCAGCAGCAAGCGTCCGATGCCGCGTCCGCGATATGCGTCGTTCACGTAGATCGAGTCTTCGATCGTGTTGCGATAGGCGGCGCGCGGGCGATACGGCGTCGCATAGCAATAGCCGGCGACCTCGCCGTCGATCTCCGCGACCATATACGGCAGTCCGTGGCTGCGCACGCTTGCGAGCCGCGTGCGCAGGTCGTCGACGGACGGCGGGGTTTCTTCGAACGACGCGACACCGGTCAGCACGTGATGCGCATAGATCGCCTGGATCGCGGGGAGGTCGGCCTCGGTGGCGTCGCGGATCAGCGGGGCGTCGAGCGGAGGGCGGGTTGAACTCATGCGTGGTCCGGTCGTGGCAGGCTCAGTTTGGTGGAAGCCTTCACTATGCCTGTGGCCGGCGCGGATTTGAAGCGGGTCAAAGATCGAATTGGTCGAACTCGCTCTGCAACTCGCGATTGCGCGCCACGCGTTCGTCGATAGCCGGTCCGCGCCGTTCGACGACCGCCGAGATCAGCAGGTTGAACAGGCACGTCAGCGGCGCGAGCGAATCCCAGAACTGACCGACGTCGGTCTTCACCTGCAGCAGGTCGCCGTCGAAATCGCGCGCCCACGGACAGTAGATATCGGTGACCAGCGCGAACGGCAGACCGCGTTGCGAGGCCGCCTGGCAAAAGCGTCGCGCGATCGTCGAATAGGCGCGCGTGTCGGTGACGATCAGATACGGCGTGCTGAACTCCGAGTTCAACGAATCGACGTAGGAACCCGACATGCCATCCGAATAGAACACGCGCGGGCGGATGTATTCGAGGTAGCTGTAAAACGCGTTGCTGATACCGCGCGTCGACTGGATGCCGAGGATATAGACCGCATCGGCGTTCGCGATGCGCTCGGCGACGCGCGCGAAGGCCGGCGAGCGCGCGAGTTCGTATACGTGCTGGATCGCGCCGATCTCGAGTTCGAGCGATTGGGCGAGCGCCTCGTCGCGCGGCGAAGCGCCGTCAGCGACGCCCGGTTCATGCGGCTCACGGGTTTGGGTGCTGTCGCTCGGTCCGCGGCGGAACGCGTCGAGCCGGTCCGTAATCAGCCAGGGCCGCTGCTGCGTGCCGCGCAGCTCGCGTTTCAGATCGTCGAGATTGCGATAGCCGACGCTGCGCAGAAAGCGGCCGACCGAAATGCCGCTGGTGCCGGCTTGCTGCGCGATCTGGTCGGCGGTCTCGAGGCCGAGCCGGTCGAGGTTCGCGAGCATGTAGCTGGCGACGCGTTTCGATGTCGGCGTGAGTTCGGCAAAACGGGCTTCGACGGTTTGGGCAAAAGCGGTCGTCATCGTCAGTCGCGGCGCAAGGCGCTGGTTGTGCCAATCTGCGAAATGATGACATATCGACCCACGACTCGCGCAATTCGATCGTGAAAAAGACTGTTCGCCGTGCGCTGGTCGAGCCGCGTCAGGCCGCCCGCCGCGCCGGCGCCCCGCGCGAAAAATGCCGAGCGCCCGCCACGCAGGCGACCACGATCACGGTGACGATGATCATCGACGGCGGGACCTGTTCGTGCAGCAGCACGCCGGCGAGCAGAAGCCCGAAAAACGGCTGCAGCAACTGCAGTTGACCAACCGCCGCGATACCGCCGAGCGCGAGTCCGCGGTACCAGAACACGAAGCCGATCAGCATGCTGAAGAGCGACACATACGCGAGTCCCCACAGTGCGGCGGCGCCGACACCGTCGAACGACACGGGGCGCGTCCACCAGGCGAGCGGCAGCATCAATGGCAGCGACAGCACGAGCGCCCACGAAATCACCTGCCAGCCGCCGAGGTGACGCGACAGCCGCGCGCCTTCCGCGTAGCCCAGCCCGCACACGATGATCGCCGCGAGCATCAGCGCGTCGCCGAGCGGCGACGCGTCGATGCCGTGCCGCAACGCGAACGCGGCCACCGCCGCGCTGCCGAGCGCCGAGAACAGCCAGAACGCCGGCTGCGGCCGCTCGCCGCCGCGCAGCACGCCGAAGATCGCGGTGGCGAGCGGCAGCAAACCGATGAACACGACCGCATGCGCAGCGCTCACATGCCGCAGCGCCAGCGCGGTCAGCAACGGAAAGCCGACCACGACGCCGAGCGCGACCACCACGAGCGGCAGCAGATCGCGGCGCTGTGGCCGCGTCTCGCGGAACACCAGCAACAATAGAAGACCGAGAACGCCCGCGATCGTCGCGCGCGCCACGGTCAGAAACACCGGATCGAGTCCCTGCACGGCAAGCCGCGTGGCCGGCAGCGAGCCGCTGAAAATCAGCACGCCTGCGAAACCGCTGAGCCAGCCGTTGGTGGTCTTGTCCATTACGTACATCCCTGCGCTCAAAGAGTCACATGATGCGCGCCGCGGCCGTAAACGTTAAGCTACAGATCAGTACAGTTCGCACAAACTGTACCGAACATGGAGCAGTACAGATGGCGGGAACCGACAACAACGAGACGGTGCCGGGCACGCGCGTCGGCCTCGTGATGGACAATCTGCGCGAGCGCATCGCGAGCCGCTCGCTGATGCCGGGCGCGCGCGTGCCGTCGATTCGCGCGATGACCGACACGCTCGGCGTGTCGAAATCGACCGTGGTGGAAGCCTACGACCGTCTCGTCGCGGAAGGGGTGATCGTCGCGCGGCGCGGCTCAGGGTTCTTCGTGTCGGGCCATGCGCCGCCGCTCGCGCTCGCCGATCTCGGCCCCCGGCTCGATCGAGAGGTCGATCCGCTGTGGCTCACGAGGCAGTCGCTGGAGACCAGTTCGAAAGCGCTGAAGCCAGGCTGCGGCTGGATGCCGGCTTCGTGGCTGCCGGAAGACGGCGTGCGGCGCGCGCTGCGTGCGGTCGCCCGTGATCCGCAGTCACCGCTCGCCGACTACGCGAGCCCGGCCGGCTTGCCGGCGCTGCGTCAGCAGCTCGCGTGGCGGCTCTCCGCGCACGGCGTCGATGCGCCGCCCGAGCAGATCCTGCTGACCGACGGCGGCACCCATGCGCTCGATCTCGTGTGCCGCTTCCTGCTCGAACCCGGCGACACGGTGTTGATCGACGATCCATGCTACTTCAATTTTCAGGCGCTGCTGCGCGCGCATCGCGTGCGGATTGCGAGCGTGCCGTACACGCCGCAGGGACCGGATCTCGCGGCGTTCGAGCGCGTTCTGGTCGAGCAGCGTCCGCGGCTCTACGTGACGAACTCGGCGATCCACAATCCGACCGGCGCGACGCTCGCGCCGGCGGTCGCGCACAGGCTGCTCAAGCTCGCAGGCGAGCACGATCTGCTGATCGTCGAGGACGACATCTTTGCGGACTTCGAAGACGAACCTGCGCCGCGACTCGCCGCGTTCGACGGGCTCTCTCGCGTCGTGTCGATCGGTAGCTTTTCGAAGACGCTGTCGGCGGCGGTGCGCTGCGGCTATATCGCCGCGCGGGCCGAATGGGTCGAACCGCTGATCGATCTGAAGCTCGCGACGTCGTTCGGCAACGGCCAACTCGCGGCGAGCGTCGTGCATCGGATGCTCGTCGACGGTACCTATCGGCGTCATCTCGAGGCGATGCGCGCGAAGCTGGCCGATGCGATGGGAGAGACCATCAGGCGTCTCGGCTACGCGGGCCTCGATATCTGGACACGGCCGCGCGCGGGCCTGTTCGTGTGGGCGCGCTTGCCCGAGGCGCTGGATGCCGCCGACATCGCCCGTCATGCGTTGACGGCGGGCGTCGTGCTCGCGCCGGGCAACGTGTTCAGCGCGTCGCAGGCGGCGGCGAGCTTTCTGCGTTTCAACGTGTCGCAATGCAATCGCCCGAAGGTGTACGAGGCGTTGCAACGGGCGATGGATGCGTGCGCGGTGTCGGCCGACGCGGGGCGCGAGCGCGTCTGAGACGAACTGAATCGAATCAGGCGCGCGCGGTCCTTGCTACGGCGTTATTTGCACAGCAGAAGCATCCGCTCCTGTTCCGAGCACGGCGTGTGCGGTTTCGGCGCGGGTTGGGCGGCCGCCGCGCTCATCGCCGCGGTGCGGTTCGCGAGACACGCGCGCAGGTGCTTTTCGACCGGACCGTAGTACTTCCATCCGCGTACGAGCGTCGGCAATTCGAGCTTCACCTGTTTCCATTTCGGATGGCCGTGCTCCTGCAGATTGTCGAAGTTCGCGCACAACGAGTCGGCGAAATGATTCAGATTGCTGACGGTGTCGCGCAAGCCATAGTCGTAGGTGACCAGAAACGCTTTGACCGTGAGGCCCGGCACGTCTTCCTTCAGCCAGCCGGGGTAGCTGCTCTGACGGATCGTCGTCGGAAAGTAGGTCTGCTTTGCGCGGTTCGTCTCCGGCGCGTTGGGATCGGCGGGCAGCAGGCGCAGTTGTGACAGCAGGTCGGGTTTCATGCTGGTGAATAGATTCGCGGGTTGCCCGACCACGATGATCGCGACGTCGATTTTCTTCACGATCAGCGCGGCCAGCGCGTCCTCGTTGCTCAGATGCACGACGTTCTGCTCGGGAATCGGCTGGCCGAACATCAGGCGGTAGAGCGTCGTCGCCGACTGCGCGGTGCCGCTGCCCAGCAGGCCGACGCTGATGGTCTTGTCCTTGATGTCGGCGAGCGTTTTCAGCGGCGAATCCGCCCGCACGACGACGTTAATTTCCTCGTCGTAGAGCGGCATGATCAGTCGCAACGGCCGGATCGTCGTGCCGGCATCGGGATTGCCCGTGTTGGCCATGTCGATGAACGCCTGGTACACGTCGGACTGCACGAGCGCGAGCTTCACGCCGGGCTCGAAACGCATGCGCTGCACGTTTTCGGCCGAGCCTTTCGACGCCACCACTTCGAGGTCGATGCCGACCGGCTGGGCCACCCATTTCGACAGGTCGTTGCCGATCTGGATATAGGTGCCGCGCTCCGGCCCGGTGACGATCTTGTAGTGGGCCGGTTCCGCGCCGGCCAGCGAACATACGACCAGTACCACCAGCCCCAGCCAGCCCGCGAGAAGTCTCTTCAGCATGGTCTTTCTACCTATCGGTCAGGTTGATCCCGCTTCACGCGTGGCGCGTGCAAGCACCAGTGATCCGGTTGCCATGTCATGTTCAAACTGCCGTCAGGGCCGCTCCGTCTGTTGGCGCTCAGAGGGCGCACGATTATGTGGGAATCGGCACAGACGGCGACCATTCGATCTGGTATGCGAAGCAATGTTTTTGCGTGACGGCGCAGTCGTTCGCGTCTCCGCGATCCTGAGCGGAGGGTTGCGTCGCGCTTGAGCGCTAGTTGCTCCGCGGCGTCGCAGTTCTCACGACGCCGGCGTTCGGTGCGGTCGCGGCAAGCGCGCCGTGCTCCAGCATGCCGGCGGGCAGCGGTACCTGCAGTTGCGCCTGCGCGAGCGGCGCGCCCGGCGCGGCGTCCGTTGCCGCATGCGGCGGAGTCAGCGGCGCCCAGCCGGTCTCGCGAATCACGCGCTCGAGGATCACTTTCGCCGCGTCGTTGCTGCTGTCGATCGCGAGCGCCTCGTTCGCGTGCTGACGCGCGCACGGCCACGACTGCTGCGCGACGCAAACCTGCGCGGCCTGCAGCGCGGTATCGCGACGCTGGACGAGCGGCCGCATCTGATCGGCCAGAACCTGCGCATCGCTGTTTCCCGGTTGTAACGTTTGCGCGGCAACGAGAGCGGCCTGCGCGGCGGACAGGTCGTTGGCGCGGAACGCGGTCCTCGCGACCTGCAACGCCTGTGCGGCGTCGTGGAATTGCGTCGCGGGCCGCACGGGCGTCGTGGCCAGCGGCGGCATGACAGGCGGCGCAGCCGGTGTCGCTGGAATGACGGGAACCGTGGGCACTACGGGCGCGGGCTTCGCCGCCAGTTCGCCCACGGGCGGTGGCGCAGGCCTGGCCGCGGCCGGCGCGTGTGCGGTCTGTGCTTGAGCCATCACCGGCGCGGACGCAAGCGGCGCGATCATGCCGGTCGTCGTGGTGCGGACATCCTGAGTAATCTGCTCGACGCCTTTATCTTCCGATTCGCCACCGTCGCTGAATAACGTATAAGCGATATACGCCAGGCCGATCGCGATGACCGCGCCGATCACGTATAGCACGCGCCAGATCGTCTGCGCAGTGTTGCGCGGCGCGTACATCGGATCTTCGTAAGGTGGGATAGCGGTGTCGGTCGACACGAGCGCCGTGTGCATGATCGGCTCGCTCTGCAACAGAGATTCGGACGCCATCGCGGTCGAGGCGATGACCGGTTCGTCCCGTGTGCCGAGCTCGTCGTCGAAGCGGGGCAGCGGCTTGTGCGTGGCGCTCGCGCGGCTGCCTGGAATACCGGTGCGGATGTGCGGATCGTCTTGCTCGAACGGATGCGCAGCGCCACAGTAGGGGCAGGCGTCGACTTGTCGGTACAGTGCGCCGCCGCAGCGTTTGCAGGGCGTGGGGAAACTTTGGCCGGTTGCTGTCTGGGTGGACATGCCGTGGACCCACCTTTGGAAAACGATGCCGTAAAGGCATGCTCCGGATCGTGTTGAGGCAGGAGCCTTGTCCGCGGAATCACGATCCACATGCGCCGGAGGTCGTGGAGACGTAGGCCGCGCCTGCGTTTCCACGGTTTCCAATATGTGATGTTTCACGGGGGACGTCAACGCGGTAGGCCCCTGGATTGTGTGCGCTACCGCTCATTCGGAGGTATGAAGAAACTTTGCCGATACGCTCAAAAACGAATGTATGTGTCTGTTGTTTCACGACAAATGCACGGGCGCGCCCCATGAGTGAATGCGACAAAAAAACAACGAGGCCGACGCGTTGCGCGTGCGGCCTCGTGATCACCCGGCTATTGGATGCTTGCCGGTAAGCGTTTGCATCAGCATCCGGATCAGGCGCAGAAGAACGCTCAGTGCCTGCGCAACGGATGATCCTTCAGCAGCCACGCCAGCGCGAAGGCGAGCACCACGACGCATGCGGCCGACAGATACACGGTATGCAACGCGCCAGCGAAAGCATGCAGATAGTCGTTGCGCAATGCTTCGGGTAGCTGACGAATCGCGGCGGGACCCAGGGCCTGCGGAAGTTCGGTATCGGGCGGGATCAGCTTTTCGAGGCGTGAGGCCAGTCCGTTCGAAAACACCGCACCGAAACCGGCCACGCCGATCGAGCCGCCGATCGAGCGAAACAGCGTAACGCCCGACGTCGCCACCCCCATATGCTTGAACTCGACGGTGTTCTGGACCGCGAGGACCAGCACCTGCATCACCATGCCGAGGCCACAGCCGAGCAGGCCCATGTATAGATACATCACATGAATCGGCGTATCGATCTGCAGGCGCGCGAGCAGCAGCATCGCCACGGAGACGAGGAACGTGCCAATGATCGGGAACAGCCGATACTTGCCGATCTTGCTGATCAGACGGCCCGTCACCATCGACAGGATGAACAGGCCGCCCATCATCGGCAGCATCTGCATGCCGGCTTGCGACGGCGTGGAGCCCTTCACGACCTGCAGATAGAGCGGAATGAACGTAACGGAGCCGAACAGCGATACGCCGATGATGAAGCTCACGAGGCTGCTGATCAGAAACGTGCGCTGCTTGAACAGTCCGAGCGGCATGATGGGTTCGACCGCGCTGCGCTCTTCGTGAATGAAGCCCCAGATCGCTACGAGGCCCATGCCGAGCGTGAACCACAGTTGCGGCGAGGTCCACGGCAGGATCGTGCCACCCTGGCTCGTGAACAGGATGATGCAGGTCAGCGCGCCGGCGAGAAAAGCGGCGCCCATGTAGTCGATCGTGTGCTTGACGTGGCGCACGTGCGGCTTGAACACCGCGCCGATCACGATCAGCGACAGGATGCCGAGCGGCAGGTTGATGTAGAAGATCCAACGCCAGGTCAGATGCTCGACCAGAAAGCCGCCGAGCAACGGACCGATGACGGTGGCGAGACCGAAGATGCCGCCGAACACGCCCTGATAGCGGCCGCGCTCAGCGGGCGGAATCACGTCCGCGATCGCCGCCATCGTCACGACGAGCAGGCCCCCGCCGCCGAGGCCTTGCAGCGCGCGCAGCACGATCAGCTGACTCATGTTTTGCGCGATGCCACACAGCGCCGAGCCGACGAGAAAGATGACGATCGCCGTCTGCAGCACGATCTTGCGGCCGAACAGGTCGCCGAACTTGCCGTACAGCGGCACGACGATCGTCGAGCTGAGCAGGTAGGCGGTCACGACCCACGACAGGTTATTGAGCCCGCCCAGATCGCCGACGATGGTGGGCAGCCCGGTCGACACGATCGTCTGGTCGAGCGCGGCGAGCAGCATGACCAGCAGCAGCGCCGGAAACAGCAGCCGGATCGGCGGATGATCGGCTGGGTCTGCGGCTGAGGCCTGGCGGGGTCCCTCGGGCGCGGAGTCGACGGACAGGGTCGTAGCGGGTTGTTCCATGGCGGCAACGCGTTGAAATTAATTAACTGAACGATTAATATAGGTGACATCGCCTCTCACGTCAAATTCAATGCAATGACAAGGATCTCGTCTGATGACGCCGCGGCGGACCGCGTCGTGACACCCGCGCGAATTGCCGCAAAAAAGCGTGGCGCGTCGAAGCCCAAACTCGAGGCGACGCAAGCGGATACGCAAACCGCGAATCTCACAAGCGGCGCGCCAACCGGGTCGCCCGCCCGCCGCCCCGGCCGCCCGACGGGCGCCGCGCGCGGCCCAGAGCAACGTGCGCGCTTGCTCGACGCTGCGCTGACGTTGTTCGCAAGGCAGGGCATCGTCGAGACATCGCTCGGTGAGATCGCTCGCGAGGCCGGCTTCACGCCCGCGATGGTGCACTACTACTTCAAGACACGCGATCAACTGCTCGATGTGCTGATCGACGAGTGTTTCGCGCCGTTGCGCGCAAGCCTCGGTCTGCCGTTCCGGGAAAATTCCGACGATCCGGTCGCGGCGATCACGCAGTTCACCGAGCGGCTCGTGCAGATCGCGAGCGATAACCCGTGGTTCGCGTCGCTGTGGATTCGCGAAGTGATCAGCGACGGCGGTCTGCTGCGCCAGCGCATGCATGAGCGTTTCGGCTTCGCGCATCAGAAGGAGTCGCTGCTCGCGATCGCGCGCTGGCAGAAGGAGGGGCGCCTGAATGCATCGCTCGAACCCGCGCTCGTATTCGTCACGCTGCTCGGCATGACGATTCTGCCGCTGGCCACCTCGAAGCTGTGGCGTAACGATCCGTTGCGCCGCACTATCGGCGGCGCGGAGATCGCACGGCATGCGGTGGCGTTGCTGGTGCAGGGCATCGGGCCCGCCAAGGGCGCTTGAACCGGCGGCCGGTGTGGCACATCGGTCGCCGTGTCGTTTGAAAAAGGCCCTAGATTTTGCGGTTTTTCTTCCACTCGTCGAACACCGCTTTCGTCTCGTCGTTCGGCGGATAGGTGCCGGGTAGCGCGGCGCCGGCACGAATCCTTTCGGTCAGAAACGCTTCGAGCCGTTCCTGCTCGGCCGCGGCTTGCGCGACGTCGTCGGCCATCTTCAGCGGAATCACGACGACCCCATCCCCATCGCCGACGATCACGTCGCCCGGAAACACCGCGACGCCGCCACAGCCGATCGGCACGTTGATGTCGACCGCGTGATGGCGGATCAGATTGGGCGGCGCGCTCGCGCCGGCGCAAAACACCGGCATGTCGAGCGCGGCGATCGTCGCGCTGTCGCGCACCGGGCCGTCGGACACCATGCCGGCCACGCCGCGCACCTGCAAACGCAGCGACAGAATCGAACCGAACGACGCGCTGCCGCGCTCGCCGCGGCAATCCTGCACGAGCACATGGCCCGGCGGAATGGTCTCGACGCATTTGCGTTGCGCGTACTCAGGGTCCGCGAATAGCTCCAGCACGTCGATGTCTTCGCGCGACGGGATGTTGCGCAGCGTGAACGCCGGCCCAACCAGATTCGCGCCGCGGCGCGGACCGAGCGGTGCGACGCCCTGCATGAAGGTATTGCGCAGACCGCGCTTGAATAGCTGCGTGGTCAGCGTGGCGGTGCTGACGTGACGAAGGATCTCGAGCGTCGCGGTGCAAAGCGCGGACGATGTGGCGGACATGGTGTCGGGTGGCCTCGGGTTGGGATGAGTGGACATCGATAGACGCGTGCGGACGGCCGCCAATCGAAGCATGCCGCGCATGCGCGCCCACGATGATAGCGCCGCGGCGCCAACGGTTAGCGGGTAAGCGCCAATTCATTCACGTGTCATCGGCACGCGCGACCCCGCCCCTCTTCACTTGACGCGAACCCCTGCAGCAAGGCACGCGACATGCTTGCAAAGTCGTCGGATGCGAGCGGCGCAACACGAACGACAGCGCCGCGTCGCGCAAACAATACGAAGGACAGAATCGAGACCGGGCGGAGAAGGCCGTACGAACGGGGTTCGTGCGAACCGCGCCGGAACATCGGGTGCCGGCAATCGGCGAGCCGCGGAAAAACTGCGGACACGCAGCAGCTAAATCGCGGTATGCGTCGAGCGCCGTTTTTTCATCGACGTGCAATTTTGGCGCGTTACCGTGCGCACGCGTTGTACTCGGGAAGGTGCTCAGCAATGTTTTACAATCGCGGACCTGTCTGCAACTCGGCGTGCGAAATCGAGTCGGAACCATGGACAGCAACACCTCGGCCGCGCAAATCGGCGGCAATCAGCAGAGTGAAACATTGGCCACTTCCGATGGCCTAACCGGTTTTCCAGAGCAACAACATACGATGAATGCAGCAATGAGGCTCGATCAGGCCACGATCGTGCTGGTAGAGGACGACCCCGACAGCCGGGAATCGTTGACCTTGCTACTCGAGGCGGAAGGCGCGAAGGTATGCGCGGTCGCCGATGCGGAAGAGGGTGTCGTGGCGGCGATGGAGTTGCTTCCCGACGCGGTCGTCTGCGACCTCGACTTGCCGACCATGGATGGCTTCTATCTGATCCAGCGGCTGCGCGATCACGAGATTTGCGGCGGCCATTCGCCCGCGGTGGCGGTGGCGCTGACTGGCCATACCGACGACGCATACCGCCTGCGCAGCATCGGCGAAGGCTTCCAGCATTTCATGACCAAACCCGCGTTACCCGAAGCGCTCGTGACGTTGCTGCGCGACGCGATCGACGCCCGCGCGGCGGGGTGATCGCCGCTTCGTAGCGGGCTCGCAGCGGGCTTTCGTGGAGAGCGAGTAGTAGCAGGCCGGCGCGCGGCGGGAAGACGTCGTTTCGCGGAACAGCGCGCGGCCATCGACGCTTCGCAGCGCATCCCACCGCGTTGCGCACCTGACGCGTAGCGCGCCGCTATTTCGCCGCGGCCACCGGCGCGGCTTCGCCAGCCATTGCGGCCGCCTGACAGGCCGCACAGAGGCCCTTCAACTCAATTTCGTCGCTCGCGAGCCGATAGCCCGCGTCTTCGATCTGCGCGATCAGGGCCTGACGCAGCTTCGGTTGATGCAACTCGGTGACGCTGCCGCATTGCTGGCATACGACGAGAATGCCGTGCTGGCATTGCGTCAGATCATGGCAGACGGTGAACGCATTGATCGACTCGATCCGATGCACGAGTCCCGCCGACAGCAAAAAATCCAACGCGCGATAGACGGTGGGCGGCGCCGAGCCCGGGTGAATCTGGCGCATTTCGTCGAGCAGTGAATAGGCCTTGGTCGCGCGTCCCGAGTTCAGCAGCAGTTCGAGCACCTTGCGCCGGATCGGCGTGAGTTTTTCGCCGCGTTCGCGGCAATATTGCTCGGCCAGTGCGAGAGCCGCTTCCTGCGACGGCTGATGCACGTCGTGATGCACATGATGCTCGTGCGCATCGACGGCGGAGGCGGCAGGTGCGGGAGTGACCGGATGGCCGGTTGCGGCGGGCTTGGCGGCGGGGTTGGCGGTTTTCATGCGTCGATTATAGAGGCATGCGCGGTGGGTCGCCGCGCCGGTCGGGGGATCGGCGCGGCACAGGCGCGGCACAAGCGCGGCACAAGCGCGCGGGCGGCGCTTACGAAGTCGCCAATGAACCGGCCGTTCAGGTCAACGGAAAATCCACGTACTTCTTGAAGCCGGTGCGCGTCGTCAGACGCGAATACCAGCGCTCCAGACTCGGCAGCGGCGGCCGCTGCAAACCGTCGAGGCCGAACCAGCGCTTCGCGTACGCGCCGATCACGATATCGGCAAGCGTAAACTTTTCGTCTTCGAGAAAGAAGCGGCCCTGAAGATGCGTGTCGAGCAGGCGCCACAGCACGGTGACCGCCTTCACGTCGGCGGCGAGTTTGGCGGCGTCGCGCTCGGCCTCCGGCGTGCGCACGAGCGACCAGAACACGGGACGTTCCACCGGCTGCAGCGTCGACAGGGACCAGTCCAGCCAGCGGTCGATGCTCGCGCGCAGTTTCGGCTCGGCCGGATACAGCAGGCTCGATTCGCCGTATTGCATCGCCAGATAGCGCAGGATCGAGTTGGATTCCCACAGCACGAAGTCGTCGTCGACCAGCGTCGGGATCTTGCCGGTCGGGTTCATCGCGAGATAGTCGGGTTCGTTGTTGCGGCCGAATTGCAGGCCCGCGTCGATGCGGTCGAATGGCAGCACGAGTTCGTCGCAGCACCACAATACTTTCTGGACGTTGACTGAATTGGTACGTCCCCAGATCGTAATCATCCGGTAAATCCTTTTCTCTTACGGTTGGCAAGCCGCGCCTCGCGCGCGGCGTTCAGCCAGCTACGATACACGATGCGCGAAGCTTTGCGCGGCATCCGAAAGGCGCCCTCCGCGCGAGGCGGCACGAAGCCTCGCGGATGCGACGCCCGCCACCCCGTTGCGTACAATGACCGCACCCCGAATTGCGCACTGAGCCGACACGCGTAGGCTCACGCATCCCTACCCAATAAGGCACCGCATGGCCCGCATTGTTCCCGACGACTGGAAGAGCCTCGAAGCGACCGGCGCGGCGGCGCGCGAACGCGAAACACTGGCGCTGCTCGAACATGCACTGCCCGACGATTACACCGTCTATCACGGCGTCCATTGGACTCGCCTGAACCAGAACTTCTCGGTATTCGGCGAGGCCGACTTCGTCATCGTGAGTCCCGCCGGGCGTCTGATGATCATCGAGCAGAAGACCGGCTTTCTGCGTGAAACGCCGAAGGGGCTCGTCAAGGTGTATCTGCAGACCGAGCGCAACGTCGCGATCGCGCTCGCGCATACGATCGAGAGTCTGCACCGGCGTTTTACCGCGGCGTTCGGCGCCGGCACGTATTTCATCGAGGAACTGCTGTACTGTCCCGATCACATCGTCAAGGATGCGGCGATCGCCGGCGTGAATCCCGCGCGCATCGTCGACGCGACGCGGCGCGAACGGCTAGCGGCGATCATCCGCGAAGCGCTGCCGGCCGATGAGCCGCGCCTTCCCAGCGCATCGAAAATCCATCACTTTCTCGCCGACGAACTTGCGCTGGCACCCGACACGAGCGCGCTCGTCGGCCAGGCGGGCACGCTCGTCACGCGCCTGTCGGGCGGACTCGCCACGTGGGCCCGGCGGCTCGAATTCGCGCCGTTCCGTTTGCGCGTGGTCGGCACGGCGGGCTCCGGCAAGACGCAACTCGCGGTGCAGGTGATGAAGGACGCGGTCGCGCGCCGTGAGCGGCCGTTGTACGTGTGCTTCAACCGGCCACTCGCCGATCACATCGCGCGGGTCGCGCCGCCGGAGGCGAAGGTCGCGAACTATCACCAGCTGTGCGACTGGATCATGCGCGACGCGGGCCGCGCGCCCGATTTCCAGTCCGCGCAGGTATTCGATCAACTGGAGGCCGGATTCGCCGACACGCCGATCGAGCCGCGCTGGCAGTTCGACGTGCTGATCGTCGATGAAGGGCAGGATTTCCAGCAGTCGTGGATTGCCTCGCTCGAGCGGCTGCTGCGGCCGGGCGGCGCGTGGTGGTGGCTCGAAGACCCGCTGCAGAATCTGTACATGCGCGAGCCGGTGGCGTTACCCGGCTGGGCCACGCTGAAGGAAACCACCAATTACCGCAGTCCGCGTGACATCCTCGACTATCTGCGCGATGTGGTCGGCTCGTCGGTGCCGCTTGCCGCGGCGCTCGCGTCGGGCAGTCCGTTTGACGGCTCGGACGTTTCGGTGTCGGTCTACGACGAAGCGCAGGCCGCCGAAAGCAGTATCGACGCGACCAAGCGCGCGATCACCCACGCGCTCGGGCTCGGCTTTCGCAAGCAGGACATCGTGGTGCTGTCGTTCCGCGGCAGGGACGGTTCGGCGATGAGCGCGCTCGATCATCTCGGACCGCATCGGCTGCGCAGCTTCACCGGCAAATACGATCTGTTCGGCAACCCGGAGTATCGCGACGGCGACGTGCTGTTCGAATCGATCTACCGCTTCAAGGGGCAGGCGGCGCCGTGCGTGATCTTCACCGAGATCGACTTCGACTCGTTCGACGAACGCGTCGCGCGCAAGCTGTTCGTCGGCGCGACGCGCGCGACGATGAAGCTGATCGTCGTCGCGTCGCAGCGGGCCGCGCGTCATTTGCAGTTGCGCGAGGGGAAGGACAAGTAGAGAACGCTGAGCTCGGCTCAACTCCACGCCCTTGCGCTCACCAGCATCCCCGTGCGCGTCAGCGCATCCCACCAGATCACTCGCAACAAAGGCGCCTGCTGCGCGATCAGCAGCGCCTGCACCGGATCGCTTTCGACGAAGTGCGTGACACCCGAGCGCAGCGCCGCGCTCGCCTTGTGCGCGGCCGAGCCGGAGGGGCTGTCGTCATGCAGGCCGGGCGCGCGCATCACCAGTTGCAGATGAGCGAAGCCGTGTCGCGCGAGCCACGCTTCGGTGCGCGCGCGATCCATCTCCGGGCGGCCCGTGATGATCGTGCGCACGTGTTGCAGGTCGACGCCGGGCAGCACCTCGAACGGCAGCAGCGCGTCGCGCTCGGCGAGCGCGCCGGCAAGGTCTTCGTCGTAGCGCGCGAGCGGTACGTCGGGCAGCAGGATGCCGTCGAGGTCGATTGCGTAAGCCGCATATTCGTGGTCGTTGGCCATCGCCGGCGCGGCGCCGGCTTCGACGCGTGCCCAGTCGTCTCGGTAGCGCTCGGTGTACGCCTGGCGCTCCCATGGAAAGAGGGCGAAGTAGCCGCGCGCGTCGATCGCGTAGTCGGGCTGCACGCGGCTCAGTTCATCGACCGCAGCGGTCAGCGTTTTGACTTCGAGCCCGTGCGACTGCAGGAACCCGATGCAATCGGCGAGCGTAAAACCGCGTCCGGCGATGTCCTCGCACAACAGCACTTTCGAGCCGGCGGGGGGGATCGGCAGCGTCGAATCCCATGCGACCGCGCGCGTCTGGCGATCGTAGCGCAGGAACGCGACCGGCGCGCCGACCGCGTGCGACACCATCAGCGCGAGCGGCGCGCCGCCGCGCAGAATGCCGAGCGCCATCGTGAAACGCTCGGCGAGCAACTCCGGTTGCAGCGATTCGATCCAGTGATCGAGCTGTTCGTACGTCAGGGGCAAGACCGGCTTGTTCATGACTATCGGGTTTTTGAGTCAGCGCATTTTGGCGATATTATGCATGCGGGTCAAAGGTCGCGTGTCGGGGTGGCACGCGTTTGACTGCACGGTATGGCGCAACACTTCGCGTGGCATAAGATCGGCTGACCGTGGCGCCGCCCACGGTCCGGCGAATCAACTAAAACGGATAAAAAAGCAAATGGCCAACCTGATTGCAACGCTGCGCAATGCAGCCGGCGAAACCGGTGTGCCCTGGCGGATGCGCTGGCTGACGGGGCTCGCGGGCCTGATCGTCGGGCTTACCGTCTGTGGCGCGCATGCGCAGCCGGGCGTGCGGCAGTCGCCGGCGCTGGCGCTCGACGTCGAGGGCAAGATCGCCAACACCAACGACGCCGCGCATCGCACCTATCACTTCGACGAGGCTCAACTGCTCGCGCTGCCCGTTCATACGATCACGACTTCGACCACCTGGACACCGCGCTCGACGTTCGCCGGTCCCAGGCTCGCCGACATCCTGAAGGCCGTCGGCGCGCGCGGCAGCGAAATCGAGCTTCACACGTACGACGATTACACCTACAGCGTGCCGGTCGCGGACTGCGAACGCTACGGCGTGATCGTCGCGTACAGCATGAACGGCCAGCGCCTGAAACTCAGCGACTTCGGGCCGCTGTTTCTGATCTATCCGCGCGACGCTTTTCCGGATGAACTGACTGGCGCGGTCGGCGACTCGAAATTCGTATGGCAGATCAAGGCCCTCATCGTCAAATAGCGCGTCGTCCGTGGCGGCGCGCGATGTACGTGCTGATCTGGCTGATGGCGCTCGCCGCGCCCGTCGGCGCGATCGGCTACCTGCTCTATGCGAACCTGTTGAACCCGCGCGCGACCGAGCAGTTGACCGGCACCTACGACGGTTTCTACTGGGACGCCGCACAACTGCAGATCGCCTACGCTCGCTTCGAGAACCAGCTGCTGCTGTATCAGTCCGGCGCCGACGACGACTATCAGCGGTTGCTGCTGCGCTTCCAGCTGCTGCAATCGAAGCTGCGCGTGATGGCCGGCTCGACGCAGCGGCTCTCCGCGCAGCTCGCTCTGTTGCAACGGCAGATCGACGAAATCAAGACGCTCGAGAATGTGCTCGACGACATCCAGCCCGAGATCGACGTACTGCCGCGCGACCGCACCCGTGCCGCGCGGATCGACGCGCAGCTGCGCCAGCACTGGAGCGAGGTCAACGATCTTGCGCTGTCGCGCCGTTTCGCCGATGTCGCCGACCGCGAAGCGATGAACCGCGATTTCATCGACAAACGCCGCCTCCTTTTCGCGGGTGGTCTGGTGCTGCTGTTGCTGTCGGCGGCGGCGACGCTGCTGCTCGTGCTCAACGGCCGGCGCCGCACGCGGCTCATGCGCCAGCAGCGCGCGGCGCTGGAAGCCGAGCATCAGGCAAGCCGCGCGGCGCGGGAGGCGAGCCTCGCGAAGGATGCGTTTCTCGGCATGATCAGCCATGAGCTGCGCACGCCGTTGCATGCGATCGTGTCGTCGGTGGAACTGCTCGGCTTCCACTATCACACGGAGGCCGACCGCAAGGTGATCCAGCGGCTCGAAACCGCGGCGCGCCATCTCGAAGCGCAGATGAAGGACCTGACCGACTACGCGCGCCTCGGCGCCGGCAAGCTCGAACTGCGGCACCAGCATTTCGAGCCGCGCGAGCTGCTGGCGTCGATCGTCGATGAACACACGATGTCCGCCAAGGCGCGCGGCCTCAAGCTCGAAAGCGAGGCGAGCGGCGCGAGCGGGCTCGTCGAGTCGGACCCGCACCGCATCCGGCAGATCGTCAACAACCTCGTCACCAACGCGATCCGCTACACCGAGACCGGCACGGTGCGCGTCGAGCTGCGCCAGCAGCCGGCGCTGCTGGTTTTCGTCGTCAGCGATACGGGACCGGGCGTGCCGTCCGAGCAAATCCCGCTGATCTTCGAGGAGTTCACTCAGCTCGACGCGAAGCGCTCGCGCCGTTTCGAAGGCGCCGGCATGGGGCTCACGATCGTGCAAGGGCTCGTCAAGCTGTTCGGCGGCACGGTGGATGTCGCGAGCACGGTCGGCGAGGGCACCCGCTTCACGGTGACGATTCCGGTCGTGCCGGTCGCCACCGTCGAGCCGGCCGACGTCGCGGCGCAAGCCGAGCCGGACGGCGCGCAACCGTGCGTGCTGATCATCGACGATAACAGCCTGATCCGCGAGTCACTCAGCGAAATGGTCGCGCACATGGGCTACGACTCGCTCGCAGTCGGCAACGCCAACGACGCGCTCGCGTGGCTCGATACACACCGGTGCGAAGTGGTGCTGCTCGATCTGCATATGCCGGGGCGCGACGGCTACACGTTTCTCGAGGACTTCGCGGTGGGCGGTGGACCGTCGGCGGGCGTGCCGGTGATCGTGGTCAGCGCGTACGCGCCGGAGGTCGTGCGGGATGATGAAGGTGGGGTGACTGGCGCGCCGTCGGTGTTCGAGGCGCTGTTAAAGCCGGTCCATTACGAGGATCTGAAGCACGCGCTGCAGCGCGCGCTGGCGGCGCGGCATCAGGCGTGAGGGCGGCGCCGCGCCCGGGGCGCGCATCGGCGCCAGCGGATCAGGGGCGATTCAGCCGCTTCGACAGATCCGCGACGAGGATCGCCATGCGCGCGGGCTTTTCGTAGCACGCGACGTCGTAATCGCGGATCACCTCGCTGATCTCCGATTCGCTGGCCTTGCCGGTCAGCAGCTCGCCGGTCAGCACGAAGATCGGCGCGTCCGGGTTCTCCGACGCGCGCACCGCGCGAATCGCGGCCGCCGAGGTCTGCGAGCCGAACAGCCAGTCGATGATCACACCGTCGAACACCTGCGTTTGCAACTGCTCGCTGAAGGCGGCCAGCCCATAGATCGCGACCGCCGTGAAGCCGCTGCGCTCCAGATAGTCGCGCAGGTTATCGGCGCTCGCGCAATCGTCGTCGACGACCGCGATGGCAGGCTTGTCGGTTTCGGCGCGGCGCGGATAGATCTCGATCTTGTGGACTTCATAGGCGCTCTGATACAGCGCGCCATCATGTCGCGAGACACGCCATTGACCGAGCCGCGAATAGGCGACGAACTCCGGACGGCTACCCGGTTCGAGCGCGGCGCCGACCCACGCGGTACAGGCGATTTCGGTCGCGCCGATGCAGAACACCGCCTCCTGGGCGATCGCGCCGACCACGCCCGGATCGAGCGACTGCGCGCCGAACAGCTGCGCCGCCGGTTCGTCGAATACCTCGGCGACTTTCTTGATCTGCGACAGCGTCCATGGACTATTGCCGCGCAGTTTGCGGTGCCCCTGAGAAAAACTCAGATCGAGGATGCGGCATAGCTCCGTGGTTTGCTGGCGCTTGCCGATTCCATGCCGGCTCATCAACTCGCGCACGCGCTCGGCAACCGCGATGGAGTCCGGTGAGTGTGTTTCGTTGGCCATACTGCGTGAAAATCCGCGAGTTAAAAGGTACAGGTGGTACGCGGTCGACAGGCGCAAGCCGACCTTGCGCATGCAATGCGCATGAATCGGCCACGCGGGGACAGCAAATGTACCGTAAAAAAATTCACTGTTTATGATTTTGTCAGACCGTCGCCGAGGCCGCTAATGCAAGTGACGCAGCCGTCGCGCGGGTGACTTTTGATGCATTGAGCATCAAAAAGCATTCTACCGGTGAAACGATGACGAAACCGTAGGGAATCCACGAATGAGTTGTGCGCAAGCCAACGGTTCCGGCTTCTGGCCGCAAAGCGTTCAACTCGCCGGCATCGTGTCGAGCCGGGCCGCCGAGTTTTGAAGTCCCTTAAAAATCCGCTCGGCGACCTTGGCCGGAAAGCGCTCGGGCAACGCCGCCGACACCCGCTCGATCACGCCGGGCGTCTGCTCGATCAGACGCTGGATCAGCGGCTCGGCGTTGGCGCCGTACGAACACTTCAACGCCATCGCGTTGAAATGACGTCGCTGCACGTCGCGAAACGCATCGTGCTTGCTGCGCGACCACAGACCCATCGCAAGCCGCGCCTTGTACCACGACCACTGGTTCGGGCCATTGCCTTCGACCGGCCAGATCGACATCACGTCGTAAAGCGGCGTCAGACGGTACTGGCCACCCGCGAGCAGACGGATGCTGAAGTTCTTCGCGTGGCCGTCCGGCGCGGCCAGCATCCAGAACAGGATCTGGCTCGCGAGCAAGGTCTCGAGGTCCTGCCGCGCATCGACCGACTGCTGCAGAATCCGCGCGAGATCGAGCACGCCGGGGCCGCCCTCGTTCTCATACTTGCGATGCGACGGCACGCCGTACACCTGGCAGAAATCTTCCTGCGGCAAACGCAATAGCCAGGTGCCGCTCGAATGCATCTGCCGGTCGAAGCGTTCGACGGCGAGCACACGCTGCTGGCCGAAGCTGAGCACCTCGGTGTTCGCGACCGGCAGGCCGAACTCGCGCAGAATCCGCATGCACAGCCACTCGTTTTCGACCGACGTGCTCAGATCGGCGAGCCGGTTGCCGACTAGCCCCAACGGCAGCTTGAAGATATGCGTGGTCGGCGTCGCGCCGTGCGGCCGCTGCCATTGGCCGTCGTGCCACAGCAGCGCGGTTTTCTCCTGCGCGCCGGCGAGCGAGATGCGGAAGTCGTCGGCTTCGTCGGGCGCGCCGAGCGTCGGTTTGCCGACCGTTTGCGCGAGCAGCGCCTCGATGTCGTCGTCGGAGAGCGGCGTGCCTTCGATGCGCTGAACCCCGGCCGGCGCGTCGTCTTCGCCGAGCAACTGGACCGCGCCGACGCAGTCGCGGCCGATGGCCCGCAGCAGGTCGAACGCGTCGAGCGTTTCGGTCCGGTAGCGCTGCGCGATGCGTTTGCGGATAGCGTCGCTGTCGGGCAGCAGGTTGTCGAAGTAGTTGAGCACCCGCGGCCCTTTGTGCGTCATGTTGCCGGGCGTGAACGGCAGCGACAGCGACAACGGACGACCCGCCGGCGACGCGATCCAGGCGGCGTCGTAGGCGAACTCCATCGGACCACGCGCGGGCAGGCGCCAGACGCCGACGCGCTCGCCGTTGGCCCAGACCGACAATGCCTTCGAGGCGGTTTGCCGGGCCATCTCACCACTCGACGTTCGGTGCCGGCTCGGCGCTCGGCTGATTTTTGTCGCGCAACTGCAGTTGCAGGCCGTAGGCGCCGCACAGCGCGAGCAGCTGCGTAAGCGTGAGCCCGCTCGCATCGGTTTCGAGCGCGGAAATGCGGCTTTGGCTCACGCCGACGCGCGCGGCCGCCTCGGTCTGCGTGAAGCCGGCCTGGCGGCGGCTGGCCGCCAGCAACTGCGCGAGCTGGTCCGACGTGGTGATCAGATGGAGCATGGCAGATTATTTGCGAGACGAATAAACGCAATTTATGCGTTACACGAATATTTGTCAAATATTTGCCTGACAGATAATCGACGATTATCCGTGTGACGGATAATCGCGGAATCGGCAGGAGCCGGGGCGTCGTCCCGGCTGCGACCAGCAGCGTGGCGAACTCACGCGGCATTGCGGACAATGGCCGCCACTGCGAAGATGACGCCCACGTCTCCAACCCGCCCAACCAATGACCACGACTTACCCGCTGCACTCGACCTTCACGCCCGCCGACCAACCGTTTCCCAGCCGCGCCGACGTCGTGATCGCGGGTGCCGGCATCATGGGCTGCGCGGCCGCTTATTACCTGGCGCGGCGCGGCCTGTCGGCGGTGGTGCTCGACAAGTCGCGGATCGCCGGGCAGCAGTCGTCGCGCGCGTGGGGCTTCGTGCGCCAGCAGGGTCGCGAAGCCGCCGAGGTGCCGCTGATGATGGCGTGCATTCCATTGTGGAAAGAACTCGAGCGTGAGCTGAATTTCGATCTCGAATGGCGCCAGGGCGGTTGCCTGTATGTCGCGACCAATGACGAAGACTGGACCTCGTTCCAGCAATGGCTCGAGGTCGGGCGTCAGTATGGCCTCGACACCCGCACGCTCGACCGCGGGCAGATCGACGCCGTTGTCACCGGCATGCAGGGGCCCGCGCTCGGCGGCCTATACACGCCAAGCGACGGTCAGGCCGAACCGCGCCGGGCGGCCGCGGCGTTCGCGGCGCGCGCGGCCGAAGCCGGCGCGCTGTTTTTCGAGGGCTGCGGCGTGGTCGGCGTCGAACGCGCGGGTGGCGCGATCGCCGGCGTGGTCACGGAGCGCGGCACGATTCGTACCTCGCGTTTGATCTGCGCGGCCGGCGCGAGCAGTTGGCGGCTCCTCAGGACGCTCGGTCTCGAACTGCCTCAGCAGGCGGTGCGCGGTACCTGCATGCGTACCAATCCGCTGCCGCCGATCACGGCGTCGACGTTCTGGGGGCACGGCCTCGGCATCCGGCAGCGCGCGAACGGCGCGATCAACCTCGCCGACGACATGCAGGTCGACGTCGACATGACGCTCGGCCATTTCCGCGCGCTCAAATGGTTCTTGCCGGAACTGTGGACGCAGCGCGAGAAGTTCAGCTTCCATCTGAACGGCGCCTGTCTGCGCGATCTGCGCGAGCGTCTGCCGGGCGGCGTGCCCGACGCCGAACGTGTGCTTTATCCGCGCGACCCGCATCCGCAGCCGAACCCGAGCCACGCGCCGCGCGCGCTGAACAAGCTGCGCGCGCTGTTTCCGGCGTTGCGCGACGCCCAGGCGGTCGAGGCGTGGGCCGGGCTGATCGACGTGTTGCCCGATGGAATTCCTGTGATCGATGCGCCGCCGCAGGTCCCTGGCCTGACGATCGCGACCGGTTTTTGCGGACATGGGTTCGCGATGGGGCCGATCGTCGGCAAGCTGCTCGCTGAACTCAACGATGGCGGCAACGCGTCGCTCGATCTGTCGGCGTTCCGTTTGCAGCGTTTCTTCGACGGCACAATGAAGCGGCCGCGCAGCATGCTGTGATCGTGCGCAACGCAACCCCGACCCGGTACAACTCAACCCGACCGATACCAGCGATGACCGAACCCGTTCTCCGCCACGCCGATGTTCCGTACTACACGCAATGGGGCAGCCCCGAGTGGGTGCGCGACATCGTCGAACAGCAGCGCGATCCGTGTGACGACCCGCACTGGCAGCGCAGCGGTTTCGCCGACCCCGAGCGCTATCGTTTCTGGGCGCAACGCCTGTGCGGGCTGACGTGCCTGGAATCGGCGCTCGACTACTGGGGCATCGATCACGCGCCGCGCGCCGCATTGCTCGACGACGCGCTGCGGCACGGCGTGTATCTGCTGCGCGACGATGGCGGTGTCGACGGGCTGATCCACCGGCCGTTCGCCGACTGGGCGGGACCGGCCTTCGGTCTCGATATCGACGTGATGCCGCAGGCGTCGCTCGAGGAGATCGCGGCGCGGCTCGACGCCGATACGCTCGCGATCGTGTCGGTGAGCCCCGAGATCCGCTATCCGGAGCGGCCGAACCGGCAGCGGGGCGGTCATCTGATCCTGCTGCACGGCCGGGATCGCGACGGCGTGTGGTTCCATAACCCGTCGGGTGTCGCGCCGCATCAGTCCGACGTGTACCTGCCGTTCGCGACGATGTCGCGTTTCTATGCGGGGCGGGGGATGACGCTCGGCCGCTGCACGAGCTAGCTGGCGCGCTGGGCATGACGCGGCCTTCGTGATTCGGGTCTGCTTCCTGCTGAGGCAGCATCTTCGACGTGCGACCTATCGGAGCTCCCATGAATCGAGCCTTCCGCCTGCTTGCCGCCAGCCTCGTCGTGCTCGACGCTGCCGGCGCCGCGCAGGCCGCGACCCGCGAAGAACAGGCCCATGCGTGCCGTCATGATGCGTTCCATTTCTGCGCGGCGGAGATTCCGCACCGGGCGAAGATCATCGCCTGCATGAAGCGGCACCTCGACGAACTGAGCCCGGCGTGTCGGGCGATGTTCGGCAACGGCAACGGCAATGGTAACGGCAACGGCAAGAACGGCGACCAGAACCGCGACGGTAACGGCGGGAAGTAGCCGCCCACACGACTAGTCAATTTTCTTGCGCTCGGTTACGGTGACGCCATGCCCACTCCATCCAGCATTGGACCGTCCCGCCCATGACCCGCCCGACCACGCAGATCTTCGACGCCGCCGCCACCGTGCGGCTGATGCCTTATGCGGCGCTTGTCGACGCATTGCGGCGCGCAAGCATCGACTACGCGCAACGACGCATCGTGAGCCCCGAGCGGCTCGTCGTGCCGCTGAACGCCGGCGGCATCATGCTGTCGATGCCCGCCACCGCGCCCGATCTGGCGATCCACAAGCTCGTCAACGTGTGCGCGAGCAACGGCGCACGCCATCTGCCGACGATCCACGGCCAGGTGATGGCCTTCGATGCCGATACCGGCGAGACGCTGTTCGTGCTCGACGGTCCGACCGTGACGGGCCGTCGGACCGCGGCGATGTCGATGCTTGGCATCGCGACATATGCCGCGCGAACGCCGCGCGAATTCCTGCTGATCGGCACCGGCACGCAGGCGCTCAATCATCTGGAAGCGATCGGCGAACTGTTTCCCGACGCGTGCGTGTGGGTCAAGGGCAGCGCGCCCGCGCGCGCCGAAGCGTTCTGCGCGGCGCAGTGGGGCAAGGTGCGTGAGTTGCGGCCGCTCGCGGAAACCGGCGCGACGATTCCGGCTTCGGTCGAGGTCGTGATCGCGTTGACCACGAGCAAACAGCCGGTCTACGACGAGACGGCGCGCGCCGAGCGGCTCGTGATCGGTGTCGGCGCTTTCACGCCGCAGATGGTCGAGATCGGCGCGACGACGATCGCGGGCAGCGCGCTGTTCGTCGACGACGAGGCCGGCGCGAAGCACGAGGCCGGCGATTTCATCCAGGCGGGCGTCGACTGGGCGCGGGTGGGCGGGATCGCCGCGGTGCTGGGTAAAACGCAGCCGGTGCCGGCGGGACCGGTGGTGTTCAAGAGCGTCGGCTGCGCGGCGTGGGATCTGGCCGCGTGCCGGGTCGCGCGAGACGCGCTGGCGCGCGGCTGACCGTCGGCGGTCCACCCGCCAAAATCACGCAAAATATCCCGAAAAAACAACCGCGTGGCGCGCAAGCTTGGCAACTTGCGCTAACCTGCGGCAGATGTTGCCGTGCAAACTCTCTCAAAACGTTGCACCATAGAAGTTTGCCGGAAAAAGCGCCATACCGGACGTGAGCGATAGCCCGTCCGCCCGCCGCCGATTCCTGATCGACGCCTTCCCCCTAGACGCTGCGACCGTGCCATGACGACCCATCAAGCTCCTGCCACATCCGACCTGCCGCTCGACATGATCATCTTCGGCGGCACCGGCGACCTGTCGTTCCGTAAGCTGCTACCCGCGCTGTACATGGCGCATCTGCACTGCAATCTGCCGCCGGACACCCGCATTCTGACGATCGGGCGCAAGCCCTGGTCGCGCGAGGAATACATCAGCGAATTCATGGAGCAGAAGGCCAAGCCCTTCATCGACAAGAAGGCGTTCGATGCATCCGCGTGGGACAAATTTCTCGCGATTTTCGAATACGTGCGGATGGACGTCGATTCGCCCGAGGACTACCAGCGCCTGAAAGAAGCATCGCGCGACGGCGTGAACCGCGTGTTCTACCTGGCGACGTCGCCGGATCTGTTCACCAATATCTGCGACAACCTGGCGTCGGCTGGGCTTATCGACGGTAATTCGCGTGTGGTACTCGAGAAGCCGCTCGGCCACGATCTCGCGTCCGCGCAGGAGATCAACAACGCGGTCGGCAAGCATTTCGAAGAATCGCAGATCTACCGGATCGACCATTACCTCGGCAAGGAAACCGTGCAGAACCTGATGGTGCTGCGCTTCGGCAATCCGATTTTCGGGCCGCTGTGGCAGGCGCCGTACATCAAGAGCGTGCAGATCACGGTGGCCGAAACGGTCGGCGTGGGCACTCGCGCGGGGTTCTACGACAAAACCGGCGCGCTGCGCGACATGGTGCAGAACCACCTGCTGCAACTGCTGTGCATCGTCGCGATGGAGCCGCCGGTGTCGCTCGATCCCGACGCGGTGCGCGACGAAAAGCTGAAGGTGTTGCGCTCGCTGCGGCCGATGACGCCCGAGGACATCGCCCGCGACACGGTGCGCGGCCAGTACACGGCGGGCGCGGTCGATGGCGAGGCGGTCAAGGGCTACCTCGAAGAAGAAAACGTGCCGGCGGGCAGCCGCGCCGAAACCTTCGTCGCATTGCGCGCGCGGATCAACAACTGGCGCTGGGCCAACGTGCCGTTCTTCCTGCGCACCGGCAAGCGGATGCAGAAGAAGCTGTCGGAGATCGTCATCGAATTCTCCGAGCTGCCGTTCTCGATCATTCCGAGCAATGGACGCACCTACGGTAACCGGCTGGTGATCCAGTTGCAGCCGGAAGAGTCGATCCAGCTGCAGGTGCTCGCGAAAGAACCCGGCAGCGGCATGCACATGCTGCCGGTGAACCTGAACCTGGACCTGCAGCAGGCGTTCACCGAGCGTCGCGCGGAAGCCTATGAGCGGCTGCTGATCGACGTGATCCGCGGACGGTTGACACACTTCATGCGCCGCGACGAACTCGAAGCGGCATGGGCGTGGGCCGAGCCGATTCTCGACGGCTGGGCGAAGTCGGGCGAGCGGCCGCGCTCGTATTCGGCGGGCACGTTCGGACCGGCGGCATCGACCTCGCTGATGACGCGGGAGAACGCCGTGTGGGCGGAGGAATCACAGTAATGCGCCTTTGACGGCGCGCAATTCGAGGCGGCTCGCGACGTTGCAGTGGCGTCGCGAGCCGCTTTTGCTTGCGCTGTCGTTGTGCGTTGATTGTTCGTCATTCACATGGCTTGCGCCTATGATGGTTTCCTTGTCCGCGTCACTCAGCGGCATTTCAAAGGAGGCATCGATGAGGCGAATTCTCGTGGCATTGATCTGGGCGGCAAGCGTGGCAATCACACTCGATCTCACGGCTTACGCCAGCACCGGTGTCAATGCCCGAAGCGATCCGCCGAAGGTGATCATCGACAGCGACTACAACACGCTCGGCGACGACGGGCAACTCGGCGTGATGGCCGCGCAATTGCAGGCGCAGGGTTCGCTGAAAGTGCTCGGCATTACCGTGGTGTCCGGCAATCAGTGGCTCAAGCAGGGTGTTGCCGATGCGTTGAAATCGGTCGAGCGGCTCGGCGTCGAACAACAGATCGGCGTGTATGCGGGCGCGAATTACGCGCTGTCGCACGACTTCACGACGATCCAGCGGGAACTGAAAGAATTCCCCGGCGGGGACGGTTACATTGGCGCATGGAGCAAGCCCGAGCCAAAATCGGCAAGCGAGCTCGTCGCGCCGCCGGATGGCTTCGCGACGCACACCAAGGTGCGAAGCCAGAGCGCGATCGACTTCATCGTCGAATCGGTGAAGCGCTATCCGGGCGAGGTGACGATCCTCGCAATCGGTCCGCTGACCAACATCGCGGTGGCCACCCGCGAGCACCCCGAAATCGTGCCGCTGATCAAGCAAATCATCTACATGGGTGGTGCGATCGACGTGCCGGGCAATACCACGCCCACGGCCGAGTTCAACTGGTGGTTCGATCCCGAAGCGGCGAAAACAGTGCTGCATCTGCCGATCAAACAGACGGTGATTCCGCTCGACGTAACGAATACCGTGCAAATGGACAAGGCGCTTTACGATCGCATTGCACACGATCCGGCGAAGCAGACCATCATCACGCAACTGTTCAGGACGCTGAACGGTTACGGCTACGACGGCAAGAACGGCTTCGAGACCAATCCGAACTACACGACGAACATCTGGGACACGCTGACGCTCGCGTATCTGATGCATCCGTCGTTCGCGACGCAGACCGTCGAAGAGTGGGTGGATGTGGATACGAGCTTCGGTGCCAACGATGGCAAGGCAACGGGCTACGCGAGTTCGCCGCCGCCGGGTCTGCAGAAGATGACGGTCGTCAAACGTTTTGATAATCCGGCGTTTTTCAATTTGTATGTTGATTTGTTGACGAGGCCGGTGCCGGTGCGGCCGATGGACTAATCAACGCGCGAGCGCCGCGCGCCCGCACCCGCTTTATGCGGGATGCAGGCCGCGCAGCAACTGACGCACGCGCGACAGATCCTGCTCGACGTGGCCGGCCTTCTCGAACAGCTCGGCAAGCCAATCGACGAACGCGCGCACGCGCGGCGACACGCGGCGGTTTTTCACGTACGCGACCGAGACCGGCATCGGCACAGGTTTCCATTGCGGCAGCACTTCATGCAGCAAGCCCGAGTCGAGGTAAGGCTGTGCGGCGATGCGCGCGGGCTGGATCATGCCGAGGCCTTGCAGTCCGCAGGTGAGGTACGCCTGTTCGTCGCTGACCTGCACGAAGCCGTTGAGCTTGACCTTGCGCGCTTCGCCGTCCACTTCGAAATCGAAGTCGCATTCGCGGCCGCTATGCGGCGACACGCAGTTGACCGCGACGTGCGCGCGCAGCTCGTCGAGATCGGCTGGCGTGCCGTGGCGGGCCAGATAGGCTGGACTCGCGCAGGTGACCTGATCGAGCGTGCCGAGTTGTCGCGCGACGAGATTGGAATCGGGCAATTCACCGAGCTGGATGCTGCAGTCGATTGCTTCGGAAACCATATCGACGGTGCGGTTGCTGACGCCGATCGCGAGATCGAGGTTCGGGTAGAGGGCGTGGAACTCGTCTAGCGATGGAAGCACGATTGCGCTTGCTACTGCGCTCGGCATTTCTATGCGCAGGCGGCCGGTCAGGTTGTCGGTCGAGTTGCGGATGCTGGCTTCCATTTCGTCGATGTCGGCCAGTATTTGCGCGCAGCGTTCGTAATAGGCGGCGCCTTCTGGTGTGATGCTCAGGCGGCGCGTCGTGCGGACTAATAGCGCTGTTCCTAGCAGGGCTTCCAGGTTCTGTACGATCGTCGTCGCGGTTGCGCGCGGAATGTTCAATGACTCCGCTGCGCGGGTGAAGCTGTTGGTGTCCACGATTCGGATGAATGTGCGCATTGCAGTTATTCTGTCGATCACTGGGATGCTCCAAATGAGGTTTCTTTTTTTTGCCTGCGGCGGTTCTTTTGTCTTTGTTCCTGTGGTGTTGGCCTTTCCTTGATTCCTTGTCGGTCTATTAGCGTTGCCCCTGTGCGGGGCGGCACCTACTTTCTTTGCTGCTGCAAAGAAAGTAGGCAAAGAAGACAGCTCAAACCGCTAATTCTTAAGCGGGCACCGTGCCCCACAAGCGGCAGTGGTGCATCTGGAATCCGTGCCCCCGCACATTCGACGGCAGTGACAAAGCCGTCATCCATCCCACTCCGCACTACGTGCGTCGCGGACCGGTATGCAGGGGAAACCAGTGTGTTTTTCGTGTTAGTGGGGCCATCGGCTGCGCTCGGCGACAAGCCAAAACAACCAATGGTTTGAGAACAGTGCTTCGGCGCGCGCAGCGCCGCCGGAGGTATGACAGCCTTGTCACTAACGCGGAATGTGCGAGGGCACGGATTCCAGATGCGCCACTACCTCACGCGGACCGAGGGACCCGCTTATGAGCTAGCGGTTTGAGCTGTCTTCTTTGCCTACTTTCTTTGCAGCAGCAAAGAAAGTAGGTGCCGCCCCGCACAGGGGCAACGCTAATAGACCGACAAGAAATCAAGGAAAGGCCAACACCCTAAGAACAAAGAAAAAGCGCGAAGGCAAAAAAACACAACAACAAAACAGAACCCGCGCCGCAGGCGCAAAAAAACCACCCGCTGCGCGGCAAACAAGCAGCTATTACTTCCGCAACGAATCCATATCAATCACAAACCTGTACTTCACATCGCTCTTGAGAATCCGCTCATAAGCCTCATTGATCTTCTGCATCGGAATCATTTCAATATCCGAAGTAATGCCATGCTCCCCGCAGAAATCGAGCATTTCCTGCGTCTCGGCAATACCGCCAATCAGCGAACCAGCAAGGCGCCGCCGCTTGAAGATCAGATTGAACACCTGCGGCGACGGATGATCGTGCTCCGGCGCACCGACCAGGGTCATCGTCGCATCGCGCTTCAGCAGATTCAAAAACGGATTCAGATCATGCTGTGCAGCCACCGTATTGAGAATGAAATCGAAGCTATTCACATGCGCTTCCATCTCCTGCGGATTCTTCGAAACAACAACTTCATGCGCGCCAAGCCGCTTCGCATCCTCGATCTTCGACGGCGACGTCGTAAACAGCACGACATGCGCGCCCATCGCACGAGCCAGCTTCACACCCATATGGCCGAGTCCACCGAGGCCGACAATCCCGACCTTCTTGCCCGGGCCCACGCCCCACGTGCGCAGCGGCGAATACGTGGTGATGCCCGCGCACAGCAGCGGCGCGACACCCGTGGGGTCGAGATTCTGCGGCACGCGCAGCGTGAAAGCCTCGTCAACGACCAGTTGCGTCGAATAGCCACCGTATGTGATCTGTCCGTCGACGCGATCCACACCGTTGTACGTGCCCACCCAGCCGTTCTCGCAATACTGCTCGAGACCTTCCGCGCAGCTTGAACAGGTGCGGCACGAATCGACCAGACAGCCGACCGCGACCAGTTCTCCGACCTTGTACTTCGTGACGTTCGGACCGACCGCGGTCACGCGGCCCACGATTTCGTGGCCCGGCACAACCGGGTAGATGGTGTTCTTCCATTCGTTGCGCGCCTGATGCAGGTCGGAATGGCACACGCCGCAGTACAGCACTTCCATCTGCACGTCATGGGCGCGCGGTGCGCGGCGCTGGAATTCAAATGGGGCGAGCGGCGTGGTGGCGTCGGTCGCTGCATAGGCATACGTCGTGCTCATGGGTAGCTCCAGCAAAGAGGGTGATGGCGCAACATGCGACGCGCCGGCGATGCGCAACACTGGGTTGCGGATGCGGCGGGCCGCTGCATGAACCGGAGTCGGGAGCGTGCATAGGTGGCCAACATCAGCGTCCAGCAGACTGATGGTGGCCAATTACCGCGCACGCTGCGCGCGGCGAAAAGGGCGATCCGGCAGGGTTCCCATCTTAGGAGTCCGACACCCGCCGGGGAATACCTGATTGTCTTGAAGGTTTGCCTAAAACTCTGGAGGAGCAGCGCGATACACCGTTTGGTGCTAAATTCCAGGCATTATTCTCCTGGCTGTCACCATATCGTCATGTCCACTCAAGCTGTCGATTCTGTTACGAACGATGCGGCGCAGCGCCGCGTGCTCGAACTGTTCAATCTGCTCGCGCCGAATGCCGGCATTACGCGTTCGAGCCTCGAAGGCGTCGACCTGCTGCGCGCGAATCAGCCGATGGCGCGCAGGCCGGTGATGTACGAGCCGAGTATCGTGATCGTCTGCCAGGGACGCAAGCGCGGCTTTATCGGCGATCAGGTGTTCCAGTACGACGCGCAGCAGTACCTGGTGTTGTCGGTGCCGTTGCCGTTCGAATGCGAGACCGAAGCAAGCGAACAGGAGCCTTTTCTCGGTATTTCCGTGCGCGTCGATCTGACGATGGTCGCCGAGTTGCTGATGGCGCTCAACGAGACTCAGGGTATCGCGCAGCACGAACCGGCCGGCATCTACTCGACGCCGCTCGATCCCGCGCTGAGCGGCGCAGTGAAGCGTCTGATGGAAGCACTCGCATCGCCGCTCGATGCGCGCATCCTCGCCCCTGGCATCGTGCGGGAAATCTGTTATCGCGTGTTGACCGGCGAGCAGGGCGGCGCGATTCGCGCGGCGCTCACGCACCAGAATCACTTTGGCCGCATCGCCAAGGCGCTGCGGCGCATTCATGCGGACTACCACGGCTCGCTCGATGTCGATACGCTCGCGGCCGAGGCCGGCATGAGCCTCGCGGTGTTTCACGCGCAGTTCAAGGCGGTGACCGCGACGTCGCCGATGCAGTACGTGAAGACCACGCGTCTGCATCACGCGCGTCTGATGATGGTGCAGGATGGCTTGAATGCCGGCGCGGCAGCCGCGCGGGTCGGGTACGAAAGCGCGTCGCAGTTCAGCCGTGAGTTCAAGCGGCTATTCGGCCTGAGTCCCGTCGACGAGGTCAAGCGCATGCGCGCCGCTCACGATGCGCCGCTGCCGCGCGCGCACAAGCCGGTGCCGCGTTACGTGACCGCGGTCTAAAGTCCGCTGAACCAGTTATAGCCCTGATCTTCCCAATAGCCGCCGGGGTTCGTGTTGGTGACGAAGATCGCGGCGATATGCTTGGGGTTCTTGAAGCCGAGCTTGGTCGGCACGCGCAGCTTCAGCGGATAACCGTATTTGGCCGGCAGCGGCGCGTTGCGGAAAGCGAGCGTCAATTGTGTTTGCGGATGCAGCGCGGTCGCCATGTCGAGGCTCGAGTAGTAGCGGTCCGCGCATTTGAAGCCCACGTAGCGCGCGCTCAGATCGGCGCCGATCAGTTCGAGAAACGCGCGAAACGGCACACCGCTCCATTGTCCGATCGCGCTCCATCCCTCGATGCACACGTGGCGCGTGATCTGCGAAACCTGCGGCAATTTGCGCAGCTGCTCGAGACTCCAGCTGCGCTTGTCCGCGACGAGCCCCGACACTTCGAGCCGAAAGCTCGAGCCGTCGATATCGGGTGCATCGAACTCGGGATAGAACGCGTTGAACGGAAACGGATCGGTGATATCGCGCGCGGCATAGGTCGGCGCTAGCTTGTTGCGATTGAAGAGCCACGCCTGCACGCGATCGTTCCAGCGCGACATCGCCCACAGCACCTTGTCGACAGAATCATTGTCCTGCAGGTTGCAGCCGGACAGCATCGCGAGCGCGCCAATGGATAGCGAGGAGCGCAGAAATAAGCGGCGTTGCAATTGCTCGATTTGCGGCCGGTGCTCGGCAAGCACGATGCGTGAGCGGCGCGCGCCGTCTGTGTTGGCGTGCGTATCGTTCGCCGTGTCGGTTCGTTGCGGGGCGCTCATGCGCGAGTCCCGTGTGGGGCTTGATTGATCCGCTGCGTGCGGTGCCGCGCGCGTCCAGTGAACATCGGCGGCAACGTGCGCGGCACCAGCAGCACCAGCAGCAGATGCACGACGACGAAGCCGACCACGCCGGCCATCGCGACGAAATGCACGCGCCGCGCAAAATCGAAGCCGCCGAACAGCGCGGTCAGCCACGAGAACTGCACCGGCTTCCAGATCGACAGTCCCGATGCGACGAGCAGCACGCCGAGCAGCAACACCAGCAGATACAGCGCGCGCTGCACGGCGTTGTACCGGCCGGTCTCGTGCGGCAGTCTGAAGCGCAACGCGAGCGCCGCATCGCGCGCCACGTCGCGGGCACGCACCGGCAGCAGCTTGCGACGCAAATGGCCGCTCGCGACGCCGTACGCGAAATACAGCAGCCCGTTCACGCACAGCAGCCACATCGCCGCGAAGTGCCATGCGATCGAGCCGCCGAGCCATCCGCCGACCGTCGCCCATACGGGAAACCGGAACGGAAAGATCGGCGACGCGTTATAGATCGCCCATCCGCTCATCACCATGCAGACCATCGCGAACGCGTTGATCCAGTGCGTCACGCGAACGAAGAGAGGATGAACGATCAGAGATGCTTGCGAGTCGGGCATTGGCTTCAAAGACGAGAGGGAGGAAGACGAACGAAGTGCCGCTTTACATCGGCGGCGTCACGCCATGCTCACCGGCCGAAATGAAATTCGCCGCCATCGAGCCGTCCGCCTCCTTGTGCGCAAACAGCACGACCTTCGCGCCGGGCGTCAGCAGCGCGCGGCTGCCTGGCTCCAGACTGACGATGGGCACATCCTGCGGAATCACGATCTTCTTCTCGCCGTCCTTATACTTGACGGTGATCGTGCGGCCGTTGCTGACCACCAGCGAGCCGACCGTGCCGTTCGTCATCGTGCTGTTCGCGCCGAGATCCCACGGTCGATGACCTTCGCCCGAGCCGCGCATGCTCGGCGGGAACACATGCACTTCGAGCGCTTTCAGCGTGCCGTCGGACTGCGGAATCGCGGCGGTGCCGACATAGCTGTCCGGCTTGATGTCGGTGACGTTCGCGAGCGTGACGCCGCGAATCGGCGTGTCGGCGGCGAGCTTCACGTCGACGTCCTGGCCGTCGCGCGTGTGGACTTTGAGCAGATCGCCCGACAGCGACGTGACCGTGCCGCGCACGCCGGTCGGCACGGCAGTCTGGGCCGAAGCCGCGAACATCGTTGCGAACAGCGCGACGGCGAGTGCGGGGACGGCGAGGGCGCGCAGCGTGCGTGCGCGGACAGTGTTCATGCGGGTCTTCATCAGGCAACTCCAGGAAAGGGATGCAGCGTGGTGGATGGTGCTGTCAGACTAGCCGCCACATCCGCTCATCAAGGTGACGGGAGGATGACAAAAACGTCATCAATGGCCGACGGCGGCCACGTAGAATGGCCGCCGGGGGAGCGTCGCAGGTTTCTTCGAGCGCTCCCGTCAGGCGTTTATTGCGCGCGCGAGCGCGGCCTTGCGGGTCGAATCGTGCGCAGGAGCGACGAGCATCATGAGCATTCTGGTTATCGAAGACGATCCGAAAACCGGCGACTATCTGAAGAAGGGCTTGCGCGAGAATGGCTACGCGGTAGACCTCGCGCGCACCGGCACGGACGGCCTTCACCTGGCGCTCGGGCACGACTACGAACTCGTGGTGCTCGACGTGATGCTGCCCGGCATCGACGGTTGGGAAATCATGCGGGCGTTGCGCGCGGGACGCGATTTGCGGGTGATTTTCCTGACCGCGCGCGATCAGGTCAGCGACCGCATTCGCGGTCTGGAACTCGGCGCCGACGACTATCTGGTCAAGCCGTTCTCGTTTACCGAGTTGGTGCTGCGCATTCGCACGCTGTTGCGCCGTGGCGTGATCCGCGAAAGCGACGTGTTCGAAGTCGCCGACTTGAAGCTCGACGTATTGCGCCGACGGGTCACGCGCGAGGGCCTCGATATTCCGCTGACCAACAAGGAGTTCATGCTGCTGCATCTACTGGTGCGCCGCGAGGGCGAAGCGCTGTCGCGTTCGCAGATCGCGTCGGAAGTGTGGGACATGAATTTCGATAGCGACACCAACGTGGTCGACGTGGCGATCAAGCGCCTGCGCGCGAAGGTCGATCACCCGTTCGAGAAGAAGCTGATTCACACGGTGCGCAGCATCGGCTACACGTTCGGCGACGGCGCATGAGACTCTGGACCGAACGCTCGCTGATCGCGCGCACCACGTTGCTGTTCGCGCTGATCGCCTGCGCGGTGATCGGTTCCCTCGGCGCGTATTTCTATCATTCCGCCGAAGTCGCGCTGCAACGCCGCGCCGATGTCGTGCTGAGCGGCCGCGTCGAGCATTTCAGCCGCATCGTGCACGACCTTTACTCGGTCAGCGAATTGAAGAAGCGTCCGCTGCTGTTCGAGACGATGCTCGGCGCGGAGGAGGACGTGCTGATCTTCCGGCGGCCGGGCGAAGCGCCGTTCGTCGACGTGAATCCGGGCGGCCTCGCGGTGCCTGATTTGCCGCTCGCCCCGGCAGGTGATCCGCCGCGCGCCACCGACGTCCGTCGGACGCACCTTGCCGACGGCGTGCCGGTGCATTGGGCGATCGCGACCGCGACAGCGCGCGAGGATGGCACCGAAGTCGAGGTGATCGCCGGCCATCCGATGACACATGAAATGCGCATGCTGGCCGAGTACCGCAACCGCATCGTGCTGGCGACGCTGACCGGCATGCTGGCTGCGACGCTGCTCGCTTACTGCGTGCTGCGCCGCGCGCTGCGACCGGTGCGCGAGATCGCCACCCGCGCCGCGCAAATCAGCCCGACGAATCTGGCGGTGCGGCTCGACGATCAAGCGGCGCCGGTGGAACTGCGTCAACTCACGCACGCGTTCAACGCAATGCTCGATCGTCTCGCCGACGGCTATCAACGCCTGCAGCAGTTTTCCGCCGATCTCGCACACGAGATTCGCACACCGGTCGGCGCGCTGGTCGGCCAGACCCAGGTGGCGCTCGCGCAGCCGCGCGAAGCCGACGAGTATCAGCAACTGCTCGAATCGAATCTGGAGGAGCTGAATCGCCTGAGCCATATCGCGGAGAACATTCTGTTTCTCGCGCATGCGGATCATGCGGCGTTGTCGATCGAGCGGCAGCCGGTCGATCTGCATGGCGAGCTCGTCAGAATCGCCGACTATTTCGAAGGCCTGGCCGACGAACGCGGCATGCGTTTCGAAGTCGACGCGGCAGGCATCGCGTCGGCCAATCCGATGCTGTGCCGCCGCGCGATCAACAATCTGGTCGTCAACGCGGTGCGTTACGGCGCGGGCGGCACGATCGTGCGCCTGCGCGGCGAGCAGGACCAGGCGGGCGCGCTGGTGACGGTCGAGAACGAGGGCGAGCCGATTCCGGCCGCGCAACTCGACCGGCTGTTCGATCGCTTCTATCGCGGCGACTCGGCGCGCAGCGCGTTCACGGAATCGAACGGACTCGGGCTCGCGATCGTGAAGGCGATCATGCATCTGCATGGCGGCAGCGCGCGCGTCGTGTGTCCGCTGCCGGGCGTGGTGCGTTTCGAGCTGCGCTTTCCGGGCGCGTGACTTGCTCGCGGGGTAGGTCCGGCGCCGCGTCAGACGCCGCCGCCTATACTTTTCAAAGCGCTTTGAAAGGATCATTCGCTGCCGACCTCACCAGGAGTCGCATCATGGTCAAGCTCGCTTTGTATGTCCGTCTGGAAGCCAAGCCCGGCAAGGAAAAGGAAGTCGAGGCGTTTCTGCTCGGCGGCCTGCCGCTGGTCGAGCAGGAACCGGCCACCGCAGCGTGGTTCGGTCTGAAGCTCGGTCCGTCGATCTACGCCATTTTCGATGCGTTCGACGACGAAGCCGGCCGCGACGCGCATCTGAACGGCAAGGTCGCGGCCGCGTTGATGGAGAAGGCGGCCGAGCTGTTCGCGTCGCCGCCGAGCATCGTCAGGCTGGATGTGCTGGCAGCCAAGCTGCCGGGCTGAGTGAGCTCGAGCGTCGAGCGTTGCGCCGGCGTGGCGAACGCCTGACGCCCTCGGCCGTTACTTCGCCGCCGCGTCCACGCCCGCCTGCGCGTCGTAGTGCGCGCGCTTTTCCTCATACATCAGCAGATCGGCGCGCTGCACGCCCGCTTCCAGCCGATCACCGCGCTGGCAGGTCGCGGCGCCCATCGAGAAGCTCAGCGGCGAGCCCGGATAGAACTGGTTGTTCATCTCGACCAACTGGCGAATCGCGTCGATCATCGCCGCGCCACCGCGCTCGTCGGTATCGGGCATCAGGATCGCGAACTCGTCGCCGCCAATCCGCGCCGCGTGGAACGGCGACTCCATCGCCTTCGCGAGCACTTCGCCAGCCCGCCGCAGCAGCGCGTCGCCGGCCGCGTGGCCGAGCTGATCGTTCACCCGCTTCAGGCCGTTCAGGTCGGCCATGATGATCGTGACGGGCCACGGTCCCTTGCGTTCCAGCCGGTTCAGTTCGTCCACGTAGAACGAGCGGTTGCGCAGCTTGGTCAGCACGTCGTGCTTGCCGAGGAATTCCAGGTAGGCCTCGGCCTTCTTGCGCGCGGTGATATCGGTCAGCGCGACGAGCACGAGATCCCAGTCCCGCTCGTGGCCGGGCAGCACCGAGAATTGCAGGTGTACGTGAACCTCGTTGCCGTCGAGTGAATAGTTGAGCACCTCGCGCTGCTGGAACAGCTTGTTGTCCCACAGGTCGATCAACTGCTCGCGGAAATGCGGGCGCATCTCGTCGCGGAACACGTCGGCGAGGCGCGCCAGCAGCGTCTTCTTGTCCTTCGCGCCGAACATACCGAGCGTGTGGTGGTTGACGTCGAGCACATGGATTTCCGCCATGCAGCGTTCGACGAACTCGGGATGGACGTCGGTAAACACCCGGAAATCGTTGATGCCGGCCGCGCGCGCGCCGTCGAGCAGGCGTTTGACCGCGCTGAAATCTTCGACCCACAGCGATACCGGCGAATGTTCGAAGAGCCCGCGCGCGTATGCCTCCGCCTCCGCGACACGGCGCCGCGCGCCTTCGAGCTCGGTGATGTCTTCGGTCGACACCAGCACGCGGTCCCAGCGTTGCTCGTGACCGGGCAGCACCGCACCCTTGAGCAGCACGTCGAGGCGCCGCCCGCCGAGCGTGTAGTTGACCGTGTGGCTCGTGAAGTTCGACTGGCCGGCCCAGAGCTGGCACAGCTCCTCGAGGTGCGTTTTCAGCATGTCGTCACGGAACACCGACGCGAGGTTGCTCGTCAGCGTGTCGAAATCGGCGGCCTCGAATTGCGTGAGCGTCTGCCGATTGACCTTGATCACGCGGATGCGGTGAGCGCATTCGGCAACGTGGCGCGGGTCTACGGCGAAATGGGCGCGCAGATCGGTCACGCCCGCGGCTCGCCATTCATCGAACAACGCGCGCACGCCGCTGAAATCTTCGAGCCACAGCGACACCGGCGCGAGTTCGAACATTCCGGAGTCGTCGTTGATGGGCGCCGCGCCGTCCGTGAGGGTATCCAACATGAGGTTCTCGGAATCGGAAGTGCGGCTATTTTAGACAGGTTGGCGCCGGCCGAAAATGAAAGACGATTGGCCTGTCGTTTTTGCGCAGATGTGCCTGGCGAGTGACGGTGGTCCGCTATTTCTGATCGTCGCGCGCCGCGCGCGTGCCGATGTACTCGTAGTCCTCGGTATTGAGCCGCGAAATGCGCAGTTCCACCGCGCTGCGGTGATACGAGTACGCGATGCGCCGAATCTCGAGCAGCGGCGCGCCGACATCGACGCCAAGCTGCGCGCTTTCGAGCTCATTGGCGAGCGCAACGCTCACACGCTCATCGGTCTCGACCACGTTGATGCCGAAACCGTCCTGATAGAAGTTGTACAGCGTGTTCGGCCGGTTGCGCAGCTTGCTTTCGGTCAAGCCGGGAAACAGTGCTTCGGGCACGGTGATATGTTCGATCAGCACGGTCTTGCCGTGCAGCGCGAGCCCGTTGACGAACTGCAGCACGCGCGCGCCGGTCTCGATACCGAGCGCGGCGGCCGCCTCGCGCGACGCTCGCGCCTTCTTGAACCCAATCAGCGTGACGACCGGGTAGGCCTTGTCGCCATCGCGCCGCACGATGCGAAAGAAGCGGAAGAAGTGCCGGTCGCGCTGATGCATCGCCACGAAGGTGCCGAGCCCCTGATGACGGATCAGAATGTTCTCGGCGCACAGCTCGTCGATGGCTTTGCGCAGCGTGCCGATCGACACGCCGAAGCGTTCGGCGAGGCGCTTTTCCGAAGGAATGCATTCGCCGCCTTTCCATTCGCCGGCCGCGAGCGCCGCGAGAATCGCGCTCTTTACCTCCTTGTACCGTGTGGCGCCCACTGCGGGCGCATTGATCGCGAGCGTGCTCATGAAAACCTCTGGGATACGCGAGTCGTAGCTCGCCTGCGTTGAACCTGGCCTGATTCTAAACGACCAGGTCATCTAATACATCTGGATGAATCGTATGTTGTCGGCGATTCGCGACAGCGGCAGGGGTCTTCGTTTAGTCCTCTAACACATATATATGACCTAGTTGACATTGAGTAAGTGGACGCCTAGTATCGATCCACCGCGGCGCACCTGACTGCGCTGCCCCGGCGGCACCCCCGCCGCGTTCAAACTACGAATGGAGACGCTCATGAGCAATCCCACGGCAGACATCAACGACACCGCAGCGGGCGCGTCGGCGCCACGCAGAACGATCCACATCGTGCTGCACGAGGCGAAAGACACGGTCGGCGTGGCGGTGGTCGAGGGCATCAAGGCGGGCATGCAGCTCAACGCTTGGATCATGGATGACGACGCAATCGTCACCGTGCCGGCGAAGCAGGACATTCCGATCGGTCACAAGGTCGCGCTGAAGGACATGGCCGTCGGCGACACGGTGTTCAAGTACGGCGTCGATATCGGCAAGGTGGTCGCGCCTATCAAGGCCGGCGAGCACGCGCACGTGCACAACATCAAGACGAAGCGCTGGTAAGCAACGCGCGCAATTGCTGCTTGTTTTGCCGCATCCCGCTTCGCGGCATCGAGCCGCCCCTCACTGGCATCAAACCAAATGAGAGAGACACCATGAGCGTGATTGACCTGGATACCACTTTCCGCGGCTATCGTCGCGACAACGGCCGCGTGGGCGTACGCAACCACGTGATCATCCTGCCGGTCGACGATCTGTCCAATGCCGCGGCACAGGCGGTCGAACACAACATCAAGGGGACCATGGCGCTGCCGCATCCGTATGGGCGGCTGCAATTCGGCGCCGACCTCGAACTGCATTTCCGCACGCTGATCGGCGCGGGCAGCAATCCGAACGTCGCGGCGGTGGTCGTGATCGGGATCGAGGAGGGCTGGACCAAGCGTGTCGTCGACGGTATTGCGAAAACCGGCAAGCCGGTGATGGGCTTCGGCATCGAACTGCACGGCGATCACGACACGATCATGCGCGCGTCGAAGGCCGCGAAGGAAATGGTGCAGTACGCGACCTCGCTCGATCGCGAGGCGTGCCCGATCTCGGAGCTATGGGTGTCGACCAAGTGCGGCGAGTCCGACACCACGTCGGGCTGCGGCTCGAACCCGACCGTCGGCAATGCGTTCGACAAACTCTACGGCCTCGGCACCACGCTCGTGTTCGGCGAGACCTCGGAGCTCACGGGCGGCGAGCAGATCGTCGCCGCGCGCTGCGCGAACGACGGCGTGCGCGAGCGCTTCCAGTTCATGTTCGACCGCTACCAGGACATGATCAACCGCTGGAAAACCGATGACCTGTCCGAGTCGCAGCCGACCAAGGGCAATATCGCGGGCGGCCTGACGACGATCGAGGAAAAGGCGCTCGGCAACATCCAGAAGATCGGCAAGAAGTGCATGGTCGATGGCGTGTTGGACAAAGCCGAGGAGCCGACGCATTCGGGACTGTGGTTCATGGATTCGTCATCGGCCGCGGCCGAGATGGTGACCTTGTGCGCGGCATCGGGCTTCGTCGTGCATTTCTTCCCGACGGGACAAGGCAACGTGATCGGCAATCCGATCGTGCCGGTCATCAAGATCTGCGCGAATCCGCGCACGGTCCGCACGATGGGCGAGCATATCGACGTGGATGTGACCGGTATTCTGCAGCGCGAGCAGAACCTCGACCAGAGCGGCGACAAACTGCTCCAATGCATGATGGCGACGATCAACGGCCGTTTCACCGCAGCCGAAGCGCTCGGTCATCGCGAGTTCGTCCTGACGCGTCTGTTCGAAAGCGCCTGACACGGGCGGCTTGGCCGCCGCGGCGAGCCGCACGGCTCGCCCGCCGCGGTCCCCACCTTCCCGGCGCATGCCGGCACGGAGAAGCGGCCAACAATGCCCCCGTGACCGGCAGCTCATGCGGCAGTGGCGCCGGCTCGACATCTGGCAGCAGCGAGTGGAGGAGACACCATCTTGCGCGTGCTCAAACATCTCTACGTGCAGGTCCTGATCGGACTTGCGGCTGGCATTCTCGTCGGTCATTTCGCGCCCGTGTTCGGCGTGCAGATGAAACCGCTCGGCGACACCTTCATTCGCCTCATCAAGATGCTGATCACGCTGGTGATCTTCTGCACAGCGCAGGTGGTGGCGAAACTCCAGATGTCTCCATCGATTGGTCGCGTTTGGGCAATCACCCCTTCAGCACGGCCTCGCGCGCTTCCCGAACCTGACGGGCGGCCTCGATGTCAGTAAGACGCTGTGCTTCCTACTGCAGGCCATTGAGTGTGACGCCGTCGCGCAGGAAGTTGCTGGCACCTTCGAGCACCGCGCGCAAGCACGCAACGGTGCGCATTCCCGTTTCGTTCAACTTGATGATCATCCCGTGATGATCAACACCCTCAGGTGTTCCCGTCGACAGCGCTTTGTTCTGTCTCGTCGAAGTCCGAGGAGATTTTGGGCGATCGCCCATGTACGGGCCGCCTGTCGCACGGTAATTATCTGACTGCTGTCAACCCCGGCAGCGACTTCAGATAGACCATCGACACACCTATGTCCCTGTCCGTATTTGAGATGCACTCCGTGGAGCTGTTCTGCCAGCGGCCACCGGGTGCCTGTTATGTCATCTGCGACGAATGGCACTATAAAGCATGCCTCGGCAAGGCAGCAGACCGTGAGAAGGCCAGGGCGGAGACCCGGGAATTTCTTGAGATTGCCGAACTGAATCACAGGAAGTGGGAGGAGGACCGGGAACTGGTCAGGCGTATCCAGAAGAGTGGCTGGCTGTTTTTCCATAGCGCGCGGCACCGTAACCCTGACACCGATGGCTGGTGGGTCATCGTTGCTCTTCTCGAAGAGGTTCGCCGGGGCAAGCTGCTTGCCATTAAAGGTCCGCGTAATAGCCTGTTTCCGTCACCCTACAGCAGCACGCCGTTAAGGAATCCCGTAGCGAGGACCGGCAGTAACCCGGACGGCGAGTCTGTGCTCTCTGTCCAGTACGATCCAGCCACCTGGCAAACCCGGCTGAACGCTGCGCGCGCAGCCAGAACTCGCGATAGAGCCGCATCAGCGCTGCTCGGCGATGCCCAGCCGTTCCACTTTCAGCCGCATTCCGCCGATGGCGATACATTTGAAGTTGCTGGCATTCCTAACATGACCGGTAATTCGAACTCTTGGATTGAAAGCGGCCCCGGTATGAAGAAGCAATGGCGCATGTTCGATTCTAATGGCTCGGCAGCGGTTGACATAGACTTTGATTCCCACCACGGGCAGCCTAATCCGCATGCACATAACTGGGATGGCAACGTGCGCGATCAAGGTTGGCCCGTTTCAATTCTCCCTTAGTGAGGCAAACTGTGACAGATATTGACGCAACGCTCCACGCGTATGATTACTTCCATGACTGGCATGTCGAAAGCATCGTGCTACAAAATGAATCTGACTTGACTTGTCCTGACACATTGATTCTGGGTCTCAAACTCGGTGCGCGTCGAGTCACAGCCACCTTTCAAGGAGTGACTCGTCTAGGGCTTGAGAACGGCGGTACAGTCAATATCGTGCTGTCGATGGAGAGGGCACGGCCAGACACGCAAGTTGAAGCACTTGCACGCAATCTGTTGAAGTGCTCATTGCCGGGTAAAAGAACAGCCCAACACATTGTCTATCTGCATCCGACCGCCGGCTTTGCGATCGCTATAGAGTTCGATTCGTTCATCATCCGGGAACATGCATAGTGGAGACGAATATGCCGCCCCTCACAAGTCGTTTTTTTTGTGCCTCTCTCTTCGACCGCTTCTACAATCAACCCGCCATGCCGGAGACATGCACCGCCCACTCTTCCTTCATCGGGTAGCGCTGTTCCGGCAGGTCAGTCTTGTGATAGGCAACATCAACCTTGTTCGCGACCCGACATTACGCTCCCCAAACTGGTAAGCCATGTGCTTCGAGCTTTTGATGGAAGGCGCGGTTTTGTTCGGGACGCTCAATGTGCCCGATTTCGTGAAGCTGATGTCGGGCAGTCGTTCCGGCGCATGAGTAGTCGGTGTTGTGATGGGAAAGGCCCGCCGAATCCATCGTACAACGCGGCCCGATGCGGCAGGGCAACTATCCTGCACGTCGTCGAGCCAAAAACCTGCATTCATCTCGGCGAGGGGGGCAGCAGTCGCATCGTTTTAGCCCGGGGCGACGCGGCGGCTGAATGCGACCTTTTCGGACCTCACGGCCTAGATTAGTTGCCACGGTCGCTTTGCGACCTTACGGGGGTACTCACATCCACGCCGCTCGCTCCTCACCTCCCACTACCCGCACGCCCCCACCTCCCCGCACGCGGTACAAAAATCGCAGCCATCCTTGCGAATCACCGCATTCGCGCCACACGAAGCGCATTTGCGTCCGAGCATCGTGTGCAGCCCTTGCGTGCCGTTCGGCTGCAGCAACGCGTCGGCGCTATCCGCCGGATTCGGACGCAGGCCGAAATCGGCGGACAGCGCCAAGTCTGTTTTCATTTGTCCGCGCGGCAAACGCGCAAGCATCCGCGATGCGACCTGATTGCCCTCGGCGTCGAGAAAGCCGCGTCGATACAGGATCTGCTGGATCGCGAACGCGAGCGCCGCCACTTCGGAATCGTGCCAGCGCGGCGCGCGATGACCGTCGAGCCGCTGCACGTCGCCAAGCCGCACCTGGCCGCGATCCCACGACACCTTGCGCATATCCTGTAGATTGCGCGCGACGAAGCCGCCGCGCGCGGCCAGCGACAGCGAACGCATCGTCGCGGTGATCCATTGCTGCGACTCGTCGCGCTGACCGACCGGAATGAAGAACTCGATCGGCCGCTCGATCGTCACGTCCTCGCCGCCGAGTCGCCCCGTTACCTCGATGAACGACACCGCGACATACAGCGATTTCTTGCCGGCCTGCGTCAGATACTCGACCTTCTCGATGATCGCCGGCAATTCGCCCCTGGGCCGATGATCGATCGCGATACGCAGCGGGTCCTGATCCATCTCGGCGAGCGTGTCGTCGGCCTGCGCGGACGACACGCTCAGCACCGCGCCGAGCGTGTCGTTCGGGCGATAGGTGGCAAGGCCTTTCAGCCCGCTTTTCCATGCATCGAAGTAGAGGCTTTCGAACGCGTCGAACGGATAGTCGGCGGGCACGTTGACGGTCTTCGAGATCGATGTGTCGACGTACGGCTGCACGGCCGCCATCATGTCGAGATGGTCGCGCGCGGACATCTGCAGCGCGCTGACGAAATAGTCGGGCAGGCTGGTCACATCGCCGCCGAGCTCGCGATAAAGCCGGTATGCGTAGTCCTCGACGTCGAACGATTCACGGCCGCCGTCGGCCATCACCTTCATGCGCGTATAGGTCCACGAGAACGCCGGCTCGATGCCGTTCGACGCGTTGTCCGCGAACGCGAGGCTCACGGTGCCGGTCGGCGCGATCGACAACAGGTGGCTGTTGCGGATGCCGTCGCGGCGGATCGCCTGTTTGATGTCGTCAGGCAGACGCGATGCGAAGGTGCCGGCTTCCAGATAGCGCGCGGCGTCGAACAGCTCGAACGCGCCGCGCTCCTCCGCGAGTTCGACCGACGCGCGATACGCTTCGTCGCGCATCAAGCGCGCGATGCGTACCGCGAAATCGCGGCCTTCCTGCGAGTTGTAGCGCAGGCCCATCATCACCAGCGTATCGCCGAGGCCGGTGAAGCCGACGCCGATGCGCCGCTTCGCGCGCGATTCGGCGTATTGCTCGGGCAGCGGCCACAGCGTGACGTCGAGCACGTTGTCGAGAAAGCGCACCTGCGTGCGGGTGCGGCGTGCGAGGCCGTTCCAGTCGAACGACGGCTGGCGCCCCTGCATCTGCGCGAACGGATCGACGACGAAGCGCGTCAGATTGAGCGGTCCGAGGTTGCAGCAGCCGTAGGCGGGCAGCGGCTGCTCGCCGCACGGATTGGTCGCGCGGATCGTTTCGACCGCGCGCAGATTGTTGTCCTCGTTCATCCGCGAGATGAACACGATGCCGGGCTCGGCGACGTCGTACGTCGAGCGCATGATGCGGTCCCAGATCGCGCGCGCTGGACGTTCGCTATAGACCCACAGGCCGTCATCGCGCTGCCGCACGTCGCCAGCGGCGCGCAGCGCCGGCGACGGCTCGGCGCGATGGACCAGTTGCCACGGCTCGTCGTTCTCGACCGCGCGCATGAATTCGTCGGTGACGCCGACCGACACGTTGAAGTTGTTCCAGCGCCCCTTCGAATGCTTGGCCTCGATGAATTCGAGCAGGTCCGGATGGTTGCAGTCGAGCACCGCCATCTGCGCGCCGCGCCGCGAGCCCGCGCTTTCGACGGTGCGGCACGATGCGTCGAACACGTCCATGTAGCTGCACGGACCCGAGGCGGCCGAACTGGTCGTGTGAACCCGCGCGCCCTTTGGCCGGATCGCGGAGAAGTTGTAGCCGACGCCGCCGCCGCGGCGCATTGTTTCGGCCGCCTGCAGCAGCGCGACGTAGATGCCCGGCAAACCCTGTTCATCGACGCCCTGAATCGAATCGCCGACCGGCTGCACGAAGCAGTTGATCAGCGTCGCGGCGATGCCGCTGCCCGCCGCACTCATGATGCGGCCCGCGCCGAGCGCGCCGTGGCGCATATTGTCGAAGAACTGTTCCTCGACCGACGCGCGCAACTCGGGCGGCTCGGCCTCGGCGACGCCACGCGCGACGCGGCGATACACGTCGTCGGCGGATTGCTCGTCGCCCTTCGCATACTTTTCGAGCAGCACGTCGAGCGAGAACTGCTGCGGCGGGATCAGCGAAGCGGGTGGAGCGGAGGAAGCGGGAGGCGTGGAAGCGGCGGTGGCCGCGCGGGTTTGCGGCGTGTCTTCTGCCATGATCGGCCCTCAAACGGCGTCGCGGCGGGCGCGGCGCGGTGGTGGAAGGCGCGCAGCCGGCGCCGGATAGCGAGCCGGCGGTCGGGCGGGCGCAACGAATCCACCTTAACGCACGAGGCGCGGGGCGGCAACTGTGAGCGGGGCAGCGCGGCGGCGGATCATGCGATGCCGCGGCGGCCGGGCACACGGTCGTTAGGGGCGCATGGGCGGTAGCGAGACAGACCGCGACGGCAACGAGGTTGAAACTCGCGCTCCGGCCGCGGTACCCGGGAACGTTCCGTGCGTCAGGCCGCTTCGAGCAGCGGTTCGAGAATTTCCGCGCAGATCATCGCGGACGCATTCGATGGCGCCGGGCGCTCGGCCGGCTTGAACACCGGGTCACCGCGGCGGATCTTGCGGCGCGACACCGCGCAGGTGCCAGACGAATGCGCCGAGCGGCGGCGCCAGCGCTGTTCACCGTAGTGGCAGCGGCCCGGCTCGACCCAGCGGATCACCAGCGTCGTGTCGGAGCTCTCCAGAATTTCGATGCGTACGCCATTGCTACCGTCGAGGGGGATGGACTCCAGGGTCATCATCGGCTCCGTATTGTGGAGTGCCGAATTTAGTCCCGTGTGCGCCGGATAGCCATTGTGTCATCGTTGAAACACCGTTCCGGAATTAGCAATAATCACACTTGACATTTGCGACTTGCTGAAATGACGGGCGTTGCAAGCATTTTTATGTGATTTTTTAATAATGCACATTTTTGCAACGCTGTGTTGCATATGGCGCGACGAGGAGGGCGGCCGGGAAAAGGGCGGCAACGCTTCCTTTAAGATGTTGGATGTCGGGCGGCGAACCGAGCCGTCAGTGTAGCGGGTTTGAATTTTTCAGGTCGGCTCGCGCGCACACTGTTCAAAAAACACCAGAGTTCACATGATTTCACGCCCTCCCGCCGTCCCGCCCAACTCTCCGGAAACGTCGTCCGTCGCCGTCGAGCGCCAGAAAAAGCAGAGGGTCGCGTCGGTCGTGCTCTATATCGGGCTCGTGCTGCTCGCATTGTGGGTGGTGCGCGATTTCATCGTGGTGGTGGCGTGGGCCGCGGTCGTCGCAATTGCGCTGTGGCCGCTGCTGCACAAGGTGGCGGGGAGCCGCTGGTTCAAGGGGCGCACGACCCTGCTCGCGACCGTCTTCACGCTGGCGATTGCCGTGCTCGTGCTGCTGCCGGTCGGGCTCGGCATCGCGCAGGCGCTGCGCGAGGCGCATGAAGTGAACGAGTGGTTCCGCAGCGCTCAGGAGAACGGCATCCCGCTGCCGGACTTCATCAACCGTCTGCCGTTCGGCGTGCAGCAGATCAGTTCGTGGTGGCAGGCCAATCTCGCTCAGCCGCTGCGCGACTCGGCGGCGATGAAAGGCTTGCACAGCGAAACGGTGATGACGCTCGGCCGGCATTTCGGCGCTCGCGCCGCGCATGCGGCGATGGTGTTCGCGTTCATGCTGGTCACACTGTTCGTGATTTTTCAGGCGGGGCCGCGTCTGTCCGGCTCGTTGCTGAAGGCCGCGCGACGCGGTTTCGGCGATAGCGGCGCGGACCTCGTTGCGCATATGGGGACCGCTGTGCGCGGCACCGTGTCGGGCTTGATCGTGGTCGGCGTCGGCGAGGGCCTGCTGCTTGGCGTCGCGTACTTCGTGACCGGCGTGCCGCATGCGGCGCTGCTCGGCTTCGTGACGGCGATTGCCGCGATGCTGCCGTTCTGCGCGCCGATCGTGTTCGGTCTCGCGGCGCTGTGGCTGCTCGTGCAGGGCTCGATGGTCGCAGCGGCCGGGCTGCTGGTATTCGGCGCGGTCGTCGTGTTCGTCGCCGAGCACTTCGTGCGGCCGGTGCTGATCGGCAACTCGACGCGTCTGCCATTTCTGCTTGTGCTATTCGGCATTCTCGGTGGCGCCGAGACGTTCGGGCTGCTGGGGATTTTCATCGGCCCCGCGCTGATGACGGTGCTGATGGTGCTGTGGACCGATCTCGTGGAGTAGCGCCGGCTCAAGGCCGCTGATTCGACGGATGCTCCAGCGCCGGCGGCTTCACGCAGCCGAGCGTGTATTTGAGCGCGGCTGGCAACAGCGCGCTCCATACGTCCCACGTGTGGCCGCCGTCGATGATCCGCAGCGCCGCCGGATTGCCCGCGAGCCGCAGATGCGTGTACAGCAGCGACGCGTCGGCCTGGATGTCGAGGTCGTCGTCGCCGGATGCGATGAACATCGGCAGGCGATACGGCTGGCTCATATAGCGGTCCCACTGCGCTGGGTAGTTGAGCTCGTGCCAGATGTGCGGATCGAACTGGTGCTCGCCGAACACACCGACCCGCCGCGCCGCCGACGCGCGCGGCGGCTCGTTCGCGTAGATCGCGGGACTCAGCAGCAGCGCGCCGCAAAACATCTCGGGCTGCGTCAGCGCGTAGCGCAGCGCGCCGAAGCCGCCCATCGATACACCGCCGATCATCCGGCCGCCGCGCTGCGTCGCGACCGCGTAGTGCGTTTCGATCTCGGGCAGCAGATCGCCGAAGAACGCGCTCTCCATCTTTTCCTTGCGGTCGACGTACCAGTCCGTGCCGCCTTGCGGCATCACGATCACGACCGGTGCAATCTCCTTGCGCTCGATCAGCGTGTCGGCGGCACTCTGCAGATGACCTTGCGCGAGCCAGTCGTTGGCGTCGCCGTTATTGCCGTGCAGCAGGTAGAGCACCGGCAGGCGCGGACCGTCCGCGCGATAGCCGGCCGGCAGGTAGATCGTGTAGTTCCAGTCGCGGCCGAGCGCATCGGAATGGAAGCTGCGGCTCGCGACCGTGCTCGCGAACGCGGGCGCGCCGACGGCGGAGGCAAGCAGTGCGAGGGCGAAACAGAGGAATCGACGCATGTCAGTGAGGATGGCCGGCTCGCGCGGGATTCGCGCGCGGCCGTCATCCTATCAGCATTGGCGCCAGATTTGAGATGGAAAGTGGCGGACAAACGGACGGCGCTTTATGCGCGCAAAGTTCTTCAGCCTGAGGTTCGCAGCCGCCCGTCAACGAACCGCCCGACGAAGCGCTTCAGCGGCTCCACGCCCAGCGCGACCGCAAACAGCGCGCCGACCGCGGCCGCATCGGCGAGCAGTCCGAGCGGATAGTTCAGGTAACCATCGGTCGCCGCGTAGAGCACCGAGTCGATCACCAGCGAAATCACCGCGCCGGCAATGAAGCACAGCAAGCCCTGACGGCCGATCAAGCCGACCCACGGCAGTCGCCCCGCGACCTTCTTCGCCCACCCGAGCTCGATCAGATTGGCGACGAGCCACGCGATCGCGAGGAAGTTGCCCGCGCGCAGATAGGACAGATTCTGCTTGAGGCTTCCGGGAAGGGGCGTGTGCAGCAGAACCAGCTTGTAGTAGGCGGCGCCCACGACCACCGCGAACGCCAGCACGCTGACGAGCCAGCCGGACCGATGCGCGCGGGTTCGCTGATACACCGGCTGGCAGCGCGCGAGCACGCCGAGCACGAACAACAGTTGCCACGCGAACGGGTTGAAGTCCCAGTGCATGTCGGGCGCGGCAGGCAGGTACTTGTTGATCGCCGGCGCGCCGGCCCACAGCGCGACGCTGCCGGCGACCAGCAGCCACGGCTTGCTGCGCGCGAGCGGCAGGATTGCGGGGACCAGCAGCGCGAAGAAAGCGTACATCGGCAGCACCGACGCGAGGTACGGCTGGCGGCGCAGCAGCACGATGTCGCGCAGTGCGGCGAGCGGCGTGTCGATCAGGTCGTCGAGATCGGTCGTGGCGAGATTCGGCCCGTCGATGCTGAATGCGGTGAGTACCGCGCTGACCAGCAGCATCAGCCCGGCGGTGACGAGAAACGCGCGATAGATCTCGAACGAGCGGCGCACGAAGCGGCCGCGCGCGATCGTCTCGTTGCGCCGCTCGGCGAGCGTCGCATAGGCGGTGGCGGTCGCGAAGCCGCCGAGGAACACGAACACTTCGGCGGCATCGCACAGCGCGTACGCATGCAGCGTCACGCGCGACAGAATGCTGCCGCCGATGTGATCGACCACGATGATCAGCAGAACCAGTCCGCGGAAAAAGTCCAGTTCGATCAGGCGGGAGGAGGGCTTGTCAGGCATTGTTCGAGTCAAAAGCAGCCCCGTGCGACGGCGCGCTGATCCAGCGCGGCGGGCGTCTCACAAGGCTTTCTAATATTGGGATTGGGTGCTGCGGCGGGAAGGCGATCCGGGTTGGCGTCGCCTGTGGTCCGCGTCGCCGACTTGGGCCGCCATTTCCAGGCGGCGGGTCAGCGGGCTGTAAAGAGGACCTTCGCTGCGGCATCGAGTTCCGTTGCATGGCAGCAGAGGCAGGGGATTATATTTCTTTTCATGACAATCACGCAGCGAGACCGGCAGCCGCGGCTGCCGTTTACCTGAACCGACCTTACGAAAAAAGAGGAAACAACGCGCAGTGGAGAATTAGCAACATTCCCGATGCTTGGCGCATCCACTCATGGACGGCCGGACGATGTCGTGTGAGGATTTCTGGAAAGCGCAGCCATTGGAGCAGTCCTCAGAACTGCTGGGAAAGTGATGAGAATAAAAAGCAAAGAGAACAAAGCGGCCGGATCGAGTTGTCCTATCACTCGAGGTGCAGGGAGATCATCATGAACAAGCAAGTGTTCGCGCTGGCTGTCTCCGTTGCTGCGTCTTCCGTTCTTGCCGTGCCTGCCGTCGCGCAGACTAGCGTCACGCTGTATGGCGTGATCGACGAAGGCATCAACTACACGAACAATGTCGGCCACGGCCATGTTTACGAACTCGCCAGCGGGCTTGCACAAGGGAGCCGCTGGGGCCTGAAGGGCGCCGAGGATCTGGGGGGTGGACTGAAGGCGATCTTCCAGCTCGAGAATGGTTTCGATCTGAATTCCGGGCGCCTCGGGCAGGGCGGTCGCCTGTTCGGCCGCCAGGCTTTCGTCGGACTCAGCTCGCAGGCGTACGGCACCCTAACGTTTGGCCGACAATACGATTCGGTCGTCGATTATCTGGCGCAGACCACGGCCAACGGCAATTGGGGCGGTCAGCTGTTCTCGCATCCGTACGACAACGACAACACCGACAACACGTTCCGCCTGAACAACACCGTCAAGTACGCGAGCCCGTCGATCTCGGGCTTCCAGTTCGGCGGCACGTACAGCTTCAGCAACGACACGAGCTTCGCCAACAATCGCGCGTACAGCTTCGGCGGCCAGTACACGTATGGCGGGCTGCTGGTCGCGGCGGCCTATCTGCAGGCCAACAATCCTGGCGGCAGTGCGAATGGCGCGGTCGCCACGAACGACGCCGGCTTCGTCGCGACGCGCATGCGCGTGTTCGGCGGCGGCATCACCTATACGTTCGGACCGGCGACGGCGGGCTTCGTCTACAGCAACTCGAACTATCTGGAGCCGACCGCAAACGGCTATCTCGGCATCGAGCCGCTGGTGCCGCTCGTGCCCGTCACGCCGCCGGGCGTGCTGCTGAACTCGCTCAAGTATCAGAACTTCGAGATCAACGGCAAGTACCAGATCTCGCCGGTGCTGTTCGTCGGCGCGCAGTACGTGTACACGATGGAAACCTACGACGCATCGAACGGCGGCGTGAAGCCGCGCATCCACACATTCGGGCTGATGGCCGACTACAACCTGTCCAAGCGCACCGACCTCTATCTGCAGGGCGCCTATCAACAGGTCGCCGGCGATTCAACACTGTCGATCCTCGACTTCGCATTCATCCCCGGCACGCAGTCGCCGTCGTCGACGTCGAAGCAGGTCGTCGTGCGCGCGGCGATCCGGCATAAGTTCTAGTTCGCTGCTCGTCGAACGCGGATCGGCCAGCCTTCGAATTTCGAAGGCTGGCTTTTTGTGCTCTCCGCCTCGACCGATGACTATTCAAGTTCCCCCCGCATCTGCCGATAAGCCGAAGGTCAACGAGTCTGAACGCGCCGCGGCGAAGCGGCGATGTGTGCGTCGTTGATGTGCCCAAATACCTGCCGTCGTAACGCGGAAATACGGCTCGTAACGTCTGTATCAGAGTGTGTGGCGCGGCGCGTTTTTATTAAACGGCACTTTAGAATTCCGCGACAAATTTAATCGGCGAACAGGCACGGAATGAGCGCCGTACGAGGCAGCTTCGCCGTGTTGCCGCGAAGGCCGCGCGGCCGAACAACGCGCGCCATGTCGGCGGCAGCGGCGTATCCGGCTTGCGCCTCTATACAGCAGGAGTCGGACAGAATGAGAAAGCGATTCGACAGAACGATCCTGGCCGGTCTCGCCGGCGCATGGGTCGCGCTGGCCGTCAGCGGTTGCGCGAACGTCGGGCAGCCGAATGCGCAGAACGATGTGGCAAACAGCAGCAGCGCAGCGTCCGGCGTGCCGGCGGCGAATGCGACGGGGACAGGGTCAGGCGATGCGGCGGCAGCCGCGCCGCTGTCGATCGATGCCAGCGATAACACCTCGCCGAAAAAATCGCCGCCGCTCGTGTATCGGGTCAGGCGCGGCGACACGCTCGCGCGGGTCGCGCAGCGTCACCACATCAGCGTCAAGCAGTTGCAGGCATGGAACGGGCTGAAGGCGTCGGCGCGGCTGAAGCCGGGGCAGGTGCTGCACGTTGCGTCGCCGGAGACGGTGCGCGCGGTGAAGGCGGCCAATGCGGCGGCCGCCGCGAAGGCGGCGGCGGGGTCCGCGGCGCCGAGTGATTCACAAGCGACAGCGCCCACGTCGGGGCAAGCTTCGACGCAGTCCGCCGCACCGGCTCTGAATGCCACCGAAGTCCGCCAGGTCACGCAGGAAACCCGCCGGCATGCGAGCAGCGTGACGCTCGCGTGGCCTGCCGCGGGCAGCGTCGTCGAAGCGTTTCAGCCGGGCGAAACACGCGGCATCGAGATCGGCGGCAAAGCGGGCGATCCGGTGCGAGCCGCCGCCGACGGCAAGGTGATGTACGCGGGCACCGGACTGAACAGCTACGGCAGTCTGATCATCGTCGAACACAACAAGGATTTTCTAACCGCGTATTCGCACAACCGCAGGCTGCTGGTCAAGATGGGCGATATCGTCCGCAAGGGTCAGCAGATCGCGGAGATGGGCGACGAGAACAATTCGCGTGTGTCGGTCGGGTTCGAAGTGCGGCACGACGGTAAGCCGGTCGATCCGCTGCGTTACCTGCCGCAGGGGCGCAGTTGAGCTTTGGCGTTCCCGCAAAAGCTCACCTTGAATTTATTCAGCTAACCCAGGTAATCTGGTCGGCCGCGCCTTCCAGGCGGTCGACAAATCGTTGCAAAAGTACCTTCACGTCAGAGCATTTCGCTCAATTTACGCAAAAGTACCGGCCATCGACGATGCCGCACCGACGTGCGGCCGCTTATCAACGGTGAGGAAATGCAGGAGCCGGCAAGCAGCGCACGCGCCGCCGCCGTGCTCCGCGCGAATCGCCGTTAGGTCGTTTGCACGGCGCGCAGCAAACGCGATACCTCGCCGTGGTAATGCAGGATCGCCGGATCGGCCTGCAACAGCGGCAGATAACGCGGCAAAAAGTGGTTGTTCGGTTGTTCGGGCGAGAACAGTCCGATCACGGCCTCGGCCGTCGCGAGACGGTCGCCGGCCTCGGCCTCCGCGTCGTCGAGAATCTCATCGACGCTCGCGATCACCGTTGAAAGCGGTGTCAGCCAGCGAAACCCCGAACCGTTGATCAGCACCTGCAGAAATGCCGCCGGCGTCACCGGGCCGAACTCCTTTTCGTATACGGCGCGTTCGTGATCGAGAATCGCCTTGTGCAGCGCAAGCAATGGTCGGCGAACATCCGTGAGGAATTGAATGCATTGCGGGTCGTTCATCGGCGGCTCCAGCGGCTGAGGTGACACGACGGGATCGCGCGTCGCAACACCACTCGGTGCGATGCAGCGGGTCGCGCGACGGATCGATCCATCGATGGTAACGCATCGCCCCAGCCGGCACATGCGATCCACCCCGCATAACATGCGACGTGCCGCCTGGCACCGCCAAAGCATAGTTCTTTCGACACGACTACAATCGGCCGGTTTTCTGGCGACACCCGCTCGATCACAGGCCGCTTTTCATCGCGGATTAGCGCGACATGCCGAACAAAACGGCGCATGTTCGCGCTCTGGTGCGGTGTCGCGATCTAAACCGCGTGACCACGACAACATCCCACCGGAGCCGCTCATGACAACGCTCAATATCAACGGCGAATCCCATACCGTCGATGCCCCGCCCGACATGCCCCTGCTGTGGGTGCTGCGCGATCTCGTCGGGCTGACCGGCACCAAGTTCGGCTGCGGCATCGCGCAATGCGGCGCATGCACCGTGCATCTCGATGGCGTCGCGGTGCGTTCGTGCGTGTTCCCGGCGGCGGCGGTCGGCGACCGCAAGATCGTCACGATCGAAGCGGTCGGCGCCACGCCCACGGGCCAGAAAGTGCAGCAGGCCTGGCGTGAACTCGACGTCGTGCAGTGCGGCTACTGTCAGTCCGGGCAGGTGATGTCGGCGGCGTCGCTGCTGGCGCGCAATCCCAATCCGAGCGACGCGGACATCGACGCCGCGATGGCGGGCAACATCTGCCGCTGCGGCACCTATCACCGCGTGCGCGCGGCGATCAAGCAAGCCGCGAAGGGGGCCTGACATGTCCCAGGGATTGCTCGATGCGCAGAACGGCGCGCAGCCGACCGACACCAACATGCGGCATGCGCACGGCATCTCGCGGCGCACGTTCCTCAAATTCGGCGCGACGGTCGGCGCCGCGGCTGGCGGCGGTCTGCTGCTCGGCTTCAGCATGCCGGCCGCGAGCCAGGATCAGAAGTCGGGCAAGAGCGTGATCGGCGGCGATGCGAACGAGGCGCCGCAAAGCGGCGTGTTCGCGCCGAACGCGTTCATCCAGATCGACACCGCCGGCAAGGTCACGCTCGTGATACCGAAGGTCGAGATGGGTCAGGGCGTCTATACGTCGATTCCGATGCTGATCGCCGAAGAACTCGAAGTCCCACTCGACTCGGTCACGCTCGATCACGCGCCACCCAACGAAAAGCTCTTCATGGACCCGCTGCTCGGCGGGCAGTTGACCGGCGGCTCGACGTCGATCCGCTTCGCGTGGGAGCCGATGCGCCGCGCCGGCGCGACTGCGCGCATGATGCTGATCAACGCGGCCGCGCAGCAGTGGCAGGTCGATCCGGCCAGTTGCCATGCACAGGCTGGGCAGGTGGTCCACGCGGCCAGCAATCGCAGCGCGAGCTATGGTCAGCTCGCGCAGGCGGCGTCGGCGCTTCCCGCGCCGCAGAACGTGCCGTTGAAAGACCCGAAGGATTTCAAGCTGATCGGCACGCCGGCGAAGCGTCTGGATTCGCCGGAGAAAGTCGACGGCACCGCGCAGTTCGGCCTCGACGTGCGCTTGCCCGGCATGGTCTACGCGGCGATCGCGAACTGCCCGGTGTTCGGCGGCACGCTCGCGAGCGTCGACGCTGCGCATGCGAAGCAGATTCCCGGCGTGCGCGAAGTCATCAAGCTCGACAACGCGGTCGCGGTGATCGGTGACCATACCTGGGCCGCGAAGCGCGGTTTGCAGGCGCTCGATATCAAGTGGAACGAAGGCGCGGGCGCGCAGGTATCGATGAAGCGCATCGTCGACGATCTCGCGGCGGCCTCGCAACACGGCGGCGCGGTGGCGCGCAAGGACGGCGACGTCGGCCGCGCGTTCGGCGATGCGAAGTCGCGCGTCGACGCGGTCTACCAGCAGCCGTTCCTCGCGCACGCGACGATGGAGCCGGTCAACGCCACGGTCCACGTGCGCGGCGACGCGTGCGAAATCTGGCTCGGCTCGCAGGTGCCGACGCGCGTCGTCGATGCGGCGGCCGCGGTCACGGGCTTGCCTGCCGACAAGATCATCGTGCACAACCATCTGCTAGGCGGCGGCTTCGGGCGGCGGCTCGAAACCGACATGGTCACGCAGGCCGTGAAGGTGGGCAAACAGGTGTCGACGCCGGTCAAGGTGCTGTGGACGCGAGAGGAAGACATCCAGCACGACATGTACCGGCCGTACTACTACGACACGATCTCAGCCGGGCTGGACGCGAACGGCAAACCGATCGCGTGGCAGCATCGCATTGCCGGTTCGTCGATCATGGCGCGCTTTGCGCCACCCGCGTTCAAGAACGGGCTCGATCCCGACGCGGTGGAAGTCGCCGCCGATCTGCCGTACGACCTGCCGAACCAACTGGTCGACTACGTGCGCGTGGAACCGCACGCGGTGCCCACCGCGTTCTGGCGCGGCGTCGGGCCGACGCGCGGCACGTTCGTCGTCGAGAGCTTCATCGACGAGCTCGCCGCGCACGCGAACATCGATCCGGTGCAGTACCGGCGCAATCTGCTCGGCAAATCGCCGCGCGCGCTGAACGTGCTGAACGTGGCCGCGCAGGCCGGCAACTGGGGCAGCGCGCTGCCGAAGGGGCAAGGGCGCGGCATCTCGGTGATGCACGCGTTCGGCAGCTTCTTCGCGATCGTCGTCGAGGTCGCGGTCGAGCAGGGCGAGGTGACGGTCAAGCGCGTGAACTGCGCGGTCGATTGCGGGATGTACGTGAATCCGAACACGATCGAGGCGCAGGGGCAGGGCGGCATCATCTTCGGCATCACGGCGGCGCTGTACAGCGAGATCACGATCAAGGACGGCCGCGTCGAGCAGAACAACTTCACCGACTACCGGATTTTGCGCATCAACGAGACGCCGCCGATCGGCGTGCATCTCGTGAAGAGCGGCGAAGCGCCCGGCGGCATCGGCGAACCAGGCACCGCGGCGCTCGCGCCCGCGCTGACCAATGCGATCTATGCGGCCACCGGCACGCGGCTGCGGCAGTTGCCGGTTGGCCGTCAACTGCACAGCGCGTAACGCGCAAGGAGCCCGACATGAAAAACATGCTGAAGGGTCTTGGCGCGGCGCTGTGCGTCGCCTGGCCGTTGCTCGCGCAAGCGCCTGCTGGTGCCGCGACTCCGGCGGTTGCCGGCGCAGCCGATCAAGCGCTCGTGCAACGCGGCGCCTATCTCGCTCAACTCGGCGATTGCGCGGCCTGCCACACCGCGCCGAAAGGCAAGCCGTTCGCCGGCGGTCTGCCGATGAACACGCCGATGGGCCGCATCTACGTGACCAACATCACGCCCGATGCGCAGACCGGCATCGGCGGCTACACGGAAGCGGACTTCGCGCGAGCGCTTCGGGAGGGTGTCGCGAAAGACGGGCACAACCTGTATCCGGCGATGCCGTACCCGTCCTACGCGAAGGTCAACGACGACGACGTGAAGGCGCTGTACGCGTTCTTCATGCACGGTGTCGCACCGGTGCAGCAGGCGAATCGCGAGTCCGACATCAAGTGGCCGCTGAACATGCGCTGGCCGCTGATGTTCTGGAACATGGCGTTTTTGCAGAAGGGCGCGTATCGCGACAAGCCGGGCAAGGACGTCGCGTGGAATCGCGGCGCGTATCTGGTGCAAGGGCTCGGACATTGCGGGTCGTGTCACACGCCGCGCGGCGTTGCGTTCCAGGAAAGCGCGCTCGACGAAAGCGGCAGCGCGTTCCTGAGCGGCGCGCTGCTCGACGGCTGGTTCGCGTCGAACCTGACCGGCGAGCACAACAGCGGGCTCGGCCGCTGGAGCGACGAGGATCTGCGCACGTTCCTGAAGACCGGCGCGAATCGCCATGCGTCGGCGTTCGGCGCGATGACGAGCGTGATCAACAACAGCACGCAAGCGCTGAGCGATCAGGACGTCGCGGCGGTGTCGGCGTATCTGAAGTCGCTGCCGCCGGTCGGCGGCAACGGCGCGGCGGTCTATACGTACGATCCGCAGGCGACGAAAGTGTCGCTCGATCGCCCCGCGAACGATGCCGGCGCGCGCGTCTATACCGCGTATTGCATGCATTGCCACGGTGTCGACGGACGCGGCTTCGCGCCGATGCTCGCGCCGCTTGCCGGCAATCCGAACGTGCTCGCGAAGGACGCATCGTCGCTGATCAACGTGACGCTGAACGGCACCGGCGATCTCGTGATCAACGGCGTGCCGTCGCCGTTCCCGATGCCTGGCTTCGCTGCGGTGCTCGACGATAAGCAGATCGCCGACGTGCTGAGCTTCGTGCGCGCGGGCTGGAACAACGGCGCACCGGCGGTTGGGGCGGCGGAGGTGGCGAAGTTGCGGCAATCGACGCAGGCGGGGCGGTGATCGAGAGGTGAGTGCGGTGAAATGCAAAAGCGGCAACCCATGCAGCGCGGGGTTGCCGCTTTTTTGGCAAGAGCGCTTCCGCGCGATCAGCGTGGCGTCGAGTCGTTCAGATAGATGCCTACCGACAGTCCAGCCTTCACCTGCCGCGTGAATTCGTCGGTGGACACTTCCTCCGAGCCTGCCTCGATAGCCTCATACGCCTGGCGCACGACGTCGGCCGGCGTTGCCTTCGGAACTTCCAGGTCGCGCACCAGATCCGTATCGATAAAGCCAGCATGCAGCCCGATGACCTGCGTGCGTTGCTCGCGCAGCGATTGACGCAGGCCGTTGGTCAGCGCCCACGCGGCCGACTTCGAAACGCCGTAGGCAGAGAGAATCGGCCGGTTCACCCAGCTCGCGACCGACAGCACATTCAGGATCGCGCCGCCGCCGTTCACGGCGAGGCTCCCCGCGAACGCTCGTGACATCGCCAACATGCCAAAGACATTGGTTTCGAAGTGATCGCGCAACGCGTCGAGCGCGCCGTCGTCCGTCAGGCTGCCGAGTCGAGCGATGCCGGCGTTGTTGATGAGCAGCGTGACGTCGCGAGCCGCATCGGCAGCCGCGGCCACGGCTGCCGGATCAGTCACGTCGAGCTTGACGGGGACGACTCCAGGCAAGGTCACGCTGGCCGGATCGCGGGCGCCCGCATAGACCTTCCGCGCCCCTCGTTGGAGCGCCTGTTTCGCGAACTCGAGGCCAAGCCCGCGGTTCGCGCCCGTCACGAAAACGACAGCATCTTCGATCTTCATAGTCCTTCCTTTCACGTGGTGAGTCGCATGCGCGCCGGCTCGCGGTGCGCGTGAGATGCGGTGGAAACGAGGCTGCATTCGCTAACCGAGCCGTTGCGCCGCGCCTTTCCCGCGCAGCAGCCAATCGCGTCGCGCAGCCAGCGCCGGATGGCTTATGTCGGACGATTCGTGACCTCTCACGCGTCGCATATGACAATGGGCGCAGCATATAACTATGATATTCATACCGTCAAGTGCGGCGAGGCTCTGGGTGAACATTCGTTTTCTCTATTGATTGCTCGCATGCGATTAAATCTTTTGCGATTGACAACGGGCGCGTCCTTGTCCATTATTCGACGCAAGCGATTACATCGCATGCGATCTAATGCGCTTAACCCCTCATTCACACAGGAACCCATCATGACCCGGATCGATCGAGTCCTCTTTTCAGGCAATTCCCACGCCACGGTCAATCACGACCCCGAGCTCCAGCGCGGTGAGCACGGCGTGCTCGACCTCAAGCTCTCGGCGCTCAACGGTGAAAGCCGCGATTTCATTGCCACCGAGCTGCACCCGCGAGCCGAGCAGATGTTTGCCGGGGCGTGGTCAGCCTGTTACATCAGCGCCTTCGAAATTGCTGCCTCGCTGACGAAGGTCACGCTGCCGTCCGACTATTCGGTGGACATCAAGGTCAGTATCGGCACGGTCGGCAACGGGTTCTGTCTCGGCGCGCAGTTCACCATCCGTGCGCCGGGTCTGGCAGCGGAAGTTATCGAGGCGATCGCGAACCGCGCCCACCAGATCTGCCCGTACTCGAAGGCCGTGCACGGCAACATCGAGGTCAGCCTGAACGTCGTCACAGCATGACTTATATATCGCACACGATTGAATCGCACGGGAATCAAATCGGCTTGGCACCCGCTTGACACCCGCTTGATACCCCGTTTGTTACCACCATACACACAGGAATCCATCATGGAAAAGATCGAAAAAGTCCTCACTGCAGGCAACTCCCACGCCACGGTCAATCGCGACCCCGCTGCACAGCGCGGCGAGTACGGCGTCTATGACCTGAAGCTAACCGCGCCTGGCGTCGAGTCGCTCGACTATATCGGCACCGAACCGCACCCGCGAGCCGAGCAGCTGTTTGCCGGCGCCTGGTCGGCCTGCTACACCACCGTGTTCGGCATGGCGGCCCAACTGAACAAGGTCACGCTGCCGCCCGACTATTCCGTGGACATCCGGGTGAACATCGGGCAGACCGGGGCCGCGTGGTTCCTCGGCGCCGAGTTCGACATCCGCGTGCCCGGTGTGGACAAGGAAGTCGTCGAGGAAATTGCGCACCTGGCTCATCAGATCTGCCCGTACTCGAAGTCGGTGCGCGGCAACCTCGAGGTCAGCACCAACATCGTCACGGCGTAATCCGTCAGGGCACGTGTCTCGGCCCGGGGCAGGTGCCCTTTACTGAACATCTTTGAGGGAATTCCCATCATGAAGACCAAGCTCATCGTTGCACTGCTCGTCGCAGTTTCCGCGTCCGTCACCGCACCCGCGTTCGCCAGCGGCTATGGACCGGCCCCGTTCTACAAGCCTTCGGTTGGTGCACCGGCATCGCAAAGCGGTCAGAGCCTGCGAACCGTCGCCGCCGAGCGCGGCTACGAAGCTACCCCTGAAAAGGCGTACGGCGGAGCGGTTTCGGCACAGTCGCAATCGGGCAGCCATGTCGCCGTGAGGTCGAGTGACAAACTCTTCGCACACCACTAGGTCGTCGATCCCACCGTCGCTCGGCTGCCGCGCATCCTCGTTGCTGCTGCGCGCCGGTCACGGCAATCGGACGGTCGACGATTTAGCCACTGAGAAAGAAGCAGCGTTCAGAGCGGTTCTACGGTGCCGTACTGGGCGCTCTTCGCCGACGGTGGGTTGTCGCCTTCTGGCAGCGATGCGCCATATGTTGTAGCGCGATATAATCGTATGCGATATATATCTTGCGAAACGTCAGGCTCCAGCCAAGGAGGGTACACATGAAACCCAAGGATCAACTGGCACCCGAAAATCTGATGCTTTCCGATTACCTGTGCTTTGCGGTCTATTCCGCGAACCTGGCTTTTGGCAAGGCATACAAGCCGATACTCGAGGAACTTGGGCTTACCTACCCGCAATACATCGCGATCATTGCGTTGTGGGAGGAGGACAACCAGACCGTCAGCGGTCTTGGCGCCAAGCTGTTTCTCGAGTCCAACACGCTTACACCAATGTTGAAGAAACTCGAGGCGATGGGCTATCTGGAAAGGCAACGCGATCCCGGCGACGAGCGCCAGGTGCGAATCAGTCTCACGAAGAGCGGCCGGCGGCTGCGCGAAAAAGCCCTGAAGATGAACCCCGTCGAGACCGGCCTTGCGTCCGACGAGTTCGCGAAAATTCAGGCATCGGTCGTGATGTTGCGGAACAATCTCATCAAGTCAGTCCAGAACGACGAATGAACGCGTAACGGTCGCATAGCAGGGGCGCCTATGTCAGACATTCAACGGACTTTTTGGCGCTTCACGGGGGACTTCACGGTCGATCGGACCTCGCGGGGACCTTTAGACGAGCGAGTGCGATCAGCCGCAGGGCTGCCGGTCTTCGCTGCATCCTGTCGCGTCGCGCGCTCCTGCGCGTAGGAAGGGCTTAGTTCAGTCTTCAGATCTTCGCGCCGCAATGGTTCACCGCAGGCCTGGCAAACCGTGCCAATGCCGGCATCGTTGCCGCAGGTGACGTGCGTGAAGCGTACTGCGACATCCTCGCCCTGCGGTTTGTGCCACTTTTCGCCCCATTCGCGAAGCGCCAGCATGACAGGGTAAAACGCTCGGCCCATCTCGGTGAGTTCGTATTCGTAACGAGGGGGCGTTGTCATGTAGCGCTTGCGCTCGATCATGCCGTCCGCTTCGAGCCGTTTGAGCCGGGACGAGAGCATCTGCGGCGTCGCTTGCGATTGTGCCACCAGACTGTCGAACCTTCGATTACCCATAAACAGTTCGCGCAGGATGAGAACAGCCCAGCGGTCACCGATGACAGCCTGAGACAGCGCGATTGGGCACAGCGTATCGCTCTTGTCGGGCAATCCACTCATTCAAACCTCCATCGAAATCGCTGCGATCGTAAGTATGATAATCATAGCAATTTTGGCAGGGGTTTGCGGCTCAACGCACTCGTGAGGCGTGAGGAGCCGGTGACTCGCTTGATACCCTGATTCACACTGGAACCCATTCGTTTTAGGAGAAGCACCATGTCCGACTCTTCGCAGTTCGACATCGACCGCAGCAATCCTGGCCGGTGGACGATCACTTTCAGCAACCCGGCGATCAATATGTTCGTTCCCGCGACGATCGTCGAATTGGACGCACTGATGGCCGATCTCGAGTCGGACCCGTCCGTCAAGGTCGTAGTGTTCCAGTCGGCGAATCCCGATTTTTTCGTCGCCCATCTCGACGTGGCGAAAGCTGCCGAACGACCAGAGGTACTCGGCCTTTGGCGCGACTTCGTACTGCGCCTCTCGTCCGCGCCAGTGGTGAGCATCGCAAAGATTCGCGGCCGTACGCGCGGTATCGGCAACGAGTTCGTGCTTCGCATGCGACATGCGGTTCGCCAGCAGGCAGAATGCTTTGTTCGGTAACCCCGAGGTCGGCGTCGGCCTGGTCCCTGGCGGTGGAGCGCTCGAATGGCTGCCGCGCCTGGTCGGCCGTTCGCGGGCGCTCGAGATCGTTCTCAGCGCCGACGACTTCGATGCCGACGTCGCCGGACGATATGGCTTGGTGAACCGCGCGTCGGGCCAAGCTCCGTAGCCTCGCCTACGGCGTGCCGAGCGACTTTGAACTGAATTTCGGCAAGTACATGCCCACGCTAGGGCCGGCGGGCGACGATCACACGGTCCCGCCGCTTGACGGCGCGCCAAAGGGCTGAGCCCCGTCGTGCAATCCGTACGGCGCACGCCGGCGCGGCGTGCCGCGCATAGCCTCCCATCACTCAGCGATGCTGCCCGACCTTCTGCCGCTTCTCCAGCACGCGCGCATACCAGGTCAGCGGAAAACACATCGCGAAGTAGATCATCGCGACCATGCCGTAAATCGGAAACGGCCGGAACGCGGCATTCGTGATCATCGTGCCGGTCTTCGTCAGTTCGATGAAGCCGATGATCGACGCGAGCGCGGTGCTCTTCACCACCTGCACAAGAAAACCGACGGTCGGCGCGACCGCGATCTTCAGTGCCTGCGGCCACACGATATAGCGCAACTGCTGGCCGAACGTCATGCCGAGGCTCGCGCCCGCCGCCCACTGACCGCGCGGCACCGCTTCGACGCAGCCGCGCCAGATGTCGACCAGATAAGCGCTCGTATAGAGCGTCAACGTGACGGCCGCGGCGGCCCACGGCGACACGTCGATGCCGATGAGCGGCAAGCCGAAGAACGCGAGAAAGAGCTGCATCAAGAGCGGCGTGCCTTGAAACACCTCGACGTACAGCACGACGATGCGGCGTAGCCATGCGATCGGTGACACGCGCATCGCGAGCAGCACGAGCCCGACGACCCCGCCGCCGACGAACGCGATCAGCGACAGCAGCACCGTCCAACGCGCGGCGAGCAGCAGATTGCGGGCGATATCCCACAGCGTGAATTCGACCATGATCAGCGCTCCGTCGGCAGGGTACGCGCGCCGCGCCACATCAGGCGGCCGCGCCAGTTGCGCGGCAAGCCGTCGTTGCCGCTGCTGCTGTTGTTGGCGCCACGCGCGGCGCGGCCCGCGAACAGCCCGCGGCCGAAGCGGTTCAACAACTGCCGCAACACGATCGACATCAGCAGATAGGTCGCCGTGATGATCACGTAGCTCTCGAACGAACGGAAGTTGCGCGACTGGATGAAGTTCGCCGCATAGGTCAGGTCGGGCACCGAGATCTGCGACACGACGGCCGAGCCGAGCATCACGATCAGCACCTGGCCGAGCAGCGCGGGAAACACGTTGGCGAGCGCCTGCGGCAGCACGACGTAGCGGAACACCTGGCGTCCATGCAGGCCGAGCGCCTCGGCGGCCTGCACCTGGCCGCGCGAAATCGAATCGATGCCGGCGCGCACGATCTCGGTCGCGTACGCGCCGAGATTGACGCTCATTGCCAGAATCGCGGCCTGGATCTCGTCGATATGAATGCCAAGGCTCGGCAGGCCGAAGAACACGAAGAACAGCTGCACGAGAAACGGCGTGTTGCGGATCAGCTCGACGTAGCTCGCGACCAGCCAGCGCGCCCACTTCGGCCCGGCCGCCGCGATGCTCGCGCCGGCAATCCCGACGAGCCCGCCCGCCAGGGTCGAAACGGCCGTGAGACCGAGCGTCACGGCGGCGCCGCGCGCGAGCATCCCTGCATAGAGGCCGAAGCCGCTGAAATCGAATGCGTAAGTCATGGCCTCGTGCCCATCGTAGGATCAGTTTGCGGCGCGGACTTCACAGCACCGCGCCACGGGTTTCAGAGATCGGCTGGCAGCGGCGCGCGCAGCCACTTCTGCGAGATCGCGTTCATCGTGCCGTCCTTGCGGGCCTTGGAAATCGTTTCGTCGACCTTCGCCTTCAGGCGCGGCTCGTTCTTGTTCAGACCGACGTGATCGGGCGAGCTGAACAGCGCGAACTTCTGCTCCGGATCGTTTGCCGGATGCCGCGCGAGAATCGTCGCGCCGACGTCGTTGCCGACCACCATCAACTGTACCTGACCAGAAAGAAACGCCGAAATAGCGCCGTTCGGATCGTCGAAACGTTTGATGTTCGCCGACGGCGGCGCGATCTTAGTGACGCTCAGGTCTTCGAGCGTGCCGCGCGCGACCGAGATCGACTTGCCGCCGAGATCGGCGGCGTTCTTCACCGGCAGCGACTTCGGACCGAACACCGCGAGGTAGTACGGCGCGTACGGCTGCGAGAAGTCGATCACTTTTTCGCGTTCCGGCGTCTGGCCGACCGACAGCAGCATGTCGGCCTTGTGGTCGGCGAGGAAGGCCATGCGGTTGTCGCCGGTCACCGGTACCAGTTCGACCTTCGCGTTGAGCGCCTTGCCGATCAGATTGGCGACGTCGATGTCGTAGCCGACCGGCTTCATGTCCGCACCGATCGAGCCGAACGGCGGATAGTCTTCAAACACGCCGATGCGCACGGTGCCGGACTTCGCGATGTCGTCGAGCGCGTCGGCATGCGCGGCCGATGGCAGCGCGCCGAGCGCGGTGATTGCGAGCGTCGCGGCGAGGGTCGCGAACACGCGGCGGGTCGATTGGAGAGCGGGGCGCTGGTTCATCATCTGGTCCTCTGTCGTCATGCGGTTTTATCGAAGCGAAGCGTGTGGGATGGGTTCGGGTATCAGGCGGTGCGCGCTGCGATCAGCTTACAGGCGTGCGGCGGCAGCTCGGCGAGCACCGGCATGCCGAGCGCGAGCCCGGGCGTTTCGCGCGGCGTGGTCGCGGCGGTCAGCGTGAAGCCCGCGCAATCGATCGTCGCTTCGAGCGAGGCGCCGACGTCGCGAATGAATGTGACGGTGCCGGGCAGCCGGTTCGCGTCCGGTGTCTCCGTGGCCGCCTTCACGCAGATGTCCTCGGGGCGGATCAACAGGCGGATCGCGTCGCCGCTCGCAACCGGCTGCCGCGCCTCGGCGAGCGGCGCGCTGGGGCTCGACGTCACCGCGATGCGCCGTCCGCCCGGCAGGCTCACGACGCCCGCGCCGTCGTACTGCACCGGCAGGATATTGCCGAGCCCGATGAAGTCGGCGACGAACTCGCTGACGGGATCGCGGTAGATGTCGAGGGGCTTGCCGACCTGCGCGATGCGGCCTTTCTCCATCACGACGATCTCGTCGGCCATCGTCATCGCTTCGCGCTGGTCGTGCGTGACCATGATCGTCGTGATGCCGAGGCGTTGCTGCAGCAAGCGGATTTCGACCTGCATCGCTTCGCGCAGCTTGGCGTCGAGCGCGGACAGCGGTTCGTCGAGCAGCAGCAGTTGAGGCTCCGAAGCAATCGCGCGCGCGATCGCGACGCGCTGACGCTGTCCGCCCGACAACTGCGTGACCGGCCGGTTCGCCATGTGCGGCAGCTGGATCAGTTCGAGCAGTTCGGCGACGCGGCGCGTTTGCTTCTCTTTTGCGACCTTGCGCAGCTTCAGCGGATACGCGACGTTCTGCGCGACCGTCATGTGGGGAAACAGCGCGAGCGACTGGAACACCATGCCGAAGTCGCGCCGGTTGGCCGGCAGCCACGTGATGTCGCGGCCGGCGAAATGGATGCTGCCCGAGCTCGGCGTTTCGAGCCCGGCGATCATCCGCAGCAGCGTGGTCTTGCCGCAGCCTGACGGGCCGAGGAAGCAGACGAGCTTGCCGTCGGGCACGCTCAGGTCGACGTCGTCGACGGCATGCACGGCGCCGAAGCGCCGCGTGACGGCTTGCAAGGTCAGATGGGTCATCGCAGGCTCCAGCAAGGTGGCGGGTTCACAGCGCGACGCCTTCGTCGCCGATCAGCTTTTCCAATAGCCAGATCAGCGCGAAGTCGATCGCGACGATGACCACCGCGAAACAGAACACGGTCGGATCGAGCGACGACACCGTGCGGCTATAGAGCCACACAGGTAGCGTCATCGTGTCGATGCTATACAGGAAGAACGTCACCGTGAACTCGTTGAACGACACGATGAACGCGAACAGCATGCCGGCGAGAATGCCGGGGCGCATCAGCGGCAGCACCACGTCGACGAGTGCGCGGCCGGGGCTCGCGCCCATCACGAGCGCGGCTTCCTCGAACTCGGGGCCGATCGATGCGACCGACGCCGCGCAGTTCTTCACCGTGAACGGCAGCGCCAGGATCACATGCGCGATGATCAGCCGGCCGACGCCCAGCTCGACCGGCAGCACGTTGAACACCAGCAGCAGCGACAGGCCGAGCATCACGAGCGGATAGACGAGCGGCAGCGCGACCAGCTGCTCGACCGCCGGCTTGCCGCGAAAACGGTAGCGCGACAGTGCATACGCGGCGGGCACGGAGACCAGCGTCGCGATCAGCATCGTCGATAGCGCGACGATGAGGCTCGTGATCAGCGCGGCGCCCATCGACAGCGTATCGGTCGCGTCCGGTGACACGAAGCTGTGCCACGCCGCGCGATACCAGTGCAGGCTGTACGCGTGCGGCGGGAATTCGAGCGTGTCGGCCGCGCTGAACGACATCGCGATCATCGTCAGGATCGGCAGCGCGGCGAGAAACAGCACGACGCCGGCCACGAGCGCGGTTGCGCGGCGGAGCTGGCCGGGCATCGTATCGGGCAGGCGCGGGAAGCGCGGCGAACGAGGTTCGGTGCGCGGCAGGCGCGAAGCTGGCAGCGGCGTGCTCATGAGTTAGGCTCCCCGGTCAGACGTTGGGTGCGGCGCACGAGCCGTTGCGAGAGCGCCATCACGGCGAGCGTCGCGACCATCAGCACGATGCCCGAAGCGGAGGCCGCCGGCCAGTTCAACAACGGCGCGACCTGATCGTGCACGAGCACCGCGAGCATCGGCACGCGCCGGCCGCCGAGCAGCAGCGGCACCGCGAACGCGCTCGCGTTATACGCGAACACCAGCAGCGCACCCGACACGAGGCCCGGCATCGCGAGCGGCAACAGCACGTGGCGCAGCGTTTGCCAACGCGTTGCGCCGAGCGTCGCGGCGGCTTCCTCGTACGAGATCGACACCGCACGCATCGCGCTGGACAGCGGCAGAACGGCGAGCGGAAACGCGGTCTGGATCAGCCCCAGCAGTACGCCATGCTCGCGATACAGCCACATGACCGGACGCTCGACGAGCCCGCTCGCGAGCAGCGCGTGATTGAGCAGGCCCGCCGGGCCGAGGATCACCAGCCAGCCATAGCCTTGCAGCAGCAGATTGACCAGCAGCGGCAGCAGCACACCCGCGAGCAGCAGCCGGCGCGCGAGCCGCGAGGTCGTGCGCGCCATCGCGAGCGCAACCGGAATCGCGAGCACGACCGCGCACAGCATGCTCTGGAACGCGAGCCGCAGCGTCAGCCACAACGACTTCAGGAAGTAGCCGTCGAGCAGGTCCGCGTAGTTCTGCAGCGTGAAGCTGCGCCATTCGTTGCCTGACGTGCCGAAGCTCATGCGCAGCACGACCAGCGCGGCCGCGCCGAGGATCGCCAGAAACACCAGGATCGGCGCGAGCAGCAGCCACGGCCGGGCTTTCGCGAGCGTCGTTGCGCCGCCAGCGGGGGCGGTCAAGGCAGTCTCGACGACTACGGAAGCGCAAGAAGCGCCGCCGGGCGTCGGACCCGGCGCCGCTTCGTCCGGCATCATCGCGGCACGCCGCGGGAAGCGCGCGAGCATCGTGGTTACGCCGAGAAGATTTCGGTGTACCGCTTGATCCACGCCGGCTGCACGACGGCGAGCGCCTTGTCGTCATGCAGCACGGCTTTCTCGGCGATCTGCTGCGGGCTCGGCACGAACGCGCGGCTCTCGGCCGGAATCATCGCTTTCGAATTGACCGGGCCGTTCAGCACGTCGGCGACCATACGGCCTTGCACGCCGGCGTCGAGCGAATGATTGATGAACGCGTGGATCAGGTCGCTGTCGCCCGGATGCGCTTTCGGGATCACCGTGAACATTAGCTGCGTCGCGAAACCTTCCTTCATGCCGTAGGTGACGCCCATCTTGTACTCGGGCTTGCGGATCTGCTCCGGAAAAAACGCCGGCGAGTAGATGCCGCCGATGTCGAGCGAGCCGGTGCGGAACAGGTCGGCCACCTGGTTCGGGTTCTCGCCGAGCGTCATCACGTGGTCTTTCAGTTGCGCGAGCTTCCTGAAGCCGGGCTCGATGTTCTGCTGCGAGCCGCCGTTCATCTTCGCGGCGATGATCGCGAGGTCGACCGCTTCGGCCCACTCGGGCGGCGGCAGGAATACGCGACCGCCGTATTTCGGGTCCCACAGTGCCTCGTAAGACGAAGGCGGAGTCTTGACCGTCGCGGTGTTGTAGATGAGGCCGTCGGACCACAGCAGATAGCCGACGCCGAAGCCGTTCGCGCCGGTGCGGTATTGCGGCGCGACGTCTTTCAGGTTCGGCAGGCGGTCGAGCTCGGGCTTCATCAGCAGGCCCGCGTCGGCGAGGCCGGCCGCGCCGACGCCGGCGAGCGTGATCACGTCGTAGGTCGGGCGCTCACCCGCCGCCTTGACTTTCGCGACCATGCCGGAGGTGCCGTCGGCGCGATCGGCGATCACCTTCGCGCCGGTCTTCGCGGTGAAGGTCGCGGCGATGTTGCGCAGCGCGGCCGTGCCGGTATCGTCGGACCATGTCAGGATGCGCAGCGTCTTGCCGCTGAAGTTGTGCTCCTGTGCGCGCAGATTGAGGAACGGCATCGGCAGAGCGGATGCCGCGAGCGCCGTACCGATCGTCTTGATGACCTGCCTTCTACCGCGTTTGATCTGCTGCATGACGGTCTCCTTTGATGAACGCCCGTTGCCCATGAATCGCTATGACCGCTGCCGGATGAACCGTGCGTGGAGGCACTGTAGGTTTGCCAAAATCACGCAACAATCGAAATATGCGCATGGGTGGCATGACCTGCGCTCATGGCTCGCGGTGCGCGCGCGCGGCGGCGCGCGGTTCAGCGACGCGACAGGAGACTACGGGCGACGGTGCATGCGGGTTAACGTCCATCTCGGACCGGTGAATACGGGGGTGCATCGAGGTATGAGGAAAGCTCGGTTCTGGTGCGGGTGCCGCAGGCCTTTCGCACCACGGCGGTGCGACATCGGCCGGAACGCGCATTTTTCGCGTGCCATGAGCCGAACGCATGCGGGTTGGCCCGCGCGCCGGCTCGTGCGCGCGCGGCCGATCGCGTATGCTTTGGGCATTGCGGGCAGGGCGGCGACGGGCGCTGCCTCAGCCGCGCAATGATTTTTTCTGATCCGGGACGACATCCGATGCGACGCCTACCGCCGCTCAACGCGCTGCAGATTTTCGAAACTGTCGCGCGGCATCGCAGCTTCACGCGTGCCGCCGACCATCTGTGCCTGACGCAAGGCGCGGTCAGCCGGCAGATCATCGCGCTCGAGGAGTACTACAAGTTTCCGCTGTTCAAGCGTCACGCCAAGGGGCTGACGCTGACCGCCGAGGGCGAAATGCTGCTGCCGACGGTCAAGGAGAGCTTCGCGCGGATCGAGGAAATGTCGCTGCGCCTGACGCGACAGCGCACCGATCTCGCGCTGAAGGTGCCGACCTGCGTGATGCGCTGGATGCTGCCGAAGATCATGCGCTTCCAGTCCGAATATCCCGATCTGCACGTGCAGATCACGACCACCTGGCAGCACGACGTCGATTTCCAGAGCGAGCCGTTCGACGCGGCGATCATCTACGGTTCGTCGCCCGGTGCGGACGTGCAGGCGGTGTCGCTGTTTGAGGAGCGTCTGACGCCGGTCTGCACGCCCGAGCTGCTGAAGGACAAGCCGCTCGCGCAGGTGGCCGATCTCGCGCGGCACACGCTGCTGCATCCGACGCGCGATCACCGCGACTGGAAGATGTGGCTCGCGAAAGTCGCGGAGACCGATGCGACGGGCGCTGCCACGATCGACGCGGAGCTCGGCCCGAGCTTCGATACGCTCGACATGGCGACCAATGCCGCCGCGCAGGGCTTCGGCGTCGCGATCAGCGATCTCGCGCTGATCGACGAGGACGTCGCGGTGCGGCGCCTGATCCGGCCGTTCGACACCGTGCTGAAGACCGGCTGGCGCTATTACTTCGTGTATCCGGAATCGGTCGCGCAACAGCAGAAGCTGAATCTGTTCCGCGACTGGATGGTCGAGCACTGGGAAGAGTGAGTCACCGTCCGCCCTGGCGTCGGATAGGACATCAGATCAAGGCGCGAACGACAAAAACAGATAAGCCGCGAACAGCGACAGATGCACGGCGCCTTGCAGAATCGTCGTGCGTCCGGTGCTGAGCGTCAGCGTGGCGACCACCAGCGTCAGCGCGAGCAGCACCATGTCCTTGCCGTTGATGCCGAGCACGATGGGCTGACCGATATACAGGAACACCCCGGCGACGGTGGGAATGGTCAGGCCGATACTCGCCAGCGCCGAGCCGAGCGCGAGGTTCAGGCTGGTCTGCAGACGATCGGCGCGCGCTGCGCGCAGCGCCGCGAGTCCTTCCGGCAATAGCACCAGCGACGCAATCACGATCCCGACCACCGCCGGCGGCGCGCCCGCGCCGAGCACCGCGGATTCGACCACCGGCGACAGCACTTTCGCGAGCAGCACGACCGCGACGAGACTCACCAGCAGCAGCACGCCGCTGATGGCTGCGAAGCGCGCGCCCGGCGGCTCGGCATGGACGTCTTCGTCGGGCACGCCGGCGAGGAAGTAGTCGCGATGGCGCACCGTCTGCACGAACACGAACACGCAGTACAGCACCAGCGACGACCCACCGGCAAACGCGAGCTGCGGCGGCGACAGGACCGGCCCGGGGCTGGTGGTCGTGAAGTTCGGCATCACGAGCGTCAGCACCGACAGCGATGCGAGCACCGCCAGCGCGGCCGCCGCGCCGCGGCTCTGGAAGTCCTGTTCCAGATGGCGGATGCCGCCCGCCAGCAGACATAGCCCGACGAGCCCGTTGCAGACGATCATCACGGCCGCGAATACCGTATCGCGCGCGAGGCCGGCTTTCTCGGGACCGGACGTCAGCATCACCGAGACGATCAGCGCCACTTCGATCACGGTGACGGCGACCGCGAGCACCAGCGTGCCAAACGGCTCGCCGACGCGATGCGCGACCACTTCGGCATGATGGACGGCGGCAAACACGGCCGCGCACAGCGACACGCCGACCAGCGCGAGCAGCAGCGCATTGCCCGGCATCGCATAGGCGGCACCGAGCACGATCCAGCTAATGAGTGGCGCGACGAGGGTCCAACGGGGCAAGACGGTCACCGGCGAAGTCATGCGGCCTTCCTTTCGGTGCGTGTATGAACTTGAAGTTATATCTTAAGGATCGACCTTAAGCTTTTAAATTATAAGGGGAAAGTTGTCCCAATAGACCCGCGCTGCACGGAGTCGTGCGTTCAACATATCGCGGTTTCGAGGGCGTGGGGAAATCGTCGCGTCGGGCGGTGCGAGGGCTGCACCGGGGGCAATCGTGTCGAGCGAGGGATCGGAGGGGAAATTGGCGTCGCGACGGAGCTTTCCGCCATCGACGCCAGCTTGCTGCTTTTACCGCAACTTCTTCGGCTGGTTCACCGGCTTACTGGCCGATTGCGCGGATCGACAGTGCGCTCTTCACCGACGTCACGCCATCCACGCCTTGAGCGGCGTTCGTCGCGATTTCGATCTGAGCCTGCTCCGGCACCGAACCTTCCAGCGTGACGGCGCCGTTGCGTGCGCGCACGGTGATGTTGCCGACGGTCAGGCCCTTCGTACGTGCGAGCTTCGCGCGGACCTTCTTCTGCAGAGCGCGATTAGCCTGTTTATCCTGCTTGGTGGTCGGTGCCGCTGCCGCCGGCGCTTCGGTCGCGGCCGCATCGCTGCTTTGCGCGTACGCGTTGAGGGAAGCGAGAACGACCAGCGCGCCGCCGATCACCTTGATTGCCGAGAATGCTTTCATTCAACCATCTCCTATTGTCGTAGAACGTCGATCCCCCGGATGGGGTCGATTTTTTTTACACCAGCGGGTACAGCGGGATTCAATGCGAATGAAACAGGTACAGCAGCCATGCGAACACTTTCAGCCGACACGGATGTTTCCGCGGGCCGCGAAGTGCGCGCCGAGACATGCAAACGGCCGTGTGACCGGCCGGAAGCACACGATACAGCAATTGGTGCCATGTTGACTTGCTGACGCAGAAAATGAGGCGTCGGTACAACGAATTTGCAGATCGCAACCGGTCTATGACGTGGGATTTCAGCACCGACTTAAGGACATCCAGCCCATGCGAAACGAAGCTCTTCCGATCCGACCATTACACCGCGACGATCTGCCCGTCGATACGGTCGAACTCGCGCGCTTCATGGTCGGCAAATATCTCGTGCACGATCTGCCCGAAGGACGCTTGAGCGGCCGCATCGTCGAGACCGAGGCGTATCCGCTCGGCGATTCGACGAGCCACGCGTTTATCGGACGTCGTCCGTACAACGGCTCGATGTTTCTCGCGCGCGGTCATGCTTACGTGCGGCTGACCTACGGCGTGTCGTACATGCTGAATATGTCGTCCGAAGCGGAGGAGGTCGGCGCCGGCATCCTGCTGCGGGCGATCGAACCGCTCGAAGGACTTGCGCTGATGGAAGCGCGCCGTCCCGGCGTGCCGCTGCGCGATCTCGCCCGCGGACCCGGCCGGCTGACAGTGGCATTCGGCATCGGCCAGGCGTTCGACGGCCACGATCTGTGTGCGGGACGCGGGCTATGGATCGGCGTGATCGAAACTGGCGATGCACCGGTCGGCGTGACGACGCGCATTGGCCTTTCGCGCGAGATGCACCGGCCGCTACGATTTTTCGAGCCGGGCAGCGCGTTCGTCAGCGGCCCGCGCAAGCTGCTGACGATTCCGCATTCGGGCGCATGACGTTCGGAAACATCAGACGCAAAGGTGACGTTCCGTACATTTGTTGCCCGGAGCATCATGCGGGGCGGATCGACTCCGAGATATTCCTCGGCATTATTGCGATCAAAACAATTTTCTATCTCACAATTAAGGGTTTTCCCTTGTTCATGCGGTGACTAGACTGAACTTGTTCGCTGCACACCACGGTGTCGGCGATGCAGATAAAACACATTGGAGGGAAGTCATCATGAAATCGCTGATCAAGGCAGTTGCCATTGCAGCCGTTGCTGCCGCGCCGATCGTATCGTTCGCGCAATCGAGCCAGCAGCCGGTCACCCGCGCCGAGGTTCGCAACGAACTGATCCAACTGGAGCGCGCGGGCTATAACCCGTCGACGTCGAACGACGCGGAATATCCGGCCGACGTCCAGGCCGCCGAACAGCGCGTGCAAGCGCAAAATCCGGCCGTCGCGCAAACTCAGCCGACCGCTAATACCAGCGGTTACGGCGCGCCGATGAGCGGAGCGACGCAAGCGGGTCGCGTGACGCAGCCGCAGCCGACGAGCGGCCCGAAGAGCGTGTATTTCGGCAACTAATTTCCCTAACCGGTAACCACGCACGCAGCACCACGCTGTGCGCCGCTTTCGCGGGCGCACAGCGTTTCGTACCAGGTACTGTTTTCAATCGAGCGCGCCGTACCCATGAGCCGCGAGCGTGCCGTCCGTGCGCGCGTTGCGTTCCTCTTTCCGAAGGAACCTCCGCTGCCGCAAGGTAGCTTGGCCCAAGCTCTTCGAGGCTTGGGCTTTTTTTGCTCCCGGTCCCGAGCGGATGAACGGCCAGGCGATCGCTCGGCGAAGCTCGTGCTTCAGCGTCATTCGCCGTGGAGTCGTTCGCCGTGAATATAGAACTCGAGTTGCTGGATGGTGAACTGCTGTTCCGCGATAATGTCCTTCACGAGGTCCCCAATCGACACCATGCCGATCAGCCGGTCGTTCTCGATGACAGGCAGGTGACGCATGCGCCGCTCGGTCATCAGCGCCATGCACTCTTCGGTCGTCTGGTCGGGGCGAACGAAGCGCACCGCCTTCGTCATGATGTCGCGTACCGGCGTCGCCTTCGACGACCGGTCCATCAGCACCACCTTGCGAGCATAGTCGCGCTCCGTGATGATGCCGGCGATGCTGTCGCCGTCGGTCACCACCAGCGCGCCGATACCCTTCTCGGCCATCAACCGGATCGCCTCATAGACGGAGTCGTCGGCGCCAATCGTGTAGACGTTGGAGGGGTTCGGTTTCGTTCTGAGAAGCTGTGCAACGCTTGACATGGAGCGGCTCCGTTTCGCAATGCAGCACGCCGAAGTGGCGCGCTGTCGTGAGGGACAGGCGATTCCAGTATAGGCGCGAGGTTCGCCCGCGGTACACCGGGAATACCTCTGGCACGCCGGACGATGCGCGCTGGATCGGCCAGATTCGCACGGACTTGCCGGTCCCGTCGTGGGGCGCCAGCCGTTGTCGCGGGGGGCTGCGTTCCGTGCTCGCGAAGGGGCATCCGGGTGCGGCAGGCGGATTAGCGGTAAACTCGCAGTCCACACCTTATCCCCGGCTCGCCGGGTTCATGCCTGCACCATTGCTTAACGCCATGCTCACGTCTCAGGATTCATCGCCCGCAGCGGACGGCGCCGTCACCGGCGAATGCGTCGTTCTAGACGCCACCGCCACGCTACCCACGCGCTATGGCACGTTCACTTCCTATGTGTTTCGCGTGCTCGACAGCGGCGCCGAACATCTCGCGCTCGTAATGGGCGATGTCGCCAACCAGTCGTCCGTGCTGACGCGCCTGCATTCGGAATGTCTGACGGGCGACGTGCTCGGCTCCTATCGCTGCGACTGCGGCGAGCAGTTAGACCTCGCGCTGCGCTATATCGCGGCTGAGGGTTGCGGCGTGCTGCTGTATCTGCGCGGCCACGAAGGACGCGGCATCGGCCTGTCGAACAAGATCCGCGCGTATGCGTTGCAGGAGCAGGGGCGCGATACCGTCGAAGCCAACCTCGATCTCGGCCTGCCCGACGATTCACGCGAATACGATTCGGCCGCGGGCATCCTGCGCACGCTGAAGGTCACGTCGGTGCGGCTGATGAGCAACAATCCCGAGAAGTTCGACACGCTGTCGAAGCACGGCATTCCGGTGTGCGAGCGTGTCGCGCTCGCGATTCCGATGCGCGAGGAAAACGAGCGCTATATCCGCACGAAGCAGCTGAAGTTCGGGCATTACTTCGACGAGAACGAGTAGAGTAAATTGCGGACCTTTCCAGGTGAGTCCGAAGAGTTCCGTCGAAGTACATAAGTGGCTGAATTAAAACGAGAATCGAGCGGAATTCCGCACCCCGGTCGATGTCTCTGCGATTATTTGCACTTGCCTAAACTTGCCGCATCAGCGTAGGTTTTCCAGCATTGTTTGGAAAACCTACGCCGCGTATCCTTTTCTTGGAAAACCTACGCCGAGGGAAGAATGCGTTTTGATGCCCGCGCCGCGGCCAAGCTGCCAAGCGGCGAGCACCTGACCTTTGAGGGATTTCCTGGACTACGCCTCCACGCTTTGACGAGCCGCAAGTCATGGACATATCGCTATAAGTCGCCGGTCGACGGTCGCATGCGACAGGTGAAACTCGGTGCGTGGCCGGCGATGTCATTTGCCGCAGCGATCGCTGCGTGGGAAGCGAACCGCGCCGAGCGAGATTCTGGCGCTGAACTTTCAGCGATGCGTCGAAAACGGGAGAAAGAGACTGTTCGTCCATCCCCAGGCGATTACACCGTCGAACAACTGTGCCGAGACTATCTGCGCGGGCATGTAGAGGTAAATGGGAAGGCAAAGGGGGGCGGTCGAGGTCGCGCGTATATTCAAGGCGATGTTGGGACCTATCGCTGGTATGCCCGCGGCGAGCGTCAGACGCGCTCAGGCTTTTGATTTCCTGGAATCATATCGAGCCACACCTGCGCTGGCGGCGCGACTTCGCATGGAACTTGGTAGCGCCTGGCATTACGCGCTGGATGCTGGTCGTCTTCCTGAAAACACCGCTAATTGGTGGAAGGAAGTTCTAAGAGGACGATTGAAGAGCAAAGGGCGCAAGATCGAGGGCAAATACACAGGTACCCAGAAAAGAGTGCTGTCGGTACACGAACTTGGCACATTGATCCGGTGGTTGCCGAACTTCAGTTTGACTGTTGCCGATGCTTTGACGCTCTACCTCTGGACAGGCACAAGAGGTGGTGAGATCGTCGCTATGGAGAGCACCGAGATTGCGGAGGAAGCCGACGGTCTCTGGTGGACGATTCCGAAGCAAAAGACCAAAGTGCTCCATAACGAGAAGGCAACGGATCTGCGCGTGCCACTCATAGGCCGCGCCGAGGTCGTTGTGCGACGTCGCCTCGATCAGGTCAAGGGAACTTTTCTGTTTGCTTCGTCGCGCGGGACGCCGATGAATCAGACCGTGGTGGTCCAACACGGTGTCTACTACCATCAGCCATATTGCAAGATCGCTCCGAAGCATGAACGCCCGCGTTTGCCCGTCTCGCATTGGTCAGCTCACGATCTTCGACGCACAACTCGGACCCTGCTTGCAACGCTCGGATGCCCCAATGATATTGCCGAGGCGGTCCTCGGCCATGTTCAGCCTGGAATCGTCGGTATATACAATCGCCACACCTATGACAGGGAGCGACGCGAGTGGCTCACACAGTTGTCCCATCGGTTGGAAGAGATCGCCGTGACTTATTCAATGAAGACGTAAGTCCTAACATCAAGCCAGAGCGACGTCATACAGATCGGGGTGGCGTGCTTTTGATCTCGCACAACTGCCACCACGAGCGGCTATCAACTGGCACGCGCGAGACTTCATTCCTCTCAGGCCATCGGCACGAGATCGACCTTGATTGAACTTCAAATGGAAGAGATTCACGCCCGAAAGCAAGGGCTCAGCGAGTTTTGACTCAACGTTGTTTACGAATAAGCCGCTGCGGAACATCTAGGAAATGAACGGTCCGATGATTGCACCGTCAAACGAGGTTTTATTCTTATGAGTTGGTTTGCCAAGATTCGCATTACAAATTAAATTAAAAAGTAGCTACTCGACCTCATCTCCAGAGTGATCGGCACACTCCAGTACGATAACTGCGTTCGCCGACACGACAATTGACCGTCCAGCGAGCAGAGTCGGGCAGGCGGAAGTGCCCACTCGACTGAGAACGTCTTCCGAATCCCTGAATCCCGTTGAAATCCTCGCGGGTGCCGCCACGCACAGCGGCACGTCTGCGCGCGCGTCCCCCATGGGCTGCCCTCGTCCGCCTCTTTCTTTCCTCGCCTCACCCCCTCGCTCCCCCGTTCAGGGGATGTTCCGCCCCCTTGTCTGAGCCGAAGATGACGTCATTCGGGATGTCACTGTCCACCAAGTAGTACGACAAATCGGTGCCAGCCCGCCATCCACCTTCAGACTCAAGGAGAGATTGATGCAGGACGACGTGCAGAAAGCGGCGCCTTCGGCCCATACCTATCCGCTGTTGATCAAGCAACTGCTGCATACCCCATGCGTTCAGGCGCCGGACCAGGAGATCGTCTACCGCGGGCAACTGCGCATGACCTATTCGACTCTGCGCGAGCGCATCGCGCGCCTCGCCAGCGGCCTGAAGGGGCTCGGCGTGCAGCATGGCACCACGGTCGCTGTAATGGACTGGGACAGCCATCGCTATCTGGAGTGCTACTTCGCCGTGCCGATGATGGGCGCCGTGCTGCAGACGGTCAATGTGCGTCTTTCGCCCGATGAAATCGCGTACACGATCGACCATGCCGGCGCCGAGGTGCTGCTCGTGCACACCGACTTTCTGCCGGTCGTCGAATCGATCAAGGACAAGCTCGAGAACGTGCACACCTTCGTCTATATCGACGAGCCGGACAGTGTGGCCGCCGCGCATTCGATCGACTTCCTGGCGGAATACGAAGCGATGCTGGCGCAGAGCGAAGCGCACTATGACTTTCCCGACTTCGACGAGAACACCCGCGCCACGACGTTCTACACGACGGGCACGACCGGCCTGCCGAAAGGCGTCTACTTTTCGCACCGTCAACTCGTGCTGCATACGCTCACGCTGATGGCGGCGCTGGCGAGTCCCGTGTCCGGTCAGCGCTTCCATCGCGGCGACGTGTACATGCCGCTCACGCCGATGTTCCATGTGCACGCGTGGGGCATGCCCTATATCGCGACGGTCATGGGCGTGAAGCAGGTTTATCCGGGCCGCTACATGCCGGACCGCCTGTTGCACCTGGTGCGCGACGAAGGCGTCACGTTCTCGCACTGCGTGAGCACGATTTTGCACATGCTGCTCAACAACGCCGAGTCCGGGTCGGTCGACTTGAGCAAGTGGAAGATCGTGATTGGCGGCGGAGCCTTGCCGCAGGGTCTCGCGCGCAGTGCGCTCGAGCGCGGCATCGACATCTTCGCCGGCTACGGCATGTCGGAGACGGGCCCCGTGCTGAGCCTCGCACAACTGCCGATGGGCAGCGAGGCGGTCGATCTCGACGAGCAGGTGCGTCTGCGCTGCAAGACGGGCTTCCCGGTTCCGCTCGTCGATCTGCGCATCGTCGATGAGGAGATGAACGACCTCCCGCGCGACGGCAGGGCCAGTGGCGAGATCGTCGTGCGCACCCCCTGGCTCACGCAGGGCTACTTGAAGAATCCCGAGGCCTCGGAGCAGCTCTGGGCGGGCGGCTATCTGCATACGCAGGACATCGCCAATATCGACCCGACCGGCAATCTGCAGATTACCGACCGCATCAAGGACGTGATCAAGTCGGGCGGCGAGTGGGTGTCCTCGCTCGAGATCGAAAGCCTGATTTCGCTGCATGCAGCCGCGGCCGAAGTGGCGGTCATCGGCATCAAGGACGAGAAGTGGGGCGAGCGTCCCGTGGCGCTCGTCGTGCTCAAGCCGGGCGCCAAAGCGAGCGAGAACGACATCAAGCAGCACGTCATGACCTTCGCCACGTCGGGCCGGATCTCGAAGTACGCCGTGCCGCAGATCGTCAAGTTCGTCGATGCACTGAAGAAGACGAGCGTCGGGAAGATCGACAAGAAGTGGCTGCGCGAGCAGTTCGCCTGATCGGTCATTGACAAGGTAAAAAGAGGAATACTCACCATGAGCATCAAGGGATACAGCATCGCCACGATCGACGAATTCGTGGGCCACGAGTTCGGCGTATCGGATTGGGTCGTCGTCGATCAGGCACGCATCGACGCATTCGCACACTGCACGGGCGACCGGCAATGGATTCACGTGGACGTCGAGCGCGCCAGACGCGAGAGCCCGTTTGGCGGCACGATCGCGCACGGTTATCTGACGCTTTCGCTGCTGGCCGCGCTCGCCATGGAGATCGGCCTGATTCCGGAAGACGCGACGGCGGGCCTGAACTATGGGCTGGACAAGGTGCGCTTCATGACGCCGGTGAAGGCGGGCGCCCGGGTGCGCAACCGCGTGAGCCTGGTGTCGGTGGAGAAGAAGGGCGGCGGCCGCATCATCGTCAAGACGATGAACGAACTGCAGATCGAAGGCGAAGACAAGCCCGCGCTGGTCGCCGAGACCCTCGCGATGCTCGTGGCGTAATTCGGGCGTTCAAGGACGCGCAATGCATCGGATAAGGAGCAGGAAAATGGCGGCAACCCCGAAAGACAATTCGCAGAACGAACAGATCGACGATATCTCGGCGTCGGCAACGGAAGGCATGCTCGGCCCCAATCCATTCGTCGGGCTGCGGCCGTGCGATATCCTGGCCACGGCGCAGCAGATCGGCGCGCAGGCCGTGCGGCAGCCCGCGCTGCTGGTCGAACAGGAAGCGGCGCTCGTGCGTAATCTGCTGGCCGTGCTGGGCGGCAATGCGAAAAGCACGCCGCCCGCAGGCGACAAGCGTTTCGCCGACCCTGCGTGGCAGGACAACACGTGGTATCGCATGGCGCTGCAGGGCTATCTGGTATGGCGCGACGCCCTGAGCGGTTTTGTCGACCGCTCTGCACTGGACCCGAAGAGCAAGGAACGCGCGCAATTCGTGATGTCGCTCTTCACCGATGCGCTTTCGCCCACGAACACGCTGCTCGGCAACCCGGCGGCGCTCAAGAAGGTCGTCGATTCGGGCGGCGCGAGCCTGATTGGCGGGCTGAAGAACGCCATGTTCGACATGCTGAAGAATCAGGGCATGCCCGCTCAGGTGGACAAGAGCGCCTTCGAGGTGGGCAAGAACCTCGGCACTTCGCCGGGCGCGGTGGTGTTTCGCAACGAAGTGCTGGAGCTGATTCAGTACAAGCCGACCACGGAGGAGGTCTATGGCCGTCCGCAATTGATCGTGCCGCCGCAGATCAACAAGTTCTACGTGTTCGACCTCTCTGAAGGCAAGAGCATGGTCGACTACCTCGTGAAGAACGAGTTCCAGGTGTTCGCGGTGAGCTGGCGCAATCCCACGGCAGCCCAGAGCCACTGGGACATGGATACGTACGTCTCGGCGCTGCTGGAGGCCATCGAGGCGGTGCGCGACATCACAGGCAGCGACGATGTGAACCTGCACGGCGCATGCTCCGGCGCGATGACGATTTCGGCACTGCTCGGGCACCTCGCGAACCGCGGCGACAAGACGGTCAACGCCACCACGCTGATGGTCGCCGTGCTGGACAGCACCGCCGATTCGCAGCTCGGCCTCTTCTGCACGCCCGAAGCGATCGCGGCGGCCAAGCAGAACAGCCTTGCGCGCGGCGTGCTCGCGGGCGAGGAGATGGGGCGCGTGTTCGCGTGGATGCGGCCCAACGATCTGGTGTGGAATTACTGGGTCAACAATTACCTGCTGGGCAAGGCGCCGCCCGCGTTCGACATCCTCTACTGGAACAACGATACGACCCGCTTGCCCGCGCGCTTTCATGGCCAGCTGCTCGACATTTTCATGGGTAACCTGTTCAGCAAGCGACACGCGCTCACGGTGCTCGATACGCCGATCGATCTCTCCGAGGTCACGTGCGACACCTACGTGGTGGCGGGCATGACGGATCACATCACACCGTGGAAGGGTGTTTACAACACGGCGCGGACGTTCGGCGGCAAGACGCGCTTCGTGCTCAGCTCGAGCGGTCATATCCAGAGCCTGATCAACCCGCCGGGCAATCCGAAGGCGAAGTACTTCATGAACCCGGAATTGCCTGCGGATGCGGATGCGTGGCTCGCAAGCGCCACGCCCGAAAAGGACTCGTGGTGGGGCAACTGGCGCGAGTGGCTGGCCAGCCGCTCGGGCGAGCGCCGCAGCGCGCCGGCATCGCTCGGCAACGAGCGTCACGCTGCGCTCGCCGACGCACCGGGAACGTACGTGACCGAGGCCTGATATACGACCCGTCGTTCTTACGCTGTGCATTGTTTTTTCAACGTAGTACTAATGGAGCTTTGATCGTGGAATCTACCAATCCGACTCATCTTTTCGCCGAATACACGAAGGTTCTCGGCCAGTTCAAGCTGCCGGGTGTCGATGTGGCCGCTATTCTCGAATCGCGCCGCAAGGACATCGAGGCGCTGGCCCAGGCCAACAGCGCGGCGCTCGCGGGCGTGCAGTCGCTTGGTCTGAAGCAGGCCGAGATCCTGCGCACGACTATGACCGAGCTGCAGTCGCTCGTGGCGAAGCTGGGCGCGCAAGGCGCGGCGCCGGGTGCGAATGCCGGCGAAGTCGTGCAACAGGCGCTGCATAAGGCGCTCGTCGACATGCAGGAACTCGCGGATACGGCTTACCGTGCGCAGTCGGACAGCATCGCGGTCGTGACGAAGCGTGTGGCCGAGCACGTCGAGGAGCTGAAGGCGCTCCTGCAGCCGAAGAAGTAAGAGGGTACGGCGATGCAAAACGCCGATGTTTTCAATGACGCGTCCCGCAGCGAGACACCCGTGCAAGAGGTCGAGTAGATGAGAGCAGAGGCTTGCAGTCCCGATTCGAGCGGTGGCCCGGCCAGCATGCAGATCCAGACCGTCGACATTGACGGTCAGGTCCTGCGCGTGGGCGTCCGTCACGGCAGCGACGCTTCCCCGCCGCTGCTCCTCTTCAACGGCATCGGCGCGAATCTCGAGCTGGTGGAGCCGTTCGTCGAAGCGCTGGGGGACGTGGGCGTCGTCATCTTCGACGTGCCCGGTGTCGGCGGGTCGCCCGTGCCGCTCGTGCCGTACCGCTTCTCGACGCTTTCCGTGCTCGCGGACAAGCTCCTGACGCGGCTCGGCTACGACGGTCCGGTCGATGTGCTCGGGGTCTCGTGGGGCGGGGCGCTCGCGCAGCAGTTCGCGCGCCTCTACCCCACGCGTTGCCGCAGGCTCATTCTCGCGGCGACGTCGCCGGGCGTCATCATGGTGCCGGCGCGGCTCTCGGTGCTCGCGAAGATGATCGGACCGCGCCGCTACACCGACCGCAGCTATATGAAGCAGGTGGGCGCCGAGATTTATGGAGGTGCTTACCGGCGCGATCCCAGGTTGCTGGAGGAGCATAGCCGGCATATCCATCCGCCGCGCGGCCGCGGCTACCTCTATCAGCTGCTGGCCGCGTCCGGCTGGACCAGCCTGCCGTGGCTCGGTGCGCTGCGTCAGCCCACGCTCGTGATGCACGGCAACGACGACCCCATCGTGCCGCTGACCAACGCGAAGATACTGGCGGCCCGCATCCGCAACTCGACGCTGTACGTGATCGACGACGGTCATCTGTTCCTGATCGCGCGTGCGAAGGAAGTCGCGCCTGTGGTGCGCCGTTTCCTGCGTGAGGAACTGGCGTGAACGACGCAATTAGCGACGAAGTCAGCGCAGGGACCGATGGCGGCGAAACCCCGCTGAATGCGGCTGACCAGGCACTGGCGGCGCACAAGGCGCTGCGTCTCAAACGCATGCAGCGCACCGCGACAGGTCTGCTCGCTGTCGTGTTCGCGGTGCTGCTCGCATGCGTTTTCCTGAAGGCCAGATATCCGTGGCTTGCCGGGCTTCCGTGGCTTAGGGCATTCGCGGAAGCCGGTACAGTGGGCGCCATCGCGGACTGGTATGCGGTGGTCGCGCTGTTCCGGCGGCCGTTCGGCCTGCCGGTTCCGCATAGCGCGATCATTGCGCAAAACCAGCAGCGCATTGCGGAGAGCCTCGGCAAGTTCGTCGAGGCCAATTTTCTCGCGCCCGAACTCATCATTGGCCGGCTGAGCGGCCATAACGCCGCGCGCTCGCTGGCCGTATGGCTCGCCGAGCCGGCGCATAGCCGGGCCATCGGCGACGTGGTGGCCGATTCGCTGCCGCGTCTGCTGAACGGCATCGACGACACGCACGTCGAGCAATTCTTCGAGCGCGTGGCCACACCGCAATTGCGCTCGCTCGACGTTTCTCGCGCCGTCGGCGAGATTCTCAAGGTCCTGACCGAAGGCAATCATCATCAGCCACTGCTGGACCGGGGGCTGGCAGGGCTCGAGCAATGGCTCGCGGCCAACGTGGACCTGATCAAGGCGAAGTTCAGCGAGGCGTCGAGATACACGCCCGCGCCGCTTGACGCGTATATCGTGAGGAAGTTCGTCGAGGGCATCGTCGCGCTGCTGCACGAGGTAGCGGCGAGCCCGGAGCACGAGCTTCGACACCAGTTCGACGAAGCGGTGCAGGACCTGATCGTCCAGTTGCGGAGTTCACCCGTCTATCGGCGCTTTGGCCGGTCATTGATGCGCGACTGTATCCGCCATTTCAGAAACGAAGCCTATGCGCAGCGCGTGCTGGGCCACGCGCGTGAGCGCGTAATCGCCGATGTCGAACGTGAGGATTCCATTGTGCGTAGCACGCTGGCCGGTGTACTCGCAACGCTTGGCAAGAGCGTGAGCGAGGAGCGCGCGATCCAGCACAAGCTCAACGCGTGGTGGCTGGAGCTGGCGCGCGATCTGGTAGTGCGCTATCGCCACCAGCTCTCTGCGCTGATCACCGACGTCGTGAAGGGCTGGAACGCGCAGGAAGTCAGCGGCAAGATCGAGGCGGAGATAGGCCGCGATCTGCAATACGTGCGGATCAACGGCACGCTGGTGGGCGGAATGGTCGGCGTGTTGCTGCATGGGCTCGCGCTCGTCATTGTGACGTGACGCGCCGCACGATTCAGACACTTCCGACCAACCCCAACGATTGCGCTCGCGCCACCGCCTGCGCGCGCTTGTCCACCGCGAGCTTCACGAAAATGCTCTTCACGTGTGACTTGACGGTCTCCGGCGCGATGCCGAGCGTGCGTGCGACCTCCTTGTTGGACTGGCCGTGCGCGATCAGCCCGATGATGTCGCGCTCGCGTGCGCTGAGCGGCTCGCGCTCCGCGTTGCGTGCGCGGGTGTCGCCGGGCAGATACAGCGCGCGGCTACCGTCCAGCAAACGATCGACGTACGCCAGCAGCGGCTTCGATTGCGCCTCGCCACGCAGCGCTTCGCGCACCGCCTGTAGCAACGGCACGATCTGCGGCCCCTGATCGACGATGGATTGGTAGAGCTCCGCGGGCGCCGCGGCCTTCAAGACTTCGCGAAAGGTCTCGACGGCCCGCGCGCTTTCGTTTGCCGCCATCCAGACGAGCGCGAGCACCGTGCGCAGGCGCAGCGCGAGATAGAAGCCGTGCCGGCACTCGATGGTTTGCAGCGTGGCGGTCAAGGTGTCGGCGGCGTCCTGCGCGCGGCCCTGCGCCATCGCGAGATATGCGCGCGCGAGCCCGCGGTAGGTGGCGATCTCCGCCGCAGCGGACGTTGCTGCGGCGCTCGCCGAATCCGCGAGCCGGTCGAGCTGCGCAACGCTGGCCGCGGCTTCCACGATGCGGCCTTCGGCGAGATTGAGCCGCGTGCGTTCGACGAGGGCGCCGGCGCTCAGGCGGTCCCATTTGCGCGCGTAGGCCAATGCCTGCGCCCGGTCGATCAATGCATAGGCCTGTGCGGTGTCAGAACGCGCCCCTGCGGTACGGATGAGCAGCCGGTAGGCCATCAGCGCGCTGTCGAGCAACACGGCGGCGTCGATAACGGGCATCAGGTCGCTCACCAGCGCTTCGGCTTCGTCCAGCCGTCCTTGCTCGTAGCGCAGTTGCGCGATCATCGGCGCGACTTGCGCGACGGCGATGGACTTCGGACCGGCGTGCCGCTCCGCGAGCCGCATGGCTTCCTGAAAATACCGCTCAGCCAGCGGGAAGTGCAGTTGCTGCATCTCCACGTGACCCAGCAGCGTGAGCCGGTAGACCGACGCGAACACGTTGCGCGAGTCTTCCTCGATCGAATATGGAACCCACTGCACCGCGTAGAGTGCTTCCAGGTTGCCCATTTTCCAGTGTGCGAAGCGCACGACGTTGGAAGCCACGTTGGTGGTCCAGACGTCGGTCGATGGCCGCTTGAGGCAGTCTTCGGCAAGCGCGAGGCAGGCGTGCGCGTCGTCCTGAAGGGCGGCCACGACAGAGCGGATCGCCTGGCATTCCCAACGAACTGAAGCGGGATCGGTACTCGACGCGGCGTCTTTCTCGATCGTATCGAGCATGGCGAGCGCTTCGTCGAAGCGCATGGCAAGCGCCATTCCCCAGGCGATGGCGAGCGTGACCTTGGTCTGCGAGCGCATCAGGTGCGCCGGGAACTGCCGCTGCCAGCCGAGCAGCGTGAGCAGGTCGCCTTTCGTGACCAGCGCCATTGCGCAGCGCCCTATCAGCGAGACCGCCTCTTCCACATCTCCCGCAGCGATGGCATGCCTGACCGCGTCGGTCCATTGGGCCTCCTGGGCGTACCACTGGCATGCGCGGCGATGCAGGTCGGCGACCTCGTCGCGGTGCTGCGTTTGCAGGCGCCGGTGCAGGTATTCGCCCATTAGATGATGGAAGCGAAACCAGGTGCCGTCGAGATCGAGCGGTTCGAGCAGCAACTGGCGCGCGGCGATCGACTCCAGCATGGCCTGGCTCGTCCTGACGCCGGTGACCGCCTCGCACAGCGGCGCGCTCAGCCGCTCGAGTATCGAGGTGCGCAGCATGAATTCGACCATGCCGCCAGGCAGGCGCTTGACCATGTCCTCCAGATAGGCCGCGAAGGGGCGCGACGCCCCCGAGGCCGGCGCGACCTCCGCATCCGGCTTGTGTGCGGCGCGCGCCAGCACCGACGCGGAAATGCGCAATGCGGCGGCCCATCCCTCGGTGCGGGTAAAGAGCAATTTGATGCTGGATGCATGCAGCTTGCCCGGGCACTCGTGCTCGACAAAGCTGCGCGTTTCGTCGAAGTCGAAGCGCAACGTGGAGGCGTCGAGCTCCAGCAGGCTGTTGCCGGCTCGCAGGCGGCCGAGCGGCAGTGGCGGGTCGGTGCGCGTGCAGATCACCACGTGCACATGCGAAGGCGCGTTTTCGACCAGAAACGACACCGCGTCGTGGACGGCCGGAAGGCTGATCAGATGGAAGTCGTCGAGGAAGATGCAGACTTCGTCGTCGACCTCGACGAGCTCGTTGATGAGCGTCGACACGATCGACTGCGCGGGCACGAGCGACGCCGCTGTCGTGAGCCCGATGGCCGACGCGCCGACGCCGTCGCACGCCTGCTGCAGGGCCTGCGCGAGGTGATAGAGGAAGCGCGCGGGCTCGTCGTCTTCGCTGTCGAGCGACAGCCACGCCACCAGTACGCCGTCCCTGCGCAAGCGTTCGAGCCAGGTCAGCGCGAGCGAGGTCTTGCCGAAGCCCGCTGGGGCCTTGATGACGGTGAGACGTTTGTTCTCGGCCTCGCCGGCGAGACAGACAAGGCGCGGACGGTCAATCAGGCCCGCGGGAAGCCGGGGCGGATAGATTTTCGTCGCGAGCAAAAGGGGAGGTCTGGCCGTGAACGCCCCTCCAGTCACCGCTCCTGACGCTTCGCTCACGTGCATGGGCTGCTCCGTGTCTGCGGGTTCGCCCCGGCTGCGTCCCCTTTTTTTTCGATGGATCACCCCTGTATGGGGGATATTGCACCGCGTCAGCCTGAGAGACCATGGCATCTAATGAAGCGGACGGAAAAATGATAGCCCAACCGCTACGAAGCTGGTGCGGTTGAGCGCGACGAATTACGTTGCAGCGCACAAGGCCCAGCTTGGGAAGCACGGAGAACAGTTCGTTTTCGGACCATTTGGATGATCTAAAGGAGCGGAGCAGGCAATGAAAGTACTTGTACCAGTCAAGCGCGTCGTCGATGCAAACGTGAGAGTGCGCGTGAAAGCCGACGGCAGCGGTGCGGATGTCGCAAACGTGAAGTTCTCGATGAACCCCTTCGACGAGATCAGCGTGGAGGAGGCCGTTCGCCTGAAAGATGCCGGCGCCGCGACGGAAGTGGTCGCCGTGTCCTGCGGCGTGCAGGGCTGCCAGGAAACGCTGCGTACGGCGATGGCGACGGGCGCCGACCGCGGCATCCTCGTCGAAACCGATGTGGAGCTGCAGCCGCTCGCCGTCGCCAGGATTCTGAAGGCGCTGGTGGACAAGGAGCAGCCGCAGCTGGTGATGCTGGGCAAGCAGGCCATTGACGACGACGCGAACCAGGTCGGCCAGATGCTGGCTGCGCTGCTTGACTGGCCGCAGGCGACGTTCGCCTCGAAGGTGGAGATCGGCGACGGCAAGGCTGTCGTGACGCGTGAGATCGACGGCGGCCTGGAGACGATCGAGGTCGATCTGCCCGCGGTCATTACGGCCGATCTCCGTCTGAACACGCCGCGCTACGCGAGCCTGCCCAACATCATGAAGGCGAAGAAGAAGCCGCTCGACGTGGTCAAGCCCGACGCGCTGGGCGTGGACGTCGCGCCGCGACTGGAAACACTGAAGGTAGCCGAGCCGCCGAAGCGCGAACCCGGTGTGCGCGTGGCCGACGCCGCGGAACTCGTGGCGAAGCTGCGCAACGTGGCCCAAGTGATCTGATACGCCAAGGAAAAGGAAACAGAAATGACAGTCCTCGTAATTGCAGAGCACGACAATCAGGTGCTCAAGGCAGCGACCCTGAACGCCGTGACCGCCGCCGCGCGTCTCTCAGACGACATCCATGTGCTCGTGGCCGGATCGCAATGCGCGAACGTGGCCGAACAGGCGGCGCGCGTTGCCGGTGTGACCCGCGTGCGCATCGCCGATGCCGCCCATTATGGCCATGCGATGGCCGAAAATCTTGCGGCGCTCGTCGTGAGCATCGCTCCTGAATATAGCCACGTGCTGGCGCCGGCCACCACGACCGCAAAGAACGTGACGCCCCGCGTGGCCGCACTGCTCGATGTCGCACAAATCTCGGACATCATCGCCGTGGAATCCGCCGATACGTTCGTGCGCCCCATCTACGCGGGCAACATTCTCGCGACCGTGCGCAGTGCCGACCGCATCAAGATCATTACCGTGCGCACGACGGCCTTCGACGCCGCGAGCGCGCAAGGCGGCGACGCAGCCGTCGAGCCGCTGGAGGCAGCACCCGAAGTGCCTCGTGCCCGTTTCGTGAGCCAGCAACTGACGCGCTCCGAGCGCCCTGAGCTGACCTCCGCGCGACGTGTGGTTTCCGGAGGACAGGGGATGGCCTCCGGCGATAACTTTGCACTGCTTGAAGATATCGCCGGCAAGCTTGGCGCAGCGGTGGGCGCTTCGCGCGCGGCGGTGGATGCGGGCTTCGTGCCCAACGACTATCAGGTGGGGCAGACCGGCAAGGTGATCGCACCGCAACTCTACGTTGCGGTGGGTATTTCGGGTGCGATCCAGCATCTGGCAGGCATGAAGGACTCGAAGGTGATCGTCGCGATCAACAAGGATGAGGAAGCGCCGATTTTCCAGGTCTGCGATTACTGGATCGTCGGCGACCTTTTCAAGGTTCTGCCCGAACTCTCGCGCGAACTGGACACGTTGCAGCAAGGCTGACGAAGGAGCCCATCATGACGACCTATATTGCCCCTCTGCGCGACATGCGCTTTGTGATGACCGAGCTGGCTGGCCTCGACTCGATCGCGGCATTGCCCGGTTTCGATGACGTCTCGCCGGAGCTCGCCGATGCCGTGCTCGACGAGGCGGCGAAGTTTGCGACCGAAGTACTCGACCCGCTCAACAAGCCCGGCGACGCGCAGGGTGCGCGCTTGACGAAACATGGCGTGGCTTCGGCGGAGGGATTCCCGCAGGCCTATGCGCAATACGTTTCCGGCGGCTGGTGCGGCCTCGCCGGCGACCCGGAATTCGGCGGACAGGGCTTGCCGGAGCTGATGCACGCGGCCGTGGTCGAGATGTGGAATTCATCGAACATGGCATTCGCGCTGTGCCCGATGCTGACCGCCGGCGCAACGGAAGCGATTCGCCTGCACGGCTCGCAGCCGCTGAAGGAGCGCTATTTGCCGAAGCTCGTGAGCGGAGAATGGACCGGCACGATGAACCTGACCGAGCCGCAAGCCGGCTCGGATCTCGCGGCCGTCCGAACGAAAGCCGAGCCCGATGGGGAGCGCTATCGTATTCGCGGCCAGAAGATATTCATCACGTGGGGCGATCACGACATGACGGACAACGTGATCCACCTCGTGCTCGCGCGCCTGCCTGACTCGCCCGAAGGCGTGCGCGGCATCTCGCTTTTCCTCGTACCCAAGTTCCTGCTGAACGACGACGGCTCGCTTGGCGAGCGCAATGACGTGCGCTGCATCTCTCTCGAGCACAAGCTCGGCATTCATGCGAGCCCGACTTGCGTGATGAGTTTCGGCGAAACCGAGGGCGCGATCGGTTACCTGATCGGCCAGCAGAACCAGGGCCTGGCGCACATGTTCACTATGATGAACGAAGCGCGTCAGAAGGTGGGCATCCAGGGCCTCGCGATGGCGGAGCGGGCCTGGCAGCAGGCCCGCGAATACGCGAAGGAGCGCGTGCAAGGGCGCCTCGCGAGCGGCAAATCGCCCAACGCGGTTGCGATCGTGCATCACCCGGACGTGCGCCGCATGCTGATGACGATGAAGGCGCAGGTGGAAGCGATGCGTGCCTTTGCCTACGTCATGGCAAGCGACATGGACCGTGCGCACCGGCATCCCGACGGCGACGAGCGCGCGCGTCACCAGGCTCGCATCGATCTGCTGATTCCGGTGCTCAAGGGCTGGTGTACCGAACTCGGTGTCGAAATCGCGTCGATGGGCGTACAGGTGCATGGCGGCATGGGCTACATCGAAGAAACGGGCGCTTGCCAGTTCCTGCGCGACGCGCGGATCGCGACCATCTACGAAGGCACGACCGGCATTCAGGCGGCAGACCTGGCCGGCCGCAAGCTGGCGTCCGATCGAGGCATGGCGATGGCAGCGCTGATTGCACAGATGCGCGAGATCCTGCCTGCACTGGAGCGCAACGCCGATGCGCAAGTCGTATCGATCGGCACGCGTTTTGCCGCGGCCGTGCACGCACTCGAAGACGCTACCGCCTGGATGCTGGGCGCGTTCGCCAAAGACGCCGACGAAGCACTCGGCAGTTCGGCGGATTATCTGATGCTCGTGGGCTACGTGTGCGGTGGCTGGCAGATGGCGCGCGCGGCGGTGGTGGCGTCGCAGAAGCTGGCGGCGCAGGAAGATCCGGAGTTCTATCAAGCGAAGCTCGCCACCGCACGGTTCTACGCGGAAAAGATCCTGCCCAAAGCGTCTGCGTTGCTGGAGGCGATCAAGGCCGGCACATCGGGCGCGGTCGTCATCGAACAGCTGTAAAGCAGTTGAACGAAATTTTCAGAAACCTCCGTTGAAGTCAATTCGGAATCCATATCAAAATGAAAGTGAAGAAATTCGTATGTCTCGCCCTGATACCCGGGGCGATATGCAGTAGCGCGATGGCCCAGAGTGCGGGCAGCCTCATCACCAGCGTGGGCGGGGCGTGGCTCGACTTCGGGCAATCGTCGGCGACGCCCATGACAAGCACCACGGCGTTCGGCACCTATACTTCGCCGGGCACGGGCGGGCAGATCCACAATACGTTCACCGCCGAACTCTCGATGACGTATTTCGTCACGGACCACATCGCGCTCGATCTGGCGAGCGGCATACCGCCCAAGCTCAAGCTCTATGCGCAGGGCAGGGTGACGCCGGTCGGGCCGAGCGGTCCGGGGCTCGACCTGGGCAACCTGCAGCCGCTCGCCACCACGCGATCATGGCCGCCGATCCTCTTCGTGAAGTATTACCTTGGGGATGCGCAGTCGAAATTCCGGCCGTTCGCGGGCGTCGGCGTGAATTACACATGGTATTCCCATACCGAACTCAACTCGACTTTTAGCGGCGCATTGCAGCAGTTCGCCGGGCCGGGCAGCCATGTCGAGAGTTCCTTGAGTCCCTCCTGGAATCCAGCGTTCAATGCGGGCGCCTCGTACAATTTCAGCAAGAACTGGTACGCCACGGCATCGGTCACCTATTTGCCGCTCAAGACGAATGCGACAGTGACGGCCTATGCCGCCAATGGACAGCCTGCGCTCACGAACAAGACGCGAATCACTGCGAATCCATGGATTACGTTCGTGGGGGTTGGATACCGCTTTTGATCGGACTGGATGCGCGACTCGTTCGGCCCGGCGCTCGCGCCCCTTCCATCGACATGGATAAGCGGCTAACACCATTGTGCAATTGATTTGCGGACCGCTTTGCGCTTAAGCTTCTATTGCTGGTCGAGCCGGCGAGCCGATTGTTCAAGGAGAAGATGCTCGTGAAAGTCTCTCATTTGCCTCGATGCGTCACCCTCGGCGCAGCGTTCGTCTCGAATGCGATTTATGCACAGGAGATCGGAGCCAGCCTCGATTGCCATCTCGGTCCCCACGCGTTCATCGAGCAACTGGTCGATGAAAAGGAGATCGATCCTGTACCCATGAAAGTGTCGGCCAACTCGGTCAACGCGTACCGGCTCAGGCCGAATCAGAACTTGACGGCACTCGGATTCACGGTGCGGGCCGTCTTCGGCTTTTCCCCGAACGACGACATGTTCACCCAGAAAATCAGCGAAGGTGAAACGCCCCATCGCGTCTACGGTGTCGTCGTCATGGCAGGGAAAGAGGCGGTCAGCGAACGCATTCGCGAAACGGGTACCCCGGCGACGGTAAGGGAAGTCATGCCGCTCGTCATGACGGCGGTCGTTTGTGACAAATAGCCTTGCCCCGAACACATCGTACCCCGTGAATCATTCCCGCCGGCCGGTCAGAATGGCGGGTGACACTCGAAGGTCAACTCCGTTCCTTGTTGTTCAAGTTCGCGCCCGCTGCGTATGAAGTCCAACCGGGTGCCGACCTGCATGCCGCGTTTGGTGCAGTAGTCACTGGCGCTGCTGACGGCCTTTCGATATGCGCTGACCCACGACAGTCGAGCGCCCCGCGTACTGGCGGTGACGGTAAACACATTCGGCTTGTCGGTAGCGGCGACATCCGAAGTGCTCGTGCAGGCCGCCAGTGATAGGACACAGGCGGCGAGCGACGCGCAGATGAGCGGATTTTGCAATCCGCTCCGGGCGATACCCAATAGGTCGAGGCTGCTCACAGCGACTGCTCGGATGCGACGGTCACAGACGGTGCCTCGGCAATGGCCGCTGCGCGCTGCGCGAGAATCTTGACAATAAAGTCCCAGGCCATCAACAGGGCACCCATGGCGAACACGATGTCACCCGGCATGCGCATCCACTGCCAGAAGGTGGTGGTGCTGTAGAACTCGAGGCTTCGCGCATACGCATAGCCGTGCGTGTAAACCGCCAGCAGTTGCGGCCAGCCAACCGGGTAGAAGTTCATCGCGATCCACATTACGAGGCCGGCGTTGTAGAGCCAGAATGCCCACACGCCGCAGCGGTCGCTCCACGCGCGCTGGCCGTTCAAATAGCGCAGGACCATGTAGATCAGACCAATGGCGAGCAACCCGAACGCGCCGAACATCGACGTATGCGCGTGGTTCAGCGTGAGGAAGGTGCCATGCTCGTAATAGTTGACCAGCGGCGCATTGAGCGTGCCGCCGCCGAACACCCCAGCGCCCACGAAGTTCCAGAATGCAGAGCCGAGAATGTAGAGATAGGCAAGTCGATACGGGAAATCCGTTTCGTGCTGGATGTGACGCTGCTGCTCGATGGCTTCCAGCACCAGCAGGAACAGCGGCAAGACCTCGAGGAACGAGAACATGCTGCCGAAACTCACCCAGAGGCTCGGTTCGCCTGCCCAGTACATATGATGGCCAGTGCCGAGCACCCCGCCGACCATAATGAGGATCCATTCGAACAGCACTGCGCGCTCAACCATCTGCCGCGACACCAGTTCCAGCGCCATGAGGAAGTAGCCGGTCACCGCTGCTGCGAACAACTCGAAGGCAAGCTCGACCCAGAGGTGCACGACCCACCAGCGCCAGAAATCGGTGATCGAGAACGACGGGTTGGGCGAGCCCAACGGAATCATGCCGAATACATAGAGCACCGTGACGCTCAGCGTGGCGGCCCAGAGAAGATGCTCGATGCGGAACAGGCCGTAGAGCGTTCCGCCGCTTTGCCTGAACAGGGCTTTGAGGGTGGGCCAGAATGCACGCAGCAATACCAGACACCAGACGGCGAGGCCAACAAAGAAGAGGACCTGCCAGAAGCGGCCCAGCTCGAGATACGACAGTCCCTGGTTACCGAACCAGAACCAGTGTGCACGGATGACGCCCATCACACCGAGGTAGTCGCCGATCAGCGCCCCAGCCACGATGACTACCAGTACCCAGAAAATGAGGTTCACCAACGCACGCTGCCCGGCAGGTTCACGCTTGCCGATCAAGGGCGCGAGGAAGAGGCCCCCGGCGATCCAGCTCACGCCGATCCACACGATCGGCGCCTGCAGGTGCACGCTGCGCAAGGCGGCAAACGGCAGCCACTTGTCCACTTCGATGCCGTAAAAGCTGGTGCGATCGGTGTAGTAGTGCGCCATGATCGAACCCGCGAGGATCTGTACCAGCAGGACACCGGCCACCACCAGGAAATACTTCCAGAGCGCACGCTGGCTGGGCGTGGGTTCCCTGAAGCCTCGCAGCACCGGTTCGAAGGTTTCGGTCCCGGCCTTGGGCTCGATCCAGAGGCGAAATATCATCAGGATCGCGCCGATCGCGAAGAATATCATCGTGAACGAAATCCACGTCCACTGGAACGTGGCAGCGGTGGGCGAGTTACCGACCAGGGGCTCGGGCGGCCAGTTGATGGTCCATGAGTAGTCCTTGCCGGGCCGGCGGGCGACGGTCGTGAGCGACGAATACAGGATGAAGCTCGCGGTTTGCGTGGCGGTGGATGCGTCGAGCGAACGTGCCCCTGTATAGCCTTGTGCAAAATTGTCGTTGAGCAGCGCTGCGCTGATGCGTGGTCGCAGCGCCTGAATCGCCTGAGCCACGCTGTCCGGAAGCACAATCTGCTGCTGACTCAGATCGATGCCCTGCAGTTGTGCCTGCATGGTACGCGTGACGCTTGCCTGCTGATCGGCCGTCGCGGCGTCAAACGACTTGCCGTAGCGAGATAACGCCAGATTGTTCCGCACCTCCTTCGCCAGCTCGACGAGGTACTTGGCGGTGAAATCTTCACCAAAGTAGGACCCCATGCCATACAGGCTGCCGAAATCCATCAGATCCGCTTGCTGAAATCCCGACTTGCCCGCGACGATGTCGGCGTAGCTCATCACCGGTGCGCGGTTGGGCGCGACCATCTGCTGTGGCAGTGGCGCTGCCTGCTGATAGGTGGCGCGCGTTGCCAGGATCATTCCCACCCAGCAGAGCGCGGTGACCACGATGAAAACCCAGATCAGGACCCGGCTCGTGCGATCTTGCGGACAACGATTGCCCGCGGTGAGCGGCGGCTTTGCATTCATGGTTCCATTCCTTCGCGAAATGCCCGTGCACAGTCTTCGGCGATCAAATACTCGTTTGCGATTCCGAGTATCAGTCCTTTGCGGCTGCCAAGTGGCGGATTGGATAGATCTGGAGTGTGATCGGTTTCAATTTAAACAAGTGATAAGGAGTGCAAATGCAGGTGATAGCAATTGACCTCCGGCGCCACGAGAGCCGTTCAGCACCCGGAGCGGATATCATCATGTCGCAATTGCGAAAACAAGAAAATCGTACCAACGGCTCGCGTAGCCCCCCAGAAGGGTAGTGGGATCATACATGTGTATGTTGGGAGTCGTTCCGGGTTAGAAAAACGTGGCGGCGCGCCATGCCGAGCCACCACGATTCACTCAGCGTTGGCGCTTGCTTCAATCACGGGCGATCGACATTGAAACGTTGCACCGTGCCCGGCGTTATTGAATGCCAACATGATTCCGCCATGTGCATCGATGATCGAACGGCACATCGCGACACCTATCCCCTTGCCACCGCGTTTCGTCGTGAAAAAAGCGTCGAACAACCGATAGGCATGCTCCGGCGCGATTCCGATGCCGGTGTCGCGCACGCTGACGATCAGAAATCCGCCGGTTTCCACGCACGATTCGATCAGGAGCTCGCGCGGCCTGTCATCGATGTCTGCCATGGCCTGAATACCGTTCAGGATGAGGTTGATGAAGACCTGCTGAAGCTGAACGCGATCGCCAAGCAGGGGCGGCAGTCCGCGAGCAAGGCGCAGTCGCAGCGGGACGCGGTGGTTCGATACGTCGTGGCCGTCATGAACCAGGTCGTTTAGCTCCAGTCGTGTCGCTTGCAGCGCAGACGGAGTCGCGAGGCTGCAAATGGACCGGACGATTTCGCTCGCACGCTGCCCGAGGCCAATGATGTTTTGCGCGCTGGCCGTCGCTTGAGCAAACGTACCCCTGGAAGCGGCAGTCTGAGCCGCGCGAAGACACCCGAAGAAGGCGAAGGTCAGGCAGGCATTTGTCGACGCCGGCCGCCGGCTGCTGGCGCAAGAAGACGCGTCCCAGGTTTCGCTTCGCCGCATAGCGGCCGAGGCGGGCTATTCGCCAGCGTCCATTTACCAGTACTTCGATGATCAACGGGCGCTGTTCGTCGCGGTTCGCGAAGACGATCTCACGGCTGCGGCGGAATACTTCGCGGAGGTGGCGTCGTGTGTGACCGATCCGATCGAGCGCGTGCGCCAGGTGTCGTTGCGCTCGGTTGACTATTGGCTCAGTCGTCCCGAGCAGTTCGACTTCCTGTTTGCGATGGCCGGGAAAAAACCAATATTGCAGACGATGACGAAATGCGCTTCGGCGAGTCGCCCGTCGTCATGCGAGCGCTCAATGTTTATTATCATGCCGTTGACGGGTTATTCGACGCGCTGCCGGAGCCGCCGTTACCCAATCGGCTTGCCGGGGACACCCTGATCGCAGCAATCTACGGTGTGGTGATCGTGCCTCGCGCGACTCCGACGAAGCGTTGGTCCGACACCTGCATGATGGTCAAACTGACCGTCGACGCGATCATCGACAACTGGGTCTCTGGCAGGGGGCGAGACGGCCATCCCAGACGCAGTCTCTCGATGAAGCGCAAGCCGCGGTAGGCGCTATCGCCGTGCCGGACCGCCTGTCTGCGGCAGGCTCACGCCACCTGCAGATCACTCGTGTCGTAGAGAACCAGTTGATCGTTCTTGCTGGATTCAGCAAAACTGCCTTTCAGATGTTCAACCCACGTTCTCACCTTTGCGTCGAGAAACATCTTCGACGCAAAGAGTGCGTAGATGTCAACGTGTTCAAACTGGCAGGCAGGCAGTATGTGCACGAGGCGTCCATCGCGGAACGCATCAACGGCTGCATGCAGCGGCAGTAAGCCCACTCCCATCCCAAGTTCGAGGGCATTGGCAAGCGAAGATTGCGAACTGATGCACAGCCCGGGTTGAACAGAAACCGTTTCGCAGCCGTTTGACCCTTGCGACGTCAATTCGACGTTGTCCGACCAGGAGGGGGCGAGACAAACGACACCATGGTTCGAAAGGTCCGCGAGCCTGTTGATCACCGGATGCACGTCGAGATAGTTTGGAGACGCGCACATCACGCTGTAGGAACTGCCAAGACGCGTACCGATAAGCGAAGAGTCGCGCAGCACCTCGGTCGCCACGACGGCCATGTCGAATTCACCGGCGAGAAGGTTGACCGGAGAGTCCGATAGCGTCAGCCCAACCTGCACGGACGGATGCCGCTCCCGATAGGATCTCACTGCGGGCACCAGATAGTGTTGCGCAAGCGATTGGGAGGCGTGAACCCTAAGGCAGCCAGTGGGACTGATGTGAATCGATTTGGCTTCAGCTTCTGCCTCGTCCAGGGCTTCGAGAATCGAGTGGCAACGCGCCAGATAGCGCTTGCCCGCGGGCGTCAAGGCAATCCGCCGCGTCGTGCGATGCAGGAGTCGCGTGGCAAGATGCTGCTCGAGGTCGAAAATGAGCCGCGAGACTGAACCCGTACTCATGTTCAGCTCCCGAGCCGCCAACGTATAGCTTGCGCCGTCGGCCACACGCTCAAAAATCCGCATGCTCTTCAACAAATCCATGATCGTCTCTCCGCTCCGGACTTCAGTCCAAACCTCGATGAAAACCCTTTCGAAGGTTCGAGCCATCCATGTCGATTCGTACCGGATAGAAGGTAACGTAGAGGCGTTCCGGTGACAAATGTGGGATCGGTTGTGGAGATCACGTGATAGGCCAGGTGAATCATACGTTCGTATAACCGTGCGGAATGAAGGTTCGCTGCTATGCAGCGATTTCCCGCCAAGCGAAAGGAGACACCTTGCTATGGCGCGTGTAGCCCGGACTTTCGACCATGAATGGCATGCTCAGACCATCCAGACCGTGGGGGCAAGGATATTCTCACGATACGGGACCGCATTCGCCAATACGGGGCGCGGCTGCGCCCGGTAACGTGGAATCGGTTTGCCTGTGAGTGGAGATGCCGAGCGTAGCGGTTCGCAAGTCAGGGTATGAGCGATCAAGTTCGGCAAGCAAACGGCGTGACTGTCCCGAGGCCGCGCCGGGTCTACGTTGGGCCGTCTCACAGTTGCTGCCGGTGCGGGAGAACGAGATGCGTGCTGAGCCGGTTTCGGCCGTTACGAACATGAACCCTGCCGACGGTCTGGTCTCGATGGTATACGTGATCGACGACGACGAGGCGATGCGCATTGCGCTCGTTGACCTGTTGCATTCAATCGGGCTACGCGCTCAGGCGTTCCCGTCCTGCCGCGAATTTTCGGCATGCCATAAGGAGGACGTACCGAGTTGCCTGATTCTGGACGTCAGGTTGCACGGTGAGACTGGGCTCGCATTCCAGGATGAACTCGTGAAGAGCGGTATTCGGATGCCAATCATCTTCATGACCGGGTATGGCGACGTCGCCATGTCGGTGAAGGCGATGAAAGCCGGCGCAGTGGACTTTCTCCCTAAGCCTTTCCGCGACCAGGACATGCTGGATGCGGTCACCGATGCGTTGACATGCGATAGCGAGCGGCTCGCGGCCCACCGGGCGCTCGCCGCGCTACGCGCTTGCTACGATTCCTTGAAGCCTCGGGAGCAGCAGGTGATGCTGTTCGTCGTGGACGGCTTGATGAACAAGGAAATCGCCAGCGAGCTGAAGCTCAGCGAAATCACCGTCAAGATTCATCGCGCTCAGGTTATGAGAAAAATGGCCGCGCGCTCGGTCGCGGATCTCGTCAGAATGAGTGCAGCGCTTGGCATAGAGACGCCAAAAGGCAAGCCTGCATGGGTGGCGTGGGACGCGCAGGAAAGCTATTGATCTTCATCGCTTTCAGCGGCATGTCGGGCCGCTGTGTCGCTCGAATCGGTGCCGCTGCGCATACGCAATTGCTGCGGTGTAACACCCATCCTTCTGCGCACAACGCGGGTAAAGTGCGACGCATCCGCAAAGCCAGCGCGGCGCCCAATTTCACCCACCGTCGTCCGCGCGAATATCTTCGATTCCAGCATCCGCAGCGCACAATTCATCCTCGCATCGAGCAGCTGATCGGCGAAGGTCTGCTGGCATCCCGCTAGCGCTCGATGTAGTGTGCGCACCGAGATGCCGAGCGAGTCGGCGACAGCTTCGGCGGTCAGGCCATGCTCGTGGCAGCGCTGGGCGAGGCAGTCGCTCACGCGATCCCGCAACGATCGCTCGGCAGGCTTGCTGTGGGGCTCTTGACCGCTCATCTCATGGGCGATGAGCGCGAGCAGGGCGCCCACCTGATCGGCGAGCACGCTGTGCGGGATAGGCGCGTTCGCAACCGCATCAGGCAACAGCTGGACCAGGTAGGCGGCAAGGGCGGCGCCCCAGTTGGAATTACCCGGAATGCGCCGACCAACAAGAGAGCCAACGTCGGGAATCCAACGTTTGAGCCACTCAACGGGAACGCCGACGTTGAGAAATTCGTACCAACGCACGAGATCAATGCCGCAATTGAGGTCCGAATCGACGAGTACGAGGTCGCCGGGCGCGAGGCACAGATCGTTGCGATGCGAGACGTGATAGGTGTTATTCAGGCTCATCATCAAGTGATACTGGCGCTTGCCGCTGCGCGCCAGTTCGCTGCGTCCCCGGCCGCAGGTGTGCGGAGTGCCCGACTGCCGCACGACCGTCAGCGGACCACAGGCCACCACAGTCATGTTCGCTTCGAACTCGCGTGGATTGCTTGCCCGGACATACAGGGGGATCATTGCCGAGGTCAGCACATCCGCCCAGACGTCAAGGCGTTGAGGGGCAGGCAGGTCACGGGTCGACCACCGCGCGACCTCTGCAATTCCACTGCCGTTCATGAGCGAATCCCCTGGGTTGGGTGGGAAAAGGGCTGCCACGCCGCCACAAGAAGTATAGGCGCTAGCCTCGACGAGGTTGCGTAGCGGATTGCGGCATTGTAGCGAAATCCTTACTACAGGATCGCGAGGAAAGGCTAAGGCTGACGTAAAGCATGGTTCAGCCACCGCTCCAGCTCGTCGGGGTCCATCGGCTTTTCGAGCAAGGCAAACGCGCCGGTCGCGAGAACTTCGGCGCGCAGAGAGGCAGTTGGACCCGCGGTGATGAAAACGACGGGAGGCGCGAGTCCCAGTTCGAGAAGGCGGCTATACATCGCCAACCCGGACATACCCGGCATCTTGATGTCCGAGATGAGGAATGCCGTGTTGTGAACGTCCTCTGAATCCAGGAATTGCTCCGCGGAATCGAATGCCCGCACGATCCACCCGAATGCTTGCACGAGGCGCGCAGTCGCCGAGCGGAAAGGCTCATTGTCATCGACGATGGAAACGACCTGGGGCGCACGCATGCAGCGATCCCTCAACTAGCTTTGCTCAGTGAGCGCTACGCAATCGTGCATCAGTACCAGGCTGCGAGCCAAGCAATGAAGATTGTTCGTTGGTGTGATCGGCTTACACCAAAGTATGACTCGCTTGGCGCTTCGTATGGGCAGCGCTGGTGCATGCCATCGAGACTTCGCCCGCTGAACTGCATTCCGTTCGATTCTCCCATCGTCGACTTGATTACGGTACGGGAAAATCGGGCGGATTAGTGCGTAGATAGTGAGTGACCGGCAATCGCGGTGGTGGTGAAATTGTCCACGAGTTGAACAATTCGTGTGGAATCCACAGACTCATGGAACAGACACTTGCACAACAATCGTTTGAAACGATTGTCTATGAACAGCGCAACGCTGCCGCTGTCATCACGCTGAATCGCCCCGAGGTCCTCAATGCGCTGAACCAGAAAGCCATCCGTGAATTGAAAGCGGCATTCGAATGCGCGCGGGACGATGCGCGCATTGGCGGCGTCATCGTGACCGGTGCAGGCGATCGTGCATTCATTGCGGGAGCGGACATCGGCGAACTGGCCACCGCAACGCCTGTCGAGGCCGTGCATGCAGCACGCGCCGGACAGGCTTTGCTCGATCTCGTCGATAACCTGGGTAAGCCTGTCATCGCGGCAGTCAATGGTCTCGCGCTCGGCGGCGGATGTGAAACGGCGTTGGCGTGCACGATCCGTCTGGCAACCCCTAACGCGAGATTCGGGCAGCCCGAGATCAGGCTCGGTCTCATTCCCGGCTTCGGCGGAACGCAGCGCCTTCCTCGCGTGGTGGGCAAAAGCGTTGCCCTGCAACTCATCCTCACTGGCGAAATGATTCCGGCAGAAGAAGCACTTCGCATCGGGCTCGTGAGCGAAATCGTCGAGCCATCGAAATTGATCGGCCGCGCGCAAGAGATCCTCGCGAGGATCAACGCGAATGCGCCGCTTTCGGTGCGCCATGCGATCGCGGCTGTCAATCGCGGTCTCGATGGCTCGCTCTCCGAGGGACTTGCGCTCGAAGCGGCCTTGTTTGGGGTATGTGCCTCCACCGACGACAAGACGGAAGGCACGAAAGCCTTCCTGGAAAAACGGCCTCCGAAGTTCACAGGTCGATAAAACGCGGCTCTCGCCACTCCCTTCGCGATCGGCTGCGCCGCGCGCGCAAGCTATGGGAAGCGGGCAGATCAAAATCATGGAGGTGACTCGATGAACGTCGGCAATCACATCTTCTCCGGTTTGAAGGTGCTCGACCTTGCGAGCTACATCGCGGGCCCTGCCGCGACGACGATCCTTGCCGACTTCGGCGCCGACGTGATCAAGGTCGAACCGCCGGGCACCGGGGACGTCTACCGCTACTTTTCGGCGATGCCGCCGAACCCGACGAGTGACGTCAACTATGCATGGCAACTGACGAACCGCAACAAGCGCGGCATTGCGATCGACCTGAAGAAGTCCGACGCCAAAGAAGTGCTGCATCGCCTCGTGCGCTGGGCCGACGTGGTCGTCGTGAACTTCCCGCCGCGCGTCAAGGCGTCGCTCGGCTGCACTTACGAGGACTTTGCGCCGCTCAACGACAAGCTCATCTACGCCGACGTCACGGGGTATGGCTCCGAAGGCCCGGAGGCCGACACGCCCGGATTCGATGTCACCGCATACTGGGCGCGCTCCGGCCTGATGGAAGTCACGCATGACGCCGGCAGTCCGCCGACGCTACCGATCCCGGGAATTGGCGACCACGCGACGGCCACGACGCTCTATGCGGCGATCGTAACCGCGCTCTACGTGCGCGCGACGACCGGCAAGGGCAGCCATGTCTCGACCTCGCTGATCGCCAACGGCATCTGGGCCGCGGGCGCGTGGGTCGAAGGCGGCCTGAACGGCGGCCACTTCTTTGCACAGCACGACCGCAAGTCGCCGCCCAATGCGCTGCTCAATCCTTACCAGACCGCCGACAAGCGCTGGATTCTGCTCGTTGCGGCGCAGCGCAAGGACTGGCCGGGCTTCTGCAAGGCGATCGGCAAGCCCGACCTGCTGGAGGACCCGCGCTTCCTCGACGAGAACCGCATCGCCAACTCCGCACAACTGGTCGAGATTCTCGACCCGATGTTCGCGAGCCGGCCGCTCGCGTACTGGAAGCAGGTGCTCGATGCCGGCCGCGTGATCTTCGGTGTCGTTCAGGTCGCGAGAGAAATCATCGACGACCCGCAATTGCCGGCCAACGGGATCGTCGTACCGCTCGCGCAGCCCGGCGGGAAGGAAGCCCGCACCGTCAGCAGCCCGTTTCAGGTGTTCGGCTCGCCGAAAGTGAAGCCCACGGCGGCCCCGCAACTCGGTGAACACGGTGCGCAGATCCTGCAGGAACTGGGGTTCGGCGACGCCGATATCACACGGCTGAACGATGCGGGCGCGGTCGCACGATTCAAGGGCGCGTCGTGAGCGAGGCCACGCCTTCCACCCCGCACGGCAACTATGGAGCGTTCCATGACTGAAGACGAAGTGCGCGCATCGGCCTACGCGATGCCACTGACGAGCCCCGCCTATCCGAAGGTGCCGTACCGGTTCGTCGATCGCGAGTTCGTGATCATCACGTATCGCACCGATCCAGAGGCGCTTGCGCGAGTGGTCCCGGCTCCGCTCAGGCCTGTCGAGCCGATCGTCAAGTACGAGTTCATCAACATGCCCGATTCGAGCGGGCTTGGCTCCTACACCGAATCCGGCCAGGTGATACCCGTTACGCTCAATGGCGTTGCCGGCGGCTTCACGCATGCGATGTTTCTCGACAGCGAGGCCGGCATCGCCTCCGGTCGAGAATTGCTGGGCTTTCCGAAGGTGCTGGCGCAACCGAAGCTGGAGGTGCGCAACGACGCTCTGGTCGGCACGCTCGACTACAACGGCGTGCGCGTGGCCACGGCGACGATGGCCTATAAGTACAAGCCGCTCGATCTCGCTTCGGTCAGGAAAACCCTCGAGGCGCCGGGCTATCTGCTGAAGATTCTGCCGCACGTGGACTGCACGGCGCGCGTGTGCGAAATCGTCAGGTACTACATCGAGGACCTGACCGTCAAAGGGGCGTGGACAGGTCCGGCGTCGCTGGAACTGCATCCGCACTGCTTCGCACCGGTCGCGAAGCTCCCGGTGCTAGAAATCCTCTCAGCCGTGCATCTGCTGACCGACCTGTCGCTAGGCAGGGCAGAAGTGGTCTACGACTACCTTGCCCATACACCGTCCTGATTCACCTGTGCGAGACACACCATGCCAGAGACAAAGCCTCCCCGCGCGCTGCCGGCCCCCGATAGCGACTTCTACATGATCCACCAGGTCTTGAGCGAAGACGAGCAGGCACTCCTCGCAAGAGTGCGGAGTTTCATGGAACGGACCGTGGCGCCCGTCATCAACCAGTACTGGGCGGAAGACAAGTTTCCGTTCGATCTGATACCGGGCCTTCGCGATCTGAACATCGTCGGCATCGGCTTCAAGGGGTATGGTTGCCCCGGCGGCAGCGTTCTGCTCGGCGGCTTCATCGCCATGGAGCTTGCGCGCGTCGACGCCTCGATCGCGACGTTCTTCGGTGTGCAAAGCGGCCTCGCGATGGGCTCGATCTACCTCGGCGGTTCGGAAGAGCAGAAGCAGAAGTGGCTACCGCCTATGGTTCGCCTCGAAAAGGTCGGCTGCTTTGGGCTGACCGAACCGCTCGTCGGCTCGGGCGCCGGTGGCGGGCTCCTCACCACCGCGAAGCGTGATGGTGATACCTGGCTGCTCAACGGCCAGAAACGCTGGATCGGCAATGCGCCATGGTGCGATCTCTCCATTATCTGGGCTCGCGACGTCGACGACGACCAGGTGAAGGGATTCATCGTCGAAAACAGAACGACGCCAGGGTTTTCGGTCGCTAAGATCGAGCGCAAGGTCGCGCTGCGGGTCGTGCAGAACGGCGTCATCACAATGGAGGACTGCCGCGTGCCTGAAGAAAACCGCTTGCAGGGCGGTTCGACCTTCCGCGACACGGCGCGCGTGCTGCGCCTAACGCGCCAGTATGTGGCCTGGGAGGCGGTGGGCTGCAGTATGGGCGCCTATGAGCACGCGCTCAAGTATGCGCAGACGCGCGAGCAGTTCGGCAAACCGATCGCGTCGTTCCAGTTGGTCCAGGATCTGCTCGCAAAGATGCTCGGCAATATCACCGCCTCTCAGTGCATGGTCGTACGCCTCGCGCAACTCCAGGACCAGGGCAAGCTCAAGGACGAGCACGCCTCGCTCGCCAAGGCGTTCTGCACGGTCCGCATGCGCGAGACGGTCGGCTGGGCGCGCGAGGTACTGGGCGGCAACGGCATCGTGCTCGACTATAGCGTCGCGCGCTTCATGGCCGACTCGGAAGCGCTCTATTCCTATGAGGGGACGCGCGAGATGAATTCACTGATCGTCGGCAAGGCGGTCAGTGGGTTCAGCGCGTTCGTCTAACGTCACGGAGTCCGTACCATGAGCAAGACAATCGAGCGCGTGACGATCATCGGAACTGGGGTCATCGGCGCGAGCTGGGCGGCGCTATTTCTCGCCAAAGGTCTGGATGTGGTCGCGACCGACATCGCCCCCGATGCAAAGCAGAAGCTCGACGAGTTCATCGCGGCTGCGTGGCCGGCGCTGGAGCAACTCGGGCTCGCGCCCGGCGCATCGCCTTCGAAGCTTCAGTTCACGGACAACTTCGAAGAAGCCGTAGCTGGGAGCGATCTGGTCCAGGAAAACGGACCCGAGCGTATCGCCTTCAAGAAGGACCTCTACCGTCGTCTCGACGAAGCACTGGCGCCCGAGGCGATCATCGCATCGAGTTCGTCGGGCCTGACGATGAGCGAAATTCAATCCGCCTGCCCCAATCATCCCGAACGGTGCGTGATCGGTCACCCGTTCAACCCGCCGCACCTGATACCGCTGGTCGAGATCGTGGGCGGCGCGAAGACCTCGGAAGAGACCATCGAACGCGTCAGCGCGTTCTATCGCGGCCTCGGTAAGCGGACGATCCGCTTGCGCAAGGAGGTTCCGGGCCACGTCGCCAATCGGCTTCAGGCCGCCCTGTTTCGCGAAGTGGTTCACCTGATCGCGGAGGGGGTCGTCAGTGTCGGCGATGCGGATGCCGCGGTTTCGTGGGGCCCGGGTCTGCGTTGGGGGATCATGGGGCCGAGTCTTCTCTATCATCTCGGCGGCGGACAGGGCGGCATCGAGCACTTCTTTGATCAGTTCACTGGTCCACTGACTGCCTGGTGGCACGTGCTCGGAACCCCGGAACTGACGCCGGATGTGCGGGCGAGCATCATCAAGGGTGTCCGCGAGGAAGTCCAGTCCCGCTCGCTGCAGGAGCTCGCAACGTATCGAGACGAGGTTTTGATGGGGCTGCTTCGGCTGCGGAATAAGGAGTAGTGCCTTTTCGCGCTCGAGAGCCAGGTGTGATCCCGCTTCGATGTTCGAGCGAGGTGCGAACATGAAAAATCTGCAGCATCTCATTGCAAGCGTGCTCGTCTTCATGCTGGCCGCGTGCGCCGGTTTGCCTCCACAGACGAACCGGCCGCAGACTTTTGCGCTTCAAGACACGCAAACTACACGGCTCGGCGCGCTAGTCGCGCCCGAAGAGCAGAAGCATCCGGGCGAGACGGCGTTTCATCTGCTGCCGGACCCTACCGATGCGATCGTGGCCCGCATCGCGCTCGCCGAAAAAGCCGACCGTTCGCTCGATCTGCAGTATTACATCTGGCACGACGATCTGGTCGGCCGAGAACTCGCGGCGGCGTTACTCGAGGCAGCGGACCGGGGCGTCCGCGTTCGTGTCCTCCTCGACGACCTGGGCACCAACCCGGACGACCAGGTGCTGCTCGCGCTCAACTCGCATCCGAATGTGAAGATCAGGCTGTTCAATCCGGTCGCAAGCCGGAACTTCAAGTCGCTTGCTACTGCTCTCGAATTATCGCGGGTGGACCGGCGCATGCACAACAAGGCAATGGTCGCGGACAACGAAGCCGCGATTCTTGGCGGGCGCAATATCGGCGACGAATACTTCGGTGCCTCGAACGTGGTGGCCTTCGGGGATCTGGATGTGCTGGTGCACGGGCCCGTCGTCCGGAAAGTCTCGGAGGCCTTCGATCAGTTCTGGAATTCCGAAGCGAGTTATTCGATCGAGCAACTGGCAGGGCATCCGGCGGAATCCTCTGCGCTGCCCGCCTACCGCGCGAAACTGGATGACTACATCAAATCGGAGCATGACTCTGCGTATGTCGCGCAGGCGAGAGAACGGCTGGCCACGGTCTTCGAACCGGGCGGCACCGAATTTGCCTGGGGAGAAGCCACGCTTCTGTACGACGATCCAGCCAAGATCACCCGCGACCCGACTGACACGCAAGGCCACTTGATGACGCGGTTCAAGGCCCTGAACCTGAAACCCGCACAGCAGATGCTCATCATCTCGCCTTACTTCGTGCCGGGCAAGGAAGGGGTCGCCTGGATAAGCGATCTGACCGCGCACGGGGTGCGCGTCACGGTGTTGACCAATTCGCTGGCGGCAACCGACGTCGTCGCCGTCAATGCCGGATATGAGCACTACCGCAAAGCGCTCCTCGAGGCCGGGGTACACCTCTATGAACTGAAGCCGGTCGGTTCGGCCGACGTCAAATCACAACGGAAGTTCTTCGGTTCCTCAAGGGCCTCGTTGCATGCAAAAACGTACGTGTTCGACCGGCAAAGCGTTTTCATCGGCTCGATGAATCTCGATCCTCGCTCGAGCCATCTCAACACGGAAATCGGTGTGCTTTGCAATAGCCCGGCAATTGCCGGCCAGGTGGTCGACGACGTCGAGCCGCACCTGGACCGGATTGCCTGGCGAGTGGAGCTGCGTGCCGACGCGAACGGCTCGAACCGGATCGTCTGGATCGATACCACCGAAAACGGTGCTGTAACGGAATTGGACTCGGAGCCGGACGTCTCTCTTGGGCGGCGTACGAGCGTCTGGTTCATGGGCCTGCTGCCGATCGAGTCGCAGTTATGAGCGCAATGGCGCGCTGCTCGCCGAGTGGCGACAACCGGTGTTTGACCGTACGAGGCAACCATGTGGATTTTCCGTGTCGATGAGCCGCGTCTTGGGCGTATCCGCGTTCGGGAATGGCGCCGCCGTGCGCGACATACCCTCGGGCTGCTCCTGCTGCTTCTGGGCGGCGCCACCACCGGGCTGATCGTGCTCGACCGTTCGAATGACTCTTTTCTCAACAGGCTGTTCACCGCGCTTTGGGATGGGGTCAATCTCGTCACGACGATCGGCGACTTCGCCGAGTTGAACGAACGTCAAAAGGTTTTCATGCTGCTGGCCATGTTCGCGACGTTGGTGGTCGGCGGATTCGCGGTGTCGAAGCTGACCGGCATGTTGTCTGGCGACGATGTGATGGCCTATCGGGAGAACAGGATCATGGAACGCAAGCTCGAACAGCTCGCCAATCACGTCGTCGTGGTTGGATTCCATTCCCTCGGCATGCTGGTCGCCGATCGATTGCGTGATGCGGGGCAGTTGGTCCTCGTCCTCGTCGGTGATGAGGGGCAGGCCGAACGTGCGGCAGATCATGACCATATGGTCGTGCTCGGCTCGCCCGACGCGTTCGACGACGTGCTCAAGGATGCACGGCTCGATAGCGCCAGCGCGCTCGTCGTCACGACACCCGACAGCAACAACAATCTGGCAATCACCTTGCTCGCGCATACGCTGAATCCCTCGCTCCCGATTGCCGTTCCCGGTGAGAATCCATTGAGAAAAGGGCTGTTCGAGAACGCTGGCGCATCCAACGTGATCATCGGCGATGAGATCATCGCGGATGCACTGGTCGGCAAGCTCACAAACCGAGTGGAGGCGACAACATGAAACCTGCTGCTTCGATGGAACCTCTCCTGCATCGCATGCCTTTTTTGCAGGGCCTTTTACCGATCAACGCCGCACAGCTGCCGCACGACGTCGTTGCCGGAATCACGCTGGCGGCGCTCGGCATTCCCGAAGTGATGGGGTACACGAAGATTGCCGGCACGCCTACGGTCACCGGCCTCTACACGATCCTGCTGCCTCTGGTCGCATTCGCCTTCTTCGGGGCATCGCGCCAACTGGTGGTGGCTGCGGACTCCGCCACGGCGGCCATCCTTGCCGGTATGTTGACCGCCGTCGCCGCGGTGGGCAGCAAGGAATATGTCGGCCTGACCAGCACCGTTGCGCTGATGGTAGCGGTAATGCTCGTGATCGCGCGCGTGTTCCGGCTGGGATTTCTCGCCGACTTCCTTGCCCGAAGTGCGCTGATCGGCTTTCTGACAGGCGTCGGCGTGCAGGTCGCGGCGGGCGAGTTCGCCGGACTGCTCGGGCTCCCGAAAGCGGGGCATGGGCCGATCATGCAAGTCGTGTCCGTGTTTCAGCGCATCGCTGAGACGAACACACCGACGGCGGCGTTGGCCATTGCAGTGCTCGCCGTGATCGTCGGGTGCAAACGCTTCGCGCCGCGCGCCCCAGGCGCGCTGATCGCCGTGATCGGCTCTATCGTGGCGAGCGCGATGTTCGGTTTTTCCTCGCACGGCATTGCGGTTACGGGTGACGTGCCGGGCGGCTTGCCTTCGTTGTTCCTGCCGCCGATGCATACGAACGCGATCAACCAGGTGCTCGCCACGGCCGCATCGTGTTTCATCGTCATCATCGCGCAGAGCGCCGCAACCGCGCGCGCGTATGCCAACCGCTACAACGAGAAGGGCGACGACAATGCCGACATCATCGGCCTCGCGGCTGCGAATGCTGCGGCGGCGTTCACGGGCACGTTCGTCGTCAATGGGAGCCCGACCAAGACGGAGATGGTGGACGAAGCGGGCGGCCGCACCCAGGTCGCTCATCTTACGACGGCAGCAATCGTCCTTCTGGTGTTGCTGTTTCTCACGAAGCCGCTTGGTTTTCTGCCTGCCGCGGTACTGTCGGCCATCGTCTTCATGATCGGTGTGAAACTGATCGACGTCAAGGGGATGGCCGAGCTGTACCGCATGCAGAAGGACGAGTTCGTCGTGGCGTTGCTGACGGCGGGCGTCGTGGTGTTCGTCGATGTGATGCACGGCATTCTGGCTGCCGTCGTACTTTCGCTGATCGCACATGCGCGGCATAGCTACCGGCTGCGCACGCGTGTGCTGACGCGCGGCCTCGCGGACCGGTGGCTCGCGCATCATGTGGCACCCAATCTGCTCGCGGCACCCGGTATCGTTGTTTACCGGTTCGAGGCCGATCTGTTCTACGCGAACGCCGGCCGCTTCACTGAGGAAGTGCTCAAAGTCGTGACCGAAGCGAGCCCACCCTTGCGCTGGATCGTGGTCGACGCGACCGAGATCTACAACATCGACTACACGGCGGGCAAGACCTTGGTCCAACTGGGCTCGGAACTCGACAAGCGCGGTGTCGGTATTGCCGCCGTCGCGCTTGCGACGGGCGTGCGACACCAGATCGAACGGTATCAGGCACTGCGTGCGCGCGGCGCGCATCGCGAGATCTTTGCGACGGTCGACGCTGCAGTCGACACGCTGCGCGATCTGGCGCCCACGCCATCGACATCCGAAGCGGGATCCGCGCCTGCTTCGGGCACCAAACCGGCATGAGGCAGGCAATCTGACGAGGCGGCCTTGACGCTGAATTGAAAGGAAGGTGGCACATGCTCAATACCGTTGCTGCGAATCATCCCGGGCCCGCTACGGAATGCATCGATCGGAAGACCATGGTGGTACCAGGCGATCCTTCCACGATGTTTGCGGGCCGCGGCACGCTGGCCATGAGAATGGAGCGTGGCAAGGCGGCGCGCAAGGCGGTCTCGCGTGACAGGCTCGCCGACTGCAGGATCGAAGATCGGGATCCGCTCGCGCTACTCGAAGCGTCCAACGCAGGCCGGGTGACGGAGCTGATTCCGATCCGCTACGGGCGTATGGTCCAGAGTCCATTCGCGTTCTATCGCGGCGCGGCGCCGCTGATGGCGTTCGACCTGTCGAGGCTGCCGCACTCCAACGTGAACGTGCAGCTCGGCGGCGATGCACATCTGGCCAATTTCGGACTGTTCGCGAGCCCGGAGCGTCGCATTCTGTTTGGGCCAAATGACTTCGACGAAACGTTGCCGGGCCCCTTCGACTGGGATGTGCGCCGGCTAGCGGCCTCGTTCGTGATCGCAGCGCGTGAGCGCGGATTCGCCACTCGCGACCAGCGCAGCGTCGTGCGCCGGTTGTGCGAGACGTTCCGGCGCCGGATGGCCGGGTTCAGCCGCATGGACACCCTCGACGTCTGGTACGGCCAGTTCGGGACCGACAGCATGCTGGCCATGGCCGATTCGGAACGGGAACGAAAAAATGAACGGGCCGTCATCGAGATGGCCCGGCTGCAGTCGTCGCGCTCCGTGATGAATCATTCGACCGAGTTGGTTAACGGCAAGCTGCGCATCAAGGATGTGCCGCCGCTGGTGTATCACGTTCCTCTGGAAAGCCCGCACGACCAGAAGCACTACGATGCGCTGGTACGGCACTTCTTCGCCGACTATCGGCTGACGCTTCCGGATGACAGGCGCGCCCTGTTCGACCGCTATGAACTGGTGGATGTAGCAATACGCGTTGTGGGAATTGGATCGGTGGGCACCCGCTGTTATGAGGCGCTTTTCATGGCCGATGGCGAGTGTCCGCTGTTTCTGCAATTGAAGGAGGCGAGGGCTTCGGTTCTGGAGGACTATTTGCCGCCGAGTCGCTTCCCTAATCACGGCCAGCGCGTCGTGAACGGGCAGCGCCTGCTGCAGTCGGCCAGCGATATTTTTCTCGGCTGGTCGAAGATGCAGCATACGGGCAATGACTTCTACGTGCGACAACTGCGTGACATGAAGGGCGCCTTCGACTTCACGACCTTCGAGGCCGAAGACCTCAGCGAATACGCGGCCTCCTGTGCTCATGCACTGGCGCATTCGATGGCGAAAGCGGGCGATCCGGCGCTACTCATCGGATATCTCGGCAAGTCGGAGGAATTCGACGAAGCCATCGAGCGGTTCGCCCTCGCGTATGCCGATCAGAATGAGAAGGACTGGTCGGTCTTGAAGGCCGCAGTCAAGGCCGGTCGTGTTCAGGTTCTGACGTGATTCAGTGGGGCGGCCCCCGGAGGTCGCGGTCCCGAAGCTCAGTCCGCGATATCTTCCGCGTCGTTGGTCGGAAGTACGATTTGAAAGACGCTGCCGCTAGACGTGTTCGCGTCTGCCCACATGCGTCCCCCGTGTGCCTCGACGATCGATCGGCAGATCGACAGCCCCATACCCATGCCGCCTGACTTGGTGGTGTAGAACGGGTCGAAGATTCGCTCGATATTTTCCGGTGCGATGCCGGGCCCCGAATCCCGCACCGTGACGCGTACGCCGCCTGACCCGTTCGGCGAGGTCTCGATCAGCAGTTCGCGCGGCGCGCCGGTCTCGCTCGTCATCGCTTCGAGAGCGTTGAGTATCAGATTGAGCATCACCTGTTGCAATTGAACGCGGTCTCCACGGACCATCGGCAAGTTTTCCGAAAATGCCAGTTGCACCGATACGTCGTTCTCCGTCAGATCGCCACGGCTCAGTTCGACGACCTCGACGATGGCTTCGCTGATTCGCAGGGTATCTTTGTGCTGGGGGGCCTTCGTGACGAGTTCGCGGATACGGGAGAGTACGTCCCCCGCCCGTATGGCATCGGCGACGACTCGATCGAGCGCCTGCTTTGCCTCTCTCAGCCGCGGCGGCTCGGAGCGCAGCCACCGCATGGCCGCCTGCGCGTTAATGGCCGACGCGGCGATCGGCTGCTTGATTTCGTGGGCGATCGAGGCGGTGAGCTGGCCGACCGTCGCCAGGCGGTTCGCACGCGCGAGCGAAGATTGCATCTCGCGATAGCGCTGTTCGGCTTCGCGTGTTTCGGTCTCGGCACGCTTGCGCTCAGTCAGATCGATGACGAAGGCTACGCCCTCGTCGGAGTGCTCGCAAAAAGCGGCAAAGCCGATCAGGATCGGCACCCGTAGGCCATCCTTACGGGTGTATTCCTTTTCGAAGGGTTGGACGATGCCGGCCGTCTTCAGCTCGACGAGCGTGCGCAAATCGCGCTCGCGCCATTCGGGTGGGCTGAGGTCTTCCCGTTTGACCCGGCCCGCAACGATATCGGTCCGGTCATAGCCTACCATCTGAAGAAACGCATCGTTGGCCTCGACGATCTGGCCATCAAACCGCCAAATGAAGATCCCGATGATGTTGGCCTCGACGAGGCGCCGGATCTTTGCTTCGCGTTCCGCCAGGTCGAGATACAGCCGGGAATTTTCGAGCGAAATGGCCGCTTGAGATGCCAGCAGTTTCAGCATGGCGATCCGCGCTGCGGTAAACACGTGGGACGCGAGATTGTTTTCGAGGTACAGCACGCCGAGCAGTTTGGCGCCGTTGATCAGCGGAAGGCAAAGTATGGACCGTGCGCGAAACAGGGCGATATACGGGTCGGAGGAAAACGGGTTCCGAGCCGATGCATCGGCAAGGATCACGGTTTCACGGGTTCGCGCGACGTAATGGACGATGGATTCCGGCAGCGCAGCGCCGGATCGCGGCTGCGCGACGACCATGTCGCTGCCAGCGAAAGCTTCTGCCTCGGCCTGTAATTCACCGTCTCGCGGTGTGATCAGGAGGCCGCGCGCGGCACCCGCATATTCGATCGCATGGCGCAACAACGTATCGATCAGACGTTCTGGAACGACCTCGCCGAAAACGGCCTGCGAGACCTTGATGACGGCGGACAGATCGAGGTGCTCCGCAGGTGCGCCGATCGTGATCGCCGGGCGCACGCCCGATTCCTCCGCGAGGAACTGCGGGAATCGCTCATCGAGTTGCCGCACTTTTGCATCGGCACCCCAGCGAAGATAACCCGAACGGGCCTCGCGCATATGCAGACGCGCGACTGCTTCGAACCCGCGTGCTGCGTAGAATTGTGCTGCCGTTTCGCAGGCGAGCGCTTCGTTATGGACGAACCCGCTTTCGCGTGCCGAGCGGATCGCCAACTCGTAAAGGCGCATCGTTTCTTCGAGTTCCGTGCCGTCGAGGCGCGCAATTTCGGCCGCCACCAATGCTCTTCGGCTTTCGAAATTTTCCGGGCAATTCGCGGCCCATGCCTGTAGTTTTCTGTGATCGACTGCCATCGCGTCCAGATGCTGCCTGCGCTGAAGCGGTGACTCCATCTCGCAGATCGCAGCGCGCGAAAGGGCGTCGAAAAAGTGATATTCCACTATCTCGAGCGATCCGAAATGCTTCGTCAGAACAGGTTCAGCCTTCGATGATGCCTCGAGGGCTATCCGATAGTCGCCCGCAAAGAAGCGGGCCTGGAGCTTTCGAATCCAATACCAGCATGCCACCGCCGCTAAAGCCGGCTTGCTGGAAAAATTCAGCTCGAACTGGTGTTCATTGAACTGGTTATCATCGAACGATCCGAACTTCTGCGTGAGTCCCCGAAGCGTCCTGACAAGCTGACGCTGCGGCGTGATGAGATCCGCGCCAAATCCGAATCGAACCGCTCGCGCGAAATCGAGGCCATGTTCGGCGCCACGTTGCACCTCGACGAGTGGATCGCCAGCTAGCAGAAGATTGGTGTTGAGGTGGGCACAGCTGTATGCCGCATAAGTGCAATCGCCGATCTGGCTGGCAACGTCCATGGCGCGATGCAGAGGTTCACGGGCCATTCGGACAGGATTCGTCCATTGCGCGACGAGACCGAACGTCTCATACGTCCGCGCCTGAAAGTGTTTCATCGCGCGTCGTTCGACCAGTTCATAGCCGAGCCGCGCAAATCGGAATCCGGCCGGATAGTCGCCGAAATAGAAACCGGCTATCAGACCGAGCCGTACGTAGGCGGCGCACGACGCATCGCAAATGCCGCGATCGAGGCTAAGATTGACCGCTCGACAGATCAACAGGGCGTAGAGGTGGATGTCTGTAAACAGCGCGGCTGGAAAGAGCCTGGTCAGTACGTCAAAGGAGGCAATGCTCGCAGCGTCGCTCATCACGGGCAAGTCGACGAGTTCCTCGATCGTGCGCTTTCCTAGCGATGTCCAGATCCGCGCGTATTCGACTTGCACCTGCGCTTCGGTTGGATGCGCTGAGCAGTCGACGCCCTCATGACGCAGATAATCGAGTGCGGCGGCGACGCTGCGATCACTCTGGCCGAGCATGACGTAGACATCGGCTTGCTGGCTTGTGACCATCGCCCGTTCGATGTTATCGGCAGCGCGTGTCGACAACATCGCCAGATGGTTTTCGGCTGACTTCAGATGGCCCGTCAACATTTCGCATTCGGCGCGGTGAATGGCGAGGGAGAAGGCGAGTCGATGCTGGCGCGCCCAACCGTCTTCCATCAGCAGCTCCGCGCCTGCCTTGAGGTAATTGAGCGCTGACGCGTAGGCCGCCGACATCATGGCGTACTTGCCGGCGAGCAGGTTCAGCTCGGCGACCAGTTGACGCTCCTCTGGTGTCACGATCAGTGCATTCGCACGATCGAACTGGCTGACAATATCGAAGACCGACTGCTCCCTTTTCGCCGGTGCAAGTCGAGCCGCGAGCAGCCGCCCAATGCGCAGGTGCATGCCTGCCCGGCTTGCGACTGGAATCAGCGAATAAGCTGCCTCCAATATCCGGTCATGAGCAAACCGGTAGGCGCCCTCCTGACGGATGATCAACTGTTGGCGGACCGCCTCCCACAGGTTGGCGCTGATCGTTCGCTCCGAGCTCTCGAACACGGTTGCAAGTGTGGCCGCTTCGGCGATGTTGCCGAGGCATGCGAGTAACTGAAGGGTTTTCAGGGTTCTGGCGGGCAGGCGGCTGAGCTTCCCGACCATGAGCTCGACGACGTTTTCCGTATGGCCCATGGCGGCGATTTGGCGCAGATCCCATGACCAGCACCCGAGCGCATGATCGAAGCTGAGCAAGCCCTCGTCGACGAGCGCCACGAGAAACTGGAGCGTGAAGAAAGGGTTGCCGCCGGTCTTCTCTTGTAGCAAACGCGCAAGCGGTGCCGCGCGCTCCGGTGCGCAGCGCATTGAATCGGCGATCAATTGCCCAAGCGTGTCGGGCATCAGCGGCTCGAGCCTGATTTCATGCACGGCCGCGCCCATCCCATGGATTGCAGCGAGCTTGCCCGTGAGCTCATCAGTCGCATCCACTTCGTTATCGCGGTAGGCACCAATCAACAGAAAGTGCTGCAAGTCCGATCGTGTCAACAGGAAATCGAGCAGATCGAGCGTCGCCGCATCGAGCCACTGGAGATCGTCGAGAAATAGCACGAGCGGATGTTCAGGCGTGGCGAAGACCTGAATGAAGCGCCGGAACATGAGCTGAAAGCGGCGTTGTGCATCTTCGGGGGGAAGCTCGGGGACCGGTGTCTGTTCGCCGATCACGGTAGCGAGCGCCGGCACCAGGTTCAGGATCAAGGCCCCGCCCGGATCGAGTGCTGCGCAAAGCGCGGCACGCCAGCGGCCCAGCTCGGCTTCCCGGCTACCGAGGAGCGGCCGAATCAGGCCCTGCAACGCCTGCGCCAACGTCGCGTAGGGGATATCACGCTTGTATCGATCGCACTTCCCAGCGGCGAAGATGCCTCGCGAAGAGCCGAGCTCCTTCTGCAATTCGTGTACGAGAGCCGACTTGCCGATGCCTGAGTGGCCGGTGAGGAGCACTAGCTCCGCTTTGCCGCCGCTCACGCGATCGAAAGTGCGCAGCAACGTATCGAGTTCGCGCGCCCGGCCGTACAGCTTCTCGGGGATCAAAAGCCGGTCGGGTGTATCGCACACGCCGAGCAGGAAGTCGTCGATGAGTTTCGCGGTTTCCCACTGGACCAGACAACAGCGCAAATCGTGCTCGACGCCGAACGCAGTCTGGTACCTGTCTTCAGCCGACTTGGCGAGCAGCTTCATGACGATCGCCGAAACTGGCCCCGGTATCGTCCTGTCGAGCTCAGCTGGAGGCACCGGCTGCCGCGCGATATGGCAGTGCACCCATTCCATCGGGTCGGACGCGCTGAACGGCAAGACGCCCGTCAACATCCTGTAGTAGGTCACACCCAACGAGTAAAGGTCGCTACGCGAATCGACCGACCGGTTCATTCGTCCGGTCTGCTCAGGCGCCATGTAGGCGAGGGTCCCCTCTATGAACTCGGGCGGCTTCGGCGTTTGATGCTCGCGCGGTAGTTGCATAGCGATGCCGAAGCCCGTCAACCTTGCCACGCCGGTCGCGTGATTCACGACGATGTGGGCTGGCTTCACGTCCTTGTGGACGAGCCCCCGCGCGTGAAGCTTGCCCAAGGCGATGACAATGCCGATGGCGATCCGAAGAAAGTCTTTCGTGTCCATTGGCGAGGTGAACCGCTCGAGCGGTTCGCCGCCAGGATCCTCGAGCACGAGCGCAACGTGACCATGTTCGCGCAGCAGCATGAGCGGCCGCACCGCCGCCGCTTCGTCGAGTTCGTCCGCGAGCGCGTACTCATGCGCAAGGCGATCGACGACAGCCTGACTCGGATGAGGGTCCGCAGGCCGCACTATCAGCACGGACTCGCGGATGCCATCCGCGCTGACTCGCGATCCCCGGTAGAACGCGCACTCGCCGTCTTCCCACACGAACTGAAGGGGATCGCTCGTATCGATATCAACCGAACCGAATGAGACACTCAACTCGCTCCCTCCCGTGTCAGGTGGTCTGGCCTCGCTGGAGTCGGAAGTGGCTACCCAAGCCGATGCGCCCCATCCTGGGATCGTATGACTATTGGGCTGCGGATGATCTATACCACCGGATCGCCGTCGTCAGTGATGTCAATCATTCTGCAATCGTACTCTTGGCGAAAGCGTTGCTTTCGGATTTAGAACCTTTACGGCCGCCAGGCAGGTTTAAATATCGCATAACTGATTGTTCAAGCGCTCGCCCTTAACGGCGCCCAACTTTGCGCGCGGCTCTGTAAGCGTTGTTAAGCGACTAAGGAATTCATTGCCGCGCTGGGACCTGGTGCCCGGCCCGGCCTTTCCTTCGGTTTTTCGGACGGCACTATACTTAAGCGTTGCTGTTGCGTGCATTTATTGGATAAGATCCGGGGCGTTAAAGCAAATTTCTCTACCAGACGACACAAGCTCGAACACAGTAGGACCACGGTGTCAGCCGATGTTGATCGCTATGGGGTGGCGCAGTATGGCATCCGGTTAGTTGTAGCGGACTCACCAGGCAGCGTTCCCACATGGAGAAAGAAGATGAGTGCGATACCGTTTTCGACTTCGATCGCCGGGACGAGCGGGGGCGCACAATCGGTGGTCTATGTCATCGACGACGATGAGTCGATGCGCATCGCGCTGACGAACCTGCTGGATTCCTTCGGCCTGCATGTCGAGACTTTCGCCTCGCCCCGGGAATTTCTCGCGTTCCCCAAGGCCGACATCCCTTCCTGCCTGATTCTCGACGTCAGATTACGTGGCGAAAGCGGCCTTGCCTTCCAGCAGGAGGGCGCAAAGAGCGGCCTGCGCATGCCGGTTCTGTTCATGACGGGGTACGGCGATGTTCCGATGTCGGTCAGGGCAATGAAAGCTGGAGCGCTGGACTTTTTCACCAAGCCATTTCGTGAGCAGGACATGCTGGATGCTGTTGTCCAGGCACTGGCGCGCGACCATGAACGGCTCGTCGCGGAACAATCGGTGGCATCACTTCGCAACGCTTACGAATTACTTTCGTTGCGCGAGCGAGAAGTCATGGGTTACGTCATAGCGGGTTTGCTGAACAAGCAGATCGCCTCCGAGATGGACGTCAGGGAAGTGACGGTGAAGATCCATAGGGCGCAGGTGATGAAAAAGATGGCGGCACGCTCCGTGGCGGAGCTTGTCAGGATGGCGGCGGCCTTGGGGGTCGAGCCAGAAGCCTGAGCGACGATGTCTTCGGCCCGGGGTGCGTTCTACATGGTAGATCTCTCTACTTATCGGTTGACCACGCTGCGGACCGGCGAGTACACGCTGCGCCGCGGCACTCGCGACGGGCTGAATCCTATTTTGCTCGTCACGCCGGCCGCGTCAGAGCGTGCGGAGCTGGTCAAACGGCTAGAGCATGAATATTCGCTCGAATCCGAGCTCTGCTCCGACTGGGCGGCGCGGCCTATCGCGCTGTTGCACTTCGAAGGCAGTACGACGCTTGTGCTCGAGGACCCGGGCGGGGAGCCGCTTGATTGTCTCGTCGGTCATTCGTTGGACATTCCAAGCTTTCTGCGTGTTGGGATCGCGCTCGCACAGGCGCTTGACCGCATGCATGAGCGAGGGCTGATGCACCTCGACATCAGGCCCGCGAACGTCGTCGTGGACATGGTCCGTGGCCACGCCTGGCTGACCGGGTTCAGCATCGCTTTGCGGCATCCGCGTGAGCATCGGCTTCCTGACCGGCCAGAAATCATTGCTGGAACGGCCGCCTATATGGCGCCCGAGCAGACGGGCCGGATGAACCGCTGCGTCGATTCGCGCAGCGATCTCTACGCGTTGGGCGTCACGCTTTATGAAATCCTGACCGGTGCGCTGCCGTTCGTCACGAAGGATCCGATCGAATTGATCGATTGCCACGTCGCGCGCCAGCTCATTTCGCCCAGCGACGTTCCGACCGGGGTACCCCTGCAGATTTCGAGCGTGTTGATGAAGCTCCTGGCAAAGACTGCCGAGGAGCGCTATCAAACTGCCGCTGGGGTGGAGGCAGACCTTAGAAAGTGCCTCGCAGCATGGGAGGCCGCCGGCCAGCTCGAAACGCTCGATTCTGGTCAGCGCGGCCCCGGTCTCGCGCTCGCTGCCCAGTTCGAAGAGCGGCACCCTGAATCGCGCGAGCGTGCGCCGGCCGCGTTGCTGCCGACAATCGAAGCTTCGACCGAGCAGATCGATCTTGGTACCGTCGTCAGGATGTCTCAAGCCATAGCCAGCGAGATCGTTAGCGACAAGCTGATCGAAACACTGATGGTGCTGGCCGTCGAGCACGCTGGAGCAGACTACGGGCTGCTGGTTTTCCCCCAGGAGGGGAAACTTCGCGTCGAAGCCGAAGCGAGTGTCGATCGGGGGGCCGTGCGGGTGCACATCGTGCGGGCGGCGGTCAGGTCGGCGCAGGCGGCGGTATCCATCCTCGATCAGGTCGCGCGCAGCAAGCAGCCCGCGATTCTCGACGACGTGCGAACACTCGGCGCCCAGCCCGCCGACGCGTACTTCAGTCACAAACCCGTGCGCTCCATCCTGTGCCTGCCGCTGATCAAGCAGGCCGAGCTGATCGGCATGCTGTACCTCGAGAACAGTCTCGCCTCGCATGCTTTTCCGGCCGCCCGGATCGCGGTGCTGGAACTCCTTTCGTCGCAGGCGGCGATCTCGCTGGAAAACGCGCGTCTCTACGCCGAGCTGGTTCACGAAAACGCGGATCGGCGCGATGCCGAAGAAGCGCTCAGAGCGAGCGAGGCATCGCTCAACGAGGCACAGAAGATAAGCCACACCGGCAGCTGGCGGTGGCGGCCCGAAACCGGCGATGTTTCGTCTTCGGAAGAGCTGCGGCGCATCTTCGGGTTCGAAACGAAGGCGCAGGCGTCATATGAGTCGTTCCTGGGGCGCATCCGTCCTGAAGAACGAACGTCGTTCGAGCGGGTGCTTGAAGGCGCGGTACGCGAAAGACGGCGGTTCCGGCACGAGCATCACATCGAACTCCCGGGCGGTGCCGTCAGATATCTGCAAGTGGTGGGGCAGCCCGATGTCACGGCATCTGGGGCACTGGAATTCATCGGCACCGTAATGGACATCACGGAGCGCAAGCGTGCGGAGGAGGCGCTAAGAGATGCGCAAACGGAACTCTCGCGCATCGCCCGCCTGACGACCATGGGCCAGCTGGTCGCTTCGATTGCCCACGAAATCAATCAGCCGCTGGGTGCGATCTCCGCCAACGGCACAGCATGCATGAACTGGCTCAACCGCGAGAATCCCGATCTCGCTAGCATGCGCGGCGCGATGGCCCGCATCGTTCAGGACGCCCACCGCGCGGGCGACGTGATCCGCGGTTTGCGCGCGCTCGTATCGAAGTCGGGGCCGCAACTGACGAAGGTCGACATCAACGACGCCATCGCGGACGTGCTGGCGCTGACCCGGGTCGAATTGCAAGAGCAGGGCGTGGCGCTTCGCACCGACCTGGCGCCGGACGTCGGTTTCGTATTTGGCGACCCGGTGCAACTGCAGCAGGTGCTGCTCAACCTGATCATGAATGGGATCGAAGCGATGGCCGCAGCGACTCCCGACCCGAAAGCGCTCACGATCACGTCACAGGCCGCGGAAATGGGCGGTATCCGCGTTGCCGTGCAAGACACCGGCGCAGGGCTCGACCCGGCGACGTCCGACCGGCTGTTCGAGCCGTTCTTTACGACGAAGCTCGTCGGTATGGGCATGGGACTATCGATTTGCAAGTCGATCGTCGAAGCCCACGGCGGCCATCTGTGGGCGAGGCCGAATGCGCCGCATGGCGCAGTCTTTCAGTTCGTGCTGCCGAACTGCGCCCCCTAGGGTCCGTTCACATCAATAATGGGCGTGTGCCGGCGCTCTCCGATCGTAGCGATGTGCCGTACGACCGTTCAATTTCCCCTTCCTGCGTGTCAATTCGCAGCCGTTCAGCTTCGGCGGGACGCGATTGTCGAAATGCACAAAGACTCTCGTTGGATTCTCCAATGTTTCGCGGTCTTGACATTGGTAGATTAATTTAACTTCTGCCTGAATACCCAGGCTGGCCGCCAGCATGGCGTTCGAGCGACAACGGGGTCCCTCGCGTTCGTGACGCCGTGCATTGCACATCTGACTATAAGGAACGTCTCGGTGACGAAGCAAATCAACCGTGTTGCGGTGATTGGCACGGGCGTGGTCGGCGCGAGTTGGACCGCATTATTTCTCGCGAAAGGACTCGACGTCGTCGCAGTCGACCAGGGGCCCGACGCCGAGCAGCGCTTGCGGCACTATGTCGACGCGGCGTGGCCGGCGCTCGAAGCGCTTGGCCTCGCGCTCCGAGCCTCGCGCTCCCGTCTGACCTTCACGCGCGACTTGCAGGGCGCCGTGGCGGACGTTGGCTTCGTCCAGGAAAATGGTCCCGAACGGATCGACTTGAAGCGCGCGATATATGAAGGGCTGGACGTTCTCCTTCCACCGGACGTACCCATCGCTTCGAGTTCCTCCGGCCTCACGATGAGCAACATCCAGGTGGGTTGCAAGTCGTATCCACAACGCTGCGTGATCGGGCATCCGTTTAATCTGCCGCATCTCATTCCGCTCGTCGAGATCGTTGCAGGCGAACAGACGTCAGAGGAGACCGTCAACAAGGTCACGGCCTTCTATACGTCGCTCGGCAAGCGCACGATCCGTGTTCGCAAGGAGGTGCCTGGTCTTGTGGCGAACCGGCTACAGGCAGCATTGTGGCGGGAGATGGTGCATCTCGTGGCAGAGGGCGTGGTGAGTGTGGCGGATGCCGATACCGCGGTGTGTCATGGCCCCGGAATGCGATGGGGATTGATGGGACCGACCATGCTGTTTCATCTCGGCGGCGGGAAAGGCGGCATCGAGAACTTTCTCGATCAGTTCACCGGACCGATGACCGCATGGTGGAAAGTGCTGGGGTCGCCCGAACTGACGCCGAACATGCAGCAGGCGATCATCGACGGTGCGCGGCGCGAGGCAGCGGGCCAGTCTGTTGGCGACCTTACGGCGCAATGCGAGCGCATGCTGCTTGACCTGCTGAAACTGCGCCAGGGTGCGGACTCTGAGGCAGGCACCTCATGAAAAATGCGTGTGCCCGATAAGCGCTGTTTCCCCCGTTCGTTCGTGTTCTGCGCCGGCCCCTATACCAAAGGATGAGTCGGACAAACAGCGAGTCAGGGCCACCGACACGTTCGTACAATAGATTTCTTCGCGTTGCCGGGCTACCTTGCAAGCATGGACGGTACGGTTTCGCGGCTCGTGTTCGATGCCCCAATCACTGGCGCCGGCTCGAGAACGAAGGTGCGACGCGAAGAGGCGGGAAATGTTCAGGCAAGCCGAAAATGATTTTGGATCCCTAATTCAGGCGACTTCGGGGCACGTGGTGCACGGTGGAGCCCAGCCGCCTGCGGGTCACGCCTTCACGATCGCGACGCTGCTGATCTGCTGGTGGACATTGGTGGAGACGGCGCTGGACTTCGTCACGGGATATGGCAACTGGGACTTTGCTTCCGCCATTGCCACCAACCTTATCGTGGGGATCGCCGGACTCGCCGTGGTCATGAATGTCCGCTTTGCTCGCGAAATTTTTGCGTTTATCTGCGGCGTCAGCATTCTGGCACTCGGCTCCAGGCTTCCGCTTGCGTTCGGCGATTCGCTGTGGATTCCGCTGATCTCGCTGGTCGACTGCGGAGGCAAGCTCGTTTTTCTGGTTTTTGCCTGTTCGCCGCCCCATGAGAATGGCAGGCGGGTCCCGTCGCTCTGACAGGTCAGGGGCGTTTGGAATGAGACCTACCGAGCGATTCGTATGGGCGCTGCTTGTCCTGGCAGTGTGCTGGATTCTGGAAATGTCGACGCACGAACGACACCGAGGATTCCATGAACGATTGTTCCACGAGCAGTGCGACGCCCGCGACTACGTCGTCGAGATATATCGCACTGCATGGACACCAAAGGATACGAAAGCAGCGTGCGACGAAGACCTGTCACCACGGCCGCCCCTCGCGCGCGCGAACGACGATAACGCGTGCGATCCACTGCAGGACGGCGCTGGAAAATCGTCCATAACAAAAGCTGCGCAATGAAGACATTGCATATCGCCGCTTGCGCGTGATTGGCCATGAGGAGAATCGTATGAATGAGTCGCAAGGTTCGGTGGATAACAGCAGTGCCGATGGGTCATCCGACGTTGCGCTGGCGGCACTCGTCACCGCGATCGAAGTATCCGTTCTCGACGGGACGCTCGACAGCCGGTGCGCCGCCAGCCTCATCTGCCGATTGAAGGGAGAGGCGACTCACATCATCGAGAGCGGCTATTCCACGCCTGCAGGACGTTCAGAAATGGAGCGCGCTTTTGGTGCCGTCGAGGCTGCGCTGCTAAGACATGACGCGCACCGTTTCGTGGCAACCTATGCAGCCTTGCGAACAGGGGACGCCTTGTCACACGTTGGCGCGCAACTGCCGGGGGCGAAATCCGGTTGGCAGGCGGAGTGACATATGCCACTCACCACGGGCGGAGATCCGAAGCGTCCAATTGGCGCCGCCGTGATAGCAACGATTTCCGTTTCAGGGTGCGCAAACTACTCGCCGTCGCTCAACGTGCTCGGCGCGTACTTTCCCGACTGGCTGTTTTGCATTGTCGCGGGCGTCGTGCTGACGGTCGTCGTCTATCTGGTTCGGAAGCGCTTCGGGGTGGACCACCTGCTGGCGCCCTCCGCCGTGGTGTATCCCACGCTGGTCGCATTCCTGTCACTCGCCCTCTGGCTGGCGTTGTTCCAATATTGAATCCGCTTCAGGTGAGCTAATGGCGACAGGTGCGAGCAAGACCGGGAAGAAGGCGTGGCCGGCGGTCCTCCTGGTCGTGGCGACGCTGTTGCTGCTCTTTCTCGTGATCCGGCTGCTGGACCGCTCACCTCGCACCGACGATGCCTATGCTTATGCGGATACCATCGACGTCGTGCCCGAGGTCAACGGCCGCATCGTCGAACTGGCGGTGCGCGACAATCAGGCGGTAAAGCAGGGAGATCTGCTGTTTCGCATCGATCCACGCCCGTACGAGGATGCGCTGGCGAGAGGCAAGGCATCGCTCGTCGCGCTCGATCGTCAGATCGAGCTGACTCAACGCACGGTCAACGCGCAGCAGTACAACGCACAGTCGGTGCGCGCGGCTGTCGAACGCTCCCGTGCCGCGGCGAATCAGGCGTCCGACACCTTGCGCAGGATGGAGCCGCTGCTCTCGCACGGCTATGTGTCGGCAGAAGATGTCGACCGCGCACGCACGGCGCAGCGCGCAACCGAGGCCGAACTCAGCGCCGCGCAGCTACAGGCCCAGCAGGCGGCAGCGGCGGTGAGCGGGGTGGACGCGCTGGTCGCGCAGCGTGCCGTCATCATGGCCGAGATCGCGATTGCCGAACTGCACCTCGAATATGCAACGGTGCGCGCACCATTCGACGGACGCGTTGTCTCGCTGAAGACATCGACGGGGCAGTTCGCTTCCACACTCAAACCGGTCTTTACGTTGATCGACACGCGCCACTGGTATGTAGTCGCGAACTTTCGCGAGACGGAACTGAAGGATGTGCGCGCAGGCACGCCCGCCACCGTCTACCTGATGAGCGACACCGGGCAGCGCTTTGACGGCGTAGTCGACTCGATCGGCTACGGCATCGCTTCGGATGAGGCCGGCCTTGCCCTGCCTGGCGGTCTGCCGCACATCGAGCGCACGCTGAACTGGGTGCACGTGTCGCAACGCTTTCCGGTGAAGATCCTCGTGGGCAATCCGAACCCGGAGCTGTTTCGCGTCGGCACGTCAGCCGTGGCCGTGTTGCGGCCTGGGCGCGGCAATCACGGCGAAGGCCATTGAGGAGCACGGATGGCCGCTGCCGACTACCTTCCCGACACGCTGCGCGATGCCGGCGCATTCTTGAAGCAGGAGCTAGCGTCGTTCCCCGGGCGGATGAACGTGACGCTGCGCTGCATGCTGACGAGCGCGATCGTGATCGTCGTGTCGATGGCGCTCGAAGTGCCTGAGCTTGCCTTGTCGCTGCTGGTGGTGTTTTACGTCACGCAGTCGAACGTGGTGTTCACGCGGCTCGTCGGCATCATGTTCATTCTCGGATCGACGCTCGGCATCGGCCTGTCGATCCTCCTGCTGAAGTTCACGTACGACTATCCTTTGGTGCGCATCGTCATTGCGAGTCTGGCGTTCTTTTGCAGCGCGTACCTGATTCGCGTGCTGAAAATCGGCGTGGTGTTCTTCATTGTCGCCATTGTTGTCATCTACGTGCAGAGCTTCGTCGACCGGACCGACCAGGCGGACCTGCTGATCCGCGCAGTATTGTGGGTGTGGGTGGCCGTCAACTATCCGATCGCGCTGACGCTGCTGGTCAATACGCTGCTGTTGCCCGCGGAACCGCAGTTGCAACTCAAGGCGGAGATTCATCGGCAACTCGAGGCGCTCGATGTCCGGCTCGTGCAGCTGATCGAGGGCGGCGCGAGCAATGTGCCGCTTACGCCCCTCACGTCGGCGGACGTCCAGCAAGGCGCGCTGACGCTGCAAAAACTGCTGCGGTTCGCGACGATGCGCGACGCCCGCTATCGCGAGCATCAGGCGACGCAGCTTGCATGTATCGCGACGGTATCGCGTCTTTATCGCGCGGCGAGCGAGCTGCCGCTAGAGTGGCGAGGCGCGTCGGCGGCACAACTGAAGATGCTTCGCGAACTGCAAGCGAACGTGCGCGCGCTCGACGAATCGGTGGCGCTGGGCGAGCCGTATCGTTATGTGAGCACCACCACCGTGGTTGAACGCAAGGCCGCCGACACGATGCCCGCAGCCACGGAATTGCAGCGGGCGCTGCACGCCTACGCCGAACTCTTCGCGAGCGGCACGACGCCAGGCGCTTCCGCTCCGAGCGAACCGATGGTCGCGCCCGACGCGTGGACCAACCCGGCCTATGCGCGCTTCTCACTGAAGACGCTGCTCGCGGTGTTGATCTGTTACGTGTTCTACAACGCCGCAGACTGGCAAGGCGCCCATACGATCATGCTGACCTGCCTGATTGTCGCGCTGCCAAGCCTCGGCGCATCGGCACAGCGTGCGTTGCTGCGGCTCGCCGGGGCCGCGATCGGCAGCGCGCTCGCGCTTTTCATGGTCGTGTTCGTCGTACCGCGCCTCGACGAAATAACGGGTCTGCTGCTGATGACGCTGCCCGTCATCGCGTTCGGGGCGTGGATTGCGGCCGGCTCGGAGCGAATCGGCTACGCCGGCATCCAGCTGGTGTTCACCTTTTCGCTGGCATTGCTCGCGCGATTCGGCCCAGTCATCAATCTCACGGAAATCCGAGACCGCATGGTGGGCATCCTGCTGGGCGTTGGCGTCGCGACCTTCGTGCAGATGGCGTTCTGGCGGGAAGGCGAGGGCGACGCGCTGCGGCAGAAGCTCGCCACCATGCTGCGGGCGATCGCCGCTCAATTGCGCCCACCGCAAACCGGTGTGACCGGGCACGACGAATTACCCTATGCGCAACGCCAATTGCAGACGTGGGCCGTGCTGGCCGATTGCGAGGCGACGCTCTCCCGTGTCGCTCTCGAGCCCGACTGGCGGGAGACGGACCAGCCGCAACTGACGCTGCGTGCGCAAACCGTTCTCGCACAGGGGCGCGAGATCATGCTGGCGGGCGATGCGTTGCGTACGCTGGCGGGGCGGGCCGAATTATCCGACCCAGGTACCGCCGACGCCGTGCGTTCGGCCCAGGACCAGGCATCAGCCGAGCTTGCGCGATATGCGGAGGAACTGGCGGCGAACCCACCGGCAGCCCGCGCACCGCGACGCATCGAGATCGTTGCGCAAGCCGTCGAACCGGCGCTCGCGGCCAGCGCACCGCTCATCGAGGCCGCGGACAACCTGTCGCGGCAGGTCGCGGGGTTGCCGGAATGGGCTGCTAACGCCGGCCTCCCGGAGCCCGCGGCGGCGCCATCGTCACAGGCCCTGCGATCATGATCGCGCGGGCGCATCGGCGAGGCGTGTCGTGGCACCGACGCTGCCTGTGCATCGCGTGGATGGCGTCTATGCTGCCGGGCTGCGCGCTAATTCGCCATGACAGCCCGCCGCATACCGAGATCCCGCCTACGCAGATCAATCTCGCGAACGATATTCATCTCGCGCGCGACGGGTGGCCCGCCGCCCGCTGGTGGACGCGCTACAACGACGCGCAGCTCGACGCGCTAATCGACCATGCGCTCGCCAATGCCCCGACGATGGTGATCGCGCGCACTCGCGTGGCGCAGGCCAAGTCGGACGTGGACCTCGTCAGGACGGGATCGAGCCTGCAAGTCAGTGCGATGGCCCTGCTCAATCGCGAGCATGTCTCGGCGAACGGGTTTCTTGGGCCGTTCGCGCAGAACGAACCGGCGTTGGGTCTCACGGGCCCATGGTACACGGAGGGCGTGGTCGGACTGGGCGCGAGCCTGAACGTCGACATTTGGGGCAAACAGCGCGCGCAGATTGCGGCTTCGATTGGCGTGACGAACGCGAGGCTTGCGGAGACATCGGCGGTCGAACTCGAAATATCGACCGATGTCGCGCAGATCTATTTTGGTATCCAGACGAATTACGAGCTTATCGATCTATTGAACGAATCACACGAGATCGCGCAGTTTGCGGTGCAGGCGCACGAGGCGCGTGCGGCGCGCGGCCTCGAGCCCCGTACGCAGTTCGAAGAGGCCCGTGCGCAGCAGTTGGCCATCGAACGGCAGATCGTATCCACGCAGGCGCAGATCAAGCAGTTTCGGGAATCGCTGCGGGCGCTGGCGGGCGCGGGGCCCGACGGCTTGCCGGAGATCATGCCCGTTGCGCTGCCGGCCTCGCAGGCTGCCTTGCCGGCGACGCTCTCCTATGAGCTTCTCGCCCGGCGCCCCGACTTGCAGGCGATGCGCTGGTATGTGCAGTCGTCCTTCGACCGGATCGACTCTGCCAAGGCCGCCTTCTATCCGAGTTTCGACATCAAGGCGTTTTTCGGCTACAACGCCTTGCATCTCGCCGATCTGTTCACGCACGCAAGCCGCCAGATCAACCTGATTCCGGGCCTGTACCTGCCGATCTTCGATGGCGGCATGCTTAATGCGAACCTGAGCGGCGCGCGCCAGGGGAGCAACCTGTTGATCGAGCAGTACAACCAGGCCGTACTCAATGCGGTTCGCGATGTCGCGCAGACGGGTAGCCGTTTGCAGGCGCTCGACGCCGAAACCGAATTGCAAAAACAGCGCATCGAATCGGTGACGTTCACGAGAGACAGTGTCGAAGCGTCCTGGCAGCGCGGACTGACCAGCCAGCTCGCGGCGCTCGAGGCGCGCCAACCGGTGATTGTCGAGCAGGTCGCACTGCTCGCGCTGAACGGGCAGGTGCTCAGTCAGGAGGTCGCGTTGACGAAGGCGCTGGGCGGTGGCTATCGCGCCGATGCGCCCGTCGAACTGAAGCCTCGCTGAGGCCTGGTGCCAGTGCAGTGCGCCCCGAGGAAACCGAGCCCGGGGCGCCAAGGAAGAGCAATCAGTGGAAGGCAGATTTCCGGCGCGACCCTTCAGCACTTGGCCGGCGACCTGTTCTCCGGCAGGTGCTGGTGCAGCTTCGGTGCGGTCGCGCTGCCGCCGTGAGTCTCGAGGTACTTGCACGCATTGACGATGTCACGCGCCAGCATCTGCGCCACATTGTGATTGATGTGCGGGCGGACCACCACGCGCAGGCTCTTGACTTCCTCGGCGTTGGCCGGCATCGAATACGCGGAAAGCACCCAGCCCTTTTCACGGACCTTGTTGGACACATCGAATTCGTTGAACTTCGTGACGCTCTTGTCGAGCGTGACGGCCACCACCGGAATGCGCTGCTCCTCGTTCATGATGGTGAAATAGCCGCTGTCGACGAGTGTCTGACGCAAGGCGATGGCGTTGTCCAACGTCTGACGCATAATCCGCTGATACCCGTCGAAACCCAGGCGCAGGAACTGATAGTACTGAACGGCGATCTGGAAGGCGTTGCGGCTGAAATTCAGCGTGGCCGTCGGCATTTCGCCGCCGAGGTAGTTCACGTAGAACACGAGATCCTCGTTGAACACGCTGCGTTCACGGAAGATCACCCAGCCCAGTCCCGGCGGCGTGAGCCCGTACTTGTGCCCCGATGCGTTAATGGACTGGACGCGCGGCAGCCGGAAGTCCCAGCGGTAGTCGGGATACAGGAACGGATTGACGAAGCCGCCCGATGCGCCGTCGATATGCATCGGAATCGAAATGCCTGTCCTCGCTTCATAAGCGTCGAGCCAGTCGTGAATCCCCTGGATGTCGTCGTCCTCGCCGGTGAAGGTCTGCCCGGCGATGGCAACGACAGCGATCGTATTTTCGTCTACGTACTTTTCCAGTTCGTCCGCCGTTAGTCGATAGTTACCGGGCTTGAGCGGAACGATCCGCGGTTCCACGTCGAAATAGCGCAGGAACTTCTTCCAGACGATCTGGACGTTGCCGCCCGTTACCATATTGGGGCGTGTGGCATCCTTGCCGTCCCGTTCCCGCTTCTGGCGCCAGTTCCATTTGTGGGCGAGACCGGCGAGCATGCACGCTTCCGATGAGCCGACCGTTGCGGTGCCGTACGGTTCGACCCCCTCCGGTCCGTTCCAGAGCTGGTGCAGCCATCTCACCATGCGCGTTTCCATGGCGAAAAGCTGCGGATACATGTCGTGGTCGATATAGTTCTTGAACATGTTTCGCTTGGCGATCTCGACCGCTTCAGGCTCAGCAAAGGTCGTGACGAACGACGACATGTTCAGCATCGGGTTCGTGTCGGTCCATTCCTGACTGAGGACGAGTGCTTCTGCTGCCCGTGCAGCGATGCCGTGTTGAGGAAACTCGTTTTCCGGCACGTTGATATTGAACTCTTCATATGACGACACTGCTGCAATTGGCGTAGCCATTGACTATCTCCTGGGGTTGAACATGCCCTCGGCAAGATGTGCATTGCCGGGTGATGCAATTGCTGGAGCGGCGTGACAGGACACGCCGCGCGCGCTTCATTGAGTGCGTACTGGGCTGTGGTACTACTTGAGTATCATGACGACGACCATGCCCCAGATCGTCAGCAGCGTATTGCCGACCGCATATGTGACGGTGTAGCCGAGCCCTGGAACCTGGCTTCTCGCGGCGTCGCAAATCATCCCCAAGGCTGCTGTTGTCGTGCGGGCGCCGGCGCAACAACCCAGCACGATTGCCGGATGGAACCTGAACACGTACTTCGCGATGAACATGCCTAGAATCAGCGGGACTGCGGTCGCGAAGATGCCCCACAGAAAGAGGCTGACGCCGAGTTGCTTCAGGCCGAGCACGAAACCGGGTCCCGCCGTAATACCTACCACGGCGATGAAGACATTCAGTCCTACTGAGTTCATGAACCAGATCGTCGGCTCGGGCACGCGTCCGAATGTCGGGTGGATGGCACGCAGCCAACCGAACACGATGCCGGCGATCAATGCGCCGCCCGCCGTGGAGAGTGTCAGCGGAACGGCTCCGATATTGATGGTGATCGCGCCAACGAGCGCACCGATCGTGATCGCCAGCCCGACGAAGGCAACGTCTGCCGCATTGGTCGCCCGGTCGAGCGTGCCCAGCGCCTTGGCTGCTGCAGTCGTGTCCTGAGTCCGGCCAACGAGCGTGATCGTGTCGCCGCGGTGAAGCTGCGTGCTCGGAAGCACGGGGATCGGCGTCTCGGTCGGGCCGCGCTTGATCTTGCGGATGAAGACGCCGCGCGCCGCGGGAAGCGTGGACAGCTGTTGGAGTGTCTGGCCATCCACATCCTTTGCGGAGACATAGACATCGACTCCCTCGGCAGGAACCGCCAGGAGTTCGGCGTCGTCGATCTCGGCTCCGTTCGTGCCCAGCGTGGACACGAGCTGGTCGCGGCGCCCGGCGACGGCCACGACGTCACCCGTTGCCAGGACGTAGTCGAGCCTTGCTTCCTCGATTGCGGTACCGCGTCGGATACGTTCGATAAACAGACGCATGCCCTCGGCCTCCAGGGCTTCGACCTGGCGGACGGTCAGACCGACGAAAGGGCTCTCGCTCGCAATGCGAAACGCGCGCAGTTCGTATTGGTGCCACGCGCTACCCGCGCTGATGATCTGCTGTGTACCGCCGAGGCTGGCTTCGTATTCCTTGCAAGCCTTGACGAGATCGATCCGCAGGAGCTTCGGGCCCAGTTGGGCGAGGATGATGGCGGAGCCGACCGTGCCGAATATATAGCTGACGGCATACGCAGTCGGCATGGCATCGAGCAACGCCTTCGTTTGCGTGGCGGGCAGTCCGAGTCGGCCGATGGCGTCCGTCGCCAGCCCCATCGACGCCGAAATGGTCTGCGAGCCAGCGAGAAGGCCGGCGGCGGACCCGACGCCGTAACCAGCGATCTTGGCGGCGGCAATGGGGGCGGCAAGACACAGGACGCACTGGACAACCGAGAAAAGCGCCTGAGGAATGCCATCCTTGGCGATGCCTCTGACGAACTGCGGTCCGACGCCGTAACCTACGGCAAAGAGGAACATCAAAAAGAATATCGACTTGACATTAGCGGAGATGGGAATGCCTAGCTGTCCTATGGCGATGGCGGCAAGCAACGTCGAGGTGACGGCGCCGAGACTGAAACCCCGATAACTCTTTCCCCCCACCCAATATCCGATCCCTAGCGACATAAAGATCGCTATCTCAGGATGGCTGCGCAGCGTTAATACCAGCCAGTTCATTTTGTGATCCTCCGTAGCATGTGCTTCAAGAAGTCAATGAAAATAAAACAACGTTGCATTCCTAAGTAAAATATCGAAAGCATTTGTGCCTCACTTCGATTGCGGCGGCGGTGATCACGTTCTCCGCCGACTTCTGCGTCACATGTCACGGGGGCGTCATACAAGCCGCTGGCCGGCGTCAGATTCCACATGCGGATCGTGGGCGCCTCGCGGCTACATTTGCACAGCGGGAGGGGGCGGGTTGGTCGAGCGCTTTCGTGGGGAATCGCGAGCGTGCGTTGTCCGCGTACGAGGTGGATGCTTTGCCGGAGAGCGCGCGTTGTAATCAGGAGTCGGACAGTCCTCCGGCACCGAAAGGATGCATTCACTGCTCAGGCCGTATTCACGCGCGATCGATAGCAGCCTGTCCGCCCAATCCCAGACGCCGTATATATCGTGAACGTTTTGCAGACAGACCAGCAGTGCGACAGTGCGTTTGTCGTAAATATCGATCCCGGCGTTCAACAGCGCTTTGGACAATGCGGCAACGCCGGCGTCCATGTAACGGGGCCAGCCGGTCCCGGACCCGGGCAGGTAGCGTACCGGAACGCCCTCGATCGTGGATCGGTAATCGGACGGCCGTATGAAGCTGCCAACCGGACACCCGCCGCATGGGCCGCGGTACGCAGCGCCTCCGTTTGCGAGAATACCCGTGCGGCGTTGCGAAAGGAGGTGATTGACGGAGCGGTCAAAGATTTCCTGATCGCTCAAAAAGTGGATGGTGCGCATGGCTGACCTACTGAACACAGATCATGTTGAGATCGATGGTTCTGCGATAGACGCTCTTGTTGAGCCACGGGACGAACGTGTACTCGACATACGCGTTGCTGCCCACAAAAATCCATGTATGTAGCGTACTTAACATAGTGGACTCCTAACAGTTGCTGGATATCATGAGGTCATCGACTGTGCGATGGTGGAAGCTCAAGTTCTTTCCGTCGATGACACCAAAGGTACGCGTGCAAGGCGAGAAAAACCATCGTACGAACGGGTGGCGTGGTTCTTCATTCGCGTGAGCGGTTCATACAGGGGTATGCTCGGGTCATCTGGATGCTGGCACCGCAAAGGAAATGGCGGGAGCGGTGCGAAGGAGGTCGTCAGGAAGCGCGAAGTCGTTCGCTGAGGGCGAGTAAATACGCGCCACTCGCGTTGGCTATACGAAGATATAGTCGTCCTGGACCAACGCCTTAATCGGGCAACCACATGCACGTTTGCCGATACGCAGCCGCTGCGGTATTTTTCACTCGTCGCTATTTGTCGGGCGTCGTTCGACTCGCCCGCGCAAGCTTTCAAAATGCTTCTCAATCTCCGACGCCCCATTTGGCCGCAATCAGAATAGGGCGGCAACAATCGGCCGAGAGGGCCGAACGAAAGACCTGAAATTAGGAGAAGCCGTTGAGTTCAGGATCTGGCTTGACTTCGACGAAGGGCGCGTCTGATGGTCCGCCGTCGATGGTGTACGTAATCGACGATGATGAAGCGGTGCGAATCGCACTTAACGCTCTCCTGCGCTCGGCCGGATTGCATGTGGAGACTTTCTCAGCCTGCCGCGAGTTTCTGGCGTTCCCGAAGAAGGCTGCGCCGAGCTGCCTGATTCTCGATGTGAGGCTGCAAGGCGAAACGGGGCTTGCATTTCAGAAGGAGCTTGCAAGGAGCGAAATCCGGATGCCGATTGTTTTCATGACCGGATACGCCGACGTTGCGATGTCGGTCAGAGCCATGAAAGCCGGTGCCTTCGATTTTCTCGCCAAGCCGTTTCGGGACCAGGAGATTCTCGATGCCGTTACCGACGCACTGGCGCGCGACGGCGAGCGCGTCCAGGCCGAACAGGCGCTTGTCGCGCTGCGCGCTGCCTTTGCTTCGTTGACCACTCGCGAACAGGAGGTCGTCCGTTATGTCATCTCGGGCCTGATGAACAAGCAGATTGCCGCGCAGATGAAACTCAGCGAAGTCACCGTCAAGATTCATCGAGGACACGCAATGAGAAAACTGGCTGCGCACTCCGTTCCGGATCTTGTCAGAAAGGCGGAAGCACTTGGCCTCAAGCCGCAAGTGGACGGAGCCTCCTGATCGCGTCGCCCTGTTGCGGACGTCCCGGTGGCATCGTGCGGGCCGGGTGCGCCAGCGGGCGATTACCGATTGCCTTGCGGCGGCTGCTCCTTCAACGCGAGGCTGAGCCAGCGCACCACGTCGTCGGCTGCAACGGGTTTCTCGAGCAAGACCAGTGCGCCATTTTCAATGACTTCGGCGTGCAGGTCGGGAGTTGGAAACGCGGTGATGAAAATGGTGGGTGGTGCATTCCCCTGGCTACGAAGCCGGGCGTGCAGCGCGACACCGGACATGCCGGGCATTCGTACGTCGGAAATCAGGCAGGAGGTGTCTTCCACGTGTCCGGATTCGAGGAATTCCTCGGCAGATGCGAAGATGCGTACGTTCCAGCCCAACGAACGAACAAGGTTCGCAGTCGCGATACGGACTGCCTCATCGTCGTCAACGATCGTAACTACCTCAGACGTATCCACCAGAAGGACCCCGATCGTCGAGAAGAAGGTGTGCGGAGATATCGGCAGCGCATTGCGAAGAATAGTACGTGCATGTCGGAACAGAAATAATACGGATGTATGTAGCGCACGTGATGGAGTGCCAGGCATCTGCCGGATACTTCTCTTTTGAGGGTACTCGTGCTCCTAGCCTTGCCGCTTGTCGCGGCAGTGAAGCGTAGCGGAAGTGAGTCGTAAGGCACATCGGGAAGGCAGCATCCTTGCAGCGTGCGACGCGTTTGCTAGTATAAAAACCATGCCCTGTCGCGAAACGTGAACGACACGGAACCCGCAAGGCCTCGACTCGCGAAGTCCGCCTGACGATCTGGTGTAGCGGTCCAGGGCAGTGCGCCGCCGGCCTTACGCTCTAACCTTGAAAACGAGAATTCTTGCCAGGAGGTCAGATGGAGCAACGCAAGGAACTGAGCGGCCTGACTAACGAGCTCTTTCGGCAAGTCGTGGAGGCGGCTCCCAACGCCATGGTGATGGTGGACCGTGCCGGCAAGATCGTTCTCGTGAATGCGCAGGCGGAGAAGCTGTTCGGTTATGCGCGTCAAGAATTGATGACGAGAGGTATCGAAGCGCTTGTGCCCGAGCGTTTCCGATCTGGTCATCCGGATTTCCGGAGCGCATACTACACCGACATGAGGAGCCGCCCGATGGGGACAGGCCGCGACCTCTACGCAATGCGTAAAGACGGCTCCGAATTTCCCGTTGAAATAGGACTCAATCCTGTCTCAACCGACGAAGGCACGTTCGTCCTCGCGGCCGTCGTCGACATCACTGAGCGCAGGAGGCAGGAGGAACGTTTCCGGCAGGTGGTGGAAGCGGCGCCTAACGCAATGGTGATGGTGGACCACGATGGCCGGATCGTTCTCGTGAACGCACAAACGGAGAAGCTCTTCGGCTATCCGCGCAACGAGCTGATCGGGCAAAGCATCGAAGCACTCGTGCCGGAGCGTTTCCGTGCGCACCACCCGGAGTATCGTGCGTCGTTCTACAGCAATCTGACGAGCCGCCCCATGGGAGCCGGCCGTGACCTCTACGGGCTGCGCAAGGACGGCTCGGAATTTCCCGTCGAGATCGGCCTGAATCCGCTGTCGACCGACGAAGGGAAATTCGTACTTGCAGCCGTGGTCGACATCACGGCGCGCAAGCACGCGGAAGAGGAGTTGCTTAGAAAAACCGACGAATTGGCCCGCTCGAACAAGGACCTGGAACAATTTGCCTATCTGGCTTCGCACGACCTGCAGGAACCCCTGCGAGCAGTCGCCGGCCCCTTGCAGATGCTGCAGATGCGATACCAGGGGCAACTGGATAACCGTGCCGATGAATTCATTACACACGCGGTCGATGGCGCGACGCGGATGCAGGCGCTCATTAACGATCTGCTCGCCTATTCGCGGGTCGGCCGCTCCGATGACGCGCGCCAGTTGACTGACTGCGCGCAGATCCTCGATCAGGCGCTCAAGAGCCTGAGCGTCATGATGGAGGAAAGCGGCGCCGAGGTGAGGAAGGAAACGTTGCCTACCCTGATGGCGATTCCGACGCACCTTACGCTTCTGTTCCAGAATCTCATCGGCAACGCCGTCAAGTTCCGCGACAAGTCACGCCCTGTACGGATCGACGTGGGTGCGAAGCGCCAGGGCGAGGGGTGGCTATTCTGGGTCAAGGACAACGGGATCGGTATCGATCCGCAATACTTCGAACGGATTTTCCTGGTCTTTCAACGCTTGCACACGCGCGCAGAGTATCCAGGCACCGGGATTGGCCTGGCGCTTTGCAAGCGGATCGTCGAACAGCACGGCGGCCAGATCTGGGTCGAGTCTGCTCCGGAGGAGGGCGCGACGTTCTTTTTCACGCTGGGCGTCAAGAACACAATCTGAAGCCAAACACGAAAAAGAGGAGACAACTACGATGTTTTCCGAAAATAGCGAGCAGATGTTTCATATCCTGATGGTGGAGGATAGCCCCACAGACGTGATGATGACGCGCGAGGCGCTGGAATACTACAAGGTGCTCAATCCCCTGCACATTGCGGAGGACGGCGTGGAGGCAATCGAGTTCCTCAAGCGCGAAGGAAAACATGCAAACGCACCCCGTCCCGGCCTGATCATCCTGGATCTCAACCTGCCACGAAAGAGCGGCCAGGAAGTGCTTCAAGAGCTGAAAACCGATCCGGAGTTGATGAACATTCCGGTCGTCGTGCTAACCACGTCCAAAGCCGAGGAGGATGTGGCGAAGTCGTATGGCCTGCACGCCAACTGCTACATCACCAAGCCCGTGGACTTCGAGAAGTTCGTTCAAGTCGTGCGCAGCATCAACGACTTCTGGCTTCGCGTCGTGACGCTACCTACCCCCCGTTAAATCGTGAACATCGATCATGAAATACATATCCTCCTGATCGAGGACAGCGCGACTGACGCACTGTTGATCGACAGGGTGCTCGAGGACGTGGTGGAGTTAAAGTACCACGTGGTGCGCACCGAATCCATGGCGGAGGGCGTCGCGTGCGCGCGGACCACGCATTTCGACGTGGTGATCCTCGACCTGGGGCTGCCGGACGCAAAAGGGGGGCTCGACACCTTCAGGAAATTCCATCAGATGGTGCCCGGCATGCCGGTGCTGGTCCTTACCGGACTGGACGATAATTCGGTCGGTCTGCTGTCCATCCAGCACGGTGCACAGGACTATCTCCTCAAGAAGGATATCCGCGCTTCGGAACTGAGCCGTGCGATCCGTTACGCAATCGAACGCCACCGCGTCGCGGTCGAGCTAAGGGCGAGCGAGGAACGCTTTCAGCTCGCGGTGAGGGGCGCGACGGCGGGCTTGTGGGACTGGAATCCGCAGACGGGCGCGATGTACTTTTCGCCCCATTTCAACGCAATCATGGGCTATGGGGAAAACGACCTGCCCAATGAAGCGAGTGTGCATCAGGAGGCAATTCATCCAGAAGACATCGATCGGGTGACGGCCTGCCTCACGGCGCATCTGGAGCACAAGAACGCCTACGACGTCGAATATCGTATTCGCACCATGTCGGGAGAATACCGATGGGTTCAGTCTCGCGGACAGGCACTCTGGAACAATTCCGGCCAGCCCTATCGGATGGTGGGCTGGATCATCGACGTGACGGAGCGAAAACTGGCCGAAGAGGCACAGCGCGATTCACGCGAGCGGGCGGCGGACGCGTTGCAGCAAACCCAGGCCGATATGGCGCGCCTGAACCGCGTCTTGATGCTCGGCGAAATGGCGGCCTCGATTGCGCACGAGGTCAAGCAGCCCGTGTCCGCCGTCGTCATGCATGCTACGGCCGGATTGCGCTGGCTGGATGCCCAGCCTCCGGAGCTGGAGGAGGCCCGGCAGTCGCTGAATCACATTCTCAAGCAAGGCAACCGGGTAGTGGAGGTTGTTGGCCACGTGCGGTCTCTCGTCAAGCAGGCGCCGCCGCGCGAGGACCCGGTAGATATCAACGAGGCCATTGTCGAAGTGTTGGCCCTGATCAACGCCGAGTTGCAGAGAAACAGCGTGCGGTTGCAGACTTGCCTTTCCGCAAACCTACCGCCTGTGCTCGGCGACCGGGTCAAGATGCAGCAGGTGATCGTCAATCTTGTCATGAATGCTTCGGAGGCGATGAGCGCAGTGAGTGACAGACAGCGCGAGTTGACGATCGTCTCTGAGCGGAGTGACTCGGACGCTGTGATAGTCGAGGTGTGGGACACCGGTTCAGGGCTTCCACCTGGGAGCGCAGAACAACTGTTCCGCTCGTTCTACACCACCAAACCCAATGGAATGGGCATGGGACTCTCCATTAGCCGATCGATTGTCGAAGCCCATGGCGGGCGACTGTGGGTCACGCCTCGTGAGCCGAATGGCACGGTGTTCCGGTTCACACTGCCGATTGAGGCGAATTTCGCACAATAGCCGAAATCCGTGCTGTTGCCAGTTGCAGGTCCTTCTACAGGGAAGAGTCTACTCATGATAGTCATCCCGACGATCAGCGCGAGCTTGCGTGAACGCACGGCTTTGCTTGCAGCGAACCCGACGGCCGTGAATGAGCGCATGTATGAGACGCTGATGAGCGTCGAAGGTTACGAGAACCTGATGCCATCAGTCAGACAGGACATCGCAGCGTCGATCGACTTGACGGCCGGTTTGTGGTTCCAGTCGCTTCTGACGGGTCGCCCTCCATCGGCGGACGACATGGATCGCTTCCGGGAATTCGGCCGCCGACGCGTTCACCAGCGCGTACCGCTGCAATCCGTGCTGCGTGCCTTCCGGCTCGGATCGCGCGAAATCTGGCGCACTTACATTGCACAGGGAGAGGACGACGGAACTCTCGTCGACGAATTGCTGTTCGCCATCTCGCCCTACCTTTTCGACTTTTTTGACGACATGGCGCAGAGCATCGCGCAAAGCTATCTCGAAGAGCAGTATCAACAAGCGCGCTGGCGTGAGGCGTTGCGTCATCAGCTTTACAACATTGTGTTTTATACACCGGATGATCACGACGGCTTTCGGGAAACAGTGGAGGCGCTGGGTCTCGATTCCACTGCGCCACGCGTGGCGCTCGCCATCGACATCGAACTACCCGACCATACGTCGTACGAACGTGAACGGGAACTCGACCGCATCGTACTGGCGTCAGCGCGTCATCTTGCTGCCGCGCCAGGCGATCTGGTGCGAGCGTGGCATCGTGGCAGGCTGATTCTGTGGGCACCCTGCCTGCGAGGCGATTCGATCAACCGTATCGATCGGCTCACGGCAGAACGGGCCGGTGCGCTGGCGGCTGCGGTGCCGGAGCTTCATCGTATCGGCGTTGGCCTGATGAACGAAGGCGCGTCGGGTTGGGCGGCCACGGTCGACGAAGCGATCCGGGCATTGGACTTCACACCCAAAAGCCAGGGGCAGTCGCAGGTCGCAATGTATTCTAGTATCCTCATTGAAGAAAGCGCGCGTCTCGCATCGAACGCGCGGCGCTACCTCGTCTCCCTGCTCGAACAGCTAGCCAACGAGCCTGAGCTGGTGGCGACGCTGCAGACCTATTTCGAGCAGGGGCAGCGGCGCGGCCAGTCAGCGGCCGCCCTTGGCATACATCCAAATACGCTGAACTACAGGATGGAACGCATTGAAGCGCTGCTCGGAGCGAGCTTCGACGACGTCGGCTGGATTGAGAAGCTCGACATCGCACTGAAGCTGCGTCGGGCGCCGACGTGAGTCCTCGTTCGCAGGCCACTATCGTCACGTCGTGGGCTGGGAGATCGTGATTCGAAAGATCAAATTTGGATTGCGAACCGATGTGCGGGTAGAAGCCACTGTGGTCTTGCAGGCATCCACGGACCGATAAACGCGCATGTAAGAGGTCAACGCCACTTCGTGGATGACTCTGTTTAAGTATTCACGCTGCTCTTCTTCTCGAGGCTGCCAGGTCGCTACGCGCCACGAGCACGCAATCGTTCGTTTCGGCCTGCTCGACCCAACGTCGAAGCAGATTGGCGTACAGCTTGTGGTGCAACGCGATCGCCGCGAGCGACACCCCGGGCCCCTGGCAAGCTGCCACAACCTGAGCCTTGAACTCGACGCTCTAGCGCCGGCGGCGACGACGGCCAGGTGCCGCTGCTTCGTCATTAGTGTTCACGTGTCCACCTATTTAAGTGGACACGATGCTCCCAAGACTCTCAACGCAACTCAAGATGGAATAACCGGGCGCTTACGAACCGCCGCAGCGGCGTGAGGACAATAAGCCAGAGGTCTGCGGCTCATCGGGAGTGTCAGGGGCGATCGCAGCGATATTCGGCGACTGTTAGAGACAAATCCGGAGTTGATGTTCGAGAGGCTGCGGCACGCACCGCTTGATCTAGTCATGCAAGACAAGCGGACCGCTCCCGAACTTGCCGAGGCAAAGTTCGTCTGCTCCTTGCGGAAGGCTACCGCCTAACTAAACGGGGATTCGAGCGAATAACGAAGGCGCTCGTGGTGCCAGGTTTGCTGGAGAGGCGTTTCTACGCGTGAAAATGTGTTAGCCACAACGGAAGACAAATGGTTTAAAGACTCGAATCTTGGAAGTAATATGGTTGATCGAACCCCCAGTTGAACCGGTTCCAGCCTGCTCGATGGACCAGATCCGGAAGTTTTTTGGTTGAATTCTGCGGGTCGCGAAAGAGGTGACGCCGGGCCATTACGCGGATGGCGATGGCCTCTACATGCAGATCGCGGATAGCGGTGCGCGCTCATCCAACGATCAGCATGCGAACCATTAACTCCGGAGGGATCGATGGGCGGCCCGTGTGGCTGTAGAACGGCGCAAGGTGACGGCGCAGGTCATCAGCGTCGAACAGATGATCGATCCCACGCAGAAGGTGGTCATGCGGGACATGACTGTCCAGCTTAAATGAATAGAAGAGCCTATCCTGACCGCTAGCCTGTTGACCCATCATGACGATGCACTCCCGTCGATCGATGTCTTCCAGGATAGCCAAAATCTCGCTTCTTGGGCGGGTTTTTCAACAGAATCAACCAGAATGCGACGTTCGCTGTTGCGTTTCAACTGCCACTTACACTACTTACATATGGAAAGTGGCGCTTCACTCGGCTTCTGCGTTAAATTGGCTTCGACCTGTTTTGCATATGCTCGGGCCGCGCCAGGACAGTCAGATTTCATCTGACTTGCGTGTAAAACCGCCGTGGTGTTGGCAGGATCTCACAGGATTCCTCGGCCTGTTCATTGCCATCGGCAGTGCAGAATACGTCGCACACCTATCCAGGGACAAACCCGCACCATTCGATCGTTATATGTGGGGGCGCGCACCGAGACCACCAATTATCTGTCGACTCAGCGGGGCTTTGCCTCTGTTACTTGGGTAGTCCGACTGCGAGGGCATCGTCGCAGGCAACCCGTCGATTTGGAAAATCTCCATCCTCGCTTTGGGGTTATTTCCGCCTATCCCGACTTCAGCAGAACGCTGTCCGACAATCTTTGCAAACTTGCGTCAGAACCATGACTATGAGCTTAAAAGGCAAAAATCTCGCATCGGCGGCACTTCAAAGCGGTTTCGACGACAAGGAGCCAGCCACCGCGAATCGTACGAGCATTTCCGCGTTGGCACCTTCTGTCACTGTCGTGATGGCCAACTTCAATGGAGAGAACTGGATCGGAGAGGCGATCAGGTCGGTTCAGAGGCAGAGCCTCGCGGATTGGGAACTGATCGTTGTTGATGATGCGTCAACCGACGCCAGCACTGAGATTGTCCGCGCCGCTGCTGCTAACGACCCACGTATCGTTCTCCTCACATCTTCTTCCAACGCGGGGCCCTCGGTCGCGCGCAACCGTGCGCTGGCATGTGCGCGAGGACGCTGGATCACGATCCTCGACAGTGATGATGTGTTTGCGGACGGACGCCTTCAGTCGATGCTCGCAAGGGCCGAATCGGACGGCGCGGGCATTGTAGCGGACGACTTGCTCATCATGAGCGAAAGCGGCTCGCTGACCGGGTATTCGCTGCTTGGCCTGCGGACCGCGAGGACCGTCGATGCCGTTGCGCTTGTCAAAGCGCCGCAACTCGGCTATCTGCAACCCATGATCAGAACCGAACTGCTGTCCGAGCTTCGGTATGACGAGCGGGTTCGCTCCGCCGAAGACTTCGATCTTTTGTTGCGCATGTTGGTCAGGCACGAAGCGGAAATGGTCGTCTATCCGGCTATGGGTTACCACTATCGCAGACGTGATGATTCGCTTTCCACAGACAAGTCAGCGGATCGACGGGCGCTTCGAGGCATGCTCGAAGCAAACGCGCGTTTCCGCGCATCGCACGCGCTGTCAGGAAGGTTAGCCCACGCGTGTGCGCATCGGCAGCGAACCCTCGAAACCCAGCTTCGCTGGGTCGATGTCACCGAGGCAGTTCGTGAAAGGCGTTTCGCACAAGCCTTTCGGCACACAATGCATCACCCTAGGGTCCTCAGTTGCGCCGCGCAATTCCTTGCGAAGCATTTTCACTTTCTCGTACTCAGAAACAAACGCCGCGCCGTGACTTTGGGACTTTGAGCTGAGACGCGACGGATGCCGGCACGTCCGCAACGGAGGGTGCGGGCGCCCTTTGGGGCGCGGGCGATGCCTGCGATTTTCCAGAACTGCATGGCTCGAGGCGGCCGCTCAGGGGCGGCATTTGATCAGATGCATGCGTGCAAAATTTACCGCAACTTCAGCACGGCCACGTCCCATTTGAATCGCGTCGACGCGTGTGTGATACGGACACGATCGAGTTCGTCGAAGGCCGCCTTCAACCTGTTCCACGTCCGTATTCCGTCGTCGTGATACCAGATACTGACGATCAATAGCCCACCGGGCGCGAGACAGCGCGCGAGTCGACGAATCTGTTCCTCCGGTTCTTCCAGGTAATAAAGCATCTCGTTGAAGACGATGACGTCGAATACCTGCGAAGGCTCGAAGGTAGCGGCATCGGCGACGGCGAACTCCGCTCCATCGATATTCGCCTGGCGGGCCTGCTCAATGGCGACTTCGGAAAGATCAACGCCGAAATAGCTCGAAATCGAGGCGCCCGAAAGCCAACTTGCAAGAACGCCAGCGCCGCATCCAACGTCGAGCACTCGCGCGGCGGGTTTCAGATGCTTGCAATACCCGGCGATCACGCTATAGCGGGCAATTTCCTGCGTCGTTCCCAGATAATCCCAGGTGCCCGAGCCGTACGCCTGATTCCACGTCGCGTCCGAGATTGAGACGCTGTGGGCCGGCAGTATCCTGGCCTTGATCGCAGGCGGGACAAACCTTTTAACAGGCCACTTTATGGCTTTACCGAGGAATCCGTACACTCCTCTTCTATCTGTCGGATTAAGCATGGTCGGCTCTCATGTCAAACCAACTGACGCTACGTGGCTTCTTCAGGCCAGCACCCGATATCCCCGCGCGACTTTAGGTGCGCGGCAGAATCGTCATTAAGCCTGTGCTGTAACGGACTGTCTGTCGCGATTGCTCGGATTGGCCAGCAAGCGTTCGAAGACGTTGCTGGTGATACGGTCGACGACAGCATGACTTTCGGCGTGCGGATCCATGAGGACGCGAGCCCAGTCTGTCGTGCCTGCGTTGAAGACGATGCCCGGCTGAACTCCTTTTTCGGCCGCCCGCTGCAGCACGCCAAATACGCCGCGTCCGCCGACGTCCCATCCATTCAGCGCGCTTGTCATGCCAAGCACGTGGAAACCATTGGGGTTCGGCGGCAAGCCGTCTACTTCGTAGCCCACCAGACGATCTTCGGCACCAAAAATGTCTCCGTTGTTCAACTCCGTACCGGCGAGCGCCCAGTGACTCGCGTCCTCGACCCGGAATCCGGTTGCTGGGCGCTCGCGCCGGATCCAGCCACCACGCATTAGACGCCATTCTCCCCACCAGCCGCCGCCATAACCATAACTGAGCCCGATCAGGTCGCTTTCGTCGTGACCGGGCCAATTTTCCGCGAGGCGAGTCACGCGCAGATCGGGAGCGTGAGGGCTGCCGCGCGAAAATTCGATTGGCCGATAGCAGGTGTTTCCACTAAAGATCGCGTAGTGTCCGCCGTTTGCAATGAAGCCGGCCATCCTGTCACGCATGCGCCTGCTCCAGTATTCATGATGACCCACGCTAAGCACGCAGCGATACTGGGTTAGATCAAGGCGGTCACCATCATCGAGATCCAGGTCGGAGTAGAAGTCGCAAGCAATGTTCTTCGCCTGCAGCCAGCGCACGAACTTCGCGTCCCAGTGTGGGAACTGTTGGCGCGGGGACCGAGGTTCATAGGGGTCGGCAGGCTCGCCGAACTGCGCCCCGAAGCCGCCACCTGGTCTTAGCAGGGTCACGGTCGTGACAGGTTTCTTACGTCGAACGGGATCGTGATAAAAACCGCCGCCGCCGATCGAGTTGTACGCTTGATACGTCGCGACAGGCACGATGTAAGCGACCGACGCCGATGGTCGCGGAGGGCGCGCGACCAACATTGCCATACTTCTGCTGTCCGGCGGCAGCCCGTATAGAGGCTCATGCGCGGCGCAGTTGCGCCCCAGCGGGCGCACGGGCTCGCCGTTGGCGCGCACCTCGTAAGCCACCGCGACATACACCCCCGACGTCGCATCGGCTCGATCGAAGCGAAACCGGAAGCTCGGCCACCGCCATGCAGCGTCGCAACGCGTTGGGGTTCGTCCGCGCGGCGAAGTCAGCATCCATTGGCCACTCACGCTGTCGCAATCCATCGCGCCGCGGTCCTCTACAAGGATTCCGCAGTGGAACTCGAGCGCTTCTCCGATGCCTTGCCGGTAGATTGCAACAGAAAAGCGGCGCCCTGGCTCGACGGCGAGTTCGAAAATGCCGCCGGCATCGTAGGCGGGCGCGAGCGGATATAACCTCATCGATCACTTTCTCCGATCTTTGACGAAGCTGCACGTGGACGAGATGGCGGGTCATAGTGGCAACCATGTCCCGCACCGGGGCAATTTGACGCGGGGTTACTCACTGCGACGTGAATGCTTTGGGCGCCCTTTGGGTCTGTTCGGAATTGGCAAAATGATACCTCCCGCGCTCCGCTTTCAATTACACGGTATGCGACATAAGATACGCGGTATGCGCCGAGTGACATCGAAATGCTTGATCATCGGGCTGTTCAACGAGTCGGACTATCCGACGCTTGCCAGCATGTCGGAGAAATTCGCCGTCAGGCTCGCGGTGTTGCTATTTCCTGACGCGTCGGGCTGCTCTCGGCCGATACTGTTGAAAAAGTCGCTGCGTGGTTTTATCAGTCCCGCCGCGAGAGAATCGACCTCTCAGATCGGCCCACAGACCGCTCGCGCACACCGGCCAAGGGTAAGAAGACCCCTAAAAACCTAGCGCGAAGGACGGGCAGTGACTTTTTCAACAGTATCGACCCTCTCCGGTCGTTCAAAGCGAGCAACGGCGCATGGCAGCTTGCAAGGCAAAACGGTCATTGGTCCATCATGCTCGCTTAGTGATCGTCGGAGCCGGGAGGGGCGGCGTTGATGCTAATGGCCAGCGCAGCGTTTCTGGTCCACCGTCAAGAATCCCAGACAGCCAAGCCAATCACGATCCTTGCCGGTTCATCGTGCTGTTGCCGCGCCAATTCATTTGAGGGCGGCGAGAGCCATTTCGATAAGTTGTTGCTGACGTCCGGTAGCGTCGCTACTCTGTTTGCGCAAAATCATAAAAAGAGAAAGTGGGTCGGGCGGACTTAGCGCGATCCGGTGGATCGTGCAGCCCGTCTCCTTCGCCAATGGGGTCGTCAAAAAACTGGGAACGATGGCCCACGCTGCATTTCTGAGCATCGGCGCGAGCATGTGTGCTTTCTCAACCCAATTTACGTGCCGCGACAATCCGCGGCGGCTGCGCCACATGTCGAACTGAGGCGACCACGGCAGATAAATTTCTCTTGACGGTTCGAGGTCGGTAATGTCGAGGGCTTCCGGCAACGAGGTCTTACCCGAGCCAGCGTAGACCACAAGCATCGCGTAATCCCGGACCTTCCTTGAAACAAGATCGATGTGTTCGGATGGGGACAGCGTGAAGGCTACGTCCAAATGACCAGATGCAACCCGGTTGGCGAGTTGAAAGTAGCGCGAGCTTTCCATGTGCAGACGCACGGGCGGTGTCTCATCGCAGAGCGCAGCGACAAACGGAGGCAGGACGTTGATCGCGACCGCGTCTACGGAACCCACAGCAAGATGTCGTACCTGGTCGGCCTGAAGTTGCTCGGCCTCAATTTCAAGCATTTTCCAGCGCTCGGCAATGTCGAGAAAACGCTCACCCTCGGAGGTCAGTGTTATGCCCCTGGTTCCCCGCGAGCGCAGGAGGAGCGGATGTCCTATCCGGCGCTCGAGGGACTGGATCCGATACGAGACTGTCGATTGCGTCGTAGATACGATCTCGGCCGCCTGAAGCAAACTTCCCGAGCGGACCACCGCCAGGAACGTGTTGATCTCCTCGCTGAACAGCATATCGAATCCTTCGATATCTGGTGAATAAAATCTGACATTGACCGATATTGTGCCCCCACCTTAGCCTAGCTGAATAGAAAAACAAATCCCGTCATTTGATTCGGTAACGTTTGGAGGCACATATGGGAAAGGCACTCGTCGGCATCGAAGATTTACCTCCGAGCCGCTTTCATAAGAGGATAGCCCTCGTGGCGGCAGGGGGACCGTTCTGTGACGGGTATCTGCTAGGGATCATCGTTGTAGCGCTGCCGTTCATTGCGAAGGACCTCGCGCTGAACGCGCTGCAGATCGGTCTGATCGGCGCGTCGAGCCTGATCGGCATGTTTGCCGGCGGCCTGGTTTTCGGACCCATGACGGACCGCTTCGGCCGCCAGAAGATGTATGTGCTTAATCTCGCCGTATTCGTTATCTGCTCACTCGCGCACCTGTTCGTACATGACGTGACGACGTTGTTCATCCTTCGTTTCGTCATGGGGGTTGCGCTGGGCGCGGACTATCCCATAGCGACCGCGCTCGCAGCTGAATTTCTGCCTCGGAAGCTTCGCGGGCCGGTGCTCGCGAGCCTCGTGCTTTTGCTCTGGGTTGGATACACCATAAGCCTTGCAACGGGTCTGATCGTTAGCGGTAGTGATAGCGGTGTATGGCGCTACATTCTTGCGAGCGCTGCGATCCCTTCGGCGATATTCCTGCTGCTGCGCCTGAACATCCCCGAGTCGCCGCGCTGGTTGATTTCCGCAGGACGCGTAGAGGCGGCTCGTAGCATCGTGGCACAGCACCTTGGGCCACAGGTTGACTTCGATGCACTCGTTGCTGAAACGCGCGTGAGCACCTCCAGGCGTGGCCTTGGGCTGTCCAAAATCCGCGAACTGCTTTCGCGAGGCTATGGGCGCATGCTGGTGTTTTGCTCGATCTTCTGGATGTGTCAGATTGCGCCTTCGTTCGCAATCAAGACGTTTCAACCGATGCTATTGAAATCGCTCGGCGTCACTCAGCCACTCGCCGGCTCGCTCGTGATCATTTCATTTGCCATCGTCGGAACTGCGATCGGCATGTTCGTCGTCAACCGCGTCGGTCGGCGCACGCTTTGTCTGGTCTCTTTCGTTCTTGCAACGCTCGCGCTTTTTCTTCTGGCAACGCCGATGTCGAACATTGCCACGGTTGCGATCGGTTTGTTCGTTCTCTTCACGGTGGCCGAAGCTGCCGGCTCCGGGCTGCAATTCATCTACCCGAACGAGATTTTTCCGACTGATCTTCGTGCAACCGGTATGGGACTCGCGATGTCTGCAAGCCGCATCGGAGCCGCGGCAGGAACGTTCCTCCTTCCTACCGTGCTAGTCCATTTTGGAAGCGCGACTGGTCTGCTTATCGCGGGTGGGATCAGCCTGATTGGCCTGCTCGTATCGGTTCGCATGGCTCCCGAGACCCGTAACGTGTCGCTCGGCGCGGCGAATGCTCCGAGCATGGCAGCGAGCGCCAGCGAACACTCTCTGCAGCGAAGAGAGGCTCGCAGCTGAGCGGAAAGGACGGCGTAGCCATCGCTGACGCCGGTCAGCCACAGCAACTCGGATTTAAGAATCTCACCCTGGCAACACTTCTTGCACCAATGCAAAGAGGCACTCTATGAATTCGGCACCTAAAGTCATCGTCATCGGCGCTGGCATCATCGGCACCACACTCGCTTATGATTTCGCGAAACGCGGCGCGCGCGTCACCGTGCTCGACAAGAACGAAGTCGCGAGAGGCGCCACTTCTGGATCATTCGCGTGGATAACGAATCAGACGAAGTTCCGCAATGCGGACTCGCTTGGCGAAGTTGGCGCGCAGCATTACTTCAATCTGCATCGCCTGTCGCACCTGCGCTGGCGTTTCCTGCAAAGCGAAATCGACGGTCTGCCGATTCGCTGGTCAGGCTGCTTTCAAAGCGCCGAGCCCGGCACCGAGGAGGCACGGGAACTCGCGGCGGAACTGGACCGGCGCCTGCGCTGGGGCAGCCCGACGTACCGCGTCACCGCGGCCGAGGCACGCGAGATTGAGCCGGGGTTTGAGCCGGGAGCCGAAACGGACATTTTCTACACGCCCGATGAAGGGATGATGTCGCCTGTGCAACTGACGTCAATGATGCTCGATGCGGCGGTCGCACGAGGCGCGCAATATTCGCCGCACGACGCGTATCAAGGCTTCACCAAGACGGCGGGCGGTTACGAGATCCAAAGCGGAAGTGGCAAGCGCGAGGCCGACATTCTCATCTTCGCGGGCGGCATCGCGAACCCGGAACTCGTCGAAGGCACGGGGCTTAAGGCACCGCTCATCCACAGCACGGGGAGCGTCGTCCATCTCGCGCCGTTGCCACGGATTTTCGATTCGGTCATTCTTGGCGCGCATGTTCACGCGATCCAGCGCATCGACGGTCGTGTGGTCATCGCCAAGCACTTCTCCGGTTCGCCCGTTGGCGATCCAAGCACGCCCGACCCCGAGGAGCTTGTACGTGTCGCCGCGCGCGTGCTGCCCGGCTTAAAGGACGCCGTTGTAGAGAAAGTCACCGAAACGCGTCGCGTCATTCCCGCTGATGGACTGCCCGTCGTGAGCCGTTCTGAAGACCTGCCCGGCGTGTTTTCGATCACAACGAACGCGGGCATCAGTCTGGCAGCCGGATTGTCGCAGCTTATCGCGACTGAATTGCTTGACGGCGTGGCTGTGAATCTATTGGACCCGTATCGCTCACAGCGCTTTGCCGATTAAGAAAGGCTGTGACCCCATTCAGGCGGACCGCCATGAACGGCCTCGGTTTGATGACCGCTTGCCAATGCCCTCCGGCCGCCTGAAGGTCTCCGACCGAAGGGCGACGACCGTCGCCTATTGGCCGGTTGTACCCATTCAGATACGGCGCCACAAAGCTGCCGCTGCCGTAGGGAACGGCGGCTTTCAATGACGGGAGTTGAATGCGTACAACCGGCCACTTTCTGCCGCTCGCCTGAGCCATGCGGTGGTCGTTCGAACGACCCGTCCACTTCGAAACCCGCATGGTGCTCAACCCCAGTTGTCGGCCAGAGCCGACATTGGAGCGGGCTGGATTTTAGGTCAGCAATGTGGCGGATTGCCGACGGTGGAGCTATCGAGCGGCCGGACACCTGCTACCTGCATCGCCGAACTCACACTCTCAACCATCAACTGCCTTTGGAGCCGGCACCGCAGGCTCGTTATTGTTCACATTGAGTGGGACGATCTCGGCGCGGCCGCCTGGCAGGATATCGGCGAGATCGGGGCTTGTACCGAGCACACCGCAGAAACGAGCGAATTTCTGTAAACCGGAGGCTGTGGCTCTGGATGCTAATGTGGCGGGTCCGTTACTTCGCGATTACATCCTTCGCCTGAACATCAATCGTCGGCTGGGCCGCGGCTCCATTAGTGGTCGACGGTGACCCACCACCCATGCCTTCCTTGAACGCTTTGAAGGCACCGCCCAGGTCGGAACCGGCGGTACGTAATTTCTTGGTGCCGAAAACAAGCGCAATAATGGCCAGAACGATTAGCCAATGACCGATGCTGAGACTTCCCATATCAAACCTCTAGAACTAGAAAAACGTTGAACGATGACGCGCAGCTTTTCCGCACGTTCCGGAAATTAGTAGCGGGTTCCGGTGTAGCCCCCATTGTCAAACTCCGAAGCGATCCCGTCTCATTGAGCCATTTGCGGAATCGAAACCGTGATTGCCGCCACCAATGCGTGTCACCCGCAGACTCAAGAAAGCTCCGGTCGTCCCAGCCGTGATTTGCGTTCGCAGCGTTCGAAGCGTTCGCTGCCGATGCAATTGCGGACCTTCTCAAACGCAGAAGCCAGGTGTGAAAACGCTAGCGTTTACGCACATTCGGCATATCGAGACATGCTAGTGCCGTGACGATCGCGAATACCGACTCTGGCGTCCGCATCGGCTCAGGTGTCAGGATTCGCTGCGACGAAGCTCTGGAACGCACCGTAAGTCGGCTGGATCGGTACCAGACTGTTCGAGACGATGCCGAACGTCTGGTCACCACTCGTCAAGTCGTAGTACATCACCGACTGAACCGCAGACGTCTTGCGCGCCGCATAGAATTCGCCGAGTTGCTGACTGACGTAGGTCGCGCGGAACGCTTCGGTATCTTCGGGGGCGGCGTTCCATTCGGAGATGATGAACGGCACTCCATAGCGCGCCTTGCAGTAGATTGGCAGGTTGAAGCCTGGACCGGCACCGTCCGAGCCTACGTCGAAGATATCGCCATAAGGCTGGTAGTTGTGCCACGTCGTGATGTCCCAGCGAACCTTCGGGTAACCGCTCGTCCCATTCGGCTGCAAGCCATCCCATAGCATGTCAGAGGCGGCGATATCCGCCACGCAGAAGTTGATACCGCACTTGGCGTTCGGCTGCACGGATTTGATGCCATCGATCATGCCGCGCATCGCGCCGCGCATGATCGGCCAGTTCGCGTTGTTGAAGTCGCCCCTGCCTGTTCCGGCCGTTGCCGAATTCAGGATGATCGCCCCGTCGCGGGTCAGTTCATTGCCACATTCGTACATCGTGACGCCATACGGCGCCAGCGCCGTGGCAATCGCCGCAGCCCCTGAGAATGAAGCCTGATAGGCCGCCGATTCACTCGTGTACAGGTTGTTGTTTGTGTCACGGAGCCCGTATTCGACGAGCGGGAAAAGCGTCAGTCCGGCGGACTTGAAAGCGCTTGCCAGGGCTACCAACGCGTTTATCTGGGTCGGCGTGTTGAAAACGCCGACGCGATACGTCGTGCATCCTAGCGCACGCAGCGCGCCGACGACCTGCGCGGGCGTAAACGTATAATCGTAGTGCCCGTTGATGCCGTAGAACGCGCCCGGCGTCGCCGCCGCGGCGATACGCGGGTCCGTACACGGTAACCAGTTGCCGTTCCATGTCAGGACAGAGAACTGCCCGCCCGTCCCCGACTGATAGATCATGCCGCCATACCACAACAGCAGGCTCACGTTGGAGGAGGACGGATCCTTGACCTTGTTCTTGTAGATATAGCCGTTCGAAAGCGTCCAGATGTTGCTGGACTTGTCGATGATGTAGGCGGCGGACGGAATCGTCGTGCCGTCTGCCGAAGTGCCGCCAAGGCGCGGATCGATACACGACGTCCATCCCGACCCAAGCCACTGATAGAAATTGCCGCTCGTGTTTTCCTGGTACACGCTGCCGTTGTACCACAGCAGCATTGTGACGTTGTACGAGTAGGGGTCTTTGGTCCCGTTCCTGTAGATATACCCGTTGGAGGTCGTCCACACGATGCCGGACGCGTCGATAATGGACGTCGCCGGCGGGGTTGTCGTGCCGTTGGCCGAAATATTACCCCCGACGCGCGGATCGACAGAGGGTGTCCAGCCCGTCCCAAGCCATTTGTAGAAATCCCCGCCCGTGTTCTGCTGGTAGATGCTGCCGTTGTACCACAGCAGCAACGCGACGTTGTACGAGTAGGGGTCTTTGATCCCGTTCCTGTAGATATACCCGTTGGAGGTCATCCACACGATGCCGCTGGCGTCGACTATGGACGCCGCAGGCGGGGTTGTCGTGCCGTTGGCCGAAGTGCCCCCGAGGCAGGGATTGGAAGCCGGTGTCCATCCCGACCCAATCCACTGATAGAAATCTCCGCTCGTGTTCTGCTGGTAGACGCTGCCGTTGTACCACAGCAGCATCACGACATTGTACGAGTAGGGGTCTTTGGTCCCGTTCCTGTAGATATACCCGTTGGCGGTCATCCAAACACTGCCGCTGGCGTCGACAATGGCGGACGCCGGCGGGGTTGTCGTGCCGTTGGCAGAAGTCGTACCGTTGGCCGCAATGAGGCGCGGATCGACAGAGTTTGTCCACCCCGTCCCAAGCCACACATAGTAATCCCCGCTCGTGTTCTGCTGGAAGACGCTGCCGTTGTACCACAGCAGCATTGTGACGTTGTACGAGTAGGGGTCTTTGGTCCCGTTCCTGTAGATATACCCGTTGGAGGTCGTCCACACGATCCCGGAGGCGTCGACAATGGATGCTGCCGGTGGGGTTGTCGTGCCGTTAGGTGAGGTGGATACGCTGGCGTTTGCCTTGGCCGCACTGCTGTTGCTGCCAGGCGCAGTGGCGTCGCTGTTGCTCCCGCCACCGCACGCCACCAGTACATAGCTGCTTGCAGCAGCCGTCAGGCAGCCGAGAAATCGTCGTCGATTGATCACAGAAATAATCCGCAGCCGGAAGACCCGGCCAAATTCAGTTGGTAAGCACTCGAGTCACACGGGTCTGACGTGCGCCAGAAAGTGGTTGCATCTTTTAATTCGGTATGCTTATCAAACCGCTGCAATACGATCGGACGACGGCTCCCAGGCGTTCATCAAGGCGCCGCGTTTTCTATCGAACTGCTTGTCGGAGGGATTTCGATTACCGGAGCGATCCTCACTTGACCTGCCTTTGCGCAGCCAGCGAGCGAATTCGCAAAAAGGGAATAAGCGATAGTGATTCGGTAGTAATTACCTTTTCGAGCCTCTCGTCAGGTAAGAGATACTACTGGATGTCGGCAGGAAGTGGGCCGGAGGTTAGAGCACGGCGGAAAATAGGCTTATTCTTGCGATAAAAAGGCGCCCGCAGGTTACTTTTTTCGCGGTCTGCGAATCGGAAGCGACGAACGTCCAGAGGGTGGTGGACGATGAGCACTTTTCCACGGGGTATCTTTCCAATGATCTTGGGGAGCGTTCAGGGCCGGAAAGTGACCTTGCCCCTGTTTCACGAATCCCATAGCTGAAGTGTGTTAGCTGGAACTCGATCTGACAGGTAGTCTGGGCCGATAGAGAAGACGCGATCAATGGGAATGAGTTTCTCCCTCGCGAGTTGCAGTGAATCGAGAAAGGGGCGCATCGGGGTCTTGCCGTAACACCATCGTCCCTGATGTTCACGTTCATTGTTGTACTGGTCGAGCCACGCATCAAGATCAGTCTGCAACACGTCTATCGATTCGTAGATCTTCTTTCGGAAGGCCACACGATAGAACTCGTTGAGCATGGTTTTGTGCAGCCGTTCGACGATCCCGTTGGTCTGCGGCGACTTGGCCTTGGTACGAGTGTGATCGATATCCTCCACGGCCAGATACAGCTCATATTCGTGATGCTCGGGATTGCCGCAGTATTCCGTGCCGCGATCGGTCAGCACACGCAGCAGCGGGACAGATACGCTGTTGTTGAATAAAAAGATTGCGAGGACAACCTCTTTGCGTACCTCTAGAACCGTTTTTTACTTATCCTCGTTATGTTCGTTTTCCAACACAACACAAACAACACAACAGGTTTTTTCCCAACGTGCGTACTAAAAACATATGGCCCATCTATCATCTTCCTTGCACTATCAAAAAATGACAAGACCCTATGAGAGACCCTGCCGTGAGCAAGTTCGCAAAACTGTTGACGTTCGTTGTTTGCGCAACGAAGCGCCCGGAACTGCCGGAAGATCATGCGGGGAGTAGCAGCTGGCCAGATTCCCGAAGCTTTGTCGAGCAGTAGCCGCGACGCTCACCAGCCGGACTGACGATTAGAACGGTCGAGTCGGCAAGCCGTTAAATGCAACCGTCGGCACAGTGGGCTCTGGTCGGAAATTGGAAGGCCACGCGCCTCGAAAAAACGCTCACCGACCGCCGGCCAGGAGTCGGTCCGCGAAACCCTCATAAGGAAGTGAGGCCCGTCATGAACATGCTTACCATCACCGCTCGCCAGCTCTTGTTATATAGCCACACCCTCGTCTTCGCCTTCGCCATCGCGCGCGTGTTGCGGGAAGACGTGGCGCTGCTCACGGCTCGGCGCATTGATGCCGTCAGACTGGAAGCCACCGGACGTACCATTGCAGGGTTGCTCGGCCTGCTCTGGATAACGGGCGTCGCTATGATCCTGCTTGGCACCGGCTTACATATGGCTGTGCTGGTCTCCAAGCCGAAGCTGGCTGCAAAGCTGACAGTGGTATGCCTGCTGACGGCGAACGGCTTGCTGCTGCATCGAGTCGCGTTTCCGATGCTGACCACACCGCAGCGTCGCCCACGTCGGGCGGCGACGATATGCGTCTTGTTGGGGGCCATCAGTTCGGTGTCGTGGCTCTATGCGTCTTTTGTAGGCGTGGCGCGCCTTATCGCCCCGGCGATGTCCTATACGGCCTTTCTAGCCTTGTACGGGGTGGGGCTGCTGGGCGGGATCGGGACTGCGTTGGCGGTGGCGCGGCCGCGTGTGGAGCGGCTATTGGCACCGTTGTCCGGCGGGGACGTGGTTGCCGGTTCGGCGCCAGCCGGACGATTGAGCTTGCCGCCTTTTTAGCTCGACCCTGAAATAGCGCCGCACGCAACGCCATCCGGTCGTCCAAGTCGAGCGCGGGCTTGGCGATCTACGTCTCAAGAAGCCACTCGCGTTAAAGGAGTTGCTGCGCGCGATAGATGAAATAAGCGTGGCCACAAAATTGGGATGGCGGATCAGGAATGACCGTGCTTGCTGTCGTCTCGGACCTAGCGGTTTCTATGCAGTCCACGGGAATCTGAAGTATCCGAAGCGCACCAGTCCCAGTGTCATCGATGACTGGGCTGCGCAACTGACGGGTTGGCTCCGGGCGGACAGTCATCGACCGAAGCGTGACCGGCGCACGGCGCGCTTCATGTTCGAGGCAATCCGTGAACAGGGCTATGCCGGCAGCTATGGCCGTGTCAGCGCGTTCGTGCGTCGCTGGCGCGAGCGGCAGGCCGAAGCGCCGCGCAAGAAGGCCTATGTCCCGCTCGCCTTTGAGCCCGGCGAGGCGTTCCAGTTCGACTGGAGCTGTGAGTACGCCTTCATCGGCGGTCTGCGGCGCCGTCTCGAAGTCGCCCACGTCAAACTGAACGCCAGCCGCGCCTTCTAGCTGATCGCATATCCCACACGGAGTCACGAGATGTTGTTCGATGCGCACGCACGCGCATTTGCCGCGTTCGGCGGCGTGCCGCGTCGCGGCATCTACGACAACATGAAGACCGCCGTGGACACCCACCATTGCCACATCGTTGAAACAGGCAATGAATCGTGGCGCTTCAGGACCAGTTCTGCCAAAGCAAAAACGACGAGAAAGAGAGTTTCAAAGACGATAATGCGGTGGAAGTTCGGCACGTTGTAATTCGTTCCCGCGCTGCCTGCCGGCGTGCATTGCGCTTCGCGCAAAGCACCACCGATGTATTCGCGATGTATCCCTGCCGTCGCGCTGCGCGGGTCATCCCGCCCGATGCAGCTTCGTGGCTACCGTGCCGGCGTGACGCTTAACGCGTCGGGGTCCGTTCGCCGCTTTGCGGTGACGCCCCCTCGCTATGGGCCGGGCAATACCTGATCCGCGTTCTTGTTGCGGAGATGGACAGCCTTCCGCGTTGCGCTAAATCGCCGGGACTAGGTCGAATTCGGCATCCAGATTTGCCATACGTGATCTAACCTTGTAGGCCAATGATCTCTATGGCCGATGGGCCGCCGCTTCACGCGCCGTGTCGTGGTATTCCTTGAATTTTGTGACTCTTCCGTTTTCGATTGTGAAGACGTGAGCCCACTCATCTTCATACGTAATGCCAGTTGAATTTACGCGCCAGCGCTGGACCCCAAGCACGACCACCTTGTCTTCGCTGGCAATAAAATCGAGAGGTTCGAATCGTTCGGCAGTCTGAGTCGCAGCAAGCGCACTGAAGAATTCCGCGACCTCCTGAGGGCCGTGCCTTCTGCCGGCGAATGGGATGATTTCAGTGGGCCCAGGTATGAACCAGTCGACATTATCGGCGAGCGTTTTCAGGACGCCCTCGATATCGGCTTTGCTGAATGCATCGTATGCCTGCTGCACCAATTGAACGTTGAGTTGCTCGATCATCGCGCCTCCCATAATCGCCATTTGGAGATCTTCCAGCATCGCAGCGGAATCGAGATCCGTACAAGATCATCATAGTTGTGTCACCGAAATCGTGCTCGCCAAGCAGCAAAAATCTTAGAACCTGCTGGACGCTCCAAGCTCATGGATGGCTGTCGGAATCCTGACAGCCGCCGTCGAGGTCCGGCCGGGTCGAGAGGCAGAGATGGGTCGTGAAGACTCGTTCGCATTCCCCGGAAGGCGACATTCGCCGGCACCTGGTTGCCAACGACAGCAAAGGGACATGCAGCAGCCACACGGCGCCTGACCGGCGAGCGTCCGCATTGGCCGACCAGCCGCCGGCAGGCTCAAGGCAGCTGTGACCTGACGGTATCGCTGGCGGCATCGACCTCCGAAGTCATCTGGAGATGCAAGGCTTGGACGATCTCTCTTAAGCGGGCGGAGCTGATTTTCCGATGCGGCCCACCTAAGGCCGTTGAGTGCCGGGCGGGAATGCCGGTATCGCTGACGGTATCGGCGGCCGCTATGGGACCCGAATTAGGCCCAGCATTGGGTTTGCGGCGGGTTGTTGTCAATTGAGTGGGTGTTGGATCTTCTCCGAACGTGTTTTGCTTTGGGACTGCCTCCCCGTCATGCCGCGACAGGTCCGCCACCTTCGGGTCGTCTGTCGTGAAACGCAACACTAATTAGCCTAGGAACCGCAACGGAACTCAGCGCAGGTTTTGGCGCAGGTTTGTTGGCAGAGGCCTGTTGGGCAAGGCCGCTTCACTACTTCGACGAGAACGAATAGAGAAAATTGCGGACCATTCTGGGTGAATCCGAAGTGTTCCGTTGAGGCCGGTAAGTGCCCGCGCGAAGCGCGATGACTTGCTACCTTGATCGGAGATTTCAAGGCGGCGAACCAGCTGTCGATTGGGAAAGGGCCGCTTCCCGTTCCGTCGCCCGGCAGCCTACCCGGGAGCCTGTGTTTCCGCCTGCGTGGCCTGCTGCCGCCGTCCGATCGCGATCGCGCGCTTCACCGGTTCGCTTTCCCGCACTTCCGCCACGACAAATTCAACAAATGCCGTGACGCGTGGCGGCAGATGCCTGCGAGCGGGGTAGTAGACGCAGATGTCGCTGCGCCGCTCGGCGCATCCCGGCAGTACATGCTTCAGTCTGCCGGCGTCGATCAACGGCGCCGCGTGATGTGCGCCCAACAGGGCGATGCCACAGCCCGCGACGGCGAGTTCGGTCAAGGCCTCGGTGTCCGTCACGACCAGCCGGGAGCGAGGCTGAAGCACGATCTCGCTCGTGCGCGCCTGAAACTTCCATGTCTGAATTCGTCCGGTATTCGGCGAACGAAACGAAATAAGCTCGTGGTGCTCCAGATCTTCGACGGACGAGGGCTCCCCATGCCGTTCAAGGTATGCCGGCGCCGCGCAGAGAATCAACGTCAACGGTGCGAGCGTTCGCGCGACCACACTCGAATCCGTATCCTTGAGCTGACCGATCGCGCAGTCATAGCCCTCCAAAATCAGGTCAACGCGGCGATTATCGAAACGCAGATCGAGCTCTATCTGGGGGAAGCGCTCTCTGAATCGGCCCAGCACGGGCAGCAGCGCCGCGCGACTGAATGCGATCGGCAACGATACCTTCACGGGTCCGCTCAACTGCGTTTCGTCGGATGACAACGTCGTGATTGCGTCCTCGATCTGCTGCGTCGGCTGCCGCACCTGCGCGTAGAGCCGCCGCCCTTGCTCGGTGACCGACAGGTGCCGCGTGGTCCGCTGAAACAGCCGGCAGCCGACCAGCGCCTCGAGCATGCCGATCTGTTTGCTCACAGCGCCGGGTGTGACCCCGAGCTGGCGGCCGGCGGCCGAGAAATTCGCCAGATCGACCGTCGCGGTAAACGTCTTCAATGCCCGCAAGAGGTCAATCGAGCTGGCTCCGTCCGCTTTCATTTTGCACCTCCGCTCACAACTGTTTTCTCTCCGGGTAGCATAGACGAGCACTGCTCCGGCGCTGAAAATGGTCTCCACTTGGCAACAGTCAGGAGGTCGATCATGGTCCAGGAATCGGCGGCGCTCCCGCGGCGCAAGTGCATGCCGCGCGGTCAGCTTCTTATCGACGGCAACTGGCGTGACGCATCCGACGGCTCGACCCTTTCGAGCATTGATCCGACCACCGAAGGGACGGTCGTGGAGTTCGCGAAGGCGACTGTGACGGACGCCGACGCAGCGGTCAAAGCAGCACGCAGGGCATTCGAGACGGGCGCCTGGCGGCGCATGCATCACGAAGCGCGGGCAAGAATCCTGTTTCGCGTGGCCGACCTGCTCGAAGAGCGGGCGGAAGATTTCGCGTTGCGTGAATCGATGGATATGGGCATGCCGTACCGCGATTTCGTCGACGTCATCATGCCCCACTGCGCGGGCCTTTTCCGTTTCTTCGGCGGGATCGCGATGCACGCGATGGGAGGCGCCTATCGCACGTCATACGAACCACACATCCGTATCCTGACGCGTCGCGAACCGCTAGGCGTGGTCGCAGCGATCACGCCTTTCAATTTTCCGCTGGCGCTCACCTGCTCGAAAGTTGCGCCGGCGTTGGCAGCCGGCAACACCCTCGTGCACAAGCCGGCGTCCGATACGCCACTGACCGCGCTCGCGCTCGCCCAGGTGATGCTCGATGCTGGGGTGCCGGAAGGCGTCTACAACCTGATCACGGGACCCGGCGGAGCGCTCGGCGACGCGCTCGTGAAACACCCGCTCGTCGACAAGATCGCCTTTACCGGTTCGACCGCTGTCGGCCAGACGATTATGCGCAACGGCGCGGACACGCTGAAACACACGACGATGGAGCTCGGCGGCAAGTCGCCGAACATCGTGTTTGCAGATGCCGATGTGGACGCGGCAGTCCAGACGGCCTTCTGGGGTGTCTTCTGGAACAAGGGCGAAGTCTGCGTCGCCGGTTCGCGATTGCTCGTGGAGCGGCCGGTCTACGACGAGGTCGTCGAAAAGCTGGCGCGGATGGCGCAGGCCGCCGTGCTGGGCGATCCGCTCGATCCGCGCACACAGGTCGGGCCGATTGCGTCGAGGGCGGAATTCGACAAGGTGCAGCGGTACATCGACGCCGGCAAGTCATCGACGGCCCGCCTCGTAGCCGGTGGCGGCACCCGCCGGATCAACGGCAAGGGGCTCTTCATCGAGCCCACGGTGTTCGCCGACGCAACGAGCGATATGGCCATCAGCCGCGAGGAGATTTTCGGACCGGTGCTGCCGGTCATTCCGTTCCAGGGCGAACAGGAGGCCGTGCGCATCGCGAATGACACGCCGTATGGGCTCGCCTCAGGCATCCAGACTCGCGATCTGGGCCGCGCATTGCGGCTCGCGGATCGCATCGAGGCCGGCACGGTCTGGATCAACACCTGGCACAAGTACCACCCGAGCGGACCCTTCGGCGGCTACAAGATGTCAGGCTACGGCCGCGAGCAAGGTGCCGAAGCGTTCGAGAGCTATACGCAATACAAGTCCATCTGGGCAAACATTTCGCAGGCCTGACGATAGGGAAGGAGGCTCGACCATGAAAATCGGCATCATCGGTGCGGGAAATGTCGGAACCGGTCTCGCGAAGCATCTGCTCGGCAAAGGGCACTCAGTGATGCTAAGTTTCAGTCTCGACACAGAGAAGCTCCGGGCAACGGCGGCGGAGCTGGGTGCGGAGGTCGGCAGCGTCGCCGAAGCGGTGCGATTCGCTGATGTCGCGGTGCTGGCGACGCCCTGGGGCGCCGCGGCCGACGCGCTCGCGCAGGTCGGCGCGCCACCCGGGCGGAAGGTGTTGTGGGACTGTACCAATGCGCTGAGGCCCGACATGAGTGGTCTCGTCGTCGGCACGACGACTTCCGGCGCCGAAGAGATCGCGAAGCTGGCCCGCTGGGCAACAGTGGTCAAGGCCATCCCGCCTTTCGCGGAGTTGCTGCATTCGACGGAAGTAAGGGTCGGTGGCGAGCGGGTAGGTGTGTTTGTCTGCGGCGACGACGCAAACGCGCGGACGGTCGTCGCGCAACTGGTTGGCGACATCGGCGCCGAGCCGATCGACGCCGGTCCCCTCACGCTTGCGCGTTACACTGAACCTGCCGCCATGCTGCTCGTACAACTCGCATACACACGCGGGTTCGGCACGAGAATCGGCTTCTCGTTATTGCGCGATATAGCGGGAAACGTGCCTGGCGGCTAGCGTTCCTGATCGCGGAGGTGATGCTGGCGATCGCCGGCGGAGGAGAGGGTGAAATGAAAGTTGGTGTATTGGGTTCAGGTGATGTCGGGCGGGCACTGGCGGCAGGTTTTCTCAAGCATGGGCACGAACCGATGCTGGGTACGCGCACGCCCGGCAAGAACGACGTGCAGGAATGGGCGCGCAATCACGCCGGCGCAAGGACCGGTACGTTCGACGAGGCCGCCCGCTTCGGCGACATCGTGGTGCTGGCAGTCCTTGGCCGCATTGCGGGAAACGTGATCGAGCTTGCGGGAGCGGACAATCTCGCCGGCAAGACCCTGATCGACGCCACCAATCCGCTCGCCGATGAGCCACCGGTCAACGGCGTGCTGAGATATACGACAGGTCCGAACGAATCAGTCGGCGAGCAGATTCAGGCCCAGATTCCCCGTACGCACGTGGTCAAGGCATTCAACAGCGTCGGCAATGCGCTGATGGTGGATCCGCAGTTCCCGCAAGGCACGCCGACCATGTTCCTCTGCGGCAACGACGAACAGGCGAAGGAACGGGTTGCCGCGATCATCCGCGAGTTCGGCTGGGAACCCTACGACTGCGGAAGCATTGTCTCGGCACGCGCGCTCGAACCGCTTTGCATGCTGTGGTGTCTACCGGGCTTCCTGCGCAACGAATGGCGGCATGCGTTCAAGCTATTGACCAGCGAGGGGTGAGCCATGCAGCCATTACCCGTGCCACCGGCAGGCGATCCGGGATTCACGCTTGAAGAAATGAAGCAGTTCGTGATCGAGCACTTCGAGAACTTCGTGAACCGGAAGAAAGCGGAAGTTGCGCGGCAGAACCTGAGCGTCGATTTCCTCGACCACGACGAACCGTCAGGTCCCCAGGTCGGCCCCGAAGCCGCGATTGAGATGATGACGGAGCTTTACAAAAAATGGCCGGACCTGCATGTCACTGTCGAAGACATCCTCGCCGAGCGGGACAAGGTGATGGTCAGAAACACCTGGCGCGCGACCGACGCGGCGTCCGGGCAGAAGATCGAGTTCCACGGCTTCGTGCTGTGGCGATTTGCGAATCGCAGGATTGTCGAGAGATGGGCCACGGTGACCGCGCCGCGCGCAGTGTGACAAAAGCTGCAGTAAGCCGGAACGCCAGCAACCTAGAACACGCCGAAATCGTCGTTGCTATCGGGAATCGCGGCGAGCAGGTTCGCAAGCGCGCGGCAGCCGATCAGGCTCGAAAGCGTTATCGCCGCGCGCAGCCAGCGCTCGGCGCGTGAGTCTGGGTGCGCCGCTGCTCGCGCCACGCCGTCCGCTTGCCGGACGTCCATGCAGCTCACCGCGCCGCCGCTTGCGTACCGCCCACGCGCGATAGCAGCGCCTCCAATACCTGTCGCAACGTCGTGGCGCCGAAGCGTCGCTCGCTCACGTTCGCCTCCACGTCGATGCGGCCAGCGTTGTGCGCGTCGTACAGATCGACGATCAATTGCGTGTGACGCTCGCCGAGCCCGGCGCCGCGCAGCACGCCACTCCATTCGTCGCGCGGCACCCGCTGGGCAATCACCGGCCGCCCCGACAGTTCCGCCAGCGTGCGCGCGACGTCGAGCGCGCTCACCCGTTCTTTCGCTTCGATACTGACCACCCGCGGCGTCTCGCGCGACGGCGCTTCATCGAGCAGCAACTGCGCGGCAAGCGCGCCGACGTCCTCGGCGGCGACGGTCGGAAACAGCTTGTCGAGCGGATCATGCAGACTCGGCAGCATGCCCCGGCCGAGCGCGACCGGCAGCACGCGCGCCCAGTTGTGCATGTGCTCGGCGGCGCGCAGCAAGATCAGCGATGACGCGACGTTGCGCAACTGCGTTTCGAGGTAGTGGAACAGCGTCGTGATGCCGGTGCCGTCCGAGTGCTCGGCGCCGTAGTCGGATAGCGCGAGGAGCCGCGGCGGCGCGGCCGTGCGCAAGGCAGCGACGCCCGCGTCGATGATGCGCCGCATGGCGGCCGCGGGATCGTCATGCGCACGCGGCACCGGACAGAGCCATTGCACCGCCCGCGCGCCGTCGATCGCGCGCGCGACCGATTCCGCGTCGTTGAGGTCGGCGAGCGCGATCTCGCAGCCGATTGCCGCGAGTGCTTCGGCTTGCGCTGCCTCGCGCACCACCGCGCGTACTGGTTGGCCCACGCGACGCAAGGCGGCTGCGCTCGCCTGTCCCACATGACCGGCCGCTCCGAAAATGACGAACACGTTGTGCTCCTTGTGAGGATCGCTATGGCGTGATGGTAGGGACGCGGTGCCCGCGAGGCGCTCAGATCCGGATGACATTGCGCAGATATGGATGATTTATTACTGCGATGCCGCGCAGGTCGCGCGGATCGCGTGGGCGGTTGGCGCGTTACGAAATTCCGTCACGCCGGCGAAGCCGCCGAAAACACCGCACAATGCAGGTTTCTCGCCGTCATTCAAGTCACTCAGGAGACAAGCGATGAACGCCGTCACCCCGATTCCCGCGCCTGCGCCGCACAGCGGCTCGCGCATCGCCGTACGCACCAGCAGGGCGCTCGGCTGGCATGGCTTCGGTGCGGATCTGGTCAACGTGTCAGCCGGTTTGCATCGGATGCCGGCGTTCGTCCATCACCGTGTGGGCGTGCACGTCGGCGCGCCGGTGACCGCGCGCTGTCTGTGCGATGCGCGCCGCCACACGCGGATTCAGGCGCACGGCGACGCGGACGTGATCCCCGCGGGGCTCGAAGGTCAGTGGAGCGATGACGCCGCCTGCACGATTTTCAGCGTCTGGTTTGCCGAGGACTTCGCGCGACGGACCGTCGAGCAACTCGCATTGAAACCGGCCGACGCGCAGCTGCGTCCGCGCTTCCAGATGCGCGATGCGCGCTTTCAGCATCTCGCCTGGGCGCTGCGCGCGGAGCTCGAAGCGGACGATGCATCCGATCCGCTGTACGCCGAAAGTCTGTGCACGGCGATGCTGGTGCGTCTGATCGGCGTCGAACCGCTGCCCGCCAACCGTCGGCGGACGCTCGCGCCGCGTACGGCCGCGCGCGTGATCGAGTTTATCGACGCGCATCTCGATCAGCGTTTGACGCTCGACGAGCTCGCCATGCAGGCACAACTGAGCGTGCCGCATTTCAAGGCGCTGTTTCGCGAAACGCTCGGTGTGCCCGTGCATCAGTACGTGGTACAGCGCAGGGTGGAGCGCGCGCGAGCGCTGCTGCTGCAAGGACGCCTCAGCGCAAGCCAGATCGCGCTCGAGACGGGCTTTGCGCATCAGAGCCATATGGCGCACTGGATGTCGCGTTTGCTGGGTGCAACGCCGCGTGAACTGCGCGTCGCCGCGCGCGATGACGCGGTGACGTCGGAGCAGGCGAAGACACTACGTTGATGCGCGGAACCGCGCGGCGCGGAACGCATTCGATTCAACCATGCGCCGCACCCGTCAACTGCGCATAGACATCATGCGCGAGCTGCAAAAGCTCGTTGCGATCGATTCCGCCCGACACCGCATAGCCAAAATCGCCGTCGACCCAATAGAACACGTTGACGGGCCCCGCCTGATACAGCTTGAACGCCGTTGTATTCGCGTTCTCGCGACGATGCGAGATGCACAGCGTGACACGCTCGCCGTTCGGTCCGCGATACATGAACTGCGCGGTCGGTCCATCGTCGCCGGGCAGCAGGCGGCCGCCCGACAGCATGAAACCGCTCTTCGACAGCATCGGCGGATGGACCTCGGTGCCGAGCCGGTCCGCGAGCCATTGCACGAAGTCCTGCTCGTGATCGGCGCTCATCTCGCTCGGCCGGTCGATCGCCGGCATGTAGACGACATGCGCGACCGCCGCCCGGCGCGCGAAACCCTCGGCGCTGGTCGCGCTGACCGCACGATCGCCGGCTTGGGTGTCGGCCCGGGTATCGGTTCGATCGATCGCAACGGGTGGAATCAGATCGTTCCTGTGCATGCCGATGCCCACGCCGAGCACGAGCGCGGCAGCCATGCCCGCGAACTGCGCGGCATAACGCGGCCAGTTCGCGGCCGCCCGCGCGCGGCGCGGCGCGCCGGTCTGCAGACGCATCGGCACGGGCTCGCTGAGCACGCGGTCATAGCGATCGTGAAGCAGCCCATTGAGAGAAAAGTAATCGCTGACGCGCGCGGCCAGCTCCGGATTCTGTTCGAGCGCGCGCTCGACCTCGTCACGGCGCTCGCCGGACAGCGTGCCGTCCACGTACGCGTGCAAGTCTTCTTCGCCGATCGGCATTTGCGGCTCGCTCATCGCACCACCTGTAATTTCGCACCGGGCTGGGCGCCCGCCATCAAAGCTCGCAGCCGTTCGCGTCCGCGCGACAGCCGCGACATCACCGTACCGATCGGAATGTTCAGCGCGAGCGCGACGTCGGCATAGCTCATCTCCTCGAGACCGACCAGCAGCACCACCTCGCGCTGCTCGACCGGCAGACGCTGCAGCGCGTAATCGAGGTCGCGCATTTCGAGCGAACGCGTCTGGCCCGACGGCACCGAGAGCTCGCTTTCGGCGATGCTGTCGTCGTCGACCGCGACGTGGACCGCGCGCGCCGCCGCCTTGCGCGCCTGATTCGCGAACACGTTGTGCATGATCGTGAACAGCCATGCGCGCAGATCGGTGCCCGGCTGGAACAGACGGGTGCGGCCGAGCGCGCGCTCGAGCGTGTCCTGCACGAGATCGTCGGCGAGCTCGCGATTGTTGATCAGCGCCCGCGCATAGCGCCGCAGACGCGGCACGTGCTCGATCAGCTCGTCACGGACATCCATGGTCGATCCAGGGGCGTGGGGGTGGCATCGGCTTCACTCGCGTCGGTATCGATACGCACCGGGCCGGTCGCGGAAGCTTCCGTCGCGCGATGCGTTCGAACTGCAAACACCTGTCAGCGCATTTTATTCCGCGAGGGCCGCGCGCACCGGCGTCAGCGCGCGGTCATCAGATCGGCGGCGCGCATCAGGCCGTGGGTGCGTGCATCGCCCGCGACGACGAAACGCTGCCGCCGCGCGGTCCACGTCAACAGCCGCAATTCGCCGATGCGGCGCGCGGCCCACTGCGGCTCTTCGCGCGCAAACGGCGCCGCCGCCGACAGCACCACCACGGGCTGCTGATCGCCGTTCAGATAGACGAGCTCGTCCACGCGCTGCAATGGCCCGAGCCGCAGCACGCGTTGCTCGACGAGGCGCAGGCCGACCCCGCCGAGATCCGGCGCGGCCGGATCGGCGCGCGTTGGCGATGCCGACGAAAAGGGCCGCGCGCTGGCTTCGGCGAGCGCCATCACGGCGGCGTTGTCGAGCGCTTGTGCTGATACCTGCGCCGCCGCGAGCCAGCCGCTGACGGCGATCACCATCAGCGCGAGGCCTATGAATGCGACGAGCGTTCGACGCGCGGGACCGGCCGGTTGCGCGCGCATGCGAAGCCGGCGCGATCCGCGCAGGTACTCATGCGCGGGCTCCTCGGTGGTCTGAAACGTCGCCTGGATCTGTGCGTTCAAGCGGTCGTAAAAGGCCACCCGCCGTGCTTCCGCCGGATGCTTGTTGAGATAGTCGCGCAGCGCCGCGGCACGTTCGGGCGTCAGCGTGCCGTCGGCATAGGCCTGGATGTCGTCTTCGGACGGAGGAGTGCCGAACGGGCGATGAGTCGAGGTCATGGTGATGCGCGGTGTTGGCTACTGCTATCCGAGTGCAAACACAGGCGCTTGCGCATTTATTCCCCGCGCCGGCGATGTTTTTTTCACGCGGCGAATACAGGAATAAACGCTGCCGACTCGTGGTTCTCCCTGGTGCGAACCCGCACAACACTCTCTGGAGTCGATCATGAAAAAGCTTTCGTTCGTCGCTTTGTCGTTCGTCGTTCTGGCCGCTTCGTCGAGCGCGTTTGCGCAGGCCAAGACACGCGCTCAGGTGTACCAGGAATTGATCGAGGCCCAGCAGAACGGTCTCGACTACGTCACCGACGCGTCGTACCCCGACGTCAGTCCCGTGTTCGCGCGTCAGGTCGAGCAGCACAAGATTGCGCTTGCCACGCAAGCGGCGGCCGCCGCGAGCCGCGTCGCGAACTCGGGCGCGCCGGCTGTTGGCACCCGTTGAAGCATCGGCCACCGGCGCGCGAATGGGTTGGAACGGGCGCGCCGGTGCCGGATGGAATAGATCGTTGCGCGGCGTGTTTGCCCGTACGTTGGTATCCATCCGGCAAGGAGTCTCCGTGACACAACCCTCCCGACCCAAACCCCATCCCCCCGGCTCCGGCCCGCGGCCGAGCTGTGTGCCATGCCGGCTCGCCGCGATCGGCGCGGTCGTGCTCGCGCTTGCGGGCGGCTTCGCGTACACCGCGGGCTGGCTCACGCCCGCGCGTCTCACCGCTCCGCGCATCATCGATACGTTCGAAGCAGTCGCGGGCCAGCATCCCGGCTATCGACGCAATCACGCCAAAGGCCTATGCGTGGACGGCTATTTCGACAGCAACGGCAATGGCGCGGCGCTGTCGCACGCGGCAGTGTTCGCGCCGGGCCGCACGCCGGTGTCGGGGCGCTTCGCGGTGCCCGGCGGCAATCCGTCCGCGCCCGATACGAGCTCGCCGGTGCGCAGTCTCGCGCTGCAGTTCCGGCTTCACGATGGCGAACAGTGGCGTACCGGCATGAACTCGACGCCGGTGTTCGCGGTGCACACGCCCGCGCAGTTTTATCAGCAGTTGCTGGCCTCTAAGCCCGACGCCGCGACCGGCAAACCGGACCCCGCGAAGCTGAAGGCGTTCTACGCGGCCAATCCCGAAACGCAGCCGTTCCAGCGCTGGATCAAGTCGCACGCGCCGTCGTCGAGCCTCGCGAACGCCGCGTACTACGGCATCGACGCGTTTCTGTTTACCGATGCTCACGGCACGACGCGCGCGGTGCGCTGGGCCGTCGTGCCAGACACGCCATACGCGCCGATCACCGCCGAGCAACAGGCCGAAAAGAACTTCCTCGCCGCCGATCTCGACGAGCGTCTGCAACACGGCCCCTTGCGCTGGCATCTGATATTGGCCGTCGCGCAGCCGGGCGACCCCACGAACGACGCGACGCTGCAATGGCCCGAGGACCGTCAGCGCATCGACGCTGGGACGCTCGTGATCGAACGCACGACGTCGCATGAAGACGGCACCTGCCGCGACGTCAACTTTGATCCGACGATCGTGCCGGCCGGCATCGCGCCATCGGATGATCCGCTGCTCGCCGCGCGCTCGGCGGCCTACGCGCAGTCGTTTCAACGCCGCACGCGCGAGGAGGCGCTGCATCCCGAGCTCCATCGAACCCAGCCAAACGGAGAGCACTCATGACCGGCGACCGCACTCACTTCAGTCCGCTCGCGCGGCTGCTGCACTGGACGATGGCGCCGCTGATCGTCGCGATGCTGTTCATCGGCGTGGGCATGGTCGCGACGGTATCGCGCACCCACGAGGCGTTGGTCGCGCTGCATCGGCCGCTCGGCATCGCGTTGCTGCTGCTCTTGCTGGTACGGCTCGCGGTGCGCGTGATGCGCGGCAGTCCGCCATTGCCAGCGCGCATGTCGAAGCCGCAGCGAATCGCGGCGCATGCGTCGCACGTCGTGCTGTACGGGCTGATGCTCGCGATGCCGCTGATCGGCTGGGCGATGCTGTCGGCGGCCGGCTATCCGGTCACGCTGTTCGGTCCGTTGCATCTGCCGCCGATCGCACCGCACGACGTCGCGCTGTTCGCGCTGCTGCGCGCGCTGCATACGTGGCTCGCGTTCGCGTTGTTCGCAACGGTGCTGCTGCATCTGGCGGCGGCGTTGCTGCATGGGCTGATCCTGCGCGACGGGGTGTGGGGCAGCATGGCCCGCGCAGGACGCTGATCCCGGCCGAACTGGCCGCGCCGCGGCTCGTTCGGGCCGTTCTCGATTCGACCAGATCGGCCGGCCCAGCGATTTTCGTCCAACGCGTAAAATGGCCGGTTACCACAGGCAAATCGCAGCTGGACAGAATCGGCCGGGCGTCGCGAGCGAGCGTCTCCCGTCGCATGGTTCGACCCTCGCGCGCTTGCCTTCGCCGGTTTGAACAGGAATGCACGCGGATGTCGTCAGTTTTCTTCGATCGGGAAAGCATTGCGGAATGGCTCGGTGAGCACACCGTCGCCAAGGCGCGCTCGGTGGGCGCGGTCAGCAACGTCAAATGGCAGGGCGAGACGCTGTCGGGCGACGTGCAGGGCTCGCAGCCCCAGCCCTACCGGACACGGGTCCGATTTCGTACCGATCGCGGGTCGCCGTGGGCCGAAGGCGAATGCACGTGCCCGGTCGGGCGCAATTGCAAGCACGTCGCGGCGCTGCTGCTCGCGGAACTCGACTACCACGACGAGATGGATCACATCACGCAGGTCGAGGACGACAGCGGCCCGGCCACCTCGGAGGTGTTCGTCGCGCGACGGATCACGGTCCCGGGCGTGCCGCCGGCGCCATCACCATCTTCGACTCCAGGTGTGCGGCCCGAACTGGTCAGCTGGCTCGAGCGTTTTCGCGCGCGAGCCCGCGCGGCTGACGCCGCCGCCGAAAAAAATGCCGCCCGCAAGGTGGAGGCCCCGAGCAGGGAAACGCTCGCCTATCGGCTCAACTGGTCGCGTTTTCATCTGCGCCACGAGGTCGTGCTGCATCGCGCGCGTTGCGACGCCGACGGCGCGATAGTCGAAGTCGGCGACAGCTGGGGCGACGTCGAAGGCGCGCTGCTCAGGCAGCCGCGCTTCGTGTCCGACGAAGACCTGTCGATTCTGCGCGGCCTGTGGCTTGGCCGCTCGCGCGAGGACTTGGGCCAGTTCGTGCTGCGCGGCACGAGTGGCGCGGAAACGTTGCAGAAGCTGATCGCGACCGGCCGCCTGTTCTTCGACTTCAGGATCGCGCCGGGCGAGGCCCGACCGACCCCGCTCGCGCGCGCCGCCGACCGGCCCGGGCGCATCGAATGGGAGCCGCTCGCCGACGAGCGCCTGCGCCCGGTGCTGCGCACCGAACCGCGCGCGAGCATGGTGCTGCCGACCGAGCCGGTCTGGTACGTGGACGGCGTCGCCAACGAGGCGGGCGTCGTGCCGCTGTCGCTGCCGTTCCAGCAATTGCCCGACTACCTCGCGATGCCGCCGATTTCGCTCGCCGAGGCGCCGCTCGTCGCGTCGGTGCTGCGCGAGATCGCGCCCGAGCTGCCGCTGCCGCCGACCCACGACGCGCCCGCGATTCGGGTGATCGATGTCGAGCCGGTGCCGGTGCTGACGCTGAACAGCCACGCGCTGCCGGGCACCGCGAAGGGCATGAAAACGGCGAAGGCCGCAACAACCGCGAAGGCCGCGAAGGCCGCGAAGGCCGCCGAGCACAAGTCCGCCGCGGTCGAGCTGGCCGCGGCGAGCTTCGAATACGACGGCGTCAGCATCAACGCCGACAGCAGCGTGACGCTGGTGCCGCTGCCGGGCGGCGACGTGATTCACATCCGCCGGCGCTACGACGTCGAGAAAAAGCGCTTGCTGGAATTGCGCAAGACCGGTCTGCAGAAGGTGCCGACGCGCAATATGCAGGCGGCGCGTCTGTTGCCCGACACCATGCTCGGTCTGCCCGATGCCGACGCGTGGTCCGAGTTCGTCAACGACGCGGTGCCGGATCTGGTCGCGAAGGGCTGGCGCGTGACGATGGCGCCCGAGTTCCGCTACAACGTGATCGAGATCGACTCGATCGACGGCACCGCGCAGCAAGCCGGCGACGGCTGGTTCGATCTGGAGATGGGCATCCGCGTCGGCGAGCGCAACGTGCGGCTCGAGCCGCTGCTGGCCGATCTGTTCCGGCGCGACCGGCGCTGGCTGTCTGGCGCGCTGGAGAGCATCCGCGACGACGAGCCGATCGAGCTGAAGACGGAGGAGAACAAGCGTCTGCGGTTGCGCGCCGATCGACTGAAGCCAGTGGTGCGGGTACTGGTCGATCTGTTCGATTCGCTCGGCGGCGCGCTTGCCGAAGGCGCGCCGCTGCGCGTGCCCGCGGTCGATGCCGGCCGCCTCGATGCGCTGCACGACACCGGTCGCTGGCAGTTCAGCGGCGACGCTTCGATTCGCGAGCTCGCGCGCCGTCTGCAAGCCGGACCGGGCTTGCGCGAAGTGGCGGTGCCGCGCGGTCTGAAGGCCGAGCTGCGCGCGTATCAGCACCAGGGCCTGAACTGGATGCAGTTCCTGCGCGAACAGGATCTGGCCGGCGTGCTCGCCGACGATATGGGGCTCGGCAAAACCGTGCAGACGCTCGCGCACATTCTCGCGGAGAAGGAGGCGGGGCGGCTCACGCAGCCCGCGCTGATCGTCGTGCCGACCACGCTGGTGCACAACTGGCGCGAGGAAGCGCGCCGCTTTGCACCGGAGTTGAAGGTGCTGGCCCTGAACGGGCCGCACAGGAAGGAACGCTTCGAGCAGATCGGCGAACACGAGCTGATCCTGACCACTTATGCGCTGCTGTGGCGCGATCAGAAGGTGCTCGGCGAGCACGACTATCATCTGCTGATTCTCGACGAAGCGCAGTACGTGAAGAACGCGAGCACCAAGGCCGCGCAGGCGATTCGCGGCTTGCGGGCGCGGCATCGGCTGTGTCTGACGGGCACGCCGCTCGAGAATCATCTCGGTGAGCTGTGGTCGCAGTTCGATTTTCTGCTGCCGGGCTTTCTCGGCAGCCAGAAGGACTTCACGCGACGCTGGCGCAACCCGATCGAGAAGAACGGCGACGACGTGCGCCGCGCGTTGCTCGCGCGCCGCATCCGGCCGTTCACGCTGCGCCGGCGCAAGGACGAGGTCGCGAAGGAACTGCCGCCGAAGACGACGATCGTGTGCCCGGTCGATCTCGAAGGCGCGCAACGCGACCTGTACGAAACCGTGCGCACGGCGATGCAGCAGAAGGTGCGCGCGGCGGTCAGCGCGCAGGGGCTCGCGCGCAGTCACATCATCGTGCTAGATGCGTTGCTCAAGCTGCGCCAGGTGTGCTGCGATCCGCGGCTCGTGCGCACCCCGAGTGGCATCACGGACGGCGCGGCCGCGAGCGGCGGCGAGCGGGCGATGCGCTCGGCCAAGCTCGATCTGCTGCTGTCGATGCTGCCCGAGCTGATCGAGGAAGGTCGTCGCGTGCTGCTGTTCTCGCAGTTCACCGGCATGCTCGCGCTGATCGCCGAGGCGCTCGACGAGGCCGCGATCCCGTACGTGATGCTGACGGGCGACACGGCTGATCGGGTGACGCCGGTCGAGCGGTTCCAGCAGGGCGAGGTGCCGCTGTTCCTGATCAGCCTGAAGGCGGGCGGCGTGGGGCTGAACCTGACCGCCGCCGACACGGTGATCCACTACGACCCATGGTGGAACCCGGCCGCCGAGAACCAGGCGACCGACCGCGCGCATCGGCTGGGACAGGACAAGCCGGTATTTGTCTACAAGCTGATCGCGGCCGGCAGCATCGAGGAAAAGATCGTCGAGCTGCAGGAACACAAGGCCGGGCTCGCCGACAGCATTCTCGCGGAAGACGCGGCAGGCGCCGCGAAGTTCTCGGACGACGATCTCGACGCGCTGTTCGCACCGATACCGGAAATCGAGGGCGCGCGGTGAGCGCGAACTGACGATCGAACGAGGCAATGCAGAGGCAATGCGCAGCATCCCAGGTCTGGGAATCTGATGCACTGCAGCAACATCAAAGGGGGCCGGACTGTAACAAAACGTCTGTGTATGTAAATGGCCGCCGCGGTCGGCTTCAACTCATACCAATTTCGAACTCGCGCTGTGTAAGACTTGCGCGCCGCGCACTTCTGGACGATGCGTAACAACTACGCTGGCAGCGGTTACAAAGGAAGTTCTTTCATCTTGAGGACGGCTTCGCGCGGGGCTAACGTGAGACTACTCGCGCGGTTAGACCCCGGCGAGCGTGTGTAGTGTTTGGGCGGCGTTGCTTCGACAGGAGCAACGCCGCATTTTTTTGGCCGCCACACTTTGCGCCCGGCATCACCCGCTGACTGCCTTTGACGCATTGCGTCATCGCATTGGTCAGCAATTTAAAGCAGGTCGAACGCATCGAACAAAAACGGGCCTGCGGTCCCGCGCTCGTGCATGACGATTGCATCAAATGACAGATCGCCCCGAGACGAAATCTAACAATGTTTAAACGATTTATTCTGAGATTATTCTTATACTGAACAAGCAATTGTTAAATAAGAGTATCTGAAAGGAATCTTAAAGCGGATAAGCGGCATCGCCGAAAAGCCGCTCCAGCAAGGATCTGCGGTCCGCATTGTGACGTCCGTCCGGGTGCCTCGCACTGCTGGCAGACTGGAGGAACCTAAGAAATACGGCAATCGTTTTTCAATTAGGGTTTTTCGCCACGGATTGCCGGTACCAGGTAAGCGGGATGAAAGAGGGTTTTCGACTATCATGATCTGCCCTGCATAAATCGCTATGGAAATGACATTTATGCGCTGATTTCAGCTTCGTGAAACCAGCGTCATGGCGGGGTACGGCGAGGGACCATTAGTCAGAAAGTAGCAGCCGGAATTTAATGGAAAGCCGGATCGGCGGCGCTATGTCGTCATCCCGGTCGTCAGCCGGTGCGCCGGCCGTCAGCCGCGAAAGGTGCTGTTACGTTGTGGGGTGTTATGAGAATTGCTGTCCTCGATGATGATTCGGCTCAGGCCGACCTTGTGTGTCAAACGCTATCCGCCGCTGGACACGTCTGTCATGCGTATGGCGCAGGGCGCGAACTCGTGCGCCAGTTGCGTCGCCAGACGTTCGACCTGCTCGTGCTCGACTGGAACGTTCCGGACATGTCCGGTGAAGAGGTGCTTCGGTGGGTGCGCGAGAGCCTGTCCGAGCGTCTGCCGGTGCTGTTCATGACGAGCCGCGGCCGCGAATCCGACATCACTTCGATTCTGAATATCGGTGCCGACGACTATCTCGTCAAGCCCGTGTCGGGCGCGGTGCTGCTCGCCAGGGTCGGCTCGCTGCTGCGGCGTGCCTATTACCTGAAGCCGCCGGCGACCAGGGAAGTGTTCGGTGACTTCGAGTTCGACCTGAGCGCCAAGCACGTCGTCGTGCGCGGCACGCCGGTCTCCGTCACGCAGAAAGAGTTCGAACTCGCGCTGCTGCTGTTTCAGCATATGAGCCGGCCGCTGTCGCGCGCACACATTCTCGACGTGATCTGGAAGCAGGCCACCGACATCCCGTCGCGCACGATGGACACCCACGTGTCGATGTTGCGCAGCAAGCTCGGTCTGCGCCCGGAGCAGGGTTATCGGCTCACACCCATCTACGGCTATGGCTACCGCCTCGAGCGGATCGAAGCCGCAACACCACCTACCGCCGACGACGAACCCACTGAAGAAGCGGGGAAGGCGTGACGGTCTGCGTGGGTGTGGCGGCGTCGGGCAGCGGCGCTATCTCCGGCCGCCGCGCCGCCGCGTGGCTTGCCGCGGCCTGTCTGATCGCAACGGGCGCGACCGGTTGGAGCGCGCTCGCGCACGCGCAGCCCGCGCGCGGCAAGGCCGGTGCGAAGGCGTTGCCGGTCTACGCTTCGTACACCACGCACGAAGGCGACACGCTGTACGACATCGCCGGCCGCTACATGGCCGACCCGTCCGACTGGGCGCTGTTGAGCAGGCTCAATCACGTGCCCGCGCCGCGCCGCATGCCGGCCGGCATCGTGCTGCGTTTGCCGTTCCAAAGGCTGCGCCAGGATCGGGACACGGCGCGCGTGGTCGCGACCAGCGGTCCGGTCGAGCACGCGTTCGACGCGAGCCCTTATCTGCCGTTGAAGAGCGGTGAAACGCTTGCCGAAGGCGATCACTTGCGCACCGGCGCGAACGGGTTCGCGACGCTCGAACTGCCCGACGGGTCGTATGTGACGGTCGCGCAAAACGGCGAACTCAATATTGAGAGGCTGCGGCACGTCACGCTGACCGGCGCGGCAGATCGCATCTTCCAGTTGCGTTCGGGCGAGGTCGAAAGCCAGGTCACGCGTGCGACGCGACGCGACGATCGCTTCCAGATCCGGTCGCCTTCGGTGGTCGCCGGGGTGCGCGGTACGCGCTTCCGCGTCGATTACAACGGCGACACGCAGACCACCGCGGTGGCCGTGCTCGATGGCGCGGTCGGCGTCGATCCGGCCACGCAGCACGGCCAGAGCGCCGCGCCGGCGCCGGGCAGGCCGCTGCAGGCGTCCGACCAACTGGTCAAGGCAAGCTTCGGCAACGTCACGCACTCGGGCGAAGCGGTCGGCAGTCCGCTCCAACTGTTGCCGGCACCTTCGCTCGCGCGGCCGGCGCGCGTGCAGGACGGCAAAACCGTCGCGTTCGACGTCAACCGGGCCGAGCACGCGCTCGGCTATCGGCTGCAGATTTCGCACGATGCCGATCAGCTCGACCTGGTGCGCGATCTACGCGTGAGCGTGCCGCACGCCGACTTCGGCGATCTGCCCGACGGCACGTACTTCGTGCGTGTTGCGTCGACCGATAGCAACGGCCTCGACGGCCTGCCGAGCGTGTATGCGTTCGAGCGCCGCCAACTCGGGCTGGACGCTTCGGCCGCGCAGCGCGCGGGCAGCCACGACTACGAGTTCCGCTGGTTCGTCAGCCGCAGCAACGTGCCGACGCGTTTTCGCTTCGTGCTCGCGAAGACGGCTGATCTAAGCCATCCCGTGATCGATCGCACCGATCTCGCGGGCGGCGAGCTCGTGATCAGCGATCTGCCGCCAGGCGTCTACTACTGGACGATCGTCGCCGAGCAGTTCGACAACGGTCGCTTCTACGAAAAGAGCAGCCCGGTCCGCTCCTTTACGCTGGCGCGCTGACGCTGGTAGATTCTCGGAGCCGGCCTGCTGGCCGGTCCGTCCTCTGGTTCCCGACTACATCGTCCCTTGCCCGCCACTTCTACGCGACTGAGCCTCGATCCGCGCGCCCGTCTCGGACGGCGGGCCGGCCGGCGCTTTCTGATCGAGTGGCTCAGCGTTGGCTGCCTCGGCCTCGCGGTGATCCTGCTGACTTCGTTCGGGCGCGTCGGCGCCGGCATCGATCTGCTGGTGTACGACCAGTTTCTGAAGCTGCGCGAGCAGCCGCTGCTGTCGGACATCGTCGTCGTCGAGATCGACAATGCGACCATCGACGCGCTCGGCCGCTGGCCGTGGCCACGCAGCGTGCATGCGCGGCTGCTCGATCGGCTGGCCGCGGCCAAACCTGCCGCGGTGATCTACGACGTGCTGTTCACCGAGCCCAACGTCGACGACGCCCGGCTCGCCCACGCCATCGCGCTGAGCCCGACCTATCTGCCCGTGCTGCTGACGCCGCCCGATGCGAGCGGCGAGCGCACCGTCGATGAACCCATCACGCCGCTCGCGCAGGCATCCGCCGGGCTCGGTCACATCAATTTCGAAGTGGACAGCGACGGCATCGTGCGCAGCGTCGCGCGCTTCCAGGGCGACGAGCACTCGCGCTGGCCGCAACTGACGGTGCTCGTCGCCGACGCGGTCGAACACGGCAAGCTGCATCTGCGCAACGGGCTGCCGCCGCGTCGCTCGAACGAGCCGGCGCGCGGCAGCGACGACGGCCGCGAAGACCGCTTCCTGATACCGTTCGGCCCGAATGCCGCGAACTACGCGAGCTTCAGTTTCGCCGACGTGCTCGCCGGCAAGGTGCCGGCCGATCAGTTGCGCGGGCGCATCGTCGTCATCGGCGTGACGGCGTCGGGTCTGTACGACCGCTTCGCGACGCCTGTGTCGGGCGAGCTGGGTCCGCTGCCAGGCGTCTACATCCACGCGAGCGTGCTCGACACGCTGCTGACCGGCCGCGAGATCCAGCCGGTCACGCTGTGGATCGTGTTCGCGGCGGCACTCGCGCCGCTCGCCGCGTTGCTCGGCGGCTTCCTCGTGCTGTCGCCGCGCCGCTCGCTGATGCTGACCGGCGCGCTGGTGCTGCTCGCCGTGGCCGGCAGCGCGCTGCTGCTGTACGGCGGCAGGCTGTGGATGTCGCCGGTGCCGGCGATCCTCGGCGTCGCGATCGTCTACCCGATCTGGAACTGGCGACGCCTCGAAATGACGATGGCGTATCTACGCGGCGAGCTGCAACGTCTCGCCGACGAGCCGCATCTGCTGCCCGAAACGCCGAGGCGCCGCCGCGAGTTCGGCGGCGACGTGCTCGCGCAGCACATGGCGCTGATGGCTGAGGCCGCGCAACGGGTGCAGGACATGAAGCGCTTCGTGTGGGACAGCCTCGACAGCATGCCGGAGCCGATTCTCGTCAGCGATGTGGGTGGCGTCGTGCTGATCGCGAATCACGCGGCGAAAGCGCATTTCGCGCGGCTCGGCGCGCCGATGCCCGAGGGCCAGCCGATGCATAACGTGCTCGGCGGGCTCACGCTCGTGAAGACGATCGATACCGGCGCGGCCTCGGACAACCAGCGCAACGTGCACGCACACGCGCACTGGCCGGCGCCGCTCGATCCGACACGCGTCGAGTTCGCGGCGCTGATGGCGCAGGGTGTCGAGGTGCGCGACACGAACGAGCGCGACCATCTGCTGCGCTATGCGACCTGCACCAACGCGCAGGGCGAGACGACCGGCTGGATCGCCGGTCTGGTCGACGTATCGGCGCTGCATGCGGCCGAGCGTCAGCGCGAGGACGCGCTGCGGCTGCTGTCGCACGACATGCGCTCGCCGCAAGCGTCGATCATTGCGCTGGTCGAGATCGAGCGGGCGCGGACCGAGCCGGCGCTCGCGCGCGGCGTGCTCGAGCGCATCGAACGCTACGCGCAACGCGCGCTCACGCTCGCCGACGACTTCGTGCAACTGGCGCGCGCCGAATCGCAGGCCTATGTGCTCGAGCCGCTGAGCCTGACCGAACTCGTCATCGATGCGAGCGACGAGGTCTGGCCGCAGGCGCACGCGAAGCGCATCACGCTGCATACCGAAACCGGCGACGACAGCAACGACGATCCCTGGATTTGCGCCGACCGCTCACTGATGACACGCGCGCTCGTCAATATTCTGAACAACGCGGTCAAGTACAGTCCGCCCGACACGCGCATCGTGTGCAGCTTCGCGAGCCAGCCGGCGGCGAGGCGCGAGGGCAGTGGGGCGGCACGCGTGGCGTGCACGATTCGCGACCAGGGCTATGGCATCCCGAAGGAGCAGCAGGCGGGGCTATTCGAGCGCTTTCGCCGTTTTCACGAGGCGCAGCGGCCGGAAGTGGGCGGCGCGGGACTCGGCATGGCGTTCATCAAAACCGTCGTTACGCGCCACGGGGGCAGCGTCGAAGTCGTCAGCGCGCCCGGCGAGGGGACGGCCTTTACGATCTGGCTGCCCGCGCTCGACGACGCGCCGCTCGATGAAACGAGCGCACCGCGCGCCTGATGCGCTCGTGATGGATTCGATGGAATAGAGAGAAGGCAGAAAATGGCGAAGATCGCTCACCTCTGTGCCGCGCTGGCCGCGGCGAGCCTCACCGCTTGCGCGGGCCTCGGCGCCGACGTGCACACCGTCTGCGCTAACTGCGCCGACCCCGCCGTTGCGCTGCAAGGCGAGCAGACCTATTCGCTCGCGCGCACGCAGTCACAGGACGACAGCGCCGACCATCCGCAAGTCGAAAAGCTGCTGCGCGACGAGTTGGCGAAACACGGCTTCCTCGATACGGCGGGCAAGCCCGCGCATTATCTGCTGTCGATCGCGTATAGCACGCGGCCGGCGTCGATCGGCATTGGCGGTGGGGATTGCGCGCCCGCCGATTGCGGCGCGGGCAGCGACGGTCCAGGCGCGCTGCTTTTCGGGAGCAAGTATCAGCACGCGCTGACGCTGCGCTTTTTCGACTATGCGAGCGGCACCGAGCGGTACAAGGTCAGCGCGGTGTATAGCGATCGCGACGCGGACCCGCTGCATGCGCTGCCGCTGCTCGTGAAAACCGCGCTTGCGAAGCTGCCGTACGACGCGCCGGCCGACTGGCGCGTGAAGCTCAGTATCGACAAGGCGAGCGGTGCGCCGAACGTCGAGTCGATGGAGCCGCTGCAGCGCTAAACGACGCAGCTTCGAGTCGCCGGAGCCGTGCGTGTCGGTTATTCCTGCACCGGTTCGCCGCGTGGCCAGCGGTTTTCGAACACACAATCGGCTAGCGGCAGACGGCTCGCCCAGCGCTCCGTTTCGAGCATCGGCTCGCTGTAGAACGCATCGACGTGGCCGAGACACAGAATCGCGACCGGCCGCGCGCCTTCCGGCATCGCCAGCAGCCGGTGCACCGCGTCGACATCGAACAGCGACACCCACCCAAGCCCGAGTCCTTCCGCGCGCGCGGCGAGCCACATGTTCTGGATCGCGCACGCGACCGAAGCGAGGTCCATCTCCGGCAGCGTGCGACGGCCGAACACGTGCCGCTCGCGCCCGTCCATCAACGCGATCACCAGCAGCTCCGCGCAGTCGCGCATGCCTTCGACCTTCAGCTTCATGAATTCGTCGCGGCGCTTGCCGAGCGCGTCGGCGGTAGCGAGCCGTTCGCGCTCGACGATGTCGCGCAAGCCCGTGCGCAGCGCCGCATCGGTGATGCGCACGATGCGCCACGGCTGCATGTAGCCGACGCTCGGCGCGTGATGCGCCGCGTCGAGCAGACGCCTTAGCACCGCCGGATCGACCGGATCGGGCACGAAGTGGCGCATGTCGCGGCGTTCGTAAATCGCGCGATAGACCGCATCGCGCTCGGAGTCGTCAAAAGGCTTCGCCATGAAAGAGGGCGGCCGTGAAAGCCGGGTTGGAGGGCCAGTAAGCGTGCATATAGGTTGCCACAATCGGGCCCACGCGGAACACCGCTTCGCCGGGGGTGTCGCTGCGCGCGCGGGTGGCGAAGCGCTGCGGCTCGAGCGGTGTCGCGAGCTTCGAGTAGTGGAACGTGTGGCCGGTCAGCGTGCCGTGGATGCCGTCGATCTGCTGCATGCCGAGCGACGTGAAGCGCGTTTGCATCGTCGCGTGACCGGGCAGCAGGCCGAGCATCCGCGTGCTCGTGCCTTGCGCGTCGGTCAGGGTGTCGAGCAGGTAGAGCATGCCGCCGCATTCGGCGACCACCGGTTTGTCCGCCACGACGTGTGCGCGGATCGATGCCGCGCTGCTCATGTTGCCCGCGAGCGTCGCCATATGCAGTTCGGGATAGCCGCCCGGCAGATAGAGCGCATGCGCGTCGGCGGGCAACGTTTCGTCGGCGAGCGGCGAGAAATAGCTGAGCCGTGCGCCGAGGGCTTCGAGCAGCGCGACGTTGGCGGGGTAGATGAACGAGAACGCGGCGTCGCGCGCGATCGCGATGTGCGTGCCTTCGAGCAGACGCGGCAGCACCTCGGGCGACGGTGTGCCGAAATCGACCGGCGGCGGCAGTTCGGCGAGCGCGGTCGACGCGAGCGTATCCGCCGCGTGTTCGAGGCGCGCTTCGAGATCGTCGATCTCATCGGCCTGATGCAGGCCGAGGTGCCGGTCGGGCAGCGTGATCTCGTCGCTCGCGGCGATGTGGCCGCACCGGCGCAGTTCGGGCGGCAGCGCTTCCTGCAGCATCTGCGCGTGCCGGGCCGAACCGACGCGATTCGCGAGCACGCCATGAAACGGCAGTTGCGGTCTGAAGCGCGCAAGACCGAACGCGAGCGCGCCGAAGGTCTGCGCCATTGCCTGCGCGGAAATCACCGCAAGCACCGGCACGCCGAACGTGGTCGCCAGATCGGCGCTGCTCGGCGTGCCGTCGAACAGGCCCATCACGCCTTCGATCAGGATCAGATCGGCTTCTTGTGCCGCCTGCGCGAGCAGGTTGCGGCACGCGCTTTCGCCGACCATCCATAGATCGAGCGACAGCACCGGCGCGCCGCTCGCGCGCGCGAGGATCATCGGGTCGAGAAAATCCGGCCCGGTCTTGAACACGCGCACTCGGCGTCCGAGCCGCCGGTGATAGCGCGCGAGACCCGCGGTGATCGTGGTCTTGCCTTGTCCCGAGGCGGGCGCGCTGATGAACAGCGCGGGGCACGCTGCGGAGCGAGTCCCCTTGGGGGGCGCCGCGAAGCAAGTCCCGTTGGGGGGCACGGACATCGCTCAGAACTCCACGCCGCGCTGCGCCTTCACACCCTGCTCGCGATACGGATGCTTGATCGCGCGCATTTCGGTGACGAGGTCGGCGGCTTCGATCAGCGCGTCGGGCGCATGGCGCCCGGTCACGACGACGTGCAGCATCGGCGCGCGCGCGTTGATCACCGCGAGCACTTCGTCGAGCGGCAGGTACTCGTACTTCAGCACGGTGTTCAGCTCGTCGAGGATCACCATCTGGTAGTCGCCGCTTTCGATCATCCGCCGCGCTTCGTTCCAGCCCTTGCGCGCGGTCGCCATGTCGGCTTCGCGGTTCTGCGTGTTCCACGTATAGCCGTCGCCCATCGTGACGAAATCGCATTGCGCGATCGCGCCGAGGAAATCGCGCTCCGACGTATGCAGCGCGCCCTTGATGAACTGCACGACACCCAGCCGCATGCCGTGGCCGAGCACCCGCACGGCCATGCCGAACGCGGCCGTGCTCTTGCCCTTGCCGGTGCCGGTGTTGACGATCAGCAGGCCTTTTTCGACGGTCGCGCTGGCCTGCTTCTTTTCGTGGCCTTCGCGGCGCCGCTCGGTCATGCGTTGATGCGATTCGGGGTCGGTTTTCATCGGAGGTCCTGATCTTGAGGGGCGGGATGGAAGGGCGCTACGTCGCCGGGTGCGCTGTCGCTCGCCGCCGCAATCGCGACGGTAATGCCGGCGTGCGTGGTCTTGCGTACGACCAGACGTGCGTTTTGCGTGATTGTCGCGCAGACCGACGCTGCTGCCGCCAGTAGCGCACACGGTTCGCACACACCGTCGACACCAAGATGCGCGCGCGCGGCCGCCGACGGCGACGCGACCGGTGCGGCGGCGATCTGCTCGCGGCTGAACAGTCGCAGCGGTAGTTGATGGCGCGAACAGAATTCGAGCAGACCTGCTTCGTTGGCTTTTGCGTCGATCGTCGCAATGGTGTGGATCTGCTCGAAGGCATTCGAACCGAGTGCTGCGCGCACGGCGGCTTCGATGTCAGCCGCATCGCTGTGCAAGCGGCAACCTATGCCGACGCTCAGCGTTTTAATCGCGCTCGCAGCTTGTTCGTGAGCGACTCGGCCGTCGCGTTTGGCCGCATCACGCGCAAGCGCGAACGAGGCCACGCCGCCGATCACGACGATCGCCGGCGAGCCGAGCCCCGCGCGCACGACCGCCTCGGCAAATTCGCGCAGCGGCGCGAGCACGTGACGCTGCTCCGGCCGCGTCGCCGATTCGATCGCCGCGCAGGGCGTATCGGCGGACATGCCGGCCGCGAGCAACGCGCCGACGATTTCGCCGAGCCGCCGCATGCCCATATAGATCACGAGCGTCATGCGCGTCGCGGCGAGTGCGGCCCAGTCCGGCTCGCCACCGTCGGCGCCGTGGCCGGTGACGAACACGACGCCCTGCGCGTAATCGCGATGCGTGACCGCGATGCCGAGCGTCGCGGGCGCGGCGATGCCGGCCGTGATGCCGTTGATCACGTCGACTTCGATACCGGCCGCCTGCAGCGCCTGCAATTCTTCGCCGCCGCGGCCGAACACGAACGGATCGCCGCCTTTGAGCCGCGCCACGCTGCGTCCCGCGCGCAGATGCCCGAGCATTTGCGCGACGATGTCCGCTTGCGGAGTCGACGGATGGCCGCCGCGTTTGCCGACGTACACGACTTGCGCGTTGGCGGGTGCGAACTGCAGTACGTCGGGATTGACCAGATCGTCGACCAGCACGACATCGGCCTGCGCGAGCGCACGGGTGGCCTTCAGCGTCATCAGTTCGACGTCGCCGGGACCGGCGCCGATCAGCCAGGCGCGCGTCATCGCGGCGTGCATGGCGCCTGCCATGCGGAGATTGGGGGAGAGAAGCGGCGCGCGACGGTGCACGCGGCGGTGAATATGGATGTCATGCGGTACAGCGAATCGGGGCGCGGCCACTCGTGCGGTTCGCGGCGGATTCTTCAGTGAGAACGCCACGACACGCGCGATGCCACGTTTCTACGCCTTCACATCCGTTCCCCGCGGATTCCGGCGGCCGGCGGCGCAACCTGATGCACGGATGCATGCGGCGCCGCCTCCACGTCTGGCCGGTATCCGGGCTGGCGGCCTCACGCGCTTCGCCTTCCCGTGCCGGTTGCGAATCTGCGGATTCGCGGGGACAGTGGCATCAAAAAACGCATGCGCGGCACAGCGGAATCGAAGGCGAATCGAATCGCGCGCCGCAGGTCGCTTACCGTTGCGGGGACAGCACAGGTTGAACGCGCGACGCGCTGCCTGTTTCCCGTTTAACTGCACATGCGAGCGCATGTGCGGGCACCAAACGCGCGCATACGATAGCACATGACGCCTTGCCAGATAAGCCTCGGCGGCGCTTTCCGACGCCCTGCGTTCCTTGACTGCGCATGCCCGGGGGCCTACACTCGCACGCACTTTGGGTGCTCGCGTGCGCGTTCGTGCGCATGCAGTTAAACGGGAAACAGGGAGCCATCTGCGCTAGAGCGGCTAACCTGTGCTGTCCCCGCAACGGTAAGCGAAAAGCGGTTCCGGCTTGATAGCCGGGCGCCGCGGTGCCGGCTTCGATGTCCTCGCGCAAGGTCGCGTCGACATATCACCACTGGACGAGAAACCACTCGTCCGGGAAGGGGAAGCGGCGCTTTCGCCAGCCCGGATACCGGCCCGAAGAAGCAGAACGACCGCCGCGGGGATGCGGCGGCGCGTTCATGACCTCAGTTCCGCTTTCTGTATTTCCGTTGTCGCGGCAATGCCGTCGTTCGTCCCCGTTTCTGGTGATCGCTGGTACTGTTGCGCGTGCTTCATTCGCTCCATTCGCCAGCCGATGCCGACCGATGCGCGGAACTTGCGGCAGACCGATGCAACGCAAAGGGATGGACCTCACGATGCAAACTCAATTGCGCAAGATTCCCGTCACGATCGTCACCGGCTTTCTCGGCAGTGGCAAAACTACGTTGCTGCGGCACATTCTTCAGCATGCGGGCGGCAAGCGCATCGCGGTGATCGTCAACGAGTTCGGCGAACTCGGCATCGACGGCGAAATCCTCAAGGGCTGCGGCATCGGTTGCGATGAAAACGGCGTCGAGACCGAAGGGCAATTGTATGAACTCGCGAACGGTTGTCTGTGCTGCACCGTGCAGGAAGAGTTTTTCCCGGTGATGGAAAAGCTCGCGGAGCGGCGCGACGAACTCGATCACGTGCTGATCGAAACCTCGGGGCTCGCGTTGCCGAAGCCGCTCGTGCAGGCGTTCAACTGGCCGCAGATCCGCAACGGCTTCACGGTCGACGCGGTGGTGACGGTGGTGGATGGCCCGGCCGCCGCAAGCGGGCAGTTCGCCGATAACCCCGTCGCCGTCGATGCGCAGCGCAAGGCCGATCCGAATCTCGATCACGAGTCGCCGCTGCACGAGCTGTTCGAAGACCAGTTGTCGGCTGCCGATCTGGTGATTCTGAACAAGACCGATCTGATCGACGACGCGCGGCAGCACGAAGTGGAGGCCGCGATCCGCGCGGAGATTCCGCCGCAGGTGAAGATCGTGCGCGCGCAGCGGGGGCAGCTCGACCTGCATACGCTGCTGGGGCTCGAAGCGGCGTCGGAACAGACGATCCATCTGCGTCACGACCACCACGGTTCCGCCGACGACCCCGATCATCACCACGACGAATTCGATTCGGTCGTCGTGCAGGCATCGGTGCCGTCGCGCGACGCGGCGCTCGCCGCGTTGCAGACGCTGGTCGAAAACCACACGATTTACCGTGTCAAAGGCTTCGCGGCACTGCCGGGCGCGGCGATGCGCCTCGTGATCCAGGGCGTGGGCCGGCGCTTCGACAGCTACTTCGACCGGCGCTGGCAGGCGGGCGAAAACGGCGACGACGCCCTGAGCCGCTTCGTCCTCATCGGCGAAGACCTCGATCAACCCGCGCTGCAACAGGCGTTCGACGCGGCGCTCGGCGCGACGTCGAACGCGACGGCATAACGGGCGCACAAGCATGCATTTGCTGCGCACGACGCCGGGCGGTTTCGTCGACGATACGCAGGGCGTGATCCGCATCGATCAGCAGCCCGCCGATATCGTCGTGCTCAGTTCCGCCGATACCACGCTGTCGCTGCTCGCGAGCGTGGTGCCGCGTCTCGATGAGGGCTTCCCGAGCCTGCGGCTCGCGAACGTCACGTATCTGCGTCAGCCGGCCTCGGTCGATTTCTATCTCGACGACGTGTTGCAGCATGCGCGCGTGGTCGTCGTCGATCATCTCGGCGGCGAAGCGTATTGGCCGTACGGCATCGAGCAGGTCGTCGCGCTCGCGCAGCGCAAACAGCAAACGCTCGCGATGTTTTCCGGCGATCTGCAGGAGGACCCGAACCTGCTCGCGCGCAGCACCGCGAGCGCCGAGTTGTGTCAGCAGTTGTGGCGCTATCTGCGCGAGGGCGGTCCGCAGAACGCCGAGGCGTTTTTGCGCTGCATCGCGTACCGCGCGCTCGGTTGGGGGCGCGAACCCGAGCCGCCGCGCGCATTGCCGGCCGCGTCGCTGTATCACCCCGAGCGCGATACGCCTACCGTTGCCGACTGGCAGGCGCGTTGGCGGGAGGACGCGCCGGTTGTCGCGATCCTGTTCTACAAGGCGCATCTGCAGGCCGCCAATACCGCGGTGTTCGATGCGCTGATCGATGCGCTCGAAGCGCAAGGGCTCAATCCGCTGCCTCTCGCGATCACGTCGTTGAAGGATGCGATGAGCCGCGATGTCGTGCAGTCGCTGTGCGCGCAACATGGCGTCGCGCTGGTGCTGAACACCACCGCGTTCGCCGCGTCCGCGATCGACGACCCCGAGCCGCTCGCACTCGCCGGCGAGGCGCCGGTGTTCCAGGTGATCCTGAGCGGCGGCAATCGCGACGATTGGCTGAAAGACAACCACGGCCTCAATTCGCGCGACATCGCGATGCACGTCGCGCTGCCCGAGGTGGACGGGCGCATCATCACGCGCGCGATCAGCTTCAAGGGGCTCGCGTATCGTTGTGCGCATACGCAGGTCGACGTGGTTCGTTATCAGCCCGACCTCGAACGGGTGCGCTTTCTCGCCGAGCTGAGCCGGTGCTGGTGCCGTCTGCGTTCGCTCGATAACGCCGACAAGAAAGTCGCGTTGATTCTCGCGAACTATCCGATGAGCGAAGGGCGCATCGGCAATGGCGTGGGGCTCGATACGCCGGCATCGGTGGTCGGCATTCTGTCGATGCTGCGCGATGAGGGCTATCGTGTCGGCGAATTGCCCGACGACGGCGACGCGTTGTTGAACAGGCTGACCGAGGGCGTGACCAACGATCCGGTCGTCCGCGATCTGCGTCCGGCCCTGCAAAGCCTCGCACTCGACGACTATCTCGCGCATTTCGACGCGTTGCCGGCGAACGTGCGAGACACGTTGAACGCGCGCTGGGGCAAGCCCGACCAGGACCCGACGCTGCGGCGCGGCCGCTTCATGATCGCTGGCTGGCGCTGCGGCCAGGTGTTCGTCGGCATTCAGCCTTCGCGTTCGCGCGAGCAAGGCGACTATGCGAGCTATCACGATGCCGAGCTCGTACCGCCGCATGCGTACCTCGCGTTCTACTTCTGGCTGCGCCACCAGTTCGGCATCGACGCGGTCGTGCACGTCGGCAAGCACGGCAACCTGGAATGGCTGCCGGGCAAAAGCGTCGCGTTGAGCGATGCGTGCTGGCCCGATCTGATTCTCGGGCCGATGCCGCATCTGTATCCGTTCATCGTCAATGATCCGGGCGAGGGCAGCCAGGCGAAGCGGCGCGCGCAGGCGGTGATCATCGATCATCTGATGCCGCCGCTTACGCGCGCTGAAAGCTATGGGCCGCTGCAAGACCTCGAGCGGCAGGTCGACGAATACTACGAAGCATTGATGGTCGATTCGCGTCGCGCAAAGCTCTTGCGTCGCACGATTCTGATGACGATCGTCGAGCATCGGCTGCACGAAGAACTGAGTCTCGCGGCGCCGAACGGACAGGACGATGAAGACGCGCTGCTCACGCGCGTCGATGCGTGGCTGTGCGAGCTGAAGGAAGCGCAGATTCGCGATGGCCTGCATACGTTCGGGCAGTCGCCGCGCGGCGTGCAGCGGCGCGATACGCTGCTCGCGCTCGGGCGCTTTCCCATCGGCGATGGACACGGCGGCAAGGCAGGGCTCGTCGACGCGCTGGCGCGCGATCTGCGCATCGATCATCTGTTCGATCCATTGAGGGTGGATTGGGCCGCCGCATGGGACGGCCCGCGTCCCGAAGTTTTGCAGCGGGTCAGCGACGCACCGTGGCGACATTGCGGCGATACCCGCGAGCGCCTCGAGTTGCTTGCGGGCGAGCTGTTGCGCGGCGTCTGCGGTGTCGATTGCGATGACGCGGATCGTTCGCGGGCCGTCCCAGCAGGCGACGAAGATCTGCCGCAAGCGGCACAGGTGATCGCGCGCCTGCGCGAGGACGTGCTGCCGCGCCTCGACGCCTGCGGTCCGCAGGAAATGACGCAGCTCAAGCGCGGCCTCGAAGGGCGTTTCGTGCCGCCAGGTCCGAGCGGCTCGCCTTCGCGCGGTCGGCCCGACGTATTGCCCACCGGCCGCAACTTCTATTCGGTCGACACGCGCGCGGTGCCGACCCAAGCCGCGTGGGCACTCGGCCTGAAATCGGCGCAGCAACTGATCGAGCGGCATCTGCAGGAGCATGGCGATTATCCGCGCGCGATCGGCCTGTCGGTCTGGGGCACTGCGACGATGCGCACCGGCGGCGACGATATCGCCCAGGCGCTCGCGCTGCTCGGCGTGCGGCCGAAGTGGGCGCCGGGCAGTCATCGCGTGACGGACTTCGAGATCATGCCGATCGAAGCGTTCGACCGGCCGCGTATCGACGTCACGTTGCGCGTATCCGGTTTCTTTCGCGATGCGTTCGCGAACGTGATGCATCTGTTCGATGCGGCCGTGCAGGCGGTTGCCGAACTCGACGAGCCCCCGGAGCTGAATCCGATTCGCGCGCGCGTGCAGCGCGAACGCGATGCGTTGATCGCCCGCGGCATGGACCCGGTCGATGCGCGCAAGCGCGCCGGCTGGCGTGTGTTCAGCGCGCGACCCGGCGCGTACGGCGCGGGTCTGCAGCAGATGATCGACTCGCGCGAGTGGCAGAGCGACGCCGATCTGGCGAACGCGTATCAGGCGTGGGGCGGATATGCGTATGCGCAGAAGAGCGCGGGCGAGGAAGCGCATCAAGCGTTTGGCGCGCGCCTCGCAGCGCTGGATGTGGTGCTGCAGAACCAGGACAACCGCGAGCACGACGTGCTCGATTCGAACGACTACTACCAGTTTCAGGGTGGCATGGTCGCGGCGGTCCGGCATCTGGCCGGTCAGCAGCCGAGTGTCTATCACGCCGATCACAGCAATCCGGCCGCGCCGCGCGTGCGGACGCTGCAGGAGGAGATTGCGCGCGTGATCCGCTCGCGCGTCGTCAATCCGAAATGGCTCGATGGCGTGAAGCGCCACGGCTACAAGGGCGCGGCCGAGATCGCCGCGACCGTCGACTATCTGTATGGCTACGACGCGACCGCGCGCGTGATCGCCGATCATCAATACGCGCTCGTCGCCGATGCTTATCTGAACGACGCAGACACCCGCGCGTTCATGCAACGGCACAACCCGCATGCGCTGCATTCGATCTGCGAGCGTTTGCTCGAAGCGATGCAGCGAGGGCTGTGGCAGCAGCCGGGCGACTATCGCGCGCAGGTGGAAGCGCATCTGCTTGCGAGCGAACAGCAGATCGAAGGAAGACAAACATGAATGGAGCGATGCGAGGAACGGACGACCTGGGTGGCGCCGGCTCCTCATCGGGCACCGCGTCGCGGCCGGTTTTTCCGTTTGCGGCGCTGATTGGCCAGGCTTCGTTGCAGCAGGCGCTGGTGCTCGCCGCGATCGATCCGGGCTTGGGCGGCGTACTGATCAGCGGGCCGCGCGGCACCGCGAAGTCGACCGCCGCGCGCGCGCTCGCCGAGCTGCTGCCGGAAGGGCAGCTCGTGAATCTGCCGCTTGGCGCGAGCGAGGATCGTCTGATCGGCACGCTCGATATCGAAACCGTGTTGCGCGACGGCTCGGTGCGCTTCTCGCCGGGGCTGCTCGCGAAGGCGCATCGCGGCGTGCTGTACGTCGACGAAGTCAATCTGCTGCCCGATGCGCTCGTCGATGCGTTGCTCGATGCGGCGGCGAGCGGCGTGAATACCGTCGAACGCGATGGCGTGTCGCACAGTCATGACGCGAGCTTCGTGCTGATCGGCACGATGAATCCCGAAGAGGGCGAGTTGCGGCCCCAACTGATCGACCGCTTCGGTCTGATGGTGGAGTTGCAGAACGCGTTCGAGCCGCAGGTGCGGCAGGCGATCGTCAAAGCGCGGTTCGCGTTCGATCTCGATCCCGCGGGGTTTCGTGCCTCTTATGCGGAGCAGCAGGCTTCATACGTGCAGCGAATTCGCTTGGCGCGCGCGGCGCTGCCGCTGCTGGCGTTCGATGACCCCGTCCATGCGCGCGTGAGCGCGCTATGCATCGACGCGGCCGTCGACGGCCTGCGCGCCGACCTCGTGATGCTGCGCGCGGCGCGCGCGCTGGCCGCGTTCGAACAGACGGATGCGGTGACGGTCGGACATGTGGAGCGCGTCGCCGATGCGGTGCTGCTTCATCGGCGACGTCAACATGATTCGCAACATGGGAATCAGCGTCAGCCGGAAAGCGAGGCGCGGTCACAGGGCGTCGCCGGGGGTGCGTGCGGCGATACGGCGATATCTTCCGCTGACTCCGACTGGGGTTACCTGCCGCCCGAGCCGACCGCGACTGTGCCTGTCAAAGGCGTCATTCCGCTCGACGCAAAAAAACGCTGAGCCATCGGAAGGGCGCCGCCGCTGACTCGCGCAGCGGTTTTCGATGGCCGCAAGGTGCGGGGACGGATGCGCGCGACACGTCGCGCGGCGAACCGGGCCGGCGCATTGCCTGGCCACCGACGCTCGCCGCGATGCGCGAGCGCACGCTGCGTCGCGAGCATTTGCGTTTCGCACGCGAAGCGCCGCGCGGCGGTGTGCTGCATTGCTTCGTGCTCGATTGCTCCGGGTCGATGCTGGCCGGCCAACGCCTCGCGCTCGCGAAAGGGCTACTGACTGCCTTGTTCGACCGTGCGAGTGCGATGCGCACCGAGGCTGCGCTGATCTACTTCGGCGGTGCGGGCGCGGACATACGCTTCGGCCCCGCCGTGCCGCGCTGGTGGAACGAGCGATGGCTCGCGCCCGTGGGCGGAGGTGGCGGCTCGCCGCTCGCGTCGGGCGTGCGGAGCGCCGCGCATTTGCTCGAGCGCTGCGCGCGGCGACGGCCGGCCCAGCAGCGCTGGCTCTGGATTCTGACCGACGGCCGCACGCGCGACGAACCCGCGCGGCCGGCCGACGCCGACGAAGTCGTGTTCGTCGATTTCGAGCGGGGTGCGATACGGCTCGGCCGTTGCGAAGTGCTCGCCAGTGCGTGGGGAGCGCGGCGGTTGACGCCGGAACAGTTGATCGGCTGATCGATGTGTGCGCAGCGAGTTCGGACGGCTCCGTTCGCGCGCGTTGGTTGCCAGCCGGAGCGTCTATTTCAGCCCGTTGGACCAATGCTGGACATCCTCCTGACGATCGAACACGAACACCTTCATCGCCATCTGTTGAGCGGAATCGAGTTGATCCAGTTCGAGCCCATGCATGGACGGCTCGCCAGGCGTCTTGCCCTTCTGAACGTTGCGGATCACTGCCATCGTCTCGATCTGCGAATCGTATTCGGCGGACTTCAGCCGAAACGCGATGCGCAGCCGCTCGCCGACCTCGCCCAGTGTCCATGACGCGCACAACGACATGCCGAGTGCGCTGATGCCTTTGGCGAGGCCAAGGCCTTCGTACGTGTCGCCGGCCCCACCGATGCCAAACCGCACGGGCAGATGCGCGTGGACGCGGATCGATTTGCGCTCGCGTAGCCGGCGGACCATGCCGGGTCTCGACAACACGACATAGTCGAACGGCACGCGGCAGATTGCTTCGACCGTGCAGACGAAACGGAACACGGCCTGACTCGCGATCGCGACGAGCTCGACGTTCTCGCCGGGCGTGAGCGGCAGCGGTTGGCCGTGCTGCATCGGCGGCGTGACGAACAGCGCATGATTCGGCGCGAAACCGATGATGCGGCATGGGTGCATCGGCGCGCCGCTGCCGAGTTGCGAACGCATGCCGATCAATGCGCCGATCTCGAGGTGCATGTCTTTCAGCGTCAGCTCGCCGGTCTCGTCGGGCTGGGTCGTGGGCGCCGGCGGTTGTTGTGCGCCGAGGTCGTGCAGGTCGCCGCGGTGCGGGTGGAAGTGTTGAAACAGAAAGGCGCGTTCGTCGGTGGTCGCGAGCGTCGTCGCGCTTGCGAACAGCAGCGTACCGTCGGCATCGACGATCGGCCATGGGAGCGGCGTGCCTACCGGCACCGAATCGGGTTCGAGCGCCGGCGATGCAGCGGCGCGCTGGGTTTCCTCGACGTGTGCGTCGACGGGATTGTCCATAGTCGGCAGCTAATTTAAGTGGCGGGATGATCTGATTGACGGCGCGGAAGGGTAAAACTTTAACTTGGGGACCGTTGGCGGATTCGAGCTGTGCTCGGACTACTTTGTTTTATCGGTATCTGGACTTCAGTGGATTGAATTGGAGGACTAACTATTTTTGCTTCTTTTTAGGTCTGACGTGCGTTGACTCTTTTACGGGTGTGGGCAAGGAGATGGAGACGAGAGTCTTTGCTCCCAAAAGAAATTCGCAGAAGGGGCTTGACGGGTTGTCGATCGCTCTCCATAATCTCGTTTCTCTGCTGCAGACGCAGCGACGCAAACGAAGCAGTGCCGGGTGGTGGTAGTTCAGGCGCTGCGGGTTGGGCGGATCGATCTTTAAAAACTAACAGCCGATAAGTGTGGGC
>NZ_JBFPKN010000129.1:0-825 GCF_040948805.1 Paraburkholderia sp. BR13439 | reverse complement strand
GGTCCCCCGTGCGATACATCCGCGCGCCCGGCTGCGCACTGAACGGATCGGCCATGAACCGCTGCGCGCTCAGTTCCGGACGCTTCAGGTAGCCACGCGCAACCCCCGCCCCGCCAATGTAGAGCTCACCCACCGCCCCGAACGGCACCGGCTCGCCATGATCGTCCAGCACGTACACCCGCGTGTTCGCAATCGGACGGCCGATCGTTTCAACGACCGCCTCCCCCCTTGCCATGCAGGTCCAGGTCGAATACGTCGTCGTTTCGGACGGAGCGTACAGGTTGCAGATCTTCTCTGCGCCACTGCTGCTGAACACTCTGCCGATCAGGCTGGCGGGCAACCGCTCGCCCGCCAGGTTGATTACGCGCGCCGATGCCGGCACGGCCTGCTGGTCGAGCAGCGCCGCCATCGTCGAGGGAACCGTGTTGATCAGCGAGACATCCAGGGGTGTCTGCGTCAGTGCCAGCGCATCCTCGACAAGATAGAGTGTGCCTCCCTGCGACAGCGTAACGAAGCACTCATAGACCGACAGGTCGAAGCCGATCGAGGTAGAGAACAGCATGCGGCTGGTCTCGGATTCCGCAAACACGCGGCGGCTCCAGTGCAGCAGGTTCACGGTGCTGCGGTGCTCGACCATCACGCCCTTGGGCGTGCCGGTGGAGCCCGACGTGTAGATCACATAGGCCAGATGGTGCGGACCCAGGCCCAGCGCGCGCGCATCCGGATCCGATGACGGCTGCCCGGCCCACGCCGGCGACCCCGCCTCCAGCTCCACCAGCCCCACGCCAGCGAGCGCCTCCTCGCCCAGCGCCGCACGCCCCGCCC
>NZ_JBFPKN010000128.1:0-836 GCF_040948805.1 Paraburkholderia sp. BR13439 | reverse complement strand
GCGTGCGTTTCGTTGAAAGATCCAGACCAAGACCAAGCTGTGTCATCGAGGTACCCCTTAAACCTGCCTTCTCCCAGGATAGTCCACCGAGACGTCAACGCCAGGACTTTTGCAGACCTTCCCTAGTCAAGGCATTCAACATCGGCAACAAGAACGATGCAGCGGATGCCAAAGCAATCTGGCTGGCGGTGCAGCAACCTTGCAAGGCAGTCGCGGTCAGACGGAAGACCAGTAGGCAGTGCTGGCCATGCACCGAGTGCGGCAGCAGTTGGTCAAGATCCGCACCATGCAGATCAACGCGCTGCGTGGCTTGCTGACCGAGTACGGCGAGGTTATGGGCGCGAGTCGTGCGGCTTTGGACAAAGGGATGCCTGACGTGCTGGAGAAACTGGCCGATCGATTGCCCGCGATGCTGATTGAGACGTTGCGCGAACGGTACAGCGATCTAACAAAGCTGGATCAACAGATCGACAAGATCGAGCAACGACTCAAGGTGTGGATGAGGCGAGACAAGGGATGCCAGGCCATTGCGGAAATACCGGGCGTTGGGCTACTAACCGCCACGGCAGCAGTCGCCACGATGGGAGACGCCAGGGTATTCCGATCAGGCCGAGAGTTTGCCGCGTATATCGGTTTGGTACCGAAGCAGTCGGGCTCGGGCGGCAAGGTGACGCCTCCCATTTTGCGAAGGCTTTCGCACGCTGTGACAGATGAGACGGCTGCGCCTTTATATCCGGCCCTTGATGCAGCTTCGATGCTGCAGGCCCCGATGAAATCCGCTGACCCACACCTCATTTCCGTGTCGAGCTCGAGGCTCTCCGTCATACTCAGGTTTG
>NZ_JBFPKN010000127.1:0-839 GCF_040948805.1 Paraburkholderia sp. BR13439 | reverse complement strand
GCTCGACCCAACGTCGAAGCAGATTGGCGTTCAGCTTGTGGTGCAACGCGATCGCCGCGAGCGACACCCCGGGCCTCTGGCAAGCTGCCACAACCTGAGCCTTGAACTCGACGCTGTAGCGCCGGCGACGACGACGGCCTGGTGCCGCTGCTTCGTCAATAGTGTTCACGGTCCACCTATTTAAGTGGACACGATGCTCCCAAGACTCTCAACGCAACTCAAGATGGGATAAGCGGGCGCTTACCGATGGGCGTGTCAGCGCTCAGGCGTAGCCGGACGTCGCCGCATTCTACCTCCTAGGAGCCGGCGCTGTTCGACGAGGGGCACGCCGGCACCAGTTGAGTGCAGGCGCCTCTGGCAACGGCACGTCGGGCACGCCGAAATCGCCGGCAAGATAATGACGACGCCATTTGAACAGCAGATTGGCGTTGATGTCGTGCTCGCGAGCGATGAGCGCAGCCGACGCGCCAGGCTTGAGCGTCGCCTCGACGATCTGTCGCTTGAACTCGACCGAAAAATTGGGTCGCTTGGACCGTTTGGATTGAGGAGAGCTGTCCACTGTTGCGTCCACCATTCATTTGGTGGGCACCAAAGTAGCCAAACTCAACGACGAAATCTACACGGACCAGATCGAACGGCCGGAATCTCGCAGCTTCCGCTCTGTGGGTATCAGAATGCGGCGCTCATACAGCCAGCAATGGGCGTGCTGAAGCGTAAGCACCCGGGGAAGGCATCTTGACTGGGGCGATCGCTCAAACGATCAAACGATCAAGCAGCGGTCGGCGTCCAGCGATGAGGAAGCAGTTGCGCTATGTCGGCGGCACGGTGTGTCGGCAAGC
>NZ_JBFPKN010000126.1:0-843 GCF_040948805.1 Paraburkholderia sp. BR13439 | reverse complement strand
CGGGCGGCAGGATCTCAACCCGGGGGCCCTCCTCCGCATCAACGAAGACGCTGCGCAGCGCCTCGTGGCGCGCATACAGCTGATCGAGGCTGCGTCGCCACGCCGCGCGGTCCAGCCTGCCCCGCAAGCGCCAGCCCAGCGGAATGTGGTAGCGGGTGCTGTCCTTGTCCAGCTGGGCCAGAAACCACAGCCGCTGCTGCGCAAACGACAGCAATAGAAGGTCTTCGCGGCCTATGGTTTGTATCAACCTGGGCTTTCGCTTACCGTCATTACAATTTCTGTCTTTGGCAAGCAAGACAAGCTCGGTTAAGTCATCAATATCGAGATCTTCTAACTCGATCCTAGTTAGATCTGTCATGTCCGCATTCCCAAAGAAAGCAGGTTCCGAAGTTCATCAGGATCGAATTCTCGTTCGATCAAAGCGATAGCAGTCATACGGGCCAGATCGGCCAGCACCGGCCGCGCAAACAGCATCGCCAGCGACAGTTCCACACCCGCAATCTGCGACAGCCGGCTGAGCAGCCGAACGGCCAGCAGCGAATGGCCGCCCAGCTCGAAGAAGTGGTCATGCCGACCGACCCGCTCCAGACCCAGCAGCTCCGCCCACAGCTGCGCCAGCACCGTCTCGAGCTCCCCGCGCGGCGCCTCGTAGCCCCGCCGCGCATACGCATCGTCCTGCGGCGCAGGCAGCGCCCGCCGGTCCAGCTTGCCATTGGCCGTCAGCGGCAGCGCCCCCAGCGGCACGAACGCCGCCGGCACCATGTAGTCCGGCAGCTGCCCCACCAGATGCGCGCGCAGCGTCGCCGCAAGCTGCGCTTCCTGCGCCTCCTGTGCGGCCACCAC
>NZ_JBFPKN010000125.1:0-854 GCF_040948805.1 Paraburkholderia sp. BR13439 | reverse complement strand
GGGCGGGGCGTGCGGCGCTGGGCGAGGAGGCGCTCGCTGGCGTGGGGCTGGTGGAGCTGGAGGCGGGGTCGCCGGCGTGGGCCGGGCAGCCGTCATCGGATCCGGATGCGCGCGCGCTGGGCCTGGGCCCGCACCATCTGGCCTATGTGATCTACACGTCGGGCTCCACCGGCACGCCCAAGGGCGTGATGGTTGAACATCGGGGGGTGGTCCGGCTGGTGGCAGGGAGCGATTTCGTCGCAATCTCCCCGCAGGACGTCTTTCTCAACGCCTCCTCGCCGACGTTCGACGCGACGACGTTCGAGGTTTGGGGCGCCTTGGCGAATGGCGCCAGGGTGATGCTCTATCCCGGACGTTATATCTCGACATCAACGTTGGGCCGGATCATCCGCGACCAGGGCGTCACCATTGCCTGGATGACCGCACGGTTATTTGATCTGTATGTAGGGGAGGGGCGAAATACCGGTTCGCTGCAGCAGCTGCTGGTCGGAGGCGAAGAGGTTTCAGCCGCTTCCATTAAGGCATGCAAGAGCCGGCATCCGACGCTGCGGATATCAAATGGCTACGGGCCAACCGAGAACACCACCTTCACCCTCTGCTATCCGGTACCTGCTGGTTTCGATGGCCGGCACCGCGTTCCGATCGGCCGTCCGATTGCGAACACGCGGGTGTATGTGCTGGACGGTCATGGCGAGCCGGTGCCGTTCGGGGCGGTGGGTGAGCTCTACATTGGCGGGGCGGGGGTCGCGCGGGGCTATCTGAACCGCCCCGAGCTGACAGCCGAGCGGTTCATCGCCAGTCCCTTTGTGGAGGGCGATCGGCTGTATCGCACGGGGGATCTGGCGCGGTACCTG
>NZ_JBFPKN010000124.1:0-858 GCF_040948805.1 Paraburkholderia sp. BR13439 | reverse complement strand
GGACTGGCGATGAACCGCTCGGCTGTCAGCTCGGGGCGGTTCAGATAGCCCCGCGCGACCCCCGCCCCGCCAATGTAGAGCTCACCCACCGCCCCGAACGGCACCGGCTCGCCATGACCGTCCAGCAGATAGAGCCGAAGATCGGGAATGCGTCTTCCGATCAGACCACCCGGTCCGGACGAGTCAGACTGGCCAAGAGACCGATAGGTCACATGCACGGTCATTTCCGTGATGCCGTACATGTTGATCAGTTGTGGCGCGTGACCGGAATATCTCCCAGACCATGACCTGAGCATCGACGGGTCGAGCCTCTCACCACCAAAGATCACGTATCGAAGTCGGTTCGGAACACTGCTGTGAGACTCCACATCCATCAGAGCTCTAAAAGCTGAGGGGGTCTGGTTCAGAACTGTGACGCCATATCTGCGGATTAGCTCATCGAATGCTGAAGGCGCGCGAGCAACATGCCCGGGCACGAGCACCACACAGCCGCCATGGCGTAGCGCCCCCCACAACTCCCATACTGAGAAATCGAACGAGAAGGAATGGAACAGACACCATACGTCGCGTTCATTGAAGCCAAACCAGTGCTGCGTCGTCTCGAACAAACGAACAATCTGAGCATGCTCAACCATGACGCCCTTGGGCGTGCCGGTGGAGCCCGACGTGTAGATCACATAGGCCAGATGGTGCGGACCCAGGCCCAGCGCGCGCGCATCCGGATCCGATGCCGGCTGCCCGGCCCACGCCGGCGACTGCGCCTCCAGCTCCACCAGCCCCACGCCAGCGAGCGCCTCCTCGCCCAGCGCCGCACGCCCCGCCCCATCGGCCAGCACCAGCCGCGGCGCCGCCTCCCCC
>NZ_JBFPKN010000123.1:0-878 GCF_040948805.1 Paraburkholderia sp. BR13439 | reverse complement strand
AGTCCGTCCTGAACAATCCGTAGAGCCTTGAGTAGCTGGGCTTCCGGGTAGAAATCGTGTTGTTGGAATTGCAGAGACCTGGCATATTGCTTCACATAGCCTGCAAATTCTGACGAGGTTCAGATGGGTCCAAAGGCACCTGTAACGGAGAAGGATCTGTTCCGGCATCCACTGCGCGAACAGATCAACCTTAAGCATCCACTGGTACGTCTGGCCGAACTGATCAACTGGGAGCGGCTAGGCGCGTCGATGAGCACGAGCTTCGTGTCGGGCAAAGGCAGGCCCGCGACGTCGCCGCGACTGATCGCCGGTCTGTTGTATCTGCAGCACGCCTTCGACCTGTCGGACGAGGATGTCGTGTGGCAATGGGTAGAGAACCCGTACTGGCAGGTTTTTACGGGTGAGACGTACCTGCAGACCGAGCCGCCGATCGATCCGTCCAGCCTTACGCGGTGGCGCAAACGGCTGGGCGAAGCCGGCGTTGAGGAGTTGCTGGCCGAGACGATCGACGCGGCGAAGCGTGCCGGAGTGATCAAGGCGTCGAGCGCGAAACGGGTTATCGTTGATACGACCGTGATGCCCAAGGCGATCGCACATCCGACTGACTCGCGGCTGCTGGAGCGCTGTCGTGAACACCTCGTGAAGGCAGCTGCGCGGCACGGCCTGAAGCTGCGGCAGAACTACAACCGCGAAGCGCCGCGTCTGGCCACCCAGATCAGCCGCTACGCACATGCGAAGCAGTACCGGCGGATGGGAAAGGCACTGCGCACCCTGCGCTCGCGGGTGGGTCGGGTCATGCGCGACGTCGAACGGCAACTCGACACGGTGGTTGATAACAGGCGAGCTGAGCTGCAGGAACTGATTGCCCGCACGAAGCG
>NZ_JBFPKN010000122.1:0-880 GCF_040948805.1 Paraburkholderia sp. BR13439 | reverse complement strand
ATACTCCGCTTGTGCAGTCACCTTTTCCTGAAGACGCTTTTCAAGAATTTCGATCTGTGCAGAAAGGGTGGCAATGACCGCCGCGTTCGCCCTGATCGCCAGCGCCACGTCCTCTTGCAGCCGCATCTGGTCGATGGTTTCGGCGCTCAGGCCCATGGCCTGATTGCTGGTGATGCGAGTGCCATGCTGACGGGCCGTGATGTTTTCGACCGCGAGGATATGCTGGCAGCGACTTCGCACCAGTTGCATCCGCTTCCTCGCCAGATCCCGGACGGCACGTTGTTCCGGCGGCAGGATGGCTCCCGTAGGCAGGATCCCGAGCCGCATCAGGTGTGCAAGGTAGCGAACATCAGTTTCGTCGCCGCTGTGCTTGAGCCCCTCGTATTTTTTAATCGCAGCGGTATGCGCCAGATCCACGGTGAAACCGGCAGCCTGAAGGCCATCAACAAGCCAGTACCAGTTGAACGTTGATTCGACGACGACTCCCGCCAGCTCGTCGCGCCATGGCGTGAGTATTCCGAGAATCTTCGCCAGATCGTTGGGGAGGCGCTTTTCGGCCACCACCCGATCATTTTCATCGGTCACCGTTACGACGCTGTTGTTCGAATGCAGGTCGATTCCGCTATATTTCATCTCAGCCTCCCTCTGGTTAAAGCTGTTCGCAAACTCACTTTAACCCCGCCGCCTCCACGACCACGGTGGGAGGCCCGCTGATATGACTCCCGGTGTCAATCGGGATCGGTTTTTCAGTTTGTCGAATTCATATTGTCGGAATTTCCTGAGGGCGACGTAGCAGTACATCTCGACGGTGGATCATGCTGATATCCGCGGGTTGGCTACCGCATTACAGAAGTCCGTCCGATGAGCCTGCCGCTATCTA
>NZ_JBFPKN010000121.1:0-920 GCF_040948805.1 Paraburkholderia sp. BR13439 | reverse complement strand
CTTAGAGACGGAATCAAAAAGACCCACTGGGGGCTGTTAACCTTCTCGGCAAGCTGTTAACCTTGGCCACCTGAACAACTGGAACCAAGGATGGGCGCGCCGATTGTTGATGACGGACTGTGGACACTGATCGAGCCATTGCTGCCTTCGCTCAAACCCCGGCGCAAGAAGTATCCAGGCCGGTTGCCGGTTGCGAACCGAGCTGCACTGAACGGCATTCTGTTCGTGCTCAAGACCGGTATCCGCTGGCGGGACCTGTCGACCAAATTGGGATTCGGATCGGGGTCAACCTGCTGGCGACGGTTGCGCGACTGGCAGAAGGCCGGCGTGTGGAAGCGATTGCACGAGCTACTGCTGGCGAAGTTACGCGAGGCAGGCGAACTCGATTTCTCACGAGCAGCCGTCGACTCTTCATCCGTGCGAGCTGTGGGGGCGGGCGAAAAACTGGTCCGAACCCCACGGATCGCGCGCGACCAGGTTCCAAGCACCACATTCTCGTAGACGCCAATGGCGTTCCTGTCAGCGCGATCCTCACTGGCGCGAATCGCAACGACGTCACCCAGCTGCTGCCGCTGCTTGACGCCATTCCACCGATTCGCGGCGTACGTGGCCGGCCGCTTCAGAAGCCCAAGGTCATCTACGCAGACCGTGGCTATGACTCCGAGGCGCATCGCCAGAAACTTCGCGAGCGCGGCATCAAGCCGGTGATCGCCAAGCGCCGGACAGAACACGGCAGTGGTCTGGGCAAATTCCGCTGGGTTGTCGAACGTACGCATGCGTGGCTTCACAACTTCCGTCGTCTTCGCATTCGCTTCGAACGTCGGGCCGACATTCACGAAGCACTTCTCAAATTCGGTTGCTCCCTCGTCTGCTGGAACATCTTCAGACGGACGGAGCAGCCTTTTTGAATCCATCTCTTA
>NZ_JBFPKN010000120.1:0-924 GCF_040948805.1 Paraburkholderia sp. BR13439 | reverse complement strand
TGCCGCCCGACGATCATGTCCATTCAAATTTTAAATGGACAGGTGTACATGACGGACGAAGTCGAGGTTGTCCAGGATGTGGTGCAGCCGACACGGCGCCGGCGGCATAGCAAGGAATTCAAGGAGACGGTCATTCGGGCGGCAATGCAGCCGAATGTGTCGATTGCGGCCGTGGCACTGCATTACCGGTTGAACGCCAACCTGCTGCGTAGCTGGGTTGCGGCGCGGGAGGAACGCGATGCCGCTGAAGCGGCCCGACAGGAATTGAATGTCTCGTCGCCGGAATTTGTGCCGCTGCAGATGCAGAATGGTGTTGCAGCGGCGACGCACATCGAGATCGAGGTACGCAGGGGCGCGACGGCGATCACGGTGCGCTGGCCACTGTCGGCCGCGAGCGACTGCGCAACGTGGCTGCAGGGGTGGTTGCGTTGATTCGCATCGATGCCATCTGGCTCGCGACGGAGCCGGTCGACATGCGCGCCGGTGTCGATACGCTGCTCGCACGCGTGGTCAAGGTGTTCGGGTCAGTGAGGCCCCATCATGCCTACCTGTTTGCCAATCGGCACTCGACTCGAATGAAGGTGCTGGTCTACGATGGCCTGGGCATATGGCTTGCCGCACGGCGGCTGAACAAGGGGCGCTTCGTCTGGACGAACGGCGAGCAGGCGGTGAGCGTGGGGCTGAGCCCTGAACAGCTTCAGGCTCTGGTGATGGGACTGCCGTGGCGCACTCTCGCGCCGGATCACGCGATCACGGTGGTTTGAGCCCCGTAAGTACGTAAACTGTTTCCCTTGCTGCATCGCGCGCCGCTCTGGCAGACTGGTCGCCATGGACATACCCGCCGATCTCGACGCCCTCAGTACCGAACAGATACGCGAACTGAACGTGAAGCTGATGGCCGAGATCGCCGAGAAAGAAAGAGAG